>NZ_CABQHE010000004.1:0-161550 GCF_902463925.1 uncultured Streptococcus sp. | reverse complement strand
GTATTTACCATCACTAAAATCTATCATCAGAATACTCCAAATTTTTAACAATTTAATAACAATAAAGCACATAGCTATTGTCATAAAAAGAACCAACAAAGGAAAAATAATTGGAATATTGATTATAAAATTTCCATAATCAAATATAAAACTTCCGTGTCTCGTCTGTCCTCCAAAGAAAATTCCCACTACTCCTATTAATAATAGAAAAACAAGCAACCAAATAACATATTGTGCAAGGAATAGACCATAACCGATTATTTTTAAAAATCTGTTCATATAAAGCACCTCCATTATTGTGATACAATAATTTATTTTCTAAAATTATTGTATTGCAATAATTTATTTGTGTCAATTATTTTTAAATATTATTGGAACATAAAAAATGATAGCCAATATTAGATCAAGTCAATGTATAGCTATTTATTTTTTATGTGAGTATTATCCAGAAAATCATAACCACCCTTTTTGGTATGTAATCACATATAGTGAGTGGTGGTTTATTTATTTTTCGCACCTCCGGAGCGAAACACGAACTGAAAGTGACATAAAAAGCATCTCAAAGCTATTCTAAATACTAGTATAGCTTTGAGATGCCAAATGTAAAAACAAAAATAGAACACTCCCTCCAAAAAGAATATTAGAAGTAGTTCATTAATTAATGGCTCTATAATTCCTGTAGGGGGTAAAATGAAAACCACAAGCTCTTCCTCATTAGGAATACTGCTTATCGCCGTCGGCACAGGTAAGTCCTTGTCTCCATAATTAGTAATAATATGAGCCAAAAAAACTGACGATTTCATCATAACATCAAACAAAGAAGCTACCTGAATAATCCGACCAAAAATGGGAAAACTAATCCTGTAAGCTTCCTCAATCATGTAAAAAATAGCTGGATATTCGTATAACATGTCCCTTCTCCCAATTCAATACTAGACTCTTCTGTGATAAGATGAGTTCTAAGAGATGTCAACCGAAAATCGTGATAACAAAAGTTTTGAAACCATTCGAAACAATACAGCGAGTTAAAATAGGGCTTAGTCCGTATACAACTTGAAAAAAGTGGCACCGATTCGGTACTTTTTTGACGTACAAAAAGTCCATTGGAATGGTCCAACGGACTCTTTTTATATCTACTTTGTCTTAACCTCATCCAAAATCTGAATCACCTTATATAAATTTGGTTCTGTGATTTGATAAGGAGCTTGTTCACGGACAATTGGTTTGGCACAAAAGGCGATGCCTATGCCGGCTGTCTTAATCATAGGCAAATCATTGGCTCCATCACCCATAGCAATGGTTTGAGAGAGTTTAAGACCATTTTCTGCTGCCCAATCTTTAAGTTTGGCTACCTTGACATCTTTGGTAACAATCTCACCATAAACCTTACCAGTTAAGAGACCATCGACCACCTCAAGGTGATTAGCCTTCACATAATCAATACCTGCCTCTTTTGCCAGTCTATCAACTGTCTCATGGAAACCACCAGAAACTAAACCTACCTTGAAGCCACGTGAGTGGAGTTCATCCACAAGTTCCTTGGCTCCCTTGTTGAAATGAATGCGGGCATAGACCTTCTCAAATATGCTGTCAGGTAATCCCTTAAGGGTTGCCACACGCTCATTCAGAGCCTGTCTGAAATCTAATTCTCCACGCATGGCCCGCTCTGTGATTTCAGCGACCTCTCGACCAACACCAGCCTCTTCCCCCAATAAATCAATTACTTCTTCTTGGACCAGAGTTGAGTCTACATCCATAACTAATAAGCCTTTTACTTCTGACATAATTACCTCTATTCTTTAATACCTATATAACTTTTTATTAGGCTTATCATTAACCTAAAAAGAGATAAGTTTCTTCAAAAAAATCCTGGACCGAGGCCCAGAATCTCTCTTCTACATACGAATTTGTTCGCGTGTTTTTTCGTAAGACGATACAAAACGATCTGTTACACCTGGTTCTACTGTTTCCAAGGCGTAAGAGATTTCTTCCAAAGATGCATCATAGTCATGGTCGACTTCGAACAACTTAAGCGCATGCTCAAAGCTACTTTGAACAGCAGGTTCGAAAGAGCGGTAACGGTTCGAGTACTGCAAGAGTTGTTCAGTCAAGGTTGCATTTTGAACAACCAAATAAGCAGTCTCTTCCAAATGTTCAATAGCATTTTTTGACGTTTCAGTCAAACGCATTACTGCATCAATATTAATACATCCACGGCTGAGCTCATCCATTAGAGCTTCAATTTGTGCACTTGTTGAGAAGAATACACTCAAGAAGGATTCAGGAATACCTGGAAGATTACGTTTTTCCATATAACGCTTGATAACATGCAATTTATTAACATAAACATCAAGCTCGTCACGCGCCTTAGCTTCATTTTTCGCGATAGCTCGAAGATTTTCAAAAACCTCAACCTGTCCATTTTCAACAGCAGACAAGGTATTGAGACTCTTTTCGAAGATTTTTTCAAGTTCTGAGAAAGGTTTCACCTGGTTATCAAAGTTTTCAAGGGTTGGAAGAACTGCTGTTTCAACACTCGAAATATCTGAAACAAAGCTACGTACATCTGCTGCATAAGTTTCGTCGAAAATGTAAGTCAACATGAGACGCTCAAGCTCTTCTTGAAGTTTCTTGTTGTTTTCTTTAGCATGCTTGAGATAATCTGGCAAAATTTTCTTTTGACGTATAACAGCCTTGTATGATGCAATTTCACGTTCGAAAATGCTATACAAGTTGTCAATCTTTTCTTGAATATCAGCGTTTTCTTCTTCCGCACGATCCAGATCAAGAGAAACCAACTCACTTGAGTTTGAACGGATAGCTTCACGAATTTCCTGGAAGCGACGCTCGATATTTTTCTCAGGGAAGTGGTAATTTTGCTCAATCAACTTGCGGTAGCCAGATTCCAAATCATCCAACTGATCTGGAAAATCATCTTCCAACTTAGCTACAATGGCTGGAATCTTTTCTGAAATTTGACCCAAAGCAATGGTGTGCTCCTCTGCACGGTCCAAAATGCTTGATGCCTCAACAGGGTCACCTGATGAATTAAGAGTCACAAATTCAGCAAACTCAGATTCAATGTTTTTAAGCTGTTTATTGATTTCACCCATAGTAGAGCCAAAATTATCAGAGTTTTCTTCAATAGAATTTTGCAACTCTTCGTACAAGTCAAGTGCGTGTTTAACACGAGCACTATTCTTTTCTTCTTGTTCTTTCAAGGTTGAGAGCGCCTCACGAATAGACTTAATGTCTTCTTCCACAAGATCTAACTGACTCTCAATATTATTGATCTCACCACTAGCTTTAAAGAAATGGAAGGTATCATTCATGTTTTCAGCTTCGAAAATATGATTTTCAATATCTGCAAATGAATTTGTCGAAATGTCTATCCATTTCTGATTCCATTCACGGAAAGTTGTTTGACTTTGTCCAATCAAGTGAAGCTTTTTAACTTCTTCAATTTCTTCGTTAATTGGCAAGTCAAACAATTTTTGCTTGCGTTCTTCAAGCTGTGCAATCCGCGAATCATTTCGTTTTCTAATAAGAATACCGACTAAGTAAGCGACAATTACAAGTATAACTGCCACTACAATCAGTAAAACAATTCCGCTAGACATAGTTTCTCCTTAATCGTCTATTATGTTCATAAATGTAGAATAACATTACGATTATATCATAGTTATCCTAGCATTGCACCTTTTTCTAAAAGAATATTAGATATCTAGAGTACTGTAAACGGCATTTTCTTCGATAAATTCGCGGCGAGGTTCAACCTTGTCTCCCATCAGCATATCGAAAATCTTATCAGCCTCTGCAGCATCATCCACAGAAACACGTGCCATCAAACGATTTTCAGGGTCCATGGTTGTTTCCCAAAGTTGGTGGTCATCCATCTCACCCAAACCTTTATAACGTTGTACCGTAGGTTTTGAACGTCCCACACTATAATTTTCAAGAGCAGCACGTAATTTGTCTTCTTGATCTACACCAGGTTGGATGTATTCTTTAATCTCAGAACCAACCTTAACCCCATAAATTGGTGGTTGAGCAATGTAGACATAGCCTGCTTCCAGGACTGGACGCATAAAGCGGTAAATCAAAGTCAGAAGCAAGGTACGGATGTGAGCCCCATCGACATCGGCATCGGTCATGATGACCAACTTGTGGTAACGTGCCTTGCTGACATCAAATTCAGCTCCAAAACCTGTTCCCATTGCGGTGAAGAGAGAACGAATTTCTTCATTGGCTAGAATCTTATCCATGCTAGCCTTTTCAACGTTCAAAATTTTACCACGAATTGGCAGAATGGCTTGGAATTCACGGTTACGACCTGATTTAGCAGAACCACCGGCTGAGTCCCCTTCGACAATGAAGAGCTCATTCATTTCGGCATTGTTTGACGAACAATCTGCTAACTTCCCTGGAAGGTTTGAAATTTCAAGACCTGACTTCTTACGTGTCACTTCACGAGCACGCTTAGCGGCGATACGGGCCTTAGAAGCCAGAATTCCTTTTTCAACAATCTTTTTAGCAATAGCAGGATTTTCCAAGAGGAAGCGACTTAGGGCTTCACTGAAGAGACGATTGGTAATCTTAACCACTTCTGAGTTTCCAAGTTTGGTCTTGGTTTGCCCTTCAAACTGTGGGTTTGGATGCTTGACAGAGATGATAGCAGTCAAACCTTCACGAACATCATCACCAGTCAGATTATCATCTTTTTCTTTGAGAATCTTATTCTGACGTGCATAATCATTGATAACACGAGTAAGAGCCGTGCGGAAACCTTGTTCATGAGTACCACCTTCATGAGTGTGGATATTATTGGCAAAACTCATCACCGTTTCATGGTAGCCGGTCGTATACTGCATAGCAACTTCGACTGAAATGCCATCCATCTCACCATCAGTGTAGATGGGTTCATCAAAGATAACATCCTTGTTTTCATTGATGTATTTCACATAAGACGTGATACCACCTTCGTAGTGATAATGTTTCTCTTGTTCAAGACCTTCACGCTTATCTGTAATAGAGATACGTAGACCCTTGTTCAGAAAGGCTAGCTCTTGGATACGTTTAGCCAATTTTCCAAAGTCAAACTCGGTTGTTTCTTGGAAAATCTCTGGGTCTGGCGTGAAGTGAACAGTCGTACCATGTTTCTCTGTTTCACCAATTACTGCTAAATCTGCTACCACGACCCCACGTTTATACTCTTGGAAGTGGATATGGCCATTTTTATAAACCTTAACATCAAGTTGTGTTGAGAGGGCATTAACGACCGAAGAACCAACCCCGTGCAAACCACCAGAGACCTTATAACCACCTCCGCCGAATTTACCACCAGCATGAAGAACTGTAAAGACTGTCTCAACAGCAGGACGGCCTGTTTTTTCTTGAATATCGACTGGGATACCACGACCATCGTCAACAACCGTGATAGAATTATCCGGTTCAATAAAAACTTTGATATGCGTGGCGAAGCCTGCTAAGGCCTCATCGATTGAGTTATCGACAATCTCCCATACCAAGTGATGCAATCCTTCTTTTGAGGTGGATCCAATATACATTCCTGGGCGCATACGTACCGCTTCAAGTCCCTCTAAGACCTGAATCTGGCTGGCATCATATTCTTGCGCTTTTTCTTCAAGATTTTTTAATTCATCAGTCATCTATGTCACAATCTCCAATAATGATTTATGGCCATCAATAAGCAAGGTATCCAAACCCGCTGCTTTTCCTGCCTCTATATCTATCTGGCGGTCACCAATGACCAAGCCGTGTTTAATATCGTATTTGTTAATTAAATAAAGGAAACTATCTGGACTCGGCTTTCTAGCAAAGCCATTTTCAGAAGTTACAACCTCTGTAAAATAAGAGGTAATTTCTGCTTTATCAAGGATTTCTAGCACCAAGTGATTGCGGTGGCTAACCAAAAAATTACGCCCACCCTCAGCCACAATCTTAGCAAGGACATCCTTAGCACCTTCAAAAAGCACAGGTTCTTGTAAATGTTTGGCTTCCTCTTGCTTATAGAGGGTTCGAAAATCAGTTATATCAGGCGCAAACATGGCAATGGCAGTACTGGTTGACACCTTAAGGGCATCATAGACTGCTTGAAATTCTGCTGTACGCTCAAATTGTTCTAAAGTTGCTAGAAAGGCTTGGGTTGATACCTGGTAATTATCCAACAAGGTACCACCTAAATCCCAGATATAATCTCCGTAATTCATAATCTTAATTATAGCATAAAAGGTCAGATTTTGCTTGTTTTTCATAGCTAAAAAGGCTTGGAAAACCTATCCAAACCTTAATTTTTTATCTCAGAATTAAACTAGCCACAATAGGACTAATAAAGACATATAAAATCCCTGTTACAGCGATTGATAGACCACCCATGGCACCTGCAACCTGACCATATCTGAAGGCAGTTCCAGTACCAACGGCATGCCCAGTTCCTCCTAGGGAAAGACCAATAGCGACCGGATCTTTAATGCCAATCATTTTTAAAAAGACAGGACCCAAAACAGAGGTTAAAATTCCCGTAATAACTACTACAACCAAAGTTACTGTCGTAATCCCCTGCATTTTTTCCGAAATCCCTACAGCCATGGCAGTCGTTACAGACTTAGGAAAGAGAGAGATGGCTAAGAAATAATCCATCCCAAAAAGCTTAGCAATCAAGGCGGTATAAGTAGTGTTAAGAACACAGGCAACTGTTGATCCAATCAAGATACTCTTATAGTGATGACGCATGAGGTGTAGATTTTTATAAAAAGGAACTGCTAGCGCTACGGTTGAAGGAATAATCAAACTGTTAAGATAAGAGCCACCTACATAGTAATCCTTGTAGGAAATACCTGTATAGTGCAAAATGACGATAATCAAGGCAGTCGATACAAGAAGAGGCGTTGTCAAAGGATTAGGAAAACGGCGATAAATCAAGAGTCCTATTGTGTAAGCTAGTACAGAAAGTGTTAACCCAAACAAAGGTGTGTTAAAAAAATTAGCCACGATTAACCTCCTCATAATCGCCTTCAAAGTGTTTTTTGATAAAGACGACAACTACTGCAATCACTACAATATTAAGAACCAAGGCTCCCATAATAATCAAAATAATAGGGACAATATTCGCTGAAATAGCATTCCATCGTTCCATAATACCGACACCTGCTGGCAAAAATAGAATAGTCATATTGGCAATTAAAAACTCTGCTACTGCATGAATATGACGTAGACGAATCCACTTAAGCTGTAGAGCAATCAGAAGTAAGAATAAGCCAATGATACTTCCAGGTACAGGTAATTTAAAAAAGGTTGAAAGCGCTTCGCCAATCACGGCAAACAAACAAATCAACATGAATTGAACGTAGTATTTCACGAGTTGCCTCCTAGGTTTAATCACCTATTAGTCTACTCCTTTTTTTTTGAATTTCAAGAGTTTTCAGTAAATACTTTTGAAAAATTGAGAGGTATAAATCAACCTCTTTGAATATAAAAAAATCCAACCCTGAGGCTGGATTCATTCACAGATGCCACCACCGAGAATTGAACTCGGAACGGAGCATTACCATTGCTCTATTATACCATTTAACTATAGCGGCAACTGTTTTAATCTTACCATACTTCTATTTACTGTGGCAAGATTTTTTGCTTATTTTTTATAAATTTAAGTCTTGGTAAGGCGTACGGTAACCAACCTGTAAAACCTTACCATCCTTAATCAAGATAGGACGTTTTATCAGCATCCCATCTGAGGCCAAGAGTTCAACAGCTTCATCAAGAGAGAGTGTTGGTAGCTTATCCTTTAAACCTAGAGAGCGGTAGGATTGTCCACTTGTATTAAAGAATTTCTTAAGTTCTAAATCTGACCCTGCCAAAAGCCCTTTTAAAAACTGAGCCGAAGGTGGGTTTTCCTTAATATTAATAGATTCAACATCTAAACCTAATTGATTGAGTTCTGCCTTTGCCTTACGACAAGTGCTGCATTTTGGATATTCATAAAAAGTATACATGTTTTTCTCCTTTTCTCTAGCATAAGCTATCTATCTAAGGCTTGTCAAACCTAAAACCTTCTAAATGAAGTAAGAAATGCTTGGCGTCTTCTCCTGCTGCATATTTTCCTATATGACCACTACTAGGAAGAACCCGATGGCAGGGGACGAGAATCAACCAAGGATTCTTACCAACAGCAGTTCCTACAGCCTGTGCCGATTGACATAAAATCACTTTACCAATCTGACTATAGGTTCTGCTCTCCCCCACAGGAATGTCCCGTAAAGCTGACCAAACCTTTAGCTGAAAGGCTGTCCCTCTATCAGCTAGAGGGAGGGCATCTGGACTTGGATTCTCACCTTTAAAATAAGCCTCTAACCAATTCTTGGTCACTTCTAAAATAGGATTTGAGGTGTCCGATAACTCCTCTTCCTTAAAACCAGCCTGAAAATAATTTTGTCCTTTTAACCATATGCCATAGAGGACTTCCTCACCAGCTACCAAGGACAGGCGACCAATAGGGGATACATAATACTGACGATAATACATAAGTTCATTATAACAAAAAAAGACAGGAAAACCTTGTTCCTGTCAGCTTATTCCTGAATTATTTACCTTTAATCAAACGTACTCGTACGATGTTATCGCTTGCCTCAAACTTAGCGACCAATTCATCAATCTTAGACTTGTCTGTCTCATCAAGGTCAAGAAGGGTATAAGCATACTCTCCCTTTGAACGGTTAATGATATTATCAATATTGATATTAAAATCAGAGACCGCTGTTGAAATACGGGCCACAATGTTAGGCACGTTTTTATTAATCAAAGTGATACGATATGGAGCACTCAAAACCTGTTGTACACGTGGGAAGTTAACAGAATTGACAATTTCACCTGTTTCCATGAAGCGACGGATAGTTTGACCAGCCATAATAGCACAGTTAAGCTCTGCTTCACCCGTTGAACCACCAACGTGTGGAAAGACTGTCACATTAGGCTTATTAAGCAGCTCTTCTGTCCCAAAGTCAGTGATGTAACGTTTTACTACACCTGTTTCCAAAGCATCAAAGAGCGCATCATTCTCTACTAATTCTGCACGGGCAAAGTTGATGATTGTTGTTCCTTTTTGCATGAGGCTAAAGGCATCTGCATTGAAAGTACCTTTCGTATCAGGTGTCAATGGAACGTGAACAGTGATATAATCACAGTTTTCAAAGATTTCTTTGAGATCAGAAACACGCTTAACGTGGTGAGAAATATTCCAAGCTGCTTCAATAGAAACATATGGGTCGTAGCCATAGACCTTCATTCCCAAACGGTAGGCATCGTTAGCAATACGCGCACCAATGGCACCCAGCCCGATAACACCCAATGTCTTACCAGCAATCTCGCTACCAGCAAACTGTTTCTTACCTGCTTCAATTTGCTTAGGAACATCATCACCACTAAGTGTGTTAACCCAAGCATTGGCCGCAATATAGTCACGTGCTGAGAGTAAGATAGAGGCCAAAACAGCTTCTTTAACTGCATTAGCATTAGCTCCTGGAGTATTGAAGACAACAATTCCTTTTTCAGTTGCTTCGTCAACTGGGATATTGTTAGTACCTGCACCAGCACGCGCAATAGCTTTCAAGTTGTCAGGGAAGACAGTGTTATGGAGATTTTGACTACGAATGATATAGGCATCCGGATTTTCCGCTAAATCACCATCAATTTGGAAATGATTTCCAAGTTCCTTCAAACCAATCTGGTTAATATTGTTATACGTTTTTACACTAAATACCATAATTTTATTCCTCTTAAATCAATGTATCCCGTGGTGAGCTGCTTCATCAAGTTCTTGATAAAAGGCTTTCTCTCTCTTAGTTTTGATTTTCTGATAAGCAAGACGTTCACCATCAATAGGAACCTTGCCACAATAGACATAGCCAAGTTTCTCCAAAATATGCTGCATGACAGTATTCTTTTCATGCGTATCGCAACGGAAATCATGAGCATCCGTTCCCTCAATAAGACCTTGAATGAAGATTTGAGCAATGCCCTGACCCGTAAATTCACTTAAAACGGCAATTCTATGAAAAGTAATGTAGCGCTTATTGTGGTGTTTCCAGTCCCCATCATAGATTTTGTCGTAAGCAGGGTCTCCATCAACAATCACCGCAGCATAAGAAACGATTTGACCATCAACAATTCCTACATAGGCCTGCCCATTAAGGACATCGTCAAAGATAGTTTCTTCAGTAGGGTAACCATCAGCTCCTTGCCATTGGGTACTCCCCGCTTCTGCTAAGGAAGTTCTAGCACTCTCAATCACAGTCATGATAGCCCCAATTTCATTTGGGAAGGCTTGTCTAATTTCCATCTCTTTACCTAATTATTTATTTTCGGCTTCAAATTTCTTCATAAAGTCAATCAAGTCAAGTACACCCTGACGTGGGAAAGCGTTATAAACACTAGCACGCATACCACCTACTGAACGGTGTCCTTTGATATTCTTGAAACCAAGAGCATCTGCTTCTGCTACAAACTTAGCATCCAACTCTTTACTTGGTGTTACAAATGGAATGTTGCAGACAGAACGATCCTTGGCATCTTTGACAGGATTTGTATAGAAATCAGATGACTCAATGTAATCATAGAGAAGTCCTGATTTCTCACGTTGAATTTCAGCCATCTTGTCCACGCCACCGATTTCATTTTTAACCCAGTCAAAGACGAGTTTTGAAATATAGATGTTGAAACATGGTGGTGTATTGTAAAGTGATCCTGCTTCAGCTTGAATACGGTAATCCAACATGGCAGACAATTGTGGTTGGTCGTTAAGGAAGTCTTCACGAACGATAACTACTGTCACCCCAGCAGGTCCAATATTTTTCTGAGCACCAGCATAGATAAGGGCAAAGTCCTCGACATTGTAGCGAGCAGCCAAAATATTTGAAGACATATCAGCTACAATTGGTACACCATTGGTATCAGGCAAATCGTAGATAGCTGTTCCTTCAATGGTATTGTTCGTTGTCAAGTGAACATAGGCAGCTTCTGGATCAATTGTTGCTGAGTCGAAACTTGGAATGTGATCGTAAACAGTTTCTTCTGAAGAAGCCAAAAGAATTGGTTCTAAAGGAATAGTTTTTGAAAGTTTAACAGCTTCTGTATAAGCTTTTTTACCCCATGAACCACCTACAAGGTAGTAAGCTTTCTTACCTTGTGCGAGGTTAAGTGGGACCATTGTAAATTGCGTTGAAGCGCCACCTTGCAAGAAAATAACCTTATAGTTATCAGGAATGGCCATGAGCTCACGAAGTGTCGCTTCCGCATCTTTAACAATTTTGTCAAATTCTGGAGAACGGTGGGACATTTCTAGCACGGACATACCGGAATCTTGGTAGTTAAGCAATTCAGCTTGGGCTTTTTCAAGCACTGGTTTTGGTAATGTAGCAGGTCCTGCTGAGAAATTATAAATTGTCATAAAGACACCTCCAAAATTTTAATGGTCCCATTATAGCGAATTTTCTGAATATTGTAAAGTGTTAATAGTAAAAAACGAACGGAATTAGCCGATCGCCTCAAAAAAGTTAAGTATTTTATGTATATTTTTGCAAGTAATTGAATTTACTATCTGTTTATTTCTGCTTAAGAAAATAGGCTGCCCCAATTATATTAGCTCCATTATGATGATGACAAGCAACAATCTTGGGACGTTTAATAATTTTACCGATAAAGTCAATCTCATGGTGAACCTTATCAAACTGGCGGTTGACCTCCTCGATAAGAATCGGCTGGGCTGAAATGCCACCTCCAATGACAAAGGTTTCCACATCTAAGATGGTTTGAAGATTCAAAATGGTAATGGCTAGACTACGGCAATAGCTTTCAAAAAGCGAATAGACTGTCTCGTCTCTTGCATTTATGGCCTCAAATGCTGCTAAACCATCCTTTAAGTCAGAGTTACCCAGCACTTCATTTACCTTGGTGATCAAACCAACAGCCGACAAAGTCATGCCTCGCATCAATAAAGGATCAACTTTTTCCATTTGAACTGGTAAAAGAAAGGTCAACTCCCCCGCTTGAAAGTGACTTCCTTGAAAAAGTTTACCATTAATAATAAATCCACCACCTAGACCCGAACCCAAAACAAGAGCTGCACCATTGGTCACTCCTTGCAAATGACCTGTGGCTAGCTCTGCCAAGGCCGCTGCTTTACCATCATTAAGTGCCATTACAGGTAGATGGTACTTAGCTTCGAGGACCTCTTTAATACGAAAACCGTGGAAGAATCTCAATAAACCGCCGTGATAAATCACTCCCTCATTAGTATCAACAGTCCCAGGAACACTAATTGCAATACCTGATAAGTCTACTTCAACTGAAGTAACTATCTGATCAATCACGTCAATAGCTTGTTCCAAGGTTTGTGGGGATGACTGCGTCGGCAGACTCTTTTCAATGGCAAACTGCTCTGAAACAAGTGCTGACTTCACCTGAGTCCCTCCAAAATCAATTGCTAAAATCGTCATTATCATCCTCCACAGATTCTTTTTCGTCATTATAGCACAAAAGAGCAAAAACTAGAAAAAACGGTTCCAAAATGCTATCATAAACTTACAGAATTAGATAAAAGGAGTCTCTCACATGACTAAATTTCTACACACTTGTGTCCGTGTCAAAGACCTAGAAGCTTCACTAAAATTTTATCAAGAAGCGCTTGGTTTTAAGGAAGTCCGTCGTAACGATTTCCCAGAATATAAGTTCACCCTTGTCTACTTGCAACTCGAAGATGATCCTGATTATGAGTTGGAATTAACTTACAACTACGACCATGAAGCTTATGATCTTGGGGATGGATATGGTCATATCGCCGTTGGTGTTGATGACCTAGAAGCTACACACCAAGCTCACAAAGAGGCTGGCTATACTGTCACAGACCTCTCAGGTCTTCCTGGTAAACCAAAAATGTACTACTTCATCACTGATCCAGATGGCTATAAGATTGAAGTTATCCGTTTGACGCAATTCCTAGAAAAATAAAACAAAAAAAGTCAGATTGTATAGATCTGGCTTCTTTTTGTGCTTAATTTTTATTATCTGCCTTCAAGGCTGACAAAATTTGGGTACGAATATCATCTACACCGTTTGGATTATTTGGCAGGAATAAGGTTTGATTGCCTTTAGCCGCAAAAGTATTAAGGGTATCTAGATATTGGTTAGTCAAAAGAATAGACATAATCTGCTCTTCAGACATTCCCACATTAGCCTCTTTTAGTTCTGCAATAGATTCAGCCAATCCATCAACGATAGCCTTACGTTGTTGGGCAATACCGACCCCGTGAAGACGATCTTTTTCAGCTTCTGCTTCGGCTGCTGTGACAATCTTGATTTTATCAGCTTCTGCCAATTCTTGGGCTGCGACACGCTTACGTTGGGCAGCATTGATTTCGTTCATAGACTGCTTAACTTCAGCATCTGGCTCAACCTTGGTAATCAAGGTCTTAACAATGATGTAACCATAAGTTGTCATTTCTTCGGCTACTTGATGTTGAACCTCAAGGGCGATCTCATCTTTCTTCTCAAAAAGCTCATCAAGCGTCAATTTAGGAACTGATGAACGAAGGGCGTCCTCAATGTATGATTTAATTTGAGCCTCTGGACGCATGAGTTTATAGTAAGCATCTGTAACATTTTGCTCATTAACACGATATTGAGTAGCCACATTCATCATAACAAAGACATTGTCCTTTGTCTTGGTTTCAACCACAATCTCACTTTGAAGCAAACGTAGTTGAATACGGGCTGCAATTTTATCAATACCGAATGGCAAACGCATGTGAATACCACTCGTTGCGATTTTTTGATAGCGTCCAAAACGTTCAACGATGGCCACTGACTGTTGACGTACAACGTAAAGCATACTGATGAGAATTCCCAAAATAATCAGGAATGAAATCAGTAAAAAGAGAAATGCTGCCTGCATGTTAAGTCCTCCACAATAAACATTAAAAATTTCTTTTCTTTATTATAGCACAGTAATACAATTATTCAAGAAAAATAGTATATCGTTTTCAAGAACTTGGACAATCAGAAAAGAGGCTGAAACACTAGCGTTTCGGCCTCTCGTATTTTGTGACTAAGCTTAAAATCTAACAGTCCAAAAGGAAACTTTTTATTTACGATACATTTTAACTTGAAGGTAAATATCGTTATAAATGCCAAGCCATTTTTGACCTAAGTTATTATAGACTTCGAGGTTTTTGATGGTTGATTCTGATGGATAAAAAGCTTTATCATCCGTAATACTCTTTGGAAGTAAGGCTTTAGCAGCCTCGTTAGGTGTGGCATAGCCGATATATTCAGCATTTTGAGCTGCATTTTCCGGTTTAAGCATAAAGTTGATAAAAGCATAAGCTTCTTTTTCATGCTTCACTGTTTTAGGAATGACCAGATTATCAAACCATAGATTTGAGCCTTCAGATGGAACCACATAACGTAGATCCTCATTTTTATCAAGCATCTCACTAGCTTCCCCTGAGAAGGTTACTCCAATAGCTGCATCACCTTGAACCATGTAGCCCTTCATCTCGTCACCAACAATAGCCTTGATATTTGGTGTTAGACTATTAAGTTTAGTTTCAGCCAAACGTAATTCAGTCATATTCTTCGTATTCAAGCTATATCCCAGGCTATTCAGTGAGAAACCAAGGACTTCACGCGCGCCATCAACTAGCATAATCTGATTTTTGTAATCTGGTGACCAAAGATCATCCCAGTGCTGTGGTGCTTTTTTCACCAATTTTGTATTATAAACAATGCCGACAGTTCCCCAGAAATAAGGGATGGAATAGTCATTATGAGGGTCAAAACTAAGCCCTTTAAAACTTGAGCCAATCTGATCAAAACCTTTGATTTTAGATTTATCTAACTTCACCAAAAGGTCTTCCTTAACCATCTTATCAATGGTGTAGTCTGAAGGTACAGCGATGTCGTAAGTCGTACCACCTTGCTTAATTTTAGTATACATAGCTTCGTTAGAATCAAATGTTTCATACTGGACCTTGATTCCTGTTTCTTTAGTGAACTTGGTCAAGAGATCAGGGTCAATATAGTCACCCCAGTTATAAATAACAAGTTTGTCCGAAGCATTTCCGGTGCGACTTTGCATGTAGGCAGCAATTCCCCAAAGGAAGAAAATAATTGCTAAAATCCCTGCCAGAAATTGATAGAGTTTACGCATCATGCTCCTCCTTTCTCTCCTGAGTAATCATATAATATCCAATGACTAGAAGAATAGAGAACAGGAAGACAACCGTTGATAGAGCATTGATTTCTAGGGAAATACCTTTGCGAGCACGTGAGTAAATTTCCACAGCAAGTGTTGAAAAACCATTACCCGTTACAAAGAAGGTTACTGCGAAGTCATCCAAAGAATAGGTAAAGGCCATGAAATAACCAGCGATAATGCCAGGTGTCAAGTATGGCAACATAACCTCACGTAACATCTGCCATTGGGTCGCACCCAGGTCATAAGCTGCATGCACCATGTCTCGATTCATTTCCTTAAGGCGTGGCAAAACCATGAGAACCACGATTGGGATTGAGAAGGCAATATGACTCAACAAAACCGATACAAAGCCAAGTTGGAAACCAATCAAGGTAAAGAGAATCAAGAAACTCGCACCAATCATAACATCCGGTGCAACCATGAGCACGTTATTTAGGGATAAAATCCCAGTCTGATGCTTCTGTTTACTCTCATAGATAAAGACAGACCCAAAGGTACCAATAATCGTTGCCAGAAGAGCGCTAAGGAAAGCTAAAAAGAAGGTTTGAGCCAGAATTAACATAAGACGGCTATCTGAAAACATGCTCTGGTAGTTATCCAGAGTAAAACCTGTGAAACTATTCATATCGCCACCACTGTTGAAAGAATAGGCGATTAAATAAAAGATTGGCAGGTAAAGGATAACAAAGACAAAAGCTAAATAGAGATTTGCAAATTTTTTCATTGACGTCTCTCCTTTGTTAACCACATTGTCGCAATCATAGCAGCAATAAGAACAACACCAATGGTTGCCCCCATTCCCCAGTTTTGTGTCGTGAGGAAGTGCTGTTCGATAGCTGTCCCTAGGGTGATAACTCGGTTACCACCAATCAAGCGTGTCAGCATAAAGAGACTGAGACTAGGAATGAAGACCGATTGAACACCAGAGCGTACCCCATTAAGTGACAAAGGAAAGATAACCTTGGTAAAGGTCTGCCAATCATTAGCTCCTAAATCCTTACTTGCATTGACAATATTCTCATCCAAATCATCTAGAGCATTAAAAATCGGTAGAATCATAAATGGAATTTCAATGTAACTGGCTACAAAAATGAAAGAGAAATCCGTAAAGAGAATTTGCATAGGGGCAATCCCAAAGAAACCAAGAAAGGCATTGATGCCACCCTGTTGGCCAAAAATCCCCATAAAAGCATAGGCTTTCAGAAGGAGATTGACCCAGGTTGGCAAAATGACCAACATCAACCAAAGTTGCTTATGCTTCAATCTGGTTAAGAGATATGCCGTCGGATAAGAAATGAGGAGGGTTACTAGAGTAATGATGGCTGCATAAAGAACCGAGTTAAAACTCATCCTTAAGTAAGTCCAACTGGAAAAGAAGGTGCCATAATTATCCAATGTAAAGTTGCCACTGATATCAAAGAAAGACTGATAGAGTAGCATAAGCACTGGAGCAACTACGAAGAGTAGGAGCCAAAGAAGGTAAGGTACCGAGAAGAGGCTAGCTGTTTTCTTCATAGCGCTCCTCCTCAATGGCATTAATCAAGCCATCTTCATGTTCTTCCACTTCCACATATTCTTCAATACGCGCATCGAATTCTTCTTCTGTCTCATTAAGACGCATGATATGAATATCCTCAGGCGTAAAATCAAGACCGATAATCTCACCCTCAATCGCCTTACGGGTTGAGTGAATCATCCATTCATTGCCAAGATTGTCATAGGCGATGATTTCATAGTGGACCCCACGGAAGAGCTGCGTTTCCACGCGAACTTGCAGTTTACCTTCTTCAGGAAGCGTGATTTGTAAATCTTCAGGACGGATAACCACTTCGACAGGTTCGTTTGGACGCATTCCTCCATCCACAGATTCGAAACGTTTTCCGTTGAACTCAACCAAATAGTCCTCAATCATGACTCCTGGTAGGATATTAGATTCTCCGATAAAGGTTGCAACGAAATGGTTGATAGGCTCGTCATAGATATCAACAGGCGTTCCTGATTGAACAATTTCACCATCGTTCATAACAAAAATCCAGTCTGACATGGCCAATGCTTCTTCCTGGTCGTGAGTGACGAAGACAAAAGTAATACCTAGACGTTGCTGTAGTTCACGCAACTCGTATTGCATTTCAGTACGTAACTTCAAATCCAGTGCTGACAAGGGCTCATCCAAAAGGACCACACGTGGCTGATTGATAATCGCACGGGCAATGGCCACACGTTGGCGTTGACCACCTGATAATTTTTGAATCGAGCGCTTTTGATAACCATCTAGTTGAACCATTTTCAAGGCTTCTTTTACACGCTCTTCAATTTCCTTTTTAGGCACTTTTTTTAACTTAAGCGCAAAAGCCACATTGTCAAAGACATTCATGTGTGGGAAGAGGGCATAAGATTGGAAAACGGTATGGACATCCCTTTTATTGATAGGGATATCATTAATACGCTTTCCATCCAAAAGAACGTCACCACTGGTCGCATCCAAGAGACCAGCAATGATGTTCAAGATAGTTGATTTACCAGAACCAGAAGCCCCAAGTAGGGTATAGAACTTACCTTCTTCCAGTTCAAAGTTGATGTCTTTTAAAACTTGTGTGCCACTGTCTTCAAATACTTTCGAGACGTTCTGAAAGGCAATAATCGGATTAGTCAATTGTCATAAATCCTCCATGGATAACAAAAATAGGATTAGTATTATTAATTTAATTTGTCGCCAATGATGCGAACTTCAGGCTCTAGTGTAACACCCGAATTTTCCTTAACCTTAGCGATAACATCTGCAATAAGGTCTTCATAGTCTTTTGCTGTTCCTTGATCGACGTTGACCATGAAACCAGCATGCTTAGTTGAAACCTCAACACCACCGATACGATGTCCCTTGAGGTTGGCTTCCATAATAAGCTGACCTGCAAAATGACCTGGCGGACGTTTGAAGACCGAACCACATGATGGGTATTCAAGAGGTTGTTTAAGTTCTCGCAAGTGATTAAGACGGTTCATCTCATTCTTGATTTGCTCGTAGTCTCCTGGTTTGAGGTTGAATTTTGCTGAAATAACCACTTCTCCTGTTTCTTGGAGCACCGAACGACGATAACCAAAACGCATATCTCTTGCATCAATCGTACGAATTTCACCGTCTTTTGTAAGAACCTGAGCAGAAACCAAGATATGGGCAATCTCGCCACCATAGGCACCAGCATTCATAAAGACGGCACCACCAACACTACCTGGAATCCCTGCTGCAAATTCAAAACCAGTCAAACTTTGGAAACGTGCTACCTTGGTTGTTGCAATCAAGTTAGCTCCCGCTTCAGCTTCAACTTGATAACCATTAACAGCGATACCATTAAGCTTGTCAAACATAATCACAAAACCTCGGATACCACCGTCACGAACAATCAAATTACTGGCATTACCAAGCACCATCCACGGAATGTCGTGCTTGTTTGCAAATTTGACAATACGAGAGAGCTCATATCGGTTACGTGGAAAGGCCAAATAATCCGCTGGACCTCCAACCTTGGTGTAAGTATAACGTTTTAAGGGTTCGTCGAAACGAATATCAATCCCCACTAAGTCTTCTTTAAGTTCATCTAACATGTTATTTCCCATACTTTTTCTATACATTTATTTCTTTGTAGGTATTGTGAAAAATTCCCCCTTATTACTATCACAACCTAAAAATGAGTTAGTATTTTTCCCAAAAAATTAAAAGAAAAATACAACAAAAAGCCAAGATTAATTATAGCAAAAAATCCCCATCTTGACGACAGAGAATTTTAGGAAAAACTAGTCCAATTGCTCCAATTTGCGGACATCACTAGTGTCTAATTGACTCAAATATTTTTCGTAGGCTTGACCAGTTTGAGGCTCAACTAAATCCCCGGCAATTTCTAGCAGAGGAACCAAAACAAAGGCCCTTTGATTCATGAAAGGATGAGGCACTTTAAGGTGCTCAGTCCCCCAGGTTTCCTGCCCATATAAAAGAATATCAATATCCACAGTCCGAGGGCCCCAGTGTTCATGTCGAACGCGGTCAAGATTTTTTTCAATTTGCTGGCAAGAACTTAGTAAGGTTTCAGCTGGCAACTGAGTATCAAGTGCTAAAGCGAGATTCAAAAAATCAGCCTGGTCTGTTAATCCCCAAGCAGCCGTCTCATAATAAGAGGACACTGCTTTAACTTCCGTCTCAGGCAATCGATTCAAGCTCTCAACCGCTTTTTGAAGATAGCCTTGACGATTTCCTATATTAGATCCCAAGCTCAAATAAACTCTTGTCATCGGCTACGCTCCAACTCAATTCCAACACTTCTATAATGCCCATTAATTGGTGGGTTTTCTTTAGTAATTCTAATTTTAATAGATTGGATTGGCGCAAATTGATTAAACAAGTCCTCACAAATAGCACCAGCTAAACGCTCAATCAAAATATACTTTTCTTCTTCCACCTGTTTCTGAACTGCTTCAAAAACCAAACCATAATGAACTGTATCTGATAGATTGTCACTTTGTGAAGCCCTGATCAAATCAACTTCCAGTTCCAGGTCAACCACAAAAATTTGCCCTAGGGTTTGCTCCTCAGCAAAAGCCCCGTGATAGCCATAAAAACGGCAACCATTTAAAATAATTTTATCCATATCTTCTCCTTAAGACGACTAAACTCATTTTTATTCTAACACAAAAAAGGTGAAAAGTTGGGCTCTAATTAGTATGATATTTTAGACAAATCTGAAGTTATTGTTTTTCGGCAATGCAATCGATTGCGTAATTCTTCTGATTTGGTAAAATAAAGTCACAGGAATTTAAAAATTCCTGATATCTAAACTAAGACTATCTCAAATAATAAGGAAAAAACTATGACAAATCAAACTGCAATGCAATACTTTGAATGGTATCTCCCAAGTGACGGCCAACATTGGAACAACTTAGCTGATGATGCCCAACATCTAGCAAACCTTGGCATCAGCCATGTTTGGATGCCACCTGCTTTCAAAGCTACTAACAAAGATGATGTTGGTTACGGAGTCTATGACCTCTTTGACCTTGGGGAATTCGACCAAAAAGGAACCATACGCACCAAATATGGTCTCAAGGAAGAATACCTTAATGCCATCAAACAACTCAAAAATGTTGGTATCGTCCCTATGGCCGATGTTGTGCTCAACCACAAGGCAGCCGCGGATAAACTTGAAACCTTTGATGTGGTAGAAGTTGACCCCGAGGACCGTACCCAAGAAATCAGCGAACCGTTTGAAATCGAGGGTTGGACTCATTTCACTTTTGACGGACGTCAGAAAGCTTACAACGACTTTGAATGGCACTGGTACCACTTTAATGGGACTGACTTCGATGCCAAAAGAAATAAAAATGGTATTTATCTTATCCAAGGTGACAACAAGGGCTGGGCACACAATGACTTGGTTGACAATGAAAATGGTAACTTTGACTACCTTATGTATGCCAACCTAGATTATAAACATCCTGAGGTTATAGAAAATATTTACGAATGGGCTGACTGGTTCGTCGAAACAACTGGGGTCCAAGGTTTCCGAATGGATGCCATCAAGCACATTGATTCTTTCTTTATGCGTAATTTTATTCGCGATGTCAAAGAAAAACAAGGTCAAGATTTCTATGTTTTTGGTGAATTTTGGAATGCCAATGAAGAAGACAACAATACTTATCTTGAAAAGACAGAAAATCGATTTGACCTAGTAGACGTTCGTCTCCACAATAATATCTACGACGCTAGCCTAGCTGGAGCTGATTATGATTTGACAACTATTTTCGATCATACCTTGGTTAAAAATCATCCTGAACATGCTGTAACTTTCGTAGACAACCACGACACCCAACGCGGACAAGCTCTAGAATCTACGGTTGAAGAATGGTTTAAACCAGCTGCTTATGCTCTCATTCTTCTCCGTGAAGACGGTCTTCCTTGCCTATTTTATGGTGACTACTATGGCATTGAAGGTGAATTTGCCCAAGAAAATTTCCAAGAGATTCTAGATACCTTGCTCTACGCTCGTAAAGACCTAGCTTACGGAGAGCAAACAGACTACTTTGATGATCCAAACTGTATTGGATGGACACGCTCTGGCAACGAAGATGGCGCTCCATTAGCTGTAACAATCTCTAATGATGCTGCTAACAGCAAGTCTATGGAAATTGGTAGTGATTGGGCCGGCCAAACCTTCTATGACATTCTTGGAAACTGCTCTGATACTGTAACCATTGACGAAGACGGATGGGGAGACTTCCCAGTTTCTGAAAAATCTGTCAGCGTTTGGACAATTCAAGACTAAGAAAAAAAGCTCAATTGAGCTTTTTTTAGTATCATAAAATTCCTGAAATAGTTTTAACAATATCACGATTGGCATCAACATTATGCACACGAACAATCTGACAGCCCTTGGTAACAGCATAGCCAGATAGAGCAGCCGTTCCCTGATCACGGTCCTTAGCTTGGGTATTTCCACCTAGTAGGTAGTTCACAACACGCTTACGAGAAATCCCAAAAAGAACAGGATAGCCCAAGGCAACGACCTTGTCCAAGCCTTTTAGCAAGTCAATATTGTGTTGGACATTTTTCGCAAAGCCAAAGCCTGGATCAATCCAGATATTGTCCTTGGCCACACCTGCTTCCAAGGCGGCCTGGGCACGTTGACTGAGGAATGTACAGACATCTTCTGTGACATCATTGTATACTTCTTCTTTTTGATTATGCATGAGGATAATCGGCACATTCTTTTCAGCTGCTAAAGCTAGCATCTGACCATCATAGAGTCCAGCCCAGACGTCATTTAGAATATCTGCCCCTGCTTCAAGAGCAGCTCTGGCAGTAGCTGTCTTATAGGTATCAATACTGATGAGCACATCATATTTTGCCTTGATAGCCTGAATAACTGGCACGATACGAGCAATCTCCTCTTCCTCGGTCACAAATTCTGCTCCTGGTCCTGTAGATTCGCCACCTACATCGATAACGGCTGCTCCCTGGGCAATCATACGCTCAACCTGAGCCAACGCATCCTCTACAGTGTCAAAATCGCCACCATCTGAGAATGAATCAGGGGTGACATTCAAGATTCCCATAATACAGGCCTTACCTGCAATCTCATGTTTGCCAATAAACATCTTAACTCCTAAAAATCACGCATCAATGAAAGAATTTCCTTGCGTTCTTCACGGTCTTCTTTATAAAGGCCCTTAGCGACAGTTGTGATTGTCTTACTTCCCGGTTTCTTAATACCTCGCATGGTCATACACATGTGCTCTGCTTCAACCATGACAAAAACTCCTCGAGGATTCAGAGCTTCTTCAAGTGCTGTAGCAACTTGATCTGTAAGACGTTCTTGCAACTGTGGACGACGAGCAGCTACTTCAACCGCACGCGCTAATTTGGAAAGTCCTGTCACCTTGTCTCCACTTGGCAAATAAGCCACATGGGCCTTACCATAAAATGGAACCAAATGGTGCTCACACATAGAGTAAAAAGGAATATCCTTGACAAGGACAACTTCGTCATGAACTTCTGAAAAGACAGCTGTAAATTGATCCTTAGGGTCTTCATTTAGACCTGAAAACATTTCAGCATACATCTTAGCCACACGTTTTGGTGTGTCCAAAAGTCCCTCACGCTCAGGATTTTCACCTAGAGCTTCCAATAGTTGATAGACTGCTTGTTCTACTTTTTCTTGATTTGCCATAATTTCCTCTTTCAACGTTATAATACTATCTATTATACCTTATTTTGCTGGATTTTTCTTGCAAAAAATAAAATTGCTAAGCTGAATCCTAGCCAATCATAACCACCCGTCTAACGGGTGGTTTATTTGTTTCGCACCTTCGGAGCGAAACGGACTTAAAGTCACATAATAAAAGCGAAGACTCCCCGTCACATGACTACTGTCTTCGCTTGTCTTTATTTAATCTTTTAAGTGGTAAGAATAGGATGAAATGACAATATTCTCACGCCATTTGAGATAATATTTCAATCGTAAACTCATCTGATTATGAAGTATGGTTTGCCATGATTTTTTCGGAACAAACTGTGGAATCATAACAGTCAGAGTCGCATTATCCTTTTCAGCCTGAGTAGCCACTTCATCTACATATTGAATAGTTGACTGCGTAATTGAACTGTAAGGTGATTGGATATGAACCATCTCGATTTCTGGGAAATATTTTTTAAATTCTTGTTCGGTTTCCTTATCCTTACTCTCTGTATCCTTAGTAGACACATGCATAGCAATAACCTTATCTCCAATAGAACGTGCATAAGAAATGGCACCAATATTAGCCTTTGTAACATTTCCCACCAAGATAAGAACAATGTTGCCTTGATAATGATGTTCTTTGACTTGACCATTAATACGCAACTGTTGAGCAACTCCATTGTAATGTTTCTTAATCTTAAGGAACATCCACATCAAAATAGCAATAATTGGGAAGAATGGCCAAATATCCCCTAAGCGAAAGAGGAAGAGAATGAGGACAATAGCGTAACAAATTAAAGCACCTAAAATATTAGCTAAAGAATGCTTCCAGAACCCCTTGCCGTATTCACGAATCCAATGGACAACCATACCTGTTTGAGAAAGTGCAAAAGGAATGAACACCCCAATAGTATAAAGAGGAATCAAACGTTCTGTATTTCCTCGGAAAATGAATAAGAGAGTAATGGCCCCAATAGCTAGCGTCAAGATTCCGTTAGAGTATCCCATACGTGCACCTTTTTCAAGATACATATGAGGCATGTATTTATTCTGGGCCATGTTAAAGGACAACATCGGAAAGGCTGAAAAGCCAGTGTTGGCAGCTACTGCAAGAATCATGGCAGTTGAGAACTGGAAAATATAGAACAAGATACTACCAATCCATGACTGACCAAGAATTTCTCTAGCCATTTGTGACAAGATGGTCACACCTGAATGAGGTGTAATACCAGTCCACCAGTTAAGGAAGGTAATTCCGGCAAACATAATCCCCAAAATACTTGACATAATGAAGAGGGTTGATGCTGCATTTTTAGCCTTAGGTTTCTTAAAGAAAGGCACCGCATTGGAGATAGCTTCTACCCCTGTCAATGAGGCAGAACCTGAAGTAAAGGCCCTTAAAATAAGAATCAATGACACACCTGTAATTGGTTGTCCTAAATGCGCTGTGGCTGCGTAAGGCATATGGCCCGTTAAAATTTGAAAGAAACCAAATCCCAACAAGAATAGCGTCGAAACAATGAAGAGATAAACGGGTATCATCAAAGATTTTGCCGATTCACGCATTCCCCTAAGATTCATAACCATCAAAACAAGCACCAAAATCATTGATATTTCAAGATTGAAAGGATGAAGGAAGGGAAGGGCTGAAGTAATGGCATCTGCACCTGAGGCCACTGAAACAGCAACCGTCAACATGTAATCGACCAAAAGACTACCACCAGCTATCAAGCCAAACTTAGGAGACAGATTCTCCGTCGTTACCATATAGGCGCCACCACCTTGAGGATAGGCTTTGATAACCTGTCTATAAGAGATGGTAAGACTGGCCAAAAGGACGAGAACCAAAAGTCCAATAGGGATTGACCACCAAATAGCCGTACTAGATACAGCTGTCAGAACCAAGACAACCTGCTCTGGACCATAGGCGATAGATGAAAGTGCATCACTCGACAACATAGCCAAGGCCTGAATCTTGGACAATAAGTGCCCATCACCACTATCATCATGAGTTAAAGGTTCACCGATTAAAATGTTTTTCAGACGTTGAAACATTGTGATCTCCTTACTTTTAAAACATACGAGGGCTATTATACGCCCCTAAATGGCATCTTTCAAGTCTTAAACATCACTTGCCTGCTCTAAAACCCATTTTCTGACCTGAGAAATGAAGTATAGAGATCCCGTAATCACATAAAGTTTCTTTTTGTCAGTCGTCACATGTTCTTTAATCCATGTTTTGAAGTCTGGTACCTGCTTATAAGCCTCTGGGTATTGATCTAGTTTAACACTGTTTGGATAGACAAAACTCGTTACAGTCAAGTCACCAACCGATTTTAGTTGGGCAAGCATGCCATCAATAGGCTTGGTGTCAATCGCTGCAAAGAGAAGTTCAATCTCCTTATCTGCATATTCTGATTGCAACAAATCAATCAAAACTTTAACACTCTCATTATTATGAGCACCATCAATCATGAGATTAGATCTTAAAAATTCTGTTCGCCCTCGCC
Source organism: uncultured Streptococcus sp. (assembly GCF_902463925.1). Classification (GTDB taxonomy): domain Bacteria; phylum Bacillota; class Bacilli; order Lactobacillales; family Streptococcaceae; genus Streptococcus. Next base: position 136,051 of record NZ_CABQHE010000004.1, on the reverse strand, counting down.
AATTGGCATGAGCCAGGGCATCCTTTATGAGTTCAGGCGTTACTTTGGGATAATCTTTTTGAAGCAATAAAGAAGCCATGATAGCCAAGCTAGCATTTGCTACTTGGTGTTGACCAACCATAGCCAAGACTATATCATCTAACCTTTGCTCTCCATAGGTAAAATCAAAGGAATGGCTTGATCCTGTAGCCGTGAAATCTCTCCCTAGCTCATAGGTCTTAGACCCTTCTTCACGCGCTTTCTTCTCGAAAACATCTCGAACATCAGTACGGTCAGTCGCATAAATAAAGGGAGCTCCATTCTTCAAAACACCGGCCTTCTCAGCAGCAATTTCGGCATGAGTATTCCCCAAAATAGCCTGATGGTCTAAACCAATCGAAGGGCATAGGACTGCCAAGGGCTTAAAGAGATTAGTCGAATCATGAAGACCACCCATTCCAGCTTCAATGAATGCGATATCAACAGGATGGACCTGACCAAAATAGAGGAACATCAATACTGTGATAATTTCAAACTCTGTCGCATCTTCATGCTCCGTCTCTTTTGGCAACCGTTCAACCACAGGCTTCACACGATTAACCAGATTAAGTAAGTCCTCTTCTGAAATCATCTGACCATTGATAGAAATCCGTTCCTTAAAATCAATAATGTAAGGTGAGATAAAAGTTCCGACTTCATAACCTGCTTGAGAAAAAATCGTTTGTAAGGCATTGACAGTAGATCCCTTACCATTTGTTCCCACAATATGCACAGCCTTAAGATTGTCCTGTGGATTTCCTAGTTCTTCAAGCATCCAGGCCATACGTTCCAAGCCAGGCTTAATACCAAATTTTAATTGACCATGAATCCAATCCAATGCTTCTTGATAAATCATAATTGCTCCTTTTTAAGCTAATGCTTTGACTTAGCCATTAAACTAACCATTAAACTAGTTAACCTAGTTTTTCTATTAACCTAATACCACTTTAACCCTCTTATTATACCAAAGACTGCTAGCTATAACCAAAATATACAAAAAAGGTAACCCTAGGGTCACCTCTTAAGCTTTCTCTTTTTCGTCAATAACAAGACGAACTTTTTTACCTTGAGTAGGTACCGAATAGACAATCGCTCTTATCGCCTTAATAGTACGTCCTTTTTTCCCGATAACACGCCCAATATCGGATTGAGCAAGATCAAGATGGTACTCCAAAAACTCAGGACCGTCAATAATCTTGATGGTCAACTGATCTGGTGAAGTAATTAAGGGGTTAATGATAGCGATAATAAGATTTTCAATGGTATCCATAAGCTAAAAAATTATTTTGAGAATTTTGATTCGTGGAATTTTTTCATAACACCTTCTTTTGAAAGGATGTTACGAACTGTGTCTGAAGGTTGTGCACCTTTAGACAACCACTCAAGAACACGTTCTTCTTTAAGTGTTACTTGGTTTTCTTCAACGAGTGGGTTGTAAGTACCAACTGTTTCGATGAAACGTCCATCACGTGGAGCACGTGAGTCTGCAACGTTAATACGGTAGAAAGGTTTTTTCTTAGAACCCATACGAGTCAAACGGATTTTTACTGCCATTTTTAATTTCTCTTTTCTTTAGTTTTTTATTATGGTGGAGGCACTTACTGCCTCTCTACCTTAACTAGTATACCATATCATTTTTATGTGTCAAGAAAAAAACTTGACAGATTTAAATTTTCTACAAAAAACTAGAGACAAGCTCTAACTTCCTTATAGGACTATTTCTTGGTAGTACTCTTATGTTTTTTCATAAGCCACCTTTGCTTCAGCCTACTCGGCTTCTAAGCTCTTAGCCGTCGCTTTAGAATCTTTATCAGTTCATATATTTGAACTTTATCTTCATAAATCAATTTCATAATAAAAACACCCCAAAAGTTAGACTTTCTCTATTTAACTTTTGGGATGCAGTTCAGCTAAGCCTTTTTTCTTTTTCCATACTTTTGCTATAATAGAGACATACCTATCGAAGGGAACTCAACATATGACAATAGATCAGCAACTTGTTTGCTACAAACGTCTTCCAAACTGGACAACCACAACACTCCCAGAAATGGTGACGCAAAAACATAACACTAAGGTTGGAACCTGGGCTAAACTGACTATCCTATCAGGAGCTCTTAACTTTTACGAATTAGATGAAGGAGGACAGATTACTGCAGAGCACCTCTTCACGCCTGAAACAGAAATTCCTTTTGTCCAACCACAAGCTTGGCATCGAATCGCTCCTGCTTCCGATGATTTAGAATGCTATCTTTCCTTCTACTGCAAGCCAGAGGACTACATGGCTAAAAAGTATGATACTAAAGCCCACTCTGAGGTTCTTGAAGCCGTCCAGTCTGGACATATTAAACCTGGTCGTACCCTTGATTTAGGATGTGGCCATGGTCGTAACGCTCTTTATTTGGCTTCACTTGGGCATGATGTTACAGCCGTTGATATTAATAATGAAGCTACACAACGTATCCAAATGATTGCAGATGAGGAAAATTACAATGTTAGAGCTGGATACTACGATATCAACGCTGCTGCTCTTCCTGAGTCTGAGACCTTTGATTTCATCCTCTCAACAGTAGTCTTCATGTTCCTTGATCCCGATCAAATTCCGGCTATTATCAAGAATATGCAAGAGCGTACTGTCCTAGGTGGATACAATCTGATTGTCTGTGCCATGGATACCGAGGAACACCCTTGTACCATGCCTTTCCCATTTACGTTTAAAGAGGGTGAGTTGAAAAATTATTATAGTGACTGGGAGTTAGTCAAGTATAATGAAAATCTTGGTCACCTTCACCGTTTGGATGAACATGGCAATCCCATTGCCCTTCAATTTGCAACCATGTTAGCTAAGAAGGTTAAATAAGAGCGAATAACTGTAGACGAGCTGAGCACAGCCTGACTTGTCTTCAAATTAAAAACTAGGAATCCAGTTGGATTCCTAGTTTTTAATTGTTTACAATGTCTGCATATCCTGATTTAAGGTCTGCATTTTCTGTTTCTTTGACATAATACACACCACCATTAGTAGTTGGTGAATAAAGAACAAAGGGCATTCCGTCTTTTTTAATCGTAAAGAAATAGCGATGAACGGAAGCATTTTCCCATCTCTCATAAACTGAAATAATGGTATACTCAGAACTGCTATTGCCATTTGCAGCATAGGTTGCATCCATAGACAAACTATTGTCCGACATCCAACGGATAGGCAAAGAAGAGGCTTCATTTGTAATTTCTTTGTATCCAGGCTGATTCATCTGCTTTCCCCAAGAAACCATCAAACTAGCAAGTTGACTAGCCTTATCATTGGTCCAGCACGGATTTTCAGTATAGGCTTCCTTGGCATGGTTAGGATCAGGTGTATCAATACTTGCACTGATAGATTCGTTTGACTTAGTATTTTCACTAGATGAAGTGCTAGTAGTCTCCCTTGATGAGACTATAGAGCTAGCCACTGTAGAAGACGACTTGGTTTGTTTATCGTTCCTCATTGAACTAGAGACAAGAGTCAGACCAATGGCAACTAGGGTCCTAAGAGTATATAGATATACTTATAATTTTTCGAGGCTCCAATAAGGCCAGACTGATAAGCCGGTTGTAGTTCATCAGGTTTTGGCTTAAGTCCCTAAACTTGCTCAAAACGACTTATCCATTCTGTTTCTGATAGCTTTCGCATAATTTTCCTATTCTCTTTATCAATTATCTTCCATCCTATCATAGAACAGGGTTGATGACAATAGTAGAGAGAACTTGAGGCTTACCTTCAACCTATTATCCTTTATTTTCAAAATAACGACGAACAATTGGTGCCACTTCTTCACCATACAGTTTAATGGCCTTTAGTACGTCTTCATGAAGCATAGAACCAATTGGGAGATGAAGCATGAAGCGATCTAGCTGTAAATCCTCAATAATACGAATGATTTTTTGAGCGACGTGAGCAGGATCTCCAACGAACATGGCTCCGTTTGGTCCAACACTAGCATAGTACTGCTCTTTGGTCATTTCAGACCAGTGTGGACGATCTTTAGCAATGTTATCCACCGTTTGTTTCGTTGGATAAAAATAATTTTCTATCGCTTGGAAATTATTTTCCTCAATCCAACCCCAAGAATGAGCAGCCACCTTAAGTTGTTCATCCGAATAACCATTTCGAGCACCGATTTCCTTATAAACCTCAACTAATTTTGCAAAGGCCTTCGGATTTCCTCCAATTGTAGCATAGGCAATTGGCAGACCTTTTTCTGCAATTTGAATGGTCGACTCAATGTGACCACCTGTCGCTACCCATACCGGAAAGTCTTCTTGGACTGCTCGCGGATACACAGGGCGATTGTCAACAGATTGAGTATGTTTACCTTTCCAAGTTAAATTCGTTTGCTTTTTCACTTCCAGAAGCATGTCTAGTTTTTCATTGAAAAGTTCATCATAGTCTGAAAGATCATAGCCAAAAAGTGGAAAACTCTCAACAAAAGAGCCTCTCCCCGCCATAATTTCTGCACGACCATTTGACAGAGCATCAATGGTTGCATACTGCTGATAAACACGAACTGGGTCAATAGACGACAAAATGGTTACTGCACTAGATAAACGAATTTTCTTGGTATTCACAGCACCTGCTGCAAGTATAATTTCCGGTGCTGACACTGCAAAATCTTCACGGTGATGCTCTCCAATCGCATAAATGTCTAGTCCAACCTGATCCGCCAATTCAATCTCTTCAACGAGTTCTCGAATACGTTGGTCATGAGAGATAGCTTTTCCAGTTGATTCTAGGAGAGTTGTTTCTCCAAAAGTTGAAATGCCAAGTTCAATCGTCATAAATCTTTCCTCCAGTAATTCTTTTATTTGTTATGAGAATAACATTATCACTAATTAGTGATAAATACAAATAAAAAAGCCTAAGACTCTATTTTCCAAGAAAGGCTAATAGGGTTAGGCAGAAAAGGAGAACTAAAACACCCATGACCACTAAGAGTCTAAGCTTATAACCCAGAGGATTTTGAGGATTTAAACTAGTTCCAAGACCACTCCTACGAAAGACAAATAAGGGTTCTGAAGGAGATTGCTTAAGGGTGTAATGCAAGAGATACCTTAAGCAAAACAGAAAGAAGAGACTCATCCCTGGAAAAATGGCAATGGGCAGAATAATTCCCCGTGACAGACTAGTCATGATGGTAAGAATGATTTGTAACAACAAGAGAGCCCAAAACAAGTAATAAATGTAGGATTGCTTTTTCATTAATATGTACCTCTCAATCTAAGATAAGTATACTCCTCCTAGCTTCCCTTATCAATCTCATAACTCGCCTGACACCTTTTTTTCTGTTACAATAGATAGGAACAATTCAATGAAGGAAACTGTACATATGAAATTAATTTCTTGGAATATTGATTCCCTAAATGCCGCCCTTACTAGTGATTCTGCACGCGCTCAATTATCACGCGCTGTCATCGATACCTTGGTCGCTGAAAATGCAGACATCATTGCTATTCAAGAGACAAAACTGTCTGCTAAAGGTCCGACTAAAAAGCATTTGCAAATCTTGGAAGACTACTTCCCTGACTATGACAATACTTGGCGTTCATCTGTTGAACCTGCCCGTAAAGGTTATGCTGGAACCATGTTCTTGTATAAAAAAGAATTGACACCAGTCATTACCTATCCTGAAATCGGGGCACCTTCAACCATGGACTGTGAAGGACGTATCATCACTCTCGAATTTGACAATTTCTTTGTGACACAGGTCTACACACCAAACGCTGGTGATGGCCTCAAACGTCTGCTTGAACGTCAAATCTGGGATGAAAAATATGCGGATTACCTAGCTACATTGGATGCTCAGAAACCCGTTCTTGCGACTGGTGACTACAATGTTGCCCACAAGGAAATCGACTTGGCCAATCCTTCAAGTAATCGTCGTTCACCAGGATTTACAGATGAAGAACGTGCTGGCTTCACTAACCTCCTTGCCAAAGGTTTCACAGATACCTACCGTCACCTCAATGGCGACGTTACAGGAGCCTACACATGGTGGGCCCAACGTAGCAAAACATCTAAAATCAACAATACCGGCTGGAGAATCGACTACTGGTTGACTTCAAATCGTATTGCCGACACGGTCACAAAATCAGACATGATTGACTCTGGCGATCGCCAAGATCACACACCTATTGTCTTAGAGATTGACTTATAAAATAACTCTAGACCTAAATCCCTAAAAAGAGTAGAACTGCTACTCTTTTACTTTACTCAACTAAGGAGAAATGATGAAAAATAAACTTAACCCTACACAAAAGCTTGTTCTCTCAGCTATTATCATGGCCCTTTACATCGCTATCCTCTTTGTATCTCAAGCCATTTCATTTGGTGCAGTTCAAATGCGTCTGGCCACTGCTTTATATGGATTAACCTACATCTTCCCATTTTTAGTATTTCCAATTAGTCTGGCTAATGCCATCGCTAACTCTTTTGGTGGTTTGGGATTGATTGATGTTGTCGGTGGTTTCTGTGCTAGCTTTTTAACAACTGGTAGCATCTACCTCATCCGTAAAGCTAAGTTATCTAGCTGGTTTATCATTCTACCAATTTTACTCGTTCCATCCTTAGTAGTACCAATATGGCTTAGTGCCTTACTCAAACTTCCTTATGTTGCTCTCGTTATTAATCTCCTCCTGGGACAATTAGTTCCTGCGATTTTGGGAGCTGTACTTGTACGAGAGTTGGCTAAACGAGGATATAAAGACTGACAAACAAAAATATCTCTGCAATGTGCAGAGATATTTTTTAGTAATGATATGCTTTTTCGTAAGCTTCTTTTGGTGTCAATTTGTCACCAGAGATAAGCAAACGGTAGTCAACATTAGTAGGATCTTTTTGATACTCATCAACCCAATCTTGATTCATTTCGAGATAAAGATTATAAGTTCCCAACTCAGTCGAAACAGTACCTACCTTGTAAAAATCTTTATAACGCTTTTGGTTATCTGTTTTTTTCAATTTTTCATATCGATAATAGGTTCTGGCAAAGTCAGTGAACTGATATTCTTTCTTATCTTTTCCAGAGCCAGTTGTGACTTCAATGGTGCCCTTGTTATTTGTTAAATGCAAATCATAATCATAATCATTGTGACTATTCAGTTGGAAGACACCTGAAGTAATATCACTATCATCAGAGAATGTCTGAATATCAGCGAACTTAGCAGCCTGCCAAGAAGTAGGGATTCCTTCATATTCACCATCACTCTGTAGACCTAGAAGTGACCAATAATGACCGAGATAGAAGGTATTAGACTTCTCACGATCTGTCACCAGTTCACCTACCATCTTAAGGTTTTCAGCACCCAGACGGTATGGGTTAGAGAGATAACCAAAGACTGGGAAGAAATAAATGATAACCGTAAAGGTCAAAAGAGTCTTCATATTAATCTTATTGATAGCCCAGAAGAAATAAGCAGCTGAGAACAAGAGAGCGTAAGCTGCACCATAGCTAAACTTATGCGCATGGGCAATCAAAAGCAAAATAAAGAAAATAGGTTGGATAGGACGAATCTTATGATAGATGATAGAGAAAACATCCTCTTTGTCTTCCTCAGATTTGAAAATCAAGGATAAGACAATGGTCAAGAGCACAAAGAAGGCGTCAAACCCGAAGCCAACATCATTTGGACGGAAGAAATAAGCTAAGATGGACATGTCCATCACCAAAAGCCAGACAGATGCAAATTTGATCATGTTGTTACCAAATTTTGCAGCCGTTTGACTAGGTGCCTTTAAAGGTACATCGAAGGCTTGTGCAAGTGCTCTTTCTTTGGCTTGACGTTCGGCCTCTATTGCCGCTTTCATTTCCTTAGTACGGCGTTCCTTTTGGAACAAATGGGCAACCTTGGTCGGTTCATCTTGTCTTGACTTGGTAATGCTCAAAAAGAGCAGATATTGCATGGCAAAGATGAGAGCTGTGTTCCCACCGTATTCTAGGAAGGAACCATCCCAAATACTAGAAACAACTGCAAAAACGATATAACCTCCAATTGAGATCAAAACCGTCAAGAGCAAATGAATCCAACGATAGCGGTAAGTGTATTTATCAGTTGTATCTCGTCTCAAAAACGTGTCACGTGGATAAAGATACCAGATAACGAAGATAAGTTCAATAGCCTGAACTGCTGTTAGAAAACCAACGTAGTTGAAGCCAAAAACGGCTGCTACCACATTGATGAGATAGGAAATAATGGCCAAAACTCGCAGACTGGTGCGCATAGACAAGAGTCCAATACTCATCAGGGTGATAGTTGAGAAGGCAGAAAAACCAGCGCCCATCTTATTATCAAAGATGAATACGTTGATAAAAGCAAAAATCAAGATTCCTAAAAGAGTTAGGACTTGTTTTTGCATTTCTTTTTTCTTTTCTTCCATATTTTCCCTCCTTATGGAAATGATAACATTTCTGTACTCCTATTTTAACACAATTACATTATTTTTGTCAGATTTAAAAAGGCATTCGGATAAGCGAATACCTTTTTCATTAGTTATCTATTGCTTCAATCTTAAGGAAAACAAAGTCCCCATCAAAGCGTTGAATATACTTTTAAAAACCTAATGAACTAAAAGTTTCAATCTCATAACGGACCTGATCAACACCATCACTAATGCTCTCCTCAAGCAATTTTAGTTTTGGAGTATCGGATTCCAAGACATCACGGTAAAGTCCTTTATACTCAAAGGTAATTCTAGCCCACTCGTTACCAGAAAGCATTGAGAAAGCCTGATAACGCACCTGCTCATCTGTAATAAGACGGTCTTTTTGTTCTGGACTGAGCGTGAAAGCCAAATCATTTTCGGATTTATGAATGGTCTGGAAACGATCCACACGGAAATAACGGATTTCAGAGAACTGATAATCACAAGTAAGGTTGTCATCCAGTTTGTAAGAAATACAGTAGAAATAATGGTTATCAAAAATGACTGAAATTGGAAAGACCTTATATTCCTCCACTTTTTCTCCTGACTTACGGTAACTAAATGACAATGGACGTTGGTCCACAATGACATCGAAAATGGCTGAAATAGCCGGTAAGAGTGACTTATCTTGTTCCTGATAAATCTTAAGTTCTTGATAACTATCTAATTCTAGCTCAGTCAATCGCTTGATACGTCGGCGCTCCTTGTCGTCTACAGCCCTCTCAACAAAGATGTTAATTATCTCTGCTACTTCATCCTTTCGAAGGGCACGGCTCTCTAAAAGAATCTTAGATAGGATAACTGCCTGATTGTATTTAAGGTTACCATAACCCTGTTCATACTGGGCATGATAGGAACCGTATTTTCTGGAATACTTAACCTTCATATTGGGGCGGAGCTCAAGCAAATTTTCCTTGAGTTCACTCACATCCTCTTTAAGCGTACGCTCACTTATGCTAAAGCGAGCTAGGTAGTCCGTTTTTGAAATCTCATTTCCCTTTTCCAATTCGGACATAAAGTACAAGAAACGTTTGGTTTTTGATGCTGTCATTGTTTTTATGATTGTAATAAAAAAGCAACCTAACCTAGGTTGCTTAAAAGGTTAACCTTAATCATTCTCAATTTTTTCAGCTTCTGTACTGAATTTTTGTGCAATAGCTTCGAGAGCCAATTCGTCTGTATCTGGAAGCGTGATAGCATCATCAGAAATCTCATCAATATTAGCATAGAATTCAATGTGATTCTTAAGATTTTGGAGATGAATCGGTGCATCACCACCGTATTCACCATCAAGGTTAATCATCATACGATCATCACTTAGAGGCTCAATATACAGCGAGCTCGTTTTAATATAGGAAATTCTCTTATCGTAGATGTGTTTACCACCTTGGAGAACCAGACGAATGAGGTCTACCAATTCAAAGAGATTAGCTGTCTTAACCATAATTAATGTAAATTTACCATCATCCAGTTTAGCATCTGGGGCAATCGTTTCAAAGCCACCAACTGAATTGGTCAAGGCAACGAAAATCATGGAAAGACCACCTTCAAAGACACCCTCGTCATGCGTAATGCGGACAGGAACCTTCTTAACTTGTGGTAGCAACTCTGCCCCCTTAACAAGGTAAGCCAAATAACCAAGCACTGTCTTTAAGCGGCTAGGCACACTATAAGTTAGTTCCGTAAAGGAACCCGCAGCCGCAATATTGATAAAGTATTTGTCATCATAGGCACGACCAATATCCATTTGAAGGGTTTGATTTTTAGCAATAACCTTGGCTGCTTCAACAGGATTCCCTCTTGGAATCTTCAAGGCGCGTGCAAAGTCATTTGTCGTTCCCGTTGGAATAACCGCCATTTGTGGGCGTTTTTTAAGCGAGGCAATCCCAGAAACAACCTCATTGATTGTTCCATCGCCACCTGCAGCAATAACTAAGTCAAAGCCTGCTTTGGCTGCACGAGTGGCCTCATTTTTTGCTGAGTTTTCATCTGGTGTTGTTTGAAAGGCTGACGCTTCAAATCCAGCACCTTCCAGAATATCCAAGACCTCAGCAACATTTTTTTTCATAATTTCTTGTCCAGATGTTGGATTATAAATTAAGCGGGCACGTTTTTGTTTCATATTGAACTCCTATAAATCCAGCAACCAAGCCTCATCTTTTACTTCAATTCCTAGGCTTTGTGCTTTTTCCAACTTACTTCCGGCATCACTACCTGCAACTACTAAATCTGTTTTCTTAGAGACAGAACCTGTCACCTTAGCACCCAGGGCTTCGAGTTTTGCCTTTGCTTCACTACGTTTAAGATGCTCCAATTTCCCTGTCAAAACAACTGTCTTACCAGATAAGATGGCATCATCTGCCACCTTTTGTCCAAGATAGGACAAATTAACCCCATAAGTTTCCAGTTCTTTCATAAGAACTTGAGCTTCTTCCTTGGCAAAATAGCGCTGGATGGATTTGGCAATAACCTCTCCTAAACCATCTACAGCAGCAATTGCCTCGACATCTGCGCTTGCTAACTCTTGTATACTTCCAAAAGCTTCTAACAATTGCTTACTAACCTTGGCACCAACATGACGAATCCCCAAACCATAGAGCAATTTCTCTGCAGAATTTTCTTTTGAGGCTTGAATGGCTGCATAAAGTTTTTCAGCAGACTTTTCCTTGAAACCTTCCAATTGGAGGAAATCTTGACTGTTCAAGCCATAGATATCAGCTACATCTTTAACCAATTCAGCTTTAAAAAGCTTTTCAACCACTGAAGGTCCCATTCCTGCGATGTTCATGGCATCACGAGAGGCAAAATGGATGAGGCCTTCCTTAATCTGAGCAGAACAAGAAGGATTAATACAACGTAGAGCAACCTCATCTTCAAAATGTAAAAGACCACTACCACAAGATGGACATTGACTCGGAACTGGCATTACTTCTTGTGTTGTACGCTTACTGTCTACCACACGAAGAACAGCAGGGATAATATCACCAGCTTTGTAGACAATAACGGTATCACCGATACGAATGTCTTTTTCAGCAATATAATCCACATTATGAAGGGTGGCTCGACTTACCGTTGTCCCCGCTAATTGCACCGGAGTCAAATTAGCAGTCGGCGTGACTACACCTGTACGACCTACCTGCCAGTCTACTGAAAGAAGCTCTGCTTCCTTTTCCTCAGCAGGGAATTTATAGGCAATGGCCCAACGTGGTGCTTTGACTGTAAAACCTAATTCCTCTTGCATGGCTAAACTATTGACCTTGATAACAACGCCATCAATATCGTAAGCCAAGTCATCACGATCCTGACCGACAGCTTGAATAAAGTCCCAAATCTCATCCATCGACGATGTGACAATGCGTCGTGGATTAACTGAGAAACCTAGTTCTGCCACTTCATTTAAGACATCATTTTGTGTGAGACGCTCCGTTGGACTAGCTTCCTGATAAAGGAAAGTCGCTAAACGACGCTCCGCAACCACTTTGGTATCCAACTGACGAAGAGTCCCTGCTGCAGCATTACGTGGATTGGCAAATTCGGCTTCACCATTCTCTTGACGCTGAATGTTGATGCGTTCAAACTCAGCTCGTGGCAGATAACACTCCCCACGCACCGTAATATTAAGCGGTTGGTCCAACTTAAGAGGGATATCTGAGATACGCTTGACATTTTCAGTGATATTTTCACCGACAGAACCATCACCACGTGTCGCACCTACCTGGAGAACACCATCCACATAGGTCAGCGAGATAGAGAGACCATCAATTTTGAGTTCAGCCATATAATCAGCATTAGGAAATTCGTCCTTAACCCTCTTATCAAAGGCATCCAGCTCTTCTCGTGAAAAAGCATCCTGCAAACTATAAAGCGGATACTCGTGTTGATATTTTTCAAAACCATCCAGGACCAGACCTCCCACACGATGCGTAGGACTATCTGCTTGAACATATTCAGGGTGCTCAGCCTCCAAAGCTACAAGCTCACGATAGAGCTTATCGTAGTCTGCGTCTGACACCGATGGATTATCTTCCGTATAATACTCTTTTGCATACTGGTTAAGTTTAGCAACCAGCTCTTTCATTCGTCTTTCCATAGGAACATTTTAACATAAAAGTAACAAAAAACGCCTTTACAGGCGTTAATTTAGGAAACAAAATCAATGACTTTGGCCAATTTCTTAATAAGAATTGCACCAACTAAGAGAGAGGCCAATTCTCCCATAGCAACAGTAAACCAAGTTGCCCAAAATGGTGCTTGAGTAACTAGGGTCAACTCAGCCGCAATCGTCACCATGAAGAATGAAAAGTAAAAGGCAAAGAAAACATGAGCCTTATCAAAGAGGCCACCCAAAATATCTTGATTCTTAAAGCGGTCAAAGAAATAAACTCCTGAACCAACAAAGACTAGCGTTGAGAGACTTCCAACAACCACATCAATCATGTTAAAACTAAAGAAATTAGCAATCACACAGCCCAAAGTAACGGCAATGATATACTTGCGATTATAAAATCCTAAAAGATTGAACATTTCTGCAATTCGGAACTGGTAAGGACCATAGGAAATTAAGTTAAAAGGTGGCACAACAGTCAAGACTACATAAAGGGCCGCCACGATAGCAATATGTGTTAAATCACGAACAGTTTGTTTTTTCATTTTTCCTCCATAATCAATGTTTTTATTAGCTACGAAAAATCAATAATCCCGTCAAAAGAGCCTGGATCTCACCAAGCTCTCTTTATCATCTAGGAATCATCCTCATTATTTTTGTGTTTTTTGCTGTCACTACCATCTCCAGAAAAACTCTGAATAATAGTAATCACATCTCCTCTTCTACTTTTCAGTTCACCTTGTCTAAGCTCTTGATAGGTCGCATTAAAGACGGCACCCAAAATCAAAATCCTGGCCAAAAAGATGAACCAAAGCATGAAGACGAAAATCATAATGGATCCAAATAACTTGATGTCAACCAATCGACTCAAGGTACGAATCACATAGGTTCCAAACAAATTGCTTAAATACCCAATCACTAAAGTCGTAAAGATAGTCCCTGGCATAACGTAGCGGATTTTTCGAATCTTCACATTTGGAAGCACGAAATAAAGCACCATCATTCCCAGGAAGACAACTGCAATACTTAGAGGTTGGATACTATTTAAAATAAGCTGAGTCATCTTGGAACCAATAGGATAGGTCTGATTGATAACTCGAAGGACCGACTGAATAATCGTAGACAGCATTAGTGCAAAGGTGAGCAGGAACAAAATGACCAGACTCATGAAACCACCGATAATGTGACTAATAAAGACATCACGGTGTTCTGAAGCACCATACACCTTGTTAATCGCCTTTTGAAGGGAAGACAAGGACTTAATCATAGTCCAAAATCCCGTCAAAGAGGCAACTCCCAACAACTGTCCAGAAGGTGTCGAGAAGATATCCTGAACAACGTTGGCTGCAGGTGCATAAAACTGCTTAGGAAGATGCTCATTCATAAACTTCAAGAGATCAGTCGTATCAATATTCAGATAGGGAAAGACATTGGCCGCAATGACAATGAGCGGAAAAACCGTCAAAATGAGATAGTAAGCCACTGCGATAGTTGAAATGTCTATCTCTGCACTACGATAATGCCTAAGATAAACCTTCAAAGGGCGCCACTGGAGTTTATCCAGGAGACGGGCCATTAAGCCTTGTCGTTTCATATTAGTAAGTTCTCTCTTCGCCTTGAGAAGTCAAAATTACTGGACCATCCTTAGTAATAACAAATTGGTGCTCATATTGACAAGAAAGTCCACCGTCAAGAGTTTTGTGAGCCCAACCTGTTTCAAGGTCAGTATCAATTTCCCAAGTACCAGTGTTAATCATTGGCTCGATAGTCAAAACCATTCCTTCTTTGAGACGGAGACCTCGTCCAGCCACCCCATAGTTTGGCACCATTGGTTCTTCGTGCATTGTTGGCCCAACTCCGTGTCCAACCAAATCACGAACAACACCGTAACCACGACTTTCAGCGTATTCTTGGATAGCTGCCCCGATATCACCGATACGGTTACCGACTACCGCTTGTTCAATACCAAGATACATAGCCTCACGTGTTACTTCCATAAGTTTTTTAACTTCGTCAGATGGCGTTCCAATCGCATAAGCCCAACATGAGTCAGCCAAACCGCCAGCATATGATTCTGTGTATTTTTTAACCTGAGCAACATTGTCAAAGTCCAATTTTGACACATCAAGGACTGACTTATCTATAGGTTCTGACAAGACCATATCAACTTTCAAGAGGTCTCCATCTTTCAAGATATAATGACGTGGAAAGGCGTGTGCTACTTCATCATTAAGACCACAGCATGTCGCATAAGGGTAATCCATAATGCTTCCCTCAACTCCAATCTGAAGGGGAAGAACATTTTCTTCTTTACAACGACGGCGTACATACTCTTCTACTTCCCACATATCCACTCCTGGTTTCAAGAGGTCACGTAGGCCAATGTGGATACTTGCAAGAAAATCTCCCGCTCTATCCATCGCTTCAATTTCACGTGCTGATTTTAGTGTAATCATTATTTTCTCCGTTTTCTTTATTTCTTTAAATTTTAAATGGCTTATTAAGTTTTCTTGACCACTACTACTGACTTACAAACCGTATGATTACCATAAGTAACCATAAGGTCTAAATGAGCTCTGCGTCTGGTTTCCGCAATGATACTGGGTGTAATCGTCACCTTATCATCAATTTGAGCCGCCTGAAGAAAGTAAAACATCATCTCTTCAATCACCAGACTATTTTGTTCTTGTTTCTCCATCGTTCGGTAAACAACCTCTTTAACCATTTCTACAAGAACACCCTGTGTAAGGTTCCCAGAATTATCAATCATGGCCGGTTCTACCTCAAAACTAAAGGCATTCTTTTCACGATTAAGGTTAGCTATCATTTGATCGCTAAATGTATGGAGATCACCACGATTATTATCTTGAAGTTCCTCTAAAACCTGACGACGAGTAATAGTCCCTAGATAATGTTTTTCGTCATCCACAACAGGAATCATGTCATAGTCTTCAAAAATCATCTTTTGGGCCACAGTCGCAAGGCTAGTCTCCAAACGAGTCACTGTCGGTTTTGTCATAATAGCCTTAGCCATAGTGGTCGGAAGCTGATTAGCCACATCACGCATGGTCACAATCCCAATAACCCTATCATCCTCAGACACAATAGGAAAACGAACAAGGTTGGTCCGTTTAACCAAATTTTGAAAATCTTTGACTGTCATTTCTGGAGTCATATAGTTGTAGTCTTCTCGTCTAGTATAGACTTGAGCGACTGTTTTAATATCTGTTTTGATACGAACATTCGAAAGTGCCTGGTTAATCATAGTCGCCACAGTAAATGTATCGTAAGTAGTGACCATGACTGGAAACTGCTTCAAACGAGAAAGCTCTTTAACCCTATCAGAAACCTGAAAGCCTCCAGTTACCAGAATAGCATTATTGTATTCGAGGGCTAATAACTGGATATCTTCCCTATCTCCAACAATGAGAAGGTCGCCTTTTGTTAGATAACGGGTGATATTCTCAATAGTCATGGCTCCAATGTAGAACTTACTGAAGACACGTTCCAAACCTTCATGACCCGAAATCACCTCAGACTCTGTAATCTCTGCAATCTCCGCAAAGGTCAGTTTGTCAAGGCGGACCTGGACTTTCTTTTCAATTCGAACTGTTCCACTTCGAGGACGCGTTTCAACTAGTCCTCGATTTTCAGCTTCTTTAATAGCTCGATAAGCAGTTCCATCAGAAACCTGCAAGTGGTTAGAAATACTACGCACACTAACTCGTTTACCGATGGGCAAAGCCTCTAGATAATCTAGAATTTCTTGATGTTTACTCACAGTTCCCCTCCTTCTCAAAGCGGAGATAATCTCGCATGGTACGGGTGTATCGGTCTGCTCCTTTGAAACGAGACACCAATTTAAAGCCAGATTTTTCTGCCACACGAATCGATGCCTTGTTTTCCAAATGAGCAATAAGGATAATGCGCTCCATTCCCATAGCCGTCAATGCCAAATCTGACAAACAAGTAACTGTCTCAGTCATTAGACCTCTACCCCAGTATGAAGCATTCAAAAAATAACCGATCTCTGCAGTCCTTTTCTGGACATCTATCTTTTCAAAGCGAACGATCCCAATCAACTTATTAGACTCTCGATCTACAATTGCCCAAACACCCAAAGGCTCCTTCATGAAATAATGTACCAAGAGGCAATCTGTTTCATACTGAGTTTTGGTAGCAGGAAAGAAAAATTGTAAATTCTCTGGATTCGACACAATCTCATGTAAATCAAAACGATCTAAAAAGACGAGTGGTCTAAAAGAAAGGCGCTCTGACTCAAAGAAGGCAAAAGCACCCAGACTAGTCCAAATATCCATGATAGTATTATAACACAGTTTTAGAAATGGAAAAAGGCTCAACAAGAAGCGGTTGAACCTTAGACTTAATCTTCAATCAAACGAATATCTGCACCAAGATCAGAAAGTTTCTCAATGATATTTGAATACCCTCGAAGGATAAATTCAATATTTGTTATTTCAGTCTGACCATCTGCCATAAGTCCTGCAGTAACGAGTGCAGCACCCGCACGCAAATCACTAGCTTTTACAGGTACACCAGAAAGTTGCGTTGGCCCATTATAAATAATCTGACCACCAAGCACTTGAATATCAGCACCCATACGAGCCAGTTCAGGAACGTGATTTACACGCTTCTCATAGATTGTATCAATGATTTTTCCTCGGCCACTTGCTTTCAGCAACAATGGTGTCATTGGTTGTTGTAAATCCGTCGCAAAACCTGGATAAGGTGATGTCTTAATGTCAACAGGTTTTAAATCGCCCTGTTCTTCCACAAAAATTGCATCCTCTTCAACAATCATGCGAACACCCATTGCTTCAAGCTTAGCAATAAAACTTTCAAGATGTTCATAGAGAACATTTTTAATTTTAATCCCCTTACCGATAGCTGCTGCCATAGCAATGTATGAACCCGCTTCAATACGGTCTGGAATAACCTGATGGCGAGTACCATGTAGGCTCTCTACACCATCAATCGTGATAATTTCTGTACCAGCACCACGTACACGCGCACCCATATTGTTGAGAAGCGTTGCCACATCAATAATTTCAGGTTCACGAGCGGCATTTTCAATAACTGTACGACCATCAGCCTTAGCCGCAGCCAACATGGTATTGATGGTCGCTCCAACACTGACCGTATCCATGTAAATATGAGCACCCTGAATGCGTTTACCAGCATCAGTCGCAATACGCATAGACTCGGATTCATAGGAAATGCTAGCACCCATCGCTTCAAACGCCTTAAGGTGAAGGTCAATAGGACGTGGTCCTAAATCACAGCCCCCAGGAAATCCTACTGTAGCTTGACCATAACGCCCAAGCAAACTACCATAGAAATAATAAGAAGCACGAAGGCTGTTAATCTTACCAAATGGCATTGGCATATCTTTAACTCCTCGAGGGTCAATTTCAAGTGTTTCGCCATCACGCTTAACAGAACCACCCATTACTTCAATGATCTCAATTAGATTATCGACGTCGCTGATTGCTGGTACCCCGTCAAGAGTAACCACTCCATCAGATAAAATGATGGCTGGAATCAAAGCAACAACTGAATTTTTAGCTCCTGATACTGTAACTTCTCCTTGAAGTTTCTTACCACCATTGATGATAATTTTACGCATACTGTTCAATCTTTCTTATACTGGAATATTAGCCTTTACATTCTACCATAGATTGAGGTGCATTACAAATTAAGAAATCTGAAAATTATCGGACAGTTTCACTTAATAGTTTGAACCATCCCTTAAACCGAATAGCACCATCCTGGTCTGTGCGTAAAACTTTAATGTGACGTTCTTTGAAACGCTCTAATGTTTCATCATTTGGATGCTTATAACGATTATTTTCACCAGCTGAGACAAGCGCAAGTGATGGTTCTAACTGATCCAAAAAAGCTTCTGATGAAGAGCCTTTAGAGCCGTGATGTCCTGCCTTGAGGACACTCACTTTTAAATTTGGATAGCTGGACATCAATTCCTCCTCTCCTTCTTTTTCCAAATCACCAGTAAACAGAAAACTGGTCCCCAATAACTTTCCATAGAGAACAAGTGAATCATTGTTACCACCATCACCAATTTTATTGGGATAAAGAACCTGTAGCTTACTTCCCATCATAGGCAGCTTATCACCAGCCTTTAAGGTGCGAACGGGACGTTTAAGAAATCGAAGACGTTTGGCAAAACTAGGCTTAGTCAAAGCCCCCTTACTGACACAAATTTCCTTAATCTTAAACCGTTTAGCCACTTCCTCCAAATCACCAATATGGTCTGTATCCGTATGAGTCAGAACCAGATAGTCAATTTGAGACACTCCCCTTGCCTGTAGATAGGGAATTAAGGTTTTCTCCGCATTACTCGTCTGGCTCCCTTCTTGCCATTTTTCCTTAGAGCCGAAAGTTACCTTTCCACCTACGTCTATCAGGATCGTCTCACCTTTCATACTCCTTAAAAAAATACTGTCTCCTTGACCAACGTCAACCACCGTCACCTCATTGATCAAAGGATGTTTAACCCAGATCATCAAAAGACTAAAAATCATCAAGAGGCATATTCTAAACTGAGGCTTTTTCCAAAAATCAAAGAGTAAAACCAATACAACTATCATCAAGCCAAACTGAAACAAACTAGGTTTCCCTAGAATTAAAGGCTGGCCTATCCAGGATTGTATCCAAGTCAAAAAGGTCTCCATCCATTCAAAAAGTGGGTTAATTTGAGAAAAGATTACCAGTCCTGAAAGTGTAAAAAGTACTGTTAAGATAGGTAAGAGAAAGCTATCGAAAACTACTGAGAAGATTGCCGTCAGAATCAAACTCAATGGTTGAAAAGTTCCATAATAGTAGGTCAAAAAAGGCAAAGTCCCAAGACTTAATATCAAACTCATATAGATTGACTTTTTAAAGGACGACATCTCCTCAAAATCAAATAAACACAACAAGAAGGCATAAGAACAACTTAAAACACCTCCTACCGTTAAAAGAAAATGAGGCAAGACTAGAAATAATAGAAGCAACGTTATGCCCATATTGTTCAGTTTTTTAATACCACACTCAGCCAAGAGGCTTTGAATCAAAGAACGTAAGACCGAAGCCGTCCAACCAGTCATTAAGCCATAGAAAATCGAAAAAGGCAATAAGATAGCCAGGATATAATTTTTGGGAAGACCCAAACGAAGAAGTCCATAGCGAAACCATCCCAGAAAAAATCCAACCTGCATACCCGAAAGCGCAAAAAGATGAATAATCCCCAAACTGGTGTAGAGTTGACTCTGCTCATCAAACTCCTTATCCAAATACCCAAAGAGCAGCCCTGTCATATAGTGTCTCATCGGATTAGGAAAATGCGTCTGAATATGAACCAAAGCCCTCCTCCTCAGTTGATGAAAAAAAGCTAGAGGAGAGGTGGATTTTTGAGGCACCACTTGGTCCAAGCGCTCAATCTGAGCAATCCTATAAATACTCTGACTAGCTAGATAAGACTGATAATCAAAGCCTTGAAAATTACGTTGACCTGTTGACGAGGATAACTTTATTTTTCCTTTTAAAACAAGCGTTTGACTAGTAGTCTTAAAAAAATGCTGCTCCTTCTCAGATTTTAGCCGGTAAAAGACCTGATAGGCTTGGCCATTTGACTTACCGATTGCTGATAATTGCTCACCATTAACTGAGAGCGTATCTGCAACCAGGGTCACCTGATTGATTTCAGCAGGGGCTTGTTTATCTTGTATAGTAGCTCTGTAGTGCAAAAATAAAAAGTAGACCAAAAAGAAACTACCTACAAGTCCCACCAACTTTAGGGCTACCTTATTCTTCCAATGATGCTTCAAAAAACAGACCATAAGAAAGACAAAAGCACCAATAGCATAGAAATTAGATATAAAAATAGTAAAATAAAGAGCAACTATTAAAAGCGCTAGGGAAAAAAGATTGATTGGAGATTTTTTAAGCCACATAGATGGACTCTCTGATTTTATCTAAAGTTTTATCACCAATTCCTGAGACATTTTTCAAGTCATCTACGGATTGAAAGCCGCCATGACTTTCACGATAGTCAATGATATCCTCTGCCCGCTTGGCTCCAATTCCAGAAATAGTGTGTAACTGCTCTTTGGTCGCTGTATTTAAGTTAATTTTGCCATCCTTAGATACAGCCTGCCCTCCTTTGTCAGAGACATGATCAGTAGCTGATTGATCAAGGACAGAAACATTTTCATCTTTATTAGCTACATAAATAACCTCTTCATCTGACAAGCTTGCGGCTAAATTAACACTCTTAGCATCCGCATCCTCAGTCATTCCTCCAGCGACTTTGATGGCATCGGTTACCCTAGCGCTTGCTTTTAAGCTATAAACATCTGGCTTGACCACAGCCCCCTTAACATCTACCGTTACTTTTGACTTAACTTTTTCACTTCCTTCAGTTTGTGACTGAGAAGACGCTTCCGTAAGTGATTTTGAGCTTTGTTTAGATGAAGAGATAGACAAGGTTGTCACATCTGTATAAGACGTCTCTGCCTCCATGCTGTTGCCGGCACCACAAGTCATCCACAGAAAGAAGCAGAAAACCACCATTAGTACACCAATAATACTCACAAATAGACGATTATCGTTAACATAGGATAGAATCTTTTCCTTCACGCTAGTCTCCTTAATTGATATATTTTCTTTCTTATTCGTAAAAAACTTGAAAAATATATCAAAAAGAAAAAAACTCCATCAGATTTATGTCTGACAGAGTCATTAGCTTATTTCTGTGTTTCTTTGGCACGATGTTTTTCAGGATTCCAAACAAAGCTAGCTACATATGAGAAAGCCATAGTCAAAATCACTGCAAGGATAGCCACAAGACCGAGAGGTAGACGGTAAATATAAGTCAATGGGTTTGGTTTCTTGCCTGTTTGATAGCTCAAAGCTTCTTCATCAAGACGATCAAATTCAGATTGGATACGACGAGCAACCTCTTGAATATTCTCGTCATTCAAACGCTTCAAATCTGAAATATCAATAGGATTACCATAGTTCATATCCACACGTTCACCTGTCAAGAGCCCCTTGAGTTCACGAGGTCCTTGATAGACAACTGGCATAATCTTAACCTTAGCCATCTTAGCGATAACCGCAACCCCACCCTTAACATCAGAAGAATGACGACTACCACTTGGGAACATAATCAAGCTACGATTACTCTTCTTAAGCATGTTAACCGGGTACTTGATAGCCTCCTGACCAGGATTTTCACGGTCAATTGGGAAGGCGCCACACATGCGGATCCACCAACCAAAGATACGGCTCTTGAAGAGTTCTTTCTTAGCCATGAAAATAAACTGCTTAGGACGAGCTGAAAAAGCCATATAAACAGGGTCCCACCAAGTGCGGTGCGGAGCAACCAAGATATAGTTTTCATCCTTGTTCAATAATTTATCGCGATTGTGGTAATGGGCATTACCATTGATAATCCAAAGAAGGAAGACAACAAGCCCACGTAAATAAGCGTAAAACACGTTTTTACCTCTTTTTCTACAATTTTTAACTATTATACCAAAAAAAGGAACGCTTTTTCATAGAATTTCTTTGTAAAACAATTGGAAATGTTGTGGCAGTTTCTAATTGTTTGAGCTATAATGTAACTATGAAAAAAAGTATTGAGATTATAGGGAAAAATCGAAAGGCACTTAATCTTTGCCTCATTATTGCAAACTTGACCGTACTGGCTATTCTAGGCTTTGTCCTATTCCAACGCCATAACACGAAATCTGAACAAGTAGCCAAGGCTGAAAAGACTGAACAAGTCGCTAATGGTGCAAGTTCATCTTCAGAAAAAGCCAAAGAAGATGATAAGACACAACTTAAGAAAGGCAGTAACCACAGCATTGCAGCTTCTGACTATGCTTACGATGTTACTGCTGTGAATAATACTATTCGAGGCGAATCTCAGGATATCGACGACAAGGTAGTCTTTTTAACTTTTGACGATGGGATTGATCCTACATTGACACCACAAGTCATGGATATTTTGAAAGAATATGGTGTTCATGCCACATTCTTCCACATTGGTTACACCATTACACAAGAAAATGCGGACATCCTCAAACGCCAAATTACAGAAGGACACGCGATTGCCAACCATAGCCTCAGCCATAACTTTAATCTCCTTTATCCAGGACGTATTCCTAATCAAAGTCAGATTGTTTCTGAGGTTAACCAAACCATGGCTAATTTTCAAGCCATCCTAGGTAAGGACTTCAAGACAAGAATTTTCCGTTATCCTGGTGGTCACATGTCATGGCACGGTCTAGAAAGTACTGACCAAGCCCTCGCCAAGGAAGGTGTCCAGTGGATGGACTGGAACATGCTTTGTGGTGATGCAGAACCAGCTTCTGTTCGCCCAACGACATCTGAAAGCATGATGGCCTACTTGGATGGTTCACAAAAATATTTCCCTGAGAGTCATGTTAAGGTTGTCCTTATGCACGACACTGCCGGTAAGGAGCTCACAGTTCAGACCCTTCCACAAATCATCGAATACTTCAAAGACCAAGGCTACACCTTTGGTGTCCTAGAGTAATCACTCACAACAGTTCCTTTGGGAGCTGTTTTTTGTTACAATAAAAGCTATGACAAATCCAATTTTAAAAGATGGAGAACGCATTGACCAACTCTTCTCCACAGATGTAAAAATCATACAAAACAAGGAGGTCTTCAGCTATTCTATCGACAGTGTCCTCCTCTCTCGATTCCCAAAAATTCCAAAGAAGGGGTTAATCGTCGACCTCTGTTCGGGAAATGGTGCCGTTGGCCTCTTTGCTAGTACACGCACTGAGGCACCAATTACCTTGGTTGAGCTACAAGAACGCCTGGCTGACATGGCCAAACGTTCTGTCACCCTCAACCAACTAGAGGACCAGGTTACTGTTGTCAATGACGACCTAAAAAATTTGCTTGACCATGCCCCACGATCACAGGTGGACCTTATCCTCTGTAACCCTCCCTACTTTAAGGCGACAGAAACATCCAAGAAGAATCTGTCCGAGCACTACCTCTTGGCCCGTCACGAAATCACGACTAATCTAGAGGAAATTTGCCAGATCGCACGTCATGCCCTCAAATCTAACGGACGCATTGCCATGGTGCATCGCCCTGACCGCTTTTTGGATATCATCGACACCATGCGCCAGTACAATCTAGCACCTAAACGCATCCAGTTTATCTATCCTAAGATGGGACGTGAGGCAAATATGCTCCTGATTGAAGCCATTAAAGACGGCTCGACAGATGGCTTGAAAATCCTTCCGCCTCTCTTTGTGCATAAGGAAAATGGGGATTATACTGACGAAATCTTTGAGATTTACTTTGGAAAAAAGGCTGAAGGTGAGTCCTAAACGATGACAGCAAAGGATAGCAAGGCCTACATGTATGTGGTTGAGTGTGCCGATGGCACCCTCTATACAGGCTATACCACAGACGTCGAACGCCGCCTCAAAACCCATAACGCAGGCAAAGGCGCCAAGTATACCAGAGCTCGCCTACCAGTTAAACTCCTCTACTCAGAAGCCTTTGACAGCAAGTCTGAAGCCATGAGCGCCGAAGCACTCTTTAAGAAAAAAATCCGAGAGAAAAAGCTAGCTTATATCAAAGAACACACGGAAAAATAACCGTGTATTTGTTTGTCTTGAATGATCAAATTAAGTGCATACTTTCCTCTTAGAAGACTTCATAAGGTGCTTTCCAGTTTAGACATTTTCATGTCCTATTATTTAATTTATTCTCCCAAAGCTGAATGATATAGTCTTCAATCAATGTCAAATCACTACCTTTTAGAAAGATTCTCATAGTGGTATACAACGCACGTGCATGAATAATTCTACATGCTCTAAATAGCTTTAAAATCAGTAGTATTACTCCAAATTTAGTAAATAAAAAAGACACCCGGCAAGGTGTCCTGAATTATATCCACAGTAAATGCCGTAATATAGATAAACTCATCTTTAGGTATAAATAATCTTACAAAATGCTTCTATGCTATCTTATTCTCTAATTAAACCTACTTTGATAAATTAAATTAAACAACCACTGAAGATTGATTAATGGTTTTGATTGAACATCAATCACAGGTTGAACAGTTTCTCTAATTTCTTTTTGGACTTTTCGTTGATTATATTTAATCTTGTGATAACGTTTGTCAAGAGCAGTTTTGATAGAAAAATCATGATTTAAAAGATAGCCATCACCCGATGCCGAACTAAAATATAGAGTATCACCTGAAAGACCTAATATAGACCTTTCCGTTCCTTTATTTCTAGTTATAGCGTACATTCCATCATCATCATAGCTAATACCATCTATTTTCGGTGTATAAATCCAGCCATTATTCTCCATCAACATAACAATGTCCGGCTCTGTCCCCTCCTTATGAGGAATATGCTGAGCATAATAAACAGAGTGGTATTTTAAATTAAAAAAACTAAATAGGCTCATTCCTAAAATTGTAACCAACCCTATAAATAGTCCTACAAAAATCCCTAAAATATTGCTTTTTTTCATTGTCATATTCTCTTTCCTCTTCTACGACCAAACAATCTCTTGACTGGATTAACAACAAAACGTTTCACAGTATTTACGACAGGTCTTACAATATAACGTTTTGTTGCTTTTGCAATTGGTCTAACAACTTTTTGATAAATTGGTCTAACAATTGGTTTCACAACACGGTTGTAAACAGGTTTAACTATCTTATTATAAACTGGTTTTATAATGTTCCTATTGACAAACCCAGATACTGGTTTAACGATACGATTATACACTGGCTTAATTATATTGTTATAAACAACCTTACCAATAGGTTTAACCACGGTATTATTAACAACCTGTACAATTGGCTTAGCAACAGTCCTAATACTATTATATACTGGTTTTGCGATTTTATTAATAGTAAAATTAGCTACTGGTTTGATGAAGTTTTTGTTAATTTTAGAAACGGTTTGTATGGTATTATTGCTCATTCTAACCAAATTTCTTCTAATTGGAGTAGTAAGGTTTTTCTCGAAGAATTTTAGCGGTTGTTTGATAAAGGTAATAGCTCGAGACTTTAATGGCTCCCAGAGGTCTGTTCGAAAAGTTCCAAGCGGGTCTTTAAACAACCTTCTTACAACAGCTTCAATATTTTTAAGTTTTTTTAAGGCAATCAATGCTATACCAGACAAACTTGCAACGCTTCCAATTAATAAGAGACTCATATAGCTATCTGTAGGTGTATTTTTCGACTGCTCTTCTAAGGCTTGAGAATAGTATTCTTGGCGTTTCTGTTCCAGATTATCAGTACTGTAATATTTTTCAATGGCTTGATCAAGATCCATATCTTTAAACTCACTATGATATCTCAAGATGTAAGCATCAATATCCGTGAGAAAATCCTTTTTATCGATAGTAGTTAGCAAGTCCCCCACTAAGGAATTATTTTGGAAGAGAATCTCTTCAGTAGATAAACCAGACTTATTATACGGGGACAGCCCAGCAAATAATTTAACTATCTCTTTTAAAAATCCACTTCTATAAGAAGTAGCAATTGGAGCTGCCAGATGTGGGAAATCTATTGTGTAAGATTTATCAGTATGTGATTTTCCTAGTAAATAATCAACATCAGAAGTTAAAAATTCCGAAGCTTCACCAAAGTCATTTGTCATTGATTGTAGCTTATCATTAGCATAAGGAACTCGAGCAATGGCATTTGCAATTGTATGATTAATTTTATCATGATCTTTACCATATTTTTTCCGAGCTTCATCACCAACCGACTTAATATAAGTAAGAAAGTCCTTTTTTTCATCCATAGTCATATTGGTATTGACTAAGAATGGATCTTTCTGCTTCTCATTTTTTGATGGTTTTTCTTGACTCTTAGGTATAGTTTTGGGAATTGGTAGACCTGGGCTATTGTATTGTTCTATTCCTAAATGGTTGCCATAATGAGAAAAAGTCGGCGTTGGAACATAGCTTTTTGAAGAATGGTATTGCACTCTAGTATTAGTATCATATGATTGGCTAGCACTATTTGGTGGCACCACAGGATGACCAACTAAAGCGATCTGTGACTGTGATTCTTTACCTTTATTCTTATTTATCAGAACTTGATGTATAGGTTGTTGAATTTTCTTATAAGTAAAAACCTTTGTAAGTGGTTGGTTAACCAAAACTTCAAATCTTTCTGGCGTTCTATAGCCACTAATCACTTTTGGTGTATGTGTCACCTTTTGGCCATCAAGTGCAATATATTTCACACTCTCAGATAAGACTTTGCCATTTTCATCTTGGAATTTTAAAGTAACTGGAAATTCTTTCTGATAAGCAAACTGAATCCTTGTCCTACCCCAGCTTTCTGAGAATTTCTTTACATCAATTAACCGATAGTCTTTAATACTTATAGAATCAACCTTATAAGATTCATCATCAAAGCCTTTATAAAATTCTGTCTTCTTCAGTTCTTTGCCATGATTGTCTACATACTGAACTATAATGGACCTAGAAATGCGAGATTTGATATTCGCTTGTAAACTGCTGCCAAAAATGTCATATCGAACAGCCATTGGATAGTAATAAGAATCATTAACTCTTTCTGGTGCTGGCGAATAAAAAGTATAATCAAAATTTGAAATAAAACCTGCACCTAAATAGCCACCCTTCGGCAAATCCTTAGACCCATTAAGGCCTACTACACCCGGTGTTGCATCATAAATAATGCCATCTTTTTTTATAAGATTAGACTCCGTTGGAATAATTTCAACCAAATTCGCAAGATTGGTCTGTACCCCTTGGGCTGCATCAATATCTGTTGATATGAAACTTACTACCACAGGCTGCTCTATTTTTGTTCCATGCTTGACAATTTGATAATGGAGAGCAAGATTGCTCGCATTATTATATAAGATAACAATTGAATTTCCTGTTGCACCCAAGATTGACTGCTCTCCAGCAAATCCAAGTCCTTTAGGACGATTATCATTGTATCCAGAGTTAGAGGCCCATTCATCTTTATCACTTTCTAGAACAGTCCACAGCAAGTCTAACTCTATCCCTGATAAAGTCTTACCTATATAATTGATACGACCGCTATCTCCTACATTCGTGCTATAAGCTATAACAGGTGTAGAGGGTGTATTAGAAGCCCCAAACCTCTCAGGATCATTTATGATACCATTTTCTTTTCCCTGTATAATCTCTGTATATGTCTTGTCTGACCAATGAAGTCCCTCTTCTGTTAAGAAGTTATCATCAGTTAAGTTATTTCCTTCAAGATTGATTTCAACATCCTTAAAGAAATCAGTGCCTGTAACTGATGGGTCTACTCCACCAGAAATTTCAACATTAGTAATAGTCGGTTCGGTACTTCCATTCTTTTCGTCTTTCTTCAAACTTGAAAGTGTATTCGCATTATTTCCTATAATTATCTCATGTGTAGCTGTTTCCGTAGCATCACTTACATTAGTATCTGTACTTGTTGTTGAACTTTCATCAGCTTTAATATTATAGGAGTTCAAAGCTATAACGGAAGCGAATAGAAATATCCCATATTTAACAAATAATTTCACAACATCTCCTTTTAATTTTATTGAATGTTAATATTATCAAAAAAATTAATGTTTGTCTAGAGATAAAACCTATTCGAATAAATTTAAAAGATGTCCTATAAAGTCAATCGAAATCAATAATTTGATGAGATAAAACTCTCGCCTAAAATAGTAATAAACACTAAAATATTGTCAACGAAACAACATCTTTTTTTTCTACTTGGAATGGTGTTTTTTTGATTCGATAATTTTCAAGAATAAGTGCAATTTATTATGTACTTATATTGTATATTCAAGGTATAAGAAAACGCCCTATTTTCATAGAACGTTTTCATTGTTTATTTATCACCCTTATTACGGATAACAAAGCCGTTTTTCTTTTCGCTTGAGGTACGGTGTGGGCGTTTGTTGCCACGGTTTTCGAAGTCACGACTGTTCTTCTTAGACTTGCGTTTAAAGTCACGACGGCCACCGTCTCGGTCATCGCGGTTACGGTCGCCACGGTATCCACCACGACGGTTGTTATCGCGACCACGGTTGCCACGGCCACCTTTGCCGCCTTTACCACCAAAGCCACCACCTGATGGTTTGAATGGCAATGGTTTTTCACGGGCAATTTCCACTTCTGGCATTGTCTCTGGGTCTTGAACGGTCAAGCTCAAGATGTAAAGTGCCAATTCTTCAGGTGTGAATTCTTGAGCCAATTTAACCGCATCACCCTTGAACTTGTCAAAGTTAGCACGGATAGCTTCATCCGCAAAGTCACGTTCAATTTTCTTAAGGGCAACTTTCTTCTTAGCTTGGAATGCTTCTTGAGCTGTTGGTGGCTTAAGACCTTTCATGCGTTTCTTAGTCAAGTTTTCAATGATACTGAGGTAACCCATTTCGTTTGGTGCTACGAAAGTAATGGATTGACCTGATTCCCCTGCACGACCTGTACGTCCAATACGGTGAACGTAGCTTTCTGGATCTTGTGGAATATCGTAGTTGTAGACGTGAGTGACACCTGAAATGTCAAGACCACGCGCTGCAACGTCTGTCGCAACCAAGATATCGATTTGGTCGTTCTTGAAGTCACGGATAACACGAAGACGTTTGTTTTGGTCAAGGTCTCCGTGGATACCTTCTGCACGGAAACCACGAAGTTTCAAACCACGTGTCAACTCATCCACACGACGTTTGGTACGACCAAAGACAATTGACAATTCTGGTTGGTCAACGTCCATAAGGCGAGTCATAGTATCAAACTTCTCTTGTTCCTTCACTCGGATAAAGTATTGGTCAACGTTAACATTGGTCAATTCTTTAGCCTTGATTTTCACATGCTCAGGGTCTTTCATGAACTGCACACCAATACGTTTGATGGCATCAGGCATCGTTGCTGAGAAGAGTAGGGTTTGACGTTCCTCTGGTACTCGGCTGATGATAGCTTCAATGTCTTCAAGGAAGCCCATGTTAAGCATTTCATCAGCTTCATCCAAAATCAAAGTCTCAATGTTATTGAGTTTAAGAGCCTTACGTTTGATAAGGTCAAGAAGACGACCTGGTGTCCCTACAACGATGTGGGCACCTGAACGGAGGGCCTTGATTTGTTTTTCAATGCTAGAACCACCGTAGACTGAGCGAACCTTAACACCTTTGTCACGACCAAAACGGAAAAGCTCTTCTTGAGATTGCACTGCCAACTCACGTGTTGGGGCAATAACAAGAGCTTGGATTGTATTTTCTTCTGTACGAATTTTATTTAGGGTAGGCAGACCAAAGGCAGCTGTTTTACCAGTACCAGTTTGGGCCTGACCGATAACATCCTTACCTTCAAGAGCGAGTGGAATTGTCAACTCTTGGATAGGTGATGGTTTTTCAAAACCGGCAGCTACAACAGCTGATTGGATGTCTTCTGATAGGTTTAAATCTGTAAATTTCAAAGTATTCTTCTTTCTATTTGAAGGCGGTGCGAAGCCACCTTATGAAACTTGGGTGAGCAGATAAAGCATCTGCTTGTATTTTATAGTCGTTAATTTAACAACTCATCTAGTCTATCATATTTAGAAATAAAAAGACAGAAAATAACGTTTTAAAACCGCCTCCAATTTGAGAAGACGGTTTCACTCACTGATAATTATTTATGAACTAACCAACGCAGATAGCGGGCCAAGACCAAACAAAGAATCACACTACCAAAAATGATGAAAATCCAAGCTGGACTGACAGTCATAAAAGGTAGAGGAACATTCATCCCAAAGAAACCGGTAATGACGGCAAGAACTCCCAATAGTACCTCAATAATAGTCAAATTACTCAAGTTGTTGTTCAGATTGTTGTTTAGGATATTATTATAAGAACCTGATAGTTGTTGTAAGACCTTAGAAATAAGATCCGTCATGGCAACCAACTGCCTAGCTTCAATCATGGCATCATCAAACTGCTCTTTTTCGACCTCATTGAGACGACGATAAATGGCATGCCCCTTAATATGTTCCAAAAGGAGACGGTTTTGTGTAGCTGCAGCCACCAAATAGACCATGCCTGTTTCCAAATCTGAAAGGTCGTACAGATTCTTACTTGTCGTGGTCTGCCTTAGGCGTCGACTAACCTCATCTTTTTGCTGATCCAAGCGTTCAATAACGGGATAATAGGCATTTGAAATCATCTCAAGTCCTGCAAAGAGCAACTTGTAGATAGACAAATCCTCATGGTTATCCACATAGTCTTGCATCTTGCTTATCACATAAGCATTATCCTCGTTACTAATGGTCACCAAACGCGTATCTTGTACAATAAAGGTCAGAGGGATAGTTTCATAGTATTCCTTGTCCTTTTCAAGCGCCAGAACATTATAGATAAAGGTGATTGTCCCATTCTCACGGTTGTAATCCATATGAGCTCGTTCATTTTTATCCAAGGCATACTCTATGGTTTCTTGGTCAATATCATACTTGGTATAAAGGTAGGATTGCTCAGAAATAATATCTGAGTCAATATTAATCCAGTGACGCTTATAACTCAGTTCTTTTTCAATAAACATTTTTCTTCCTCATTACTCTAGCACTGCTGCTGCCAAAGCTTGTTGGATTTCAAAAACATTATTATCACTCTTAAATTGAAGGACCTCTGCAGGCTCCAGTGCTGATGAAATCCAAATCTTAAGCTCAGCATCTAGGTCAAAATGTCCTGAGCTTTCTACAGTAAAACGAGAGATTGAGTGATAAGGGATAGATTTATAGGAAGTCTTCTTTCCTGTAACACCTTGCTTATCGACTAAAATCAAGCGCTTCTCTGTAAAAACAATCAAGTCACGAACTAAAACATAGGCTAACTCCACCTGTTCACCTGGAATTAAGATTCCCTCTAATTGGCGCTCAACCTTATCATTATCTTTTTTAGATGCGTTGCCAAGCAGTCCTGAAAAAATTCCCATAGTTGTTTCTCCTTTTTTATTGTATTGTAAAGATAATCCTTGCTTTAACTATACCACAATTTTAAGATTTCAGACACTTGCAGAAATGGGTTTCTGGTAGTACAATAAAAGGGTCACAAGAGGAGCAATTGCTGAGAATGGCTAGCTTGAATTTTTTCTTCAAGACTTGCCTAAACTCTTACCACCTGATCAGGTTAGGACCTGCGTAGGGATGTGTCTCAAAATAGATTGAAATAGAGGAACTTCTATGACGTCGTTTTGATGTGGCAAAAAAACAGCCAATCAAGACGATTGGTATAGGAGGTTTTTTTATGTCGAAAACAAATATTCGGCCAATGATTGAGGTTGCCCTTTTGGCAACCATTGCTTATATCCTGGACCTAGTTACCCAGCCTATGTCACTAGGCCCTTGGATTTCCCTTTCCTTTAAGATGGTACCTATCTTTCTCCTCAGTTTTCGCTGGGGCTCAAAAGCTGGTGCTATGGGCGGTCTTATCTGGGGGCTACTTCAAGTGGTGACAGGACAGGCAGCCGGTGGTTGGCTAACCTTAACACAAGGTTTTCTGGAGTATTTTGTCGCCTTTAGCCTGATTGGTATCAGTGGTATTGTCAAACCAGCCCTTGATAAAGCCATTAAACAAGGCAATAAAGTCAAGTCTCTGATGGTGATCACTGGGGGGATTCTGCTTGGTAGCTTTGCTCGTTACCTCATTCACTTTATAGCCGGTGTCATCTTTTGGGGAAGCTATGCCCCTAAAGGACAAAGCCCTTATCTCTATTCGTTTATTGTCAATAGCTCATCCTTCCTTGGAGAAACATTAGCCAGCCTCATCGTTTTCTTCGCCCTACAACGATTCCTAGGCAGGTTACTCAATACGGAAAAATAAAAGAAACCATAGGACAGTCTTAAGTGGCAGTCCTATGGTTTTTGTGTTTATATAAGATATTACGACATGAGAAAACGGAAACGATATTTTCCATTTTCGAGTTAGTAAGGGACTTAGCCACGATCTCATAGGACGTGGCGTAGATTGCATTATAAAGATGCTACGCCACGAAGTCAGACGAATCGATATTATTCGTCTGACGTAGTTAGTGAGACGGCTAGCTAGCCACAAGATAGTGGCTAGCGTCAAAAGATGAACGATTTAAAATCGTCATCTTTTGTGCCGTATTACATCTTCTCTTCCAACGTTACATCTGGGTATTTATCGGCAAACCAACGGAGGGCAAAGTCATTTTCAAAGAGAAATACTGGTTGGTCAAAGCGGTCTTTAGCCAAGATATTTCGACTTGATGACATGCGTTCATCAAGGTCCTCGGGTTGAATCCAACGCACAGTCTTTTTACCCATTGGAGTCATGACGACCTCGGCATTGTATTCATTTTCCATACGGTGTTTGAAAACTTCAAACTGAAGTTGCCCAACGGCACCAAGCATGTATTCGCCTGTTTGGTAGTTGGTGTAGAGCTGGATGGCTCCTTCTTGCACCAATTGTTCAATTCCTTTGTGGAAGGACTTCTGTTTCATAACGTTTTTTGCAGAAACTTTCATGAACAACTCTGGCGTAAAGGTTGGTAGTGGCTCAAATTCAAATTTATTTTTACCTACAGTAAGGGTATCACCAACCTGGTAAGTTCCTGTATCGTAAACCCCGATAATGTCTCCTGCCACGGCATTTTCAACATTTTCACGAGATTCGGCCATGAACTGAGTGACGTTTGAGAGCTTAGCTCCTTTACCAGTACGGGTTAGGTTAACACTCATACCACGCTCGAATTCACCAGACACGATACGAACAAAGGCGATACGGTCACGGTGACGTGGGTCCATGTTGGCTTGGATTTTGAAAACAAAACCAGAGAAGTCCTTGTTAAGAGGATCAATCTCGTCACCATCAACTGTCTTGTGGCCATGTGGTTCTGGCGCAAATTTGAGGAAGGTATCGAGGAAGGTTTGAACCCCAAAGTTAGTGAGGGCAGAACCGAAGAAGACCGGCGTCAATTCACCAGCTAAAATAGCTTCTTCAGAGAATTCATTACCCGCTTCTGTCAAGAGTTCGATATCTTCTTTAGCTTGCTCATAGAATGGGTTGTTGGCAAAAAGGGTATCACCATCTTCAATCTTGGCAAAGCGCTCGTCACCCTTGTAAAGCTCCAAGCGTTCGTTATAGAGGTCATAAAGTCCTTCGAAGGCTTTACCCATACCGATAGGCCAGTTCATTGGGTAGCTGGCAATACCAAGCACTTCTTCCAATTCTTCCAATAGGTCAAGCGGCTCACGTCCATCACGGTCCAATTTGTTCATGAAGGTAAAGACAGGAATCCCACGGTGTTTGACAACTTCGAAAAGTTTTTTGGTTTGGGCCTCGATACCTTTGGCTGAGTCAACGACCATGACGGCAGCGTCAACCGCCATAAGAGTACGGTAGGTATCTTCTGAGAAGTCCTCGTGCCCTGGGGTATCAAGGATATTAACACGTTTGCCGGCATAGTCAAACTGCATCACAGATGAAGTTACTGAGATACCACGTTGTTTCTCGATATCCATCCAGTCTGACTTAGCGAAGTTTCCGGTTTTCTTACCTTTTACGGTACCAGCTTCACGGATTTCACCCCCAAAGTAAAGCAATTGTTCAGTGATTGTTGTTTTACCAGCATCGGGGTGAGAGATGATGGCAAAAGTACGGCGTTTTTTGATTTCGTCTTGGATACTCATAGTTTTCTTTCTTCTTTAAAAATAATCTTTTTGATACTTTTCCTTAGCAGTATCGGACGTCAGTAGCTTCCTTAGGAATTGTAAAACTTCCATGCTAAATAGGAACTGACAGTCATCGGTTTTTACCAGATCGAAAAGGAAGATAGTTGTAGCACTTCTTTCAGAAAATCTCTGGCTTTTAAAAGCTACATTTGTTGTCGAGGCTTGCAATAATTCTCGCAGGCACAGCTCTTTTATTATATCCAAATTACAGTGTGAAAGCAATTCTGAAAGCGTTTTGTGTTAGAATAAAACAAATAAAATGAAGAAACACACTATCAACTTTCTGATAGCGTGTTTCTTCATTTATTTAATATTTCTCTTCAGAATGCTCCAGCCCTTTTTTCATAATTATCATAAGAATAATCAGAGCTCCTGAAACAGCAAGGTATTTGACAAATAAGGGAGTTCCCATAATAAATGGCGTGTGTTTAAGCATGCCATAGTTTCCACCGATGGTCTGATTAACTATTACAAGACCTAGATTCAGTATCAAGGTAGCCACCACAATCAGTTGTTGACTGATGGGTTGGGTTTTATAACTGTTAAAAATGACATTCAGGCTGTTGACCAGTAGGGCATAGTGACCAATTAGGAAAGAAAAGCCTGTGATATGAGGAAACTCATAGGGATCAAATACTGGATAAACCAATGCACAGTAGGTCCCGACAACTCCCATAATAGCGAAATAGCTCTTTATCCTACTATTTTTCAGAAGGAGAACAGCAAACATGGCCATGCGGCAATGGTACAGGGGTAGACTAATATAAAGCGGAAAGCCCTGCCAGAGGTACCAGGTATAGAGGGCAAAGAGTTGAATGGCTTGGATAGTAAGAAAGGTCCAACGCCATATATTATTGTTATGCCAAAGCCAACTCAAGTAACTCAAAAACACCATTGCCAAGAGCATAAGTAAATAATAGGGCAAAGGTACATGGGGTGGATGAGTTTGGGTCGTTGTCAAAAAATCCTTCATTCTCTTCTCCTGATGAAACTACTATGCCTGCTATTATATCAAATTTCAGGGTAAAGCAAAAACCTGCTTCAGAGAGCAGGTTGGATAACTTAATTCTTAGCTTGGAGTTCTTCCACGACCTTAGCTAGGTTCATAGAGTTAGAGCCCTTGAGCAAGATTTGATCGTGCTCGCCTAGGCTTTCTTTGATGTGCTTAACCATAGCGTCAAATTGGTCTTCATCAGCTGTTTTCTTAAAATAATAAACATGACCAAGAGGGAACATTTGGCTAGCAAGTTGTGACAATTCTGCAATGTCTTCACCGTAGAAAATCACCGTATCAATAGCATCTGGTGTCAGGCTTAGAATCATCTGCGTATGAAGTTGCACAGACTGTTCACCGAGTTCTTTCATATCAGCTAGGACAGCGATTTTCTTGCCTCCTTCATTCTTAGGAATAGCTGAGAAGGTCTCCAAAATGAGCTTCATGGCTGTTGGATTGGCATTGTAAACGTCTGAAAGAATATCCGCACCGTTAGCTGCTTTTTTCCATTCAGTACGATTTTTTGTAAGCTGCAAGTTAGCAAGAGCTGTGAGGATATTTTCCTCAGTTACACCCAAGTGTTTGGCGACATAGGCAGCAACCATAGCATTTGTAGCATTGTATTTTCCAGTGACTGGCAAGGTAACTTGTCCGTCTAGGAAGTTAGTTGAGAAGGTGAGGTGATCCTTGTATTCCATCAAATCAGAGACTGTAAGCTCTGCACCATCCCCAAAGCGTACCACTTCAAGATTGCTTGGCAAGAAAGGATCAACGATTGGATCACTTGGTACAAGCAAGAGACTACCATCAGGCATACCGTCTTGCATTTGCATTTTACCTTGAGCAATCTTGTCACGACTACCGAAGAATTCCAAATGAGCCTCTCCGATTAAGGTAACAACAGCTGTCTTTGGCTTTGCCAAGGTTGACAAGAGGTGAATGTCTCCCATGTGATCTTGTCCCATCTCAAGGACGATTTTTTCTGTATCATCAGGCATGTGGAGGGCTGTATAAGGAAGACCAATCTCATTGTTGTAATTACCTTGAGTTTTGTAAGTACGATAGGTTGTTGCTAAGATATCATGAATCATGTCCTTGGTTGTTGTCTTACCGTTAGAACCAGTTACCGCAATGACATCAACACCCATCTTTTCAAGATAGTAGGCAGCTAGCTTTTGGAAAGCTTCAAGAGCATCATCAACTAGGATGTGGACTTGATCAGCTGGTAATTCTTTTTCTGTGAATGTCCCTAGAGCACCATTGCCAAAGGCTGTTTGGATAAAATCATGCCCATCACGCACACCTTTTAGTGGCAAAAAGAGGTCACCCTCTGTAATCTTACGGCTATCAAACTCAATCTGGTTAATGGCAACATCTTCATAGGCTGTGACATCATTTTTAGCGCCAACAACCTTGGCAATTTCATGGAGTGTCAGTTTCATCTTAAAATCCTCTGTTTTATTTTTACAAGTCTGGCAAGAAATAAGATTTCCTTGTCTACAATCACTCCCAATTATATCACAAATCAGGCTAGCTTTTGCTTGGGAGACGAATTTGTTACAATGGTTGATGAAAGGATTAGGCATGACAAAGAAAAAATTAATCAACCTCTAAAGGAGAGGAAAATATAAATAGCGCCTGTCAAAGTATCGAAGAACCTAAATGATGACGCCTTAATTGGAGAAAGATCATCCTACCAGAGCCAACAGCTGAATTGATTATCTTAGTGCTACTGGCACTGCTGTATGGTGGTTTTTATTATTATGGTCATTATACAGTCAATAAGGATATTATCTATGCTGCTAGAGCTCGCCCAGTCAAGCGGCTTAATGACGGAACTCTTCACATGGAGCTCTACACTGTGGAAGGTTACCTGACAGACCTCCCCACTAAGAACGGCCACAACTATTTGAATATTTATGTTCGTAAAGACAATTATCTGACCTATAATGTCGAATCTTACAAACTGGTGGATGATAAGGACAAAAGTATTACCTGGAAAGACGGTTCAAAATCGCCTTATAATCAACGAAAGACCTTGCTTGATCGTCTAAGACCTTATATCGTATTTGGAATGTTTGGAAGCTTGTTTATATATCCTTTTTGTTGAATGGAAGATTAAAAGAAACTATAAAAACAAGTAAAACCACCCCTGCTTCTAGTTAACCTAGATAGCCACGAGGTGGTTTACTTGTTTTATTCTTGTTAAGCAAGACTTACCTCTTACGAAGGATGTCAGTCTTATTTCACTTCGCCACCTTCAACGACGAGATCGTCAGCATTTGCTGCATCGCCATAGGTTGGGTGAAGTGTTTTTTCATAATCTTTGTGGAAGAAATTCTCTTCACCAAGTTTCTTAATGTCTTTATTGATAAAGTCAAGGAGTTCTTTGTTACCTTTTTGAACCGCTGGGGCAATGGTATCTGGGTCACCAAGTGATGTGATTCCTACTTCGTAACCTTTATTTTCTAGAGCCCAAGCAAGAACTTCTGTATTATCAGTTGAGAAGGCATCACCACGACCATCAAGGAGGGCTTGGTAAGCATCACTATATTGGTCATACTTTTGCAATTTGATATTTGGGTAGTTCTTTTCAAAGTAAGTTTCAGCAGTTGTCCCCTTAGTAACAATCAAAGTCTTACCTTCAAGCTCTTTAACGTCCTTGATTACCTTGTCTTTAGGTGATACCACACCGATTGAGACTTTCATATAAGGAAGGGCAAAATCCACTTGTTTCTTACGTTCATCAGTCACTGTAAAGTTGGCAAGGGTAATATCTACCTTATTTGAAATCAAGAATTCTGCACGGTTGGCCGCATCTACTGAAACGTATTTAGGTTTAACACCCAAATCTTTGGCCAAACGGTTACCAAGTTCAATATCGTAACCTTGGTAAGCTCCCTTGTTATCTACATAACCGAAAGGTTTCTTGTCCGCAAAGACGGCGATACGGAGTTCACCACTCTTCTTAATTTCTTCGATCGTACGTGCTTTGGCTGTTGATTTACCAGAGCTACTGTTACTTGAGCATGCAGTCACTGCCACCAAGGCAAAGACGAGGGCTAATAGGGCAAAAATTTTCTTTGTTAATTTCATAAATATCTCCTAAAATAATTTATTTTCACTAAAAATAATGGGTTACAAATAGGCACCAAACTGGCTGAAGTCAAAGACATTAAGGAACTCTTGAGCCCGCTGTGTCTTTGGATGATTGAAGAATTCTTCAGCAGTACCTTCCTCAGCGATGACGCCCTTATCCATAAAGATAATACGGTCAGCGATGGCACGCGCAAACTGAAGCTCATGGGTGACAATCAACATGGTACGCCCTTCTTGAGCCAGGTCATTAATCAATTCCAGAACCTCACGAACCATCTCAGGGTCAAGCGAAGCCGTCACCTCGTCAAAGAGGATAACCTCTGGATGCATAAGCAGAGAACGGACAATGGCCACACGCTGCTTTTGACCACCTGACAGTTGTCGTGCGAAGCTATGCTTCTTGTCCAGAAGTCCCACACGGTCCAAAAGTTTCTCAGCCTCCGCAATGACTTCTTCCTTATTACGCCCTTGAGCTTTGACTGGACCCAAGATCAGATTTTGTAGGATGTCCAAGTGTGGAAAGAGGTCATAACTTTGAAAGACCATTCCGATTTTCTGACGAATCAAGTGGAAATCCTTCTTACTGCCAGTGATAGACTTGCCATCAAGGAGAATATCGCCTCCTTGAATGGTCTCCAAGCCATTGATACAACGTAGCAAAGTCGATTTCCCACAACCTGAGGAACCCAAGATAACAACGACTTCACCTTGTTTAACATCCAAGGAGATGCCTTTGAGAATCTCATTGTCCCCAAAGGACTTTTTCAAATCCTTGATTTGTAAAATGCTTTCTGTCATCTTAATTCCTCCAACGATTTTCAAGATAAGTAGACAGCTTAGATACTGGGTAACAAATGGCAAAATAAAGAATCAAAATCGTGCCATAAATCCAGAAAGAAGCTGTTGGAATAGTCAGGCGGTTACTGTCGATAATCTGCTGACCAACCTTGGTCACCTCAACCACCCCAATCAAAACCACCAAGGACGTGGTCTTAATCATCCGTGTCACAAGGTTAATAGCCTGAGGCAACAAGCGACGCAAGACTTGTGGAATAATCACATAGGTATAGAGTTGTCCATTGGTCAAGCCAAGGGCCCTTCCGCTCTCAAACTGGTGTTTAGGTAGCGATGTGATTGACCCACGCACCAAATCGCCCATCTCAGCCGTTCCCCAAAGGGTAAAGACGATAATAGCCGATAGCTCACCTGAGATATTAATGTTAAAGTTCCTAGCCAGACCAAAATAGACAATAAAGAGCAAGACTAATTGAGGCATGATACGAATAAATTCCAGATAAATACGTGACAAAAGCCGAACAATCTTAGACTTCGAAGTCATGACAATCCCCAAAAGGGTTCCTAGTAAAAGGGACAGAAGAACCGAGACGATGGAAATTCCAATAGTTACGCCTAAACCTTGTAAGATACGTAGGAAATTATTCCCCTGAAGAAGAACTTGAAAGCCCGAATCCTGCATAGCGTAACCTCCTTTCAATCCAACTAAAGACTAGAGAAATCGGCAGCAACATCAAGAGGTATGCTACCACCAACATGCCTAGAGCCACATCGGTTTCGTAGTAAAGACCAATCAAATCCTTGGCCACATACATTAAATCCGCCAAGGCTACCGCTGAGAATACTGACGTTTCCTTGATAAGGAAGATGACGTTAGCACTAAATGACGGAAGTGCCACTGCCACTGCCTGAGGAAGGACCACATAGCGAAAGACTTGGAATGGCGTCAAACCAATAGACAAACCCACTTCATGCTGGGTCTGACTAACAGCCTCTAGACCACTTCGGAAGGACTCCGCCATATAGGAACCACCCAAGAAAATCAAACCTACCACAGCACAAGCCTCTGACGATAGAACCAAACCTATACGAGGCAAGCCAAAGTAGAGAAAGAAGAGCTGAATCAAGAGTGGCGTATTACGAGACAGCTCAATATAAGCCGTCGAAAGCTGACTCAAAACTGGAACTCGATAATGACGAATAACGCTCACCACCAAGCCCAAAAGGAAGGACCCAATAATCCCCAGAACAGCAATATGTAAGGTTAAAAAGAATGCTTTCTGATAAAAGGGCAAATACTGTTGAACAATGGACCAGTCCAAAACCTACCTCCTCAAAACAAGATACAAAAGGCGTCTAAAATTCCGTAAAACAAATAGGAAACTGACGACGTGTGCTACCACACTAGGAAGTTTATCTTTTGCTCTAGGAATTTAGCCCGTGTTCAATTCTACAAGATACAAAGGGCGTCTAAAATTCCGTGTGGCAAATAGGAAACTGACGACGTGTGCTGGCACACTAGGAAGTTTATCTTTTGCTCTAGGAATTTAGCCCGTGTTCAATTCTACAAGATACAAAGGGCGTCTAAAATTCCGTGTGGCAAATAGGAAACTGACGACGTGTGCTGGCACACTAGGAAGTTTATCTTTTGCTCTAGGAATTTAGCCCGTGTTCAATTCTACAAGATACAAAGGGCGTCTAAAATTCCGTGAGTACTCACTGACATCTACTTCTAGCCCTTTGATCACGACTCGTCGCTGATGAAATTTGTGAGACACAAATTTTCATCAAATACGAACGAATTGCTTTATTACATTTGAATCGTTAGATTTATTCTACCACCTGTTAGTTTATTTGGATAATATGTATTTTTTATCAAGGTGATAAAGAAAAGATATAAATAAAATCTGGATTTCTGTAAAGAAAAAAA
This sequence comes from uncultured Streptococcus sp., assembly GCF_902463925.1. GTDB lineage: Bacteria > Bacillota > Bacilli > Lactobacillales > Streptococcaceae > Streptococcus. The sequence goes on along the minus strand of NZ_CABQHE010000004.1, from coordinate 94,898 downwards.
CACCTCAGTCTCAGAGATTTCTCCGAGACTAAGATGTCTGTCTTATAAATCATCATTCTTAAATCAAATGGCTTTCACGTTTGTCGAACATTTCTTGTCCCAAGGCTACCAATTCTTTGATTAGGTCTGAGTAAGAAAGTCCCATATTTTCCCAAAGTAGTGGGTACATTGACCATTGGGTGAAACCTGGCATGGTGTTGAGCTCATTAAGGTAGATGGCTCCATCCTCTGTCAGGAAGAAATCGCAGCGGGCAAGACCACAACCACCTAGGGCACGGAAGGCCTTAGCCGCATAGGTACGCATTTGTGTCATGACTTCTGCAGGCACGTGAGCTGGGATGTCCATGGTAATCTTATTGTCGATGTACTTAGCTTGGTAATCATAGAAAGCAACGTCTTTGACCACTTCACCTGGATCTGTCGTCTTGACAGTTGTATTTCCAAGGATACCAACCTCGATTTCACGGGCAACCACACCTTGCTCAATCAAGATGCGGCTATCATATTTGAGAGCCAAATCAATCGCTGCACGAAGCTCTACTTCATTTTCAGCTTTAGAAATCCCAACAGATGACCCCATGTTAGCAGGTTTGACAAACACTGGGAAGGTCAATTTTTCAAGCGTCTCTGCTACGGCTGCTTCCAAATCTTCACCCTCTATGAAGACTGTGTAGGCAACCTGAGGCACTCCAGCAACTTCAAGAATATGCTTGGTCATAATCTTGTCCATAGCCACACTTGATGAGAGAACATTAGTACCCACATATGGCAATTTGAGGGTTTCGAGGAAACCTTGGACAGACCCATCCTCACCCATAGGACCATGAAGGACAGGGAATACCACAGCGCCTTCTTCATAAATATCGCTTGGTTTGATAGCTTGACTAACCTCAACTGTGTCATTAGTCATGAGCTTCTCGTCATCACCTGGTGTTTCTGTAAATTCTTGTGTTTTGATAAAATCACCAGACTGAGTGATAAAGTAGGTTTTAACCTTAAATGCGCTGTAATCCACCGCACGCATAACACTCTCAGCTGAGAGCACAGACACTTCACGTTCTGCTGAACGTCCACCGTAGAGAAGGATAAGGGTTTGTTTAGACATAGGTATACCGTTTTCTTTTCTTGATTTTCTAGTCTCAATTTCGAGAACATAATTACTTTAATCATATCACAAAAGGAAGGGATTTTCAAAAAGATTATGGGCAGAAAAAAACAGCCTGATAGCTGTTTTTTTCCTGTCTTAAATTTCGTCACCAAGTTCGAACTTAGTGCCTTTGAGGGCACGTTTGAGTGACCACTTCCATGGTTTACCCTCGATAGTGACTTGTTTAGTTTCGAGGTCAACTTGAACCTTGTCTACGCCTTTGACAGCAGAGAGTTTTTCGGTAACGGTGTTGACACAGCCTTGGCATTTCATTCCTGTAATGTTATATGTTTTTGTCATTTTTCTTTCTTCCTTTGCTTTAATTATTTTTTGATATACGTCTTAAGTGATGGGGAGCATAAGCAATCGACACTTAGACTTTGCGACGTTTGAGACGCAGAGCATTGAGGACGACTGAGACAGAGCTAAAGCTCATGGCCAGTCCTGCTATCATTGGGTCAAGGAGTGGGCCTCCAAAGAGGTGGAGGACACCCATGGCCACTGGGATAGACAAGATATTGTAGATAAAGGCCCAAAAGAGGTTCTCTTTAATCGTTATGATCGTCGCCTGACTAATTTTCAGAGCCTTAACCACATCCATGAGATTTGGTTTCATAAGGACCATATCGGCACTTTCCATGGCAATATCTGTCCCTGAACCCATGGCAATACCGATATCAGCAGTCGCAAGGGCTGGGGCATCATTGATACCATCACCAACCATGATAACTGATTTTTCTTCTGCTTGCAGGTCGCTAATCACCCTAGATTTTTCTTGCGGAAGCACTTGACTGATAACGCGCTTGATACCAACCTTTTGAGCGATGGCTTGAGCTGTTTGGTCATTATCCCCAGTCAACATGATGACTTCCTTGCCCATTTGATGAAGAGCTGCCACCATATCGGCACTATCTGCTTTAACCTGATCGGCTACACCAAAGAGTCCGATTAACTTGCCATCCTCAGCTAGGAAAATCGGTGTCTGACTATCAGCTGTCAAGCTTTGGAAATCAGCTTGTGCTGAAGTCAAGTCGACTTTTTCCTCTGCCATAAGGGTTTGATTCCCAGCTAGATAAGTTTTTCCTGCATAGATGGCAGTAAGTCCTCGTCCAGTCAAACTTGAGAAATTATCCATTTCTAACAAGTCCAAGTTAGCATTTTCTGCTGCCACAAGGATGGCTTGACCCAAGGGGTGTTCAGACTTGGCTTCCAAGGATGCCAAAAGTTGCAAGGCGGCTCCGCCATTGCCATAAGTATAGCTAGAAACGAGCTGAGGTTTGCCCTGAGTAATGGTTCCTGTCTTGTCAAAAATGAGGACGTCAGCCTTGTGAGCTAACTCGAGCACATCTCCACGCTTGTAGAGAATACCATGCTCGGCACCAAGGCCTGTACCAACCATGATGGCTGTTGGTGTCGCAAGACCTAAAGCACATGGACAAGCAATAACCAAGACGCTGACTGCGACAGTCATTGCGAAGGTAAAGGTTTGTCCCATGATAAAGTACCAGAAGAGACCTGAAACAAGGGCAATAGCCATGACAACGGGAACAAAGACAGCTGACACCTGATCGGCAATCTTAGCAATCGGTGCCTTGGTTTGTTGGGCATCCTCGACCAATTTGATGATTTGGGAAAGCAAGGTGTCCTTACCAATCTTTTCAGCTTCATAAATCAGACTACCTTGACCATTAATAGAACCTGCAAACACTGGTTTACCAACAGATTTTTCAATAGGAAGTGACTCACCTGTAAGCATACTCTCATCAATAGCAGAGCTACCAGAAATCACCTGACCATCCACGGCTATCTTTTCCCCAGGTTTGACCACAATATGGTCACCAAGAACAACCTTATCCACAGGAAGCTTGACTTCCTTACCATCACGAAGGACAGTTGCTTCCTTGGCTGACAAGTGCATGAGTTTCTTGATAGCTTCTGATGTTCGACCCTTAGAGAGGGTTTCAAAGTACTTACCAAGAGTAATCAGGGTCAAGATAACAGCCACTGACTCAAAATAAAGTTGGTGGGCGTGATGGGCATGTCCCAAAGAAATGTGATAAGTACCATAGAGACTATAAAGAAAGGCTGCCGATGTTGCCAAGGCTACCAAGGCATCCATGTTAGGATGACCCTTAGCCAAGGTACGAAAACCATTACTATAGAAGGAACGGCCCAACCACATGACGGGCACTGTCAAAACTAGCAACACCAAGGCATAAGTCAAGGCCGCATGATGAGGAGACAAGAAGTTTGGCACAGGTAGACCGACCATTGGCCCCATAGCTAGATAAAAGAGAGGAATGGTGAAGATTGATGACCAAATGAGACGCTCACGCACCTTGTGAATCTTGTCTTCTTCACGTTCTTCCTGACTCTTAGCTGTATCTGGGTTGTAGACTTCTGCCTCATAACCAGCGTCAGCCACAGCTTTTTCAATAGCTTCTGGACTGACCTTATCCCCAACATAATCCACAGACATTTTTTCGGTGGTTAGGTTAACCACAGTCTTGTCCACACCATCCAACTTATTAACAGCATTTTCTACATTGGCTACACAGGATGCACAGGTCATCCCATTAACCACAAAGGTTTCTTTTGCCATTTTTTAATCCACCTCCATATGATGCCCACAAGCACATTGGCCAGGCATACAGTCACAAACCACCTGATCCACAGGTGCTTTTGTCACAAGCAGGGCCTGTAACTTATCCACATCAGCTTGAGTCATCGGCGTCTTTGCCATGAGTTGCCCCAACAAATCACTGTGTTTGGTCAAACAAATCTTGTCAAAAACTGCCTCTAAAGCTTGAAAATTCGCTTCATCTTCACCTAAGCTAGCTTGATAGATAAAGCCTCGTCCTTGACGCTGACTGGTTAGGTAACCCTTGTCCGCCAAACGTCCAAGCAAGGTCTTAACAGTCGAAGCCGACCAGTCTAGCTTCTTAGCTAGAATCGCTATAATCTCTGAAGAAGTCGCCTGCCCCTTAGCCCAGAGCACTCGCATGACCTCCCATTCCGCAGATGAAATTGTTAGCATGATAGCTCCTTTCTGAATGTTGTTACTCGTTTACATTTGTAGATTTATTTTAACGCTATTGTGAAAATGCGTCAAGGGTTTTGTCTACATTTGTAGATTTATTTTATTTAAAAATTCCAAGATCACTTCAAGGACCTTGGAATGTTTTTATTATCTTAGGATAAAAATTATGCCTTAGGATTTTTCTGATACAGTTTAGTCATAAGCATTATTCCCAATACGAGTACAATGATAGGGATACTATATCCCAAATAAATCGTAGTGACTTGCAGACCTCTCTTAATAAGCATGCCACTGACAAATACAACAATCCCTGTCAAAACCTGATTCAAGACTTCGATTTTCAAATAAAGATTATTAAGCTGTAGGGGATTCAACTTCTCTTGCAGGTAAACATTTTGCGAAATTCCAGAAATAGTTTGACCAACTGCTAAAAAGATATAGCTAAGCAAAACAGTCGGTAGGTTAGGTACGAATGGAAAGACGACAACGTAACCCAAATAGACAAGAGAGCCTAACAAGTAAACGGTCATAGGGGAGTATTTAGTGAGACTTTTGAAAGATAGAATTGAACTCGTTGCTAGAAAGGCAATGGCCAAGAAGGACAGAGAGTAAGAATAAGCCTGACTAGAAATACCGACATCTTTGGTCAGGAAGATAACCTCATAAGCATCATATAAGACACCCACTGACTGTAAGAGTATAGTCATCATAACCATCTTAAGAATGACACTCTGCTTTCCAAAAATAGGACTACCTTGACTGGAAGAAACCTCCTCTTCTGATTTATTCTCACGGTCAAAAATAATCGGTCCCAGTTTAAACAATAAGAGGGTGGCTAGTAGAGTTAGCACACTGTAGACCAAAAATAAGCTCCCTAAATCAAGGCTACCCCAGAGACCAACTATCATAGGTGCTAAGAAATAGGAAGCTGACCCAATCATGGTATAGGTACTGTTAAATTTTTGTAAGTTGACTTTTTTTACAAGCACAGGCACCGCTGAGGACAACAAACTGTTAAAGTAAGTTGTCAGCACTTCAGTCAAAACCACCAAAGCAAATACAAAAACACTACCCATGGCAAGATAGATCAAAGCCAGACAGACTGCCTTAAGCAATTCAATACCAATCAAAACATATTTTTTATTTGTGATTTTTCCTACAAATTGATGTCCCACATTGGCAAGAAGCCCTCCTAAGAATTTGGCAATCCATAGCCCCAAGACATAGTCCACTGAGATTTTAGAGAAAATAATGCTCAGTGCTATCGCATAACCGTACTCGATAATCAGTGACAAAAACCTATTAAGGAAAATAATTCTGGAATTATTGGTAAACATTAACGATTTCTAAACCTTTTCTTTTTCATTGTCCTTATTGTAATACTGAAAAATCAGGGATTCAATAACACAAAATATATTTACTAAGTCACTTACAAACAATACTTACTTAATCTTTAAAGGAATAACAACTAGTACCACAAATTGATTTGACTGTATATTAATATTCAGATGTCCTTTCAGTTTCATGATTCTATCATAACTACTTTTTATTCCTAGACCACGTCTATTAGGTAATTTCATAGATTTCATTCCGTCGTAATTGATATCTATTTCAGAAGTAAGTATAGGATTCGCCACTCTAAAAACTAATTTATTATTCTTAAAACGTAGTACTATTTCGATTGGATTCGTTAATCCATTACGTTCAATCTCCTCTATTGCATTGTCGATAATATTTCCAAGAATAGCGCAAGAATCTATAGCAATCGAACTTATATCTAAGTTATAGGGGATTTGTAAATCTAGATGAAACTGGACTCCATCTTTTTTCATTTTAGATATTTTTTGATTTAATATAGCGTCAATTGGTATACATCCTGTTATTTTGCGATTAAAAACCTCCTGTCCCAATATCTCTCGAGTTATTGCTTTGATATTTTCAAAATCATTACTATCTGCATAAAAATCTATTGAGGAAACAATATTTTTTAAATCATGTCTGAGAATTGCTAGTTCTTCTTCTTGTTGAATGATTTCACTGGTCATGCTATTTTCATCAAAAGCAATTTTGCCTTTGATAATATTATAATTTTTTTCACTCAAATAATTGTAAAGCACAATTATGACAATGTTTATCAATAATAAATAACTATCAAATATCAAAACTCGACTTAAAGGTAGTGGAATCTTATATAACAGTAAAATAATAGACAAAAATGGAGGCAACGATAAGATACCGTATTCTATTTTGTTCAGCTCAAATAGATTATCTATTTTAAAGTGTTTTAATCCTAACACAAATAAAAGCGTTAACAACATCAAAAAGAATTGGGCGAAAAAGATTACGATTTCTTTAGTTTGTTGAACTTGATGTAATAGCAATATAGTTATATCTTCTTGAATCAAAAACCAAAAGATCAGAAATAAATAATGAAATACCTTTTTCATCACATCTCCCGATAAAAAGAGGAAAAGAATCAGGAAAGTTAATAGCAAAGATAAGATTTTAAAATCTAACAATGTATTATGATTTATTGTTATTGATGTGTGGCCAATAAAATAAACAAATAAGATCAAATAATAAAACTTGCTTTTGGAAATTCTGATCACAAAAAAGTGTTGTAAATAAAACCAAACAACAAAGCTTTGGAATAAAAAAAGAGAGAGCAGTCCCACTGATTTATATACATCAATCATAAACCGAAACTCCTCTCAATAAAATGGCTATATGCTGTTCTCACGACTTTCTTCCGACTTCTACTAATAGCGATACAACTGCCATTTATCATAGTTACATCATTCCGATTAAATGAAGCTATATGATTTAAATTAATCATTGTTCCACTATTAACCCTAACAAAATGCGTTGGAGGTAATTCTTTTTCAATTGCTGATATCCTCCCATAAAACGATGTGTCACTACCGCTAACTAATTCAAGGTGAATCTTTCTACCAAACTCAGAATATAAACACACAATATTATCTAAGCTTATTTGGAAATGTTCCATACCTATCTGATAAAACATAAACTTTTGTTTTGCAGTTAATTCTACCAGAACATCTCTGAGAACCTCTCTTAATTTTTCAATAGATACAGGTTTTATTAGATAACGAAATGGAGAGACTTCAAAACTTTCTAAAGCATATTGCTCATAGCTTGTGACATAAATGAGTATAAAGTTTTTATCAATATTCCTCAATAACTTAGCAGTCTCTATACCATTTAGCCCCTCCATTTCAATATCTAAAAATATCAAGTGATAGTTGTCAATTTGTCTACTCATGGTATTTACCATACGGTCTCCTTTGTAATATCCATCAATTTCATATTGGACATTGATTTCATCAAAGTATTCTGAAATATGAGTTTCTAAATTACTCACTTGTAAGCTATCATCATCACAAATTGCTACTTTATACATCTGTCTCTATAAATTCCTTTTTCTAATATTATATCATTCAAAATGCCTTACTTTCAAACCCTCTCATGGTAGCAATCAATAACAGTATACAAAGCAAAAAATAACTTAGTAAATGAATTAGAGATAATCCAATTGTAAAGTGATAATTAGGCACAACAAAAAAATATCCAGGGATGAATTTAGAAATCATAGTAATATTTGATAGAAGTTGACATAAAAAATAAACACCTAGACTTGCAAACGAAGCCATTATTGCCGAAATATTTAGTGATAGATAAAAAGCAATGCTAGCAAGCAAAATAATAAATCCTAAATTCACTAAACTAACTACTATTGATTGTACATTTGTAGCATGTAGCTCCCAAAAACGTGTATAACCGAACTCAGTATGAGATATAAAGCAGATATAAGTGACTAACGACGTCAAGCAATTTAAGATATATAAAAATAATATTGATAGGATAACAACAATATACTTAGAGACTATCAATATTTTCTTACTAGTGACTCTATTTACCTCTAATAAAATTTGTCCTCCTTGAATCTCTCCTCCTAAAATAAAGGAAGAAGTATATAAAATTAATAATAACGGGATAGTTAATATTAATAAAAATGTCCACATCGTGGTGATAAAGGTAACTAAATCTAATTTAGCCCCTATTTTTACAAAGTCCCAATGTAAAAAGGCACCAAAACCATAAATCAAAGACCACGATGATAGTATAGCTAATATAATAAAATTTTTCCGTTTCAATAATTTATATAGTTCTGCTAAAACGATTGATTGCATTTTTTCACCCCCTAAATAATTCTTCAATAGAGTCACTCACCGTGATTTCTTTTATCTCACAATTATATTTATAAATGAGCTTCAGGATCGAATTCAATAACATCATATCATGTGGTAAGATTATCTGACCTTCTTTTAGGGTAACTAATTTACTAAGACTTTGTTCCAACTCCGGCACTGCATATTCTAAAGTAATAATTATTTTATTTTTTCCTAGTTTAGTATGTGTTTCAATACTCTTTCCATTTATAAATAGGAAATAATCACATATTTCTTCAATTTCATGTAACTGATGTGATGAGATTAATATTGTAACCCTTTTTTCACGACGTAACTTCACAATATAGTCTAAAAGAACTCTAACTCCTGCAGGATCTAAACCCACAAAAGGTTCATCTAGAATCAGAAACTCAGGGTCATCTAACAAGGCCAATGCCAAACCCAATCTCTGCTTCATGCCAAACGAGTAAGATTTTACTAGTTTTTTGCTACTATCTAAACCCACAAATTTTAACAACATATTAATCCGTTTATCTAGTTCACTCTTATCAAATGATGAAGAATACATAGAGAATAATTTCAAATTATCATATGCAGAAAAATCTTCAAATAATTTACAATCTATAAGAAAACCGATTTTATTTAAACTATTTCTTTTAGTATTATATTCTGAATCCCCTTTAAATTGAATTTTACCTTTTGTGCGTGGAGTAAGTCCTAAGATCATCTTCATTAAAGTAGTCTTTCCACAGCCATTCTTCCCAATTAAGCCAACAATGTCACCTCTTTGAATTTCGAAATTGAGATCGGTTAATACCTCTTGTTTTCCAAATGATTTATTCAAATGACAGACTCGTAATATTGTATTCATGGTGATTACCTCCATCAGTTGCAGTATACATTAAAAAATCATTAAAATTATCACAAGTTTCAAGTAATAATTCATACTTGTCTTTTGCAATAATTTTTCCTTTTTCCATAAAAATTATAGAATCAAATCTTTTTAAAAATGATTTATCTAAATTATGAGAAATCTTTATGATGATGTTTTCTGAATCAAATAATTTATCAGTTATTAGTTTTGATGATTCTTCATCTAAACCTGACTCAAATTCATCAACTAAAAGCAGAGGTCTGTTTTCTAACAATGCTCTAGCAATATTTATTTTTTTCAATTCCCCACCAGAAATATTATCGCCATTTTCAGAAACTACTTGAATCTCGTTACTTTTATTACTTAAATTAACATCCTTAATAACTTTATCAATGCAATGAATATTCTTAGTAAGAACTGACCGAATCCATATTACAAAAGTATTTAAAGCATAATTAATTACTAGAAAAACAGCGAAGGAGATAATTGCAAACTCAAATTTAGTAATATTTGACGACTCCAGGGAATCAATAAAATTTTGAATTATTGTAGCAAATGATACTTCTACTAATCCTAGTAGAACAGTATTGATTCAAATATTGAATAGGATGACCTCAACTTGTCTAAGATAATCATTCTATATAACATTTCTTCAGAATAACCTATAAAAATAAAATGTAAAATCCATATATTTTTCTCAGACATATTACTCGATGAGCAAATTAGTATACTTAACAAAGTCAACATAATCATCATAGTATGTTTTGAAAAGTTAGCTTTGCTTTTGAATGCAAATTTTTCAATTAATATTGGTTGAATTATTAAGGCAATTATTGTAGGAGTACTTAACAATAACAGTACCTTTTGAGTTCTTAAACAAACCGAAAAGAATAGAGTATATAGTATTAAACAAACATTAGAAACTGTTGCTTGAAAAAGATATTGAAGCAATATCTGAAGTTTTTTTCTCTCATATCTTTAAATAAAAAGTAAGCTAATATAATATCAACCTACTTAAATGATTAGTTATCACATAAAAATTTTCATAACAAAAATAACTAATTATAATGTTCTAGTGAACGCTTCTAAGTTCAATTACTTTTATAATCATTATAATTACAAAAATCTTTCTGCGCTTCTGCGATACTCAAAAAGTAAGCTATACCGTACTTTTTACTTCTTTAATGTAGTGACCAACTGAAACTGGAATCAGCGCACCTACACTTACACAGCCTGCCTTTTTGATTTTCTTTGTAGAAAATTTAAGCATGATAGCATCCGCCTTTGAATTATTTCAACATCTCTATTGATGTTTTTAGTTTACTCTAATTTTCCTCCAAAAATGTTCAATTTGCATTATTTTGTTTGCTTACTTGTAGTAAATGGTAAATATTTTTTCCATAATATAATAATTCTTATGGAGAAAATATTTTCCTACCTCATATAGCACATTAAAAAGAAATGTAAAGATGAACTGCACCTCCAGAAGTTAGATAGAAAAAATCTAACTTCTGGAGGTCAATAAAAAAACTCCCCATTTCTGGAGAGTACCATCTGCTATTTTTCAAAGTGTGAACCGAATGTAACAAATTCAGCGACTTCTTTTTCCTTACCGTCGTGGAGGTCACGGACGATTTTTGATCCTACGATAACACCGTCTGACACAGCGTTAAAACGTTTGATGTCTTCCTCTGTTGACACACCAAAACCTGTGAGGACTGGAATGTCTGCGTGAGCAGTCAAGTTAGCCAAGTGTTTATCAAGGTCATCACGGTAATTACCAGTCTTACCAGTAACGCCATTGATGGCAACGGCGTAGATAAAGCCGTCTGCACCATCAATCAACTGTTTCTGACGGTCAATACCTGTAGTCAAGCTTACCAAAGGCACGAGAGCAATGTCACTGTCTTTCAAATAAGGGGAGATAAAGTCAGCATGTTCATTTGGCAAATCAGGAATGATGAGCCCCTTGACAGAGGTCTCAGCCAAGTCCTTAACAAAGGCTTCGATACCATATTGATAAACTGGATTGATGTAGGTCATGATAACCAGAGGTACCTGTGTTTTTTGTTCTTGAAGCTTCTTGATGATAGCTGTTAAAGTCACATTTTTAGCCAAACTACGTTGTCCTGCTAGTTCAATAACGGGACCATCGGCCACAGGGTCTGACCATGGAATACCCACCTCAATAGCTGAGACACCACTATTTTCCAAGAGAGCAATGGTCTCAAAGAGTCCGTCTAGACCTTTAGCGTGGTCACCCGCCATGATGTAAGGTACGAAAATACCGCGTTTACTGTCTTTGATAGCTTGTAGGTGTTTTGTTAATGTTTTTGTCATGGTTTATTTCCCTTCTGCTTCAGCTTCGAAACGTTCTTTAACCTGCATAACGTCCTTGTCCCCACGACCTGAGAGGCAGACGATGAGGCTTTGGTCTGGCGACATCTTAGCTGCCACTTTTTGCGCAAGCGCAATGGCATGGCTAGACTCAAGAGCTGGGATAATACCTTCTAAACGTGACAGAAGTTTGAAACCTTCGAGAGCTTCTTCATCTGTGATAGAGTCGTAAGTCGCACGTCCAATTTCGTTGAAATAACAGTGCTCAGGACCAACCCCTGGGTAGTCCAGACCAGCTGAGATAGAGAAGGCTTCCATGATTTGACCATGCGCATCTTGGAGAACATCCATAAGCGCTCCATGAAGGATACCTGGACGACCTTTGGCAAAGGTTGCGGCATGTTTTTCAGTATCAAGCCCCAAACCAGAAGCCTCAGCACCATACATAGCTACTGATTTATCATTAACAAATGGGTAGAACATACCGATAGCATTTGAACCACCGCCGATACAAGCCATTACAGCATCAGGCAATTTACCGCCAGAAATTTCTGCATATTGGCGTTTGGCTTCACGACCAATGACAGATTGGAAGTCGCGAACAATTTCTGGGAATGGTGCAGGACCAAGGGCAGATCCCATGATGTAGTGCGTATCCTCGATACCTGCTACCCAAGCACGGAGGGCTGCATTTACAGCATCCTTAAGCACTCGCGAACCGTCTGTTACGCTAAATACCTTGGCACCAAGCAATTCCATACGGAAAACGTTAAGCGCCTGACGTTTAACATCTTCTTCACCCATATAGATTGTACAATCCATGTCGAAAAGGGCTGCGGCTGTCGCTGTTGCAACACCGTGTTGACCTGCACCCGTTTCGGCGATGATTTTCTTCTTGCCCATACGTTTGGCAAGTAAGACTTGACCAAGGGCATTGTTAATCTTGTGGGCACCTGTGTGGTTAAGGTCCTCACGTTTAAGATAAATTTGCGCTCCACCGATATGGTCAGTCAAACGTTTGGCGTGGTAAAGAGGTGTCTCACGGCCCACATAGTTTTTGAGGAGGTCATCCAATTCCGCTTGGAAACTTGGATCTTCCTTGGCTTCACGATAGGCCTTGTCCAATTCAATAACGGCCGTCATCAGCGTTTCTGGAACGAACTGACCACCGAATTTTCCGTAAAATCCTTTTGCATCAGGTTGTTGATATGTCATGCTTTCACTCTTTCTATAAATGCTTTAATCTTGTCTAAATCTTTGTGACCATCTGTTTCGACACCTGAGGACACATCTAAGGCATGGGGCTGGAAAGTTTCCTTGGCCTCTGCCACATTGTCCACAGTTAAGCCACCAGCGATGAAATAATCCTGCTCAATCTGCTTATCAGCCAAAAGCTGCCAGTCAAAGGTCTGACCACTACCAGCAATGGGAGCATCAAAGAGAAGATAATCCGCCTGGCTCTTGACTTGAGAATCACTATCTGAAATCTGAATAGCTCGAATAACTGGTACTGATATCTCTGGAATCAGAACTTCATCAAAAGTTCCATGAATCTGAACGATGTCTAAGGGAACCTGACTGATCGCTTCTTCCAGTCCTTCAAGACTGGGTGAAACAAAGACACCGACGATTTTTGTCTGGCCTGTCACACCTTTAGCCAGCTCGCGAGCTTGTTCAAGACTCACTTGACGCTTGCTCTTGGCAAACACAAAGCCAATGTAGTCAGCACCTGATTCAACTGCAGTTGCCACTGCTTCTGGTGTCGATAGCCCACAAATTTTAACCTTTGTCAATTTGCAACTCCTTGACCTTTTCAGCCACATCGTCAGCCGTCATAAGGGCAGTTCCTACTAGAATTCCATTAAAATATGGGGCAACTAGGGCAGCATCTTGACCTGTAAAAATAGCCGACTCAGAAATATAAACAGGCTTGTCCTTGAAATGCGTTGATAACTCAAGACTGGTGTTGATATCTGTCTCAAAAGTAACCAAATTACGGTTGTTAACGCCGATGATTTCAGCACCAATACGATGAGCCACTTCCAATTCTGGCAGATTATGCGTTTCAACCAAGACTTCCAATCCAAGGCTTGTCGCAAAATCGTAGAGCTCCTTGAGGCGAGCTTCTGGCAAGGCCGCTACAATCAAGAGAATGACTGTCGCACCCGCATTACGACTACGCACAATCTGTTTCTCATCAATAATGAAGTCCTTAGCCAAGGTTGGAATAGCCACCTGTGACGAAATTTCTTTCAAGTAGGAAATATCACCCTTGAAGAAAACCTCATCCGTCAAAACAGAAATCATAGCTGCCCCATTTTCCTCATAGGTCTTGGCCTGAGCCACAATATCCACATCTAGGTTAATATCACCCATACTTGGACTAGCTTTTTTCACTTCAGAAATAATTTGCAGCTTGTTTTGATTTGACTTGAGAAAATCATAAAGACGATAAGTCTGACGCAAGGACTGCAAGTCTTCCATGACCAACTGGGCCACTTCTTTTTCTTTTTGTTCTAAGATTGTTGGGAGAAAGGCTTTACTCATACTTGTACCTCTTGGAGTTGGCGAAGTTTTTCTAGGGCTGAGCCGTCCGCAATCAATTGACGAGCAAGCTCAACACCTTCTTTAATAGTCGCCACCTTACCATTGGCAAAGAAGCCAAGGCCTGCATTAAGCACTGTTGTTTCAAGATAAGGACTAGCTTCATTTTTCAAGACACTAAGGAGAATCTCTGCATTTTCCTTAGCATCGCCACCTGTGATATCAGACAACTCAACCTTTTCCATACCCAAATCTTCATAAGTGAAAGTGTGCTGGCTGATGTGACCATCTTCCAAAAGGGTGTAGGTGTTAGTGCCATAGAGGGCAGCTTCATCCATATTGTCAGGACCTGTGATAATAACCGCACGTTTACGTCCCAACTGTTGAATAGCATTAGCAACAATTTCTTGTAATTCCACACGATAGAGCCCCATGAGTTGTGTCTCAAGGTCAAGTGGATTAGCCAGTGGGCCAACCAAGTTCATAATCGTTGGAATCCCAAGAGCTTGGCGAGCTGGACCGATAAAACGCATAGCTGGGTGCATGGTTTGGGCAAAGATAAAGGCCAAACCAACTTCGTCAAGTGCTTTAGATAGGGTTTCTGGTGATGCTGCAACGTTGATTCCAAGAGCTTCAAGCACGTCTGCCGAACCAGATTTAGAGGAAATCGAACGGTTACCAGCCTTGGCCATACGAATACCGCCTGCTGCTAGGACAAAGCAAACAGTAGTCGAAATGTTAAAGCTATAAGACTGGTCCCCGCCAGTTCCACAGTTACACATAGCATCTGTGAAAGTCTCAGGCAAGACAGTCGCATGTGATTTGAGGGCACGCACGATACCTGTGATTTCATCTGCTGTTTCCCCCTTAGTCTTAAGCCCCATAAGGAAGGCAGCGATTTGGCTTTCTGAGACTTCATTTTTGAGAATGCGGTCAAAGACTGCTTGGACTTGGTCTTGAGACAAGTCTTGGCGGTTTGAGATTTGTAGGAATATTTCTTTCATATCTATTTTCCTTTTAAAAACTGTTCAATGTTTTCTGATGCACGCGAGAGATTTTGAGCATAGACAAATCTAGTCCAAAGACTGTCCAACTAGCCTGCAACAATTTTTACGAAATTTTCAACCATCTTAAGCCCATCTGGACTTCCGATGCTTTCTGGGTGATATTGCAAACCGTAAATAGGTAGCTCCTTATGCTGAATGGCCATGATTTCCTGATCATCAGTTGTGATAGCTGTCACATCAAAGCCCTCTGGCATTTGGTCAACAACGATGGAATGGTAACGCATGATTGGGACATCATTGTCGATATCCTTGAAAATAGGTGATGGTGTTTCAAAAGTGATATTACTTTGTTTCCCATGCATGACATTTTTAGCCAAGCCGAGTTTACCACCAAAAGTTTCCGCAATAGCTTGATGCCCCAAGCAAATTCCCATCATCGGTTTTTTACCAGCGAAATCCTTAATCAAGGCTTCCATTTTACCCGCATCAGCTGGCCAACCCGGACCCGGTGAAAAGACTAGCCCATCAGCTTTTTCCGCTTCTTCATAGAGGTTCGCATCATCGTTACGCAAGACCTTTACCTCTGTAAATGTCCCTAGGTATTGTGCCAAATTATAGGTAAAAGAGTCATAGTTATCAACTAATAAAATCATTGGGCATCTCCTATTCTTGTCATAGCTTTCGCCTTGTTAATCGTTTCGTAAAATTCATTTTCAGGAACACTGTCATAGACAACACCTGCACCTGCTTGAACATAGGCTTTTTGATTTTTGAGAATCATGGTACGGATGGCAATGGCAAAGTCCATATCTCCTGTCGCAGACAGATAACCAATAGCTCCCGCATAAATACCACGTTTTTCCTGCTCAAGCTCATAGATACGACGCATGGCACGAATCTTAGGTGCTCCTGATACAGTTCCAGCTGGTAGAGTTGATTTTAGCGCATCCAGTGCTGTCAATTCCGGTAAGAGTTGTCCCTTAACCACACTGGTAAGGTGCATCACATAGCGGAAATACTCAACCTCCATATACTTGGTCACCTTGACCGTACCATTCTTGGCAATCTTACCAATATCATTACGTCCCAAGTCAACCAACATACGGTGTTCCGCAGTTTCTTTAATATCATGTGAGAGTTCATCCGCTAGAGCAGCGTCTTCCGCCTCATTGGCACCACGAGGGCGAGTTCCAGCAATCGGATTGGTTACCACCTCTCCATTTTTCACTGAAACCAAGCTCTCTGGGCTAGCACCAATCACCTGATAATCTCCAAAATCGTAGAAATAAAGATAGTTTGATGGGTTGGTCACACGCAAGTTACGGTAGTAATCCAAAGGATCTCCCTCAAAATCCGCTGAAAAGCGTTGGCTAAGCACACATTGGAACATATCTCCCTCACGAATAAGCTTCTTGGCCTTAGCCACCATATCCATGAAGACTTCTTTTTCGATATGATTTGAAAATTGCAAGGCTTGCAAGGCCTTAGGTGTAAACTCGTTTGGCGCCTGAGTCTGGAGGTTGGTTACCACCTGACCAAGAGCTTGACGCACCGCATCGTTGTCACGACCAGAGTAGATATTATCCTCAACCACATAGACCTTTTCCTTCTTGTGGTCAAAAATCAAATAAGACTCGTAGATGAAGAAATGCATATCAGGTGTTCCAATCGTATCTTCAGGAATCTCACCGATATTTTCATAGAGACCAATCATATCATAGCCTGCAAACCCGATAGCACCGCCTGCGAAAGGGAGATCAGACTTGATGCCCTTGACTGTTACTTGGTCCAAGTATTCGAAAGGATCTTGATCAATCGCCTTACCATTTTCATAAAGAACACCATCATTGAAGGTTACTTCAAAGACTGGATTGTAGGCAACAATAGAAAAACGTGCATTTTCCTTCTCACGAGGAATAGATTCAAGGATAACCTTGTGTTCCCCTTGAACACGCATATAAGCCAAGATTGGTGTTAAGGTATCGGCTGGTAAAATTTTTCTCATAATATTTCCTTTCAAACTGGTTTATCGAGAGTAATAAGACTGATGCAAGGCTCCTTTATAGGATGTATCGGCACCATTATTATTCGTTGTTCACTTTCTCTTCCAAAGCAATAAATGCTTTAATCATGCTTCTCCAAACACTTTCAGCCACATCTGGCGATAAGCCAAGATCTAGTGCCTCCTTACGACGGTTTGCTATCACTTGGGCAACACGCTCACTAGCCTGGACAGTAGCCTTGTCTCCCTTAGACTTAAGCCGTCCTGCCTTTTCCACAAGTATTTGACGTTGGGCCAGTAGTCGAAGCAACTGTCTGTCAATATTATCAATATCAATTCGAATATCGCTTAATGCATCCATAAATACCCAACCTTTCATTGAATAATGACATAACACTTCTTTAAAGATAAAAGTAAACAAAAAACCTCACAGAGAAAAACTCTGTGAGGGCATTAAATCTAGTTTAACACGGTACCACCTCAGTTAATGGTCTCCAAAAAAACGACCATCATCTCTATCTCCTCTAACAAGGAGTTGCACGGTAAGGGGTGCCAACCGAGAAGAATATGTATTACCTTCTCATTATCATCCAATCAGCCCAATGTTCGCTCATCTCGATTACCTACTCACAATCACCGCAGGCTCCCTGAAAATCTAAGACCAGTTACTTTCTGATTTACTAACTATTGTACTCTTTTTTAGAGGGATGTCAAGAATTTTCTGTTAATTTTGACAATTCCTCTCCCATAAGATTCGTCTATACCTCATTCAGAGAGTGAGGTAGTCTTATTACCACACTTTAAAAAATAAAAAAGCCCCTAAAGGGACTTCTTGGGTTGATAAACAACGGCAGGGTGACAGTCCTGCATCTCTTTCAGACCCGAAGGTGTGGCGGCTGCCTCTTCCGCCCTCGTTGTTACTTCTTACCTATATTATATCACATTTTCTTAGCTCTACCAGCATTTAGATAATTTTTCAGCTTAGAATCTTTAATCACAAACATGGTACGGACATTAAGTTTATCACATAATCTGACCGCTACCAGAACATTACCATCAATACGTTTGATGTATTCCAAGGACTGGCCATTAGGATGGCAACCGATATAGTCCGGATGAGCAATAATCTCTGGAATACGTTCATAGGTGGCATCAAAATCACTGAATTCCTGGCGATGCTTTTCCATATGCTTCTTACGTTGTGCAGACAGCGTGATTTCTTCACCAGGCTTGTAGTCCAAATCAAAAGCTTTAATGACTTTTGGCGTCAAGTGCCCTACTGTTTTCATGCCTCTATTGTACCACATCTCATACACATCAAGACCGTTCCTACTGTTGAGGTATCAAAAAAACTCAAGCCTGTTATCAAGCTCGAGTTTTGACTTATACTTTTTGGAAAGCACCTTGTTTGTAGCTAATCCAGAAGAAAAGCGGTGTACAGATAGCCATTGCTACCAGATAGATTGGCAAGGTGTAGCTATTAAGTGTCGAAATCTCAATCACATCTCGAAGATAATAAGAACTGATTAAGAAGCCAAAGACTGAGTAAATAATCAAGGCCACACGTCCCTTATTCAACGGGATACAAGCACGAATAACAGCAAGGACACCCGTTGATCCCATCATATAGTAAGACAGCGTCAGCATGTCCGTATTGCTCATACCAAGATAGACCTGAGATAGATGGAAAATAAGAACACTGATAACCAGCATCAAGGCATTAGGAATAGACAACTGGAGCGAACGTCTGAGGAAATGTTTCTCAACAGGTCGTATATTACGCTCGAAGGTCAAAATAAATGGTGGAAGACCCTCGATAAATTGCCCCGCCAAAGTCATCTGAACCTGAATGAATGGGAAGACCAAGAGGTACTCTGCCTTTCCAAAAACAATACTGGCAATACAGATAAGCCCCAAAAGGAAAGAATACACCGTTTTAATAAGGAAAATAGGTGCAATGTGGGCAATATTATTAACCACACGACGTCCCTCAAATAGAATTTCAGGAATATCCTTAAACTCCGAATCCATAAGCACCAAGTTGGCAATCTGACGTGTAGCAGGGTCTCCCTCTGCCATAACAATCGAACAGTCCGCCTCACGTAGTGCCAAGATATCGTTGACACCATCACCAGTCATAGCTGTGGTATGGCCATTGGCATTAAGGGTTTGGATTAACAACTTCTTCTGATGTGGAGATACACGGCCAAAGATTGCCGTATCTTCAGCCAAAGCCCCCAACTCCTCATCACTGACCTTAGAACAGTCTATATAGCTTTGATAATCTACAAAACCAGCCTGATGGGCAATATGAGAAACTGTCACCGGATTGTCACCAGAAATAATCTTAAGTGTCACATCTTCAGAACGCAGGTATTCCAGAGTTTCTGCAGCATCCTCACGAATAGGATCGGCAATTTCAAGTAAGGTCAAAGCCTCGACGTCATTCGGCAAAATCATGGTCTCTGTAGCAATACCTGACTGACTCCAGGCCAAAATCAAAACACGAGATCCTCGCGCCTGAGCCTTATCGACTGCTTTAGGATTCTCCTTAAGAAGCATCTCAGGTGCTCCCAAAAAGAGAGTTCCAAGCCCATTAATGCTCACAGCACCCCATTTACGATCGCTTGAAAATGGAATAACATCACCTACCTGATAATGATGTTCCAGACCCTCATAAGCATTTCGAATAGCCTGAGCTGTTGCGTTTTTATCCTTGCTATGTTGCATATAAGCCGCAAGCAAACGCTCCAACTCCTCTTTCGTAAAACGCTCTGACAGTAGTTCCAGTCCTTTAACTGTCATCTTTCCTTGTGTAATCGTCCCTGTCTTATCTAAACAAAGCACGTCTACACGAGCCAAGGTTTCAACAGAGTACATCTCTTGCACAAGGATGTGTTTCATCCCAAGCTTAATGACAGCCGTCAAAAGTGATGTAATGGTCAAAAGAGCAATTCCCTTAGGCAACATTCCCAGAAGGGCTGTCGAACTGGTAACGACCGACTCTTGAAGGGAGAGCTGCTTAATCATGTAAGCCTCAAAAAAGAGTGCAAGCCCAAATGGTATAACAATCTTTCCCGTAAACTTAGCAATCTTATCCATATTATAAAGGATACGGGACACAATTGGCTTATGAGTCTTGGCCTCTAACATGAGCTTGTTGGCGTAATTGTCCTCAGCTACGTTAATGACCTTAGCATAGACCTGACCACTCACAAGATAAGAACCCGAGAGCAGCTCCTTCCCATCTTTCTTTAGAATGTGATCACTCTCACCAGTCAGCATAGCCTCGTTAAGCTCAGCCATCCCATCAACAACCACTGCATCACTGGGAACCTGCTCACCCGCAGACAAGAGCATGACATCATCCAAGACAATATCCTTAGGATCGATAGAAACAAGCTGTCCATCACGCACCACACGAATCTGATCCTGATTCATGAGATTGAGCTTATCAATCATGCGACGGGCACGCAACTCCGTCATCATCCCCGTAAAGGCATTAAGCACGATAATCCCGAAGAAAAATAGATTGGACCAAGCCTGAACAGCAATCAAAGCCACAAAAATTGCAAAATTGAGCATATTAAAGGAGTTGAAGACATTACGCCTAAAAATCTCCCAATTGCTGGAGCCAGTTTTTGCTTTAAAATGATTTATTTTACCGGCATCTATCCGCCGCTTGACCTCCACCTGCGTCAAGCCTTGTAACTGTTTTTTCATAACTTTCATAGTAGCATAAAAATGAGGTGTTTTCAAAGGTTAGCCGTCATGAATACCAAGGAAATAAGCCTATTAACCCTCAAGCTTTTGCTACTCTGTCATCCAGACCAATAATCCCAACAAAAACATTCTGTAGGATTATACTCTCTAATTAAACCTACTTTGGTAAATTAAATTAAACAGCCACTGAAGATTAATTAATGGTTTTGGTTGAGCATCAATCACAGGTTGAACGGTCTCTCTAATTTCTTTTTGGACTTTTCGTTGATTATATTTAATCTTGTGATAACGTTTGTCAAAAGCATGTTGGATAGAAAAAGTACGATTAAGAAGATACATATCATCTGACTCCGAGTGAAAAAATAGAGTATCACCTGTAAGATCTAATACAGACGTTTTAGTTCCTTTTTCTCTAGTTATAGCATACGACCCATCATCATCATAACTAATACCATCTATTTCCGGTGTATAGGCCCAACCCATATTCTCCATCAACATAATGACGTCCGGATCTGTCCCCTCCTTATGAGGGATATGCTGAGCATAATAAACAGAGTTAAATTTTAAATTAATAAAGGTAAATAGGCTCATTCCTAAGACTGTAACCAGCCCTATAACTAGTCCTACAAGAATCCCTAAAATATTTCTTTTTTGCATTGTCACTTCTCTTTCTTTTTCTCTAATTAAACCTACTTTGATAAATTAAATTAAACAACCACTGAAGATTGATAAAGGGTTTTGTTTGAACCTTCATAATTGGGGAAAAATCTTTCCTAATCTCTCGTTTAATTTTCGATTCATTAACTTGAATTCTTTTTGCTTCTTCTGAAAAATAGCTGACGTCCTCAAATCTAAACGTACTGTCAAAACCGATAGTCATATTATCCTTATCATATAAAAAACTTCCTGAGCTTTTTGTTAAAAAAGATTTGCTTTTAGTATCTATAATAGCGTTTGTTCCATCATCATCATATCTAATATTGTCAATTTTAGGTGTATAAATCCATCCCATATTCTCTACCAACATAACGAGATCTGGTTCTGTCCCCTTCTTATGAGGAATATGCTGAGCATAATAAACAGAGTGATATTTTAAATTAAAAAAGGTAAATAGGCTCATTCCAAAGACTGTATATAGCCCTATAATTAAACCTACAAAAATCCCTAAAATATTGCTTTTTTTCATTGTCATCTTCTCTTTCTATTTTTCTCCAATCGAATTTTTGACCGGATTAACAATAAACCATTGTACACTATTTTTAACAAGTCTTACAATTCAAGGATTGGTGGCTTTGTAATTGCTCTAACATTTTTATGAACAAGAAAAAATCAAGTCTTAACAAATTCCTCCAATACTTCTCCTCACTTTGTCAAACAGGCTAAACATGGTATAATAGTTGAGGTTTTGACTGCCTATTCTATAAGCCAAATTAAGGCATCAAAAAGTAAGAAACAAGGGCTAACCCCTTGATATGAAAGGAATCTAGAAACTATTATGATGAACATGCAGAACATGATGAAGCAAGCTCAAAAGCTTCAGAAACAAATGGAAAAAAGCCAAGCTGAATTGGCTGCTACAACCTTCACTGGAAAATCAGCACAAGACTTGGTTGTGGCTGAATTAACCGGTGACAAAAAAGTCGTTAACATCACTTTCGCTGATACTGTTGTGGATCCTGATGATGTGGAAACACTTCAAGATATGACTGTTCAAGCACTTAACGATGCTCTTGGACAAATTGACGAAGCGACTAAAAAATCAATGGGTGCCTTTGCAGGCAAATTGCCATTCTAAAAAATCATAACCACCCGTCTAACGGGTGGTTTAATCAAGGGCTATAAGCCCATAATACCAGCCAGCGCCTAAAGACGCTGGCTTTCACTTTGTTTAAGCCTTATTGCTTTTGACTCGTCACAAGTCTCTCAAAGAGGCATTCGCATTACTTACCATTATCCCTAAAGGGATTTTCATATTCTTTTACGCTTAATTTATCCAAATCGATATCATGCTTCTCTTGTTCCTGGATATATTTCTTAATTGTGGCTTCATTAAGTCCTACCGTACTTACATAATATCCTTCTACCCAGAAATGCCGATTTCCAAACTTGTACTTGAGATTGGCGTGTTTATCAAACATCATTAAGGCACTTTTTCCTTTTAAATATCCCATAAAACTAGCTACACTCATTCGTGGTGGTATACTTACTAGCATATGAACACGATCTGGCATTAAGTGACCTTCTATTATTTCAATGCCCTTATATTGGCATAGTCTATGAAAAATCTCTCCCAGACTACTCCTATATTGATTATAGATTATTTTTCGTCTATACTTAGGTGTAAATACAATGTGGTAGAACACATCCATTTTGTATGTGATAAACTGTGAGCTTTTTGCGCCATAGTCTTAACTCCTTTCGTTTTACAATTGGCTTGAACACCTTTATTGTATCGCGCTTGGAGTTTTTTTGTTATGACGGTATAACCTTCGGAGCCAAACGGACTTAAAGTCACATAATAAGCTAAAAACGCCTGAGAAGTAATTCTCAAGCGTTTTTTTGTGTTCGATAAATTATTTGGTTTTAGTCTTAGCCAACTCTAGACAGTAGGACTTCACATGACAATGAGGACAAGTCAGTTTACGAGTCCTAGGTGTATGTCCGGCAATGGCAAATTCTTTAAAACTTGGATCAAAGGTCCTATGACAATTAGGACAAAGGTATTCGACCTGCTTTCTATAATGATATACCAATAGATTTATGGCTATTAAAAATGTCGGACAGACAATAAACAAACCTCTGGGATCCTTAAAATAATAAATGACAACCAGTAGACCCATCAGATAAAGAAGGGAGGTTAGAATGACACTCCCATACATTCTCAACTGCAAATGACGCCATGATTTTTGATTTTCCATAAGACGTGAAATGTCTGACAAATCTTCCAACGAAAGTTGACGCCGCTTAGCAGTTGCTTTTTGCAAGTGACGGGCACGTTTTAGTTTGACCTCTATTTCCTTCGAAGACTTTTCCAAGCTTTCAATTTGGTCTGTCAACAACAGCTCTAAAACCTGTTCCCTATTCTCCTCTTGCAAGAGTTTCTTGATTTGATTAATTGAGAAATCCAAATCTCTTAAGAAACAAATGACTTGCAGGCGTTCCAAGTCTGATTCGTGATAGACTCTCCGACCACCTTCTGTGACTTCAGACGGCGTCAAGATGCCTCGCTGATCATAGTACTGAACAGTCCTAACAGACACTTCTGCTGCTTTAGCCAACTCTCCTGTTGAAAACTGCGACATCTCTGTCACCTCCTTTTAAGATTTTCTATCAAGGGAGATTCTTCACCACCTTTGATACCTAGATTCTACCTTATAACGCAAGGTAATATGCAAGCCCTAATCCTAGAGGATTTTCTTTTCTTACAGAAAAAATAGCTATCACTCTTTACAGCCTTTACAGCTCCTGTAAAGTTTTAGTAGAAAAGGCCGCCCAAACCTAAAGCAACAAAAGGATTGTTACTGACTTCTTCCTGTTGCTCCAAAAGTTTGGCATTCTCATCTAATTCGAGAAACTTCTCGTAAATCTCAGCAGTCATCCGGGCGTCCTCCAAGCTGTTATGGCCATGTCCCTTAATTCCAAAGAAATCAGCTACACTGGTCAACTTGAGGTTAACAATACCGTTCAAATCAGAAGCACGACGGTCAAAGGCCTCATCGAAAACATCTAAAGCATATTGCTCTTCCAAGTCTAAACCATTTTCCAACAAAATAGGCAAGTCCGACTTAAGTGCATTGTAGCCGATAAGTGGAGTGTCACCAACAAATGATTTAAAATCCGCCAGAACAGACTCTAGCTTTGGTGCCTTGGCAATCTTGTCCGCTGTAATCCCCGTCAAACCATTAATAAAGGACTGCAAAGGAACATCCGAATAGACAAAAGAGTCAAACTGGTCCACTTCCTTATGCTGGTTCATCTTAACTGCCGATACTTGGATAATATGACTAACCCCATCCACTGTGTTGAACTCCAAATCAAAGGCAATATAAGTTTCTAAATTTTCCATCTTATCTCCCATAATAGTTAAAGCTGAGACTGAGTCCCAGCTTCTTTTTTATTTTCCAAATAGACGTCCAAAGAAACCTTTTTTAGAAGCTTCTTCTTGTTTGGTTTGGATTTCTTCCACTTGAGCCTTGGCTTCGTCAACCTCTACCTTAGCTTCATCAAGCTCCAATTTAAGCTCTTCTTTGTCCTTCATAGCAGTCAAGGTCAATTGCTGCTGTTGATCGATTTGCTTATCTTTTTCAGCAATTTGCACATCTTTGACACGCAATTGATCATCCATGTTTGATAACTGCTCATCCTTGGCCTTCAACTGAGCATAGAGACGAGCAATCTCAGAGTTTTTCTCGTCTACAAGAATCTCTAACAACTCACGTTGCTTTGTTTCTTCATCGATTGGTTCATCGTCAAAGATGGTTTTCTTGTAGATTTCCTCCAACTTAATCAAGCCACTACGTTTAACGACAGTAACCCCTTTTGCATTTTTTTCTAGATCTTCTTCTGGAAGTTGTTTGACACGATTATTGACTGCTTGACGACTAACGCCAAGGATTTCAGCAATCTCGCTGACGGTCTTTTCAATACTCATAATAGCCTCATATTCTCTTGAAATGTCTTACTATGAGAATATCACAATCACTCCTGTCTGTCAATTTGACTAGTTATTCTGGATATCTGAAGGGCTCTTTTTAAGCCCCTTTTTTCCTTTCACTCTTCAAATAATTTACTTGATAGGAAGCTAAGCTTTTGGTAAACTATGCGCGGGTATGAATGTATATAGAAGGAAAGTCTTTGACTTAAACAATCGGTACTTCCAAATTAGGTTTGGTCGGTATCAGATCTGTTGTATCTAGGAATGGTGGCAACAATTCCACAAGGTTTGGGATTTTTATTCTTGTTCCAATTATTGGTGCATTCGAGCAACCTTGGTTGCAAACTGCTTGATATTGAAGCATAAATCACATTATCTTCAACGGTTTAACTGTTGGAGTTTTTTTATTGTCACTTTACTCGCTCACTAAATCTTCATTGCCATCCGAGATTGAAAAAAGCCCTAAATTATGCCATAATAAACAAAAGCAAAATAGAAAGAATGAGTCCTATGAAAAACTTCCGTGATGATATTAAGGTCAATGATTTGGCCCAGCCCTTCTTAGAGCCAATCGTTGAACAAATGACCACTGTATTCGACCCTGAGATTGAGCTAGACATTTACAATCTTGGTCTGATTTATGAAATCACCGTCGATGAAAATGGCCACTGCTACTTCCTTATGACCTTTACTGATACTGGTTGTGGCTGCGAAGAGACTATGCCTTATGAAATCGCTGAAAAGCTAAAATCCATTGACGGCATTAACTCTGTCAAGGTGGAAACCACTTATTCACCAGTCTGGAAGATGACACGTATCAGTCGTTATGGACGTATTGCTCTTGGTATCTCACCTCGAGGCGGAAAATAAAAGGAAAACCGATTGGACATTTCCAACCGGTTTTTTGCTATATTTTTTTCTTTGGATGACGATCGAT
This sequence comes from uncultured Streptococcus sp., assembly GCF_902463925.1. Taxonomy (GTDB): domain Bacteria; phylum Bacillota; class Bacilli; order Lactobacillales; family Streptococcaceae; genus Streptococcus. The sequence goes on along the minus strand of NZ_CABQHE010000004.1, from coordinate 68,422 downwards.
AATCTCTTGATGATTGGCTAGAGTTTCCTCTCCCTTTCGAGTCAAGGCAATACCTCGTACCGTAAAGTACTGACCTAGCTCTTCTTCAGATAGATTTTTAGCTAAGGCTTCATCCAAGTCAGCTACCTTCATCTTAGAAAGCCCCTTAACTCCTCGTTCTTTGAGAATGGTCTTCTTCTGACTGCTATTGAGATGATCAAGAGAATCAAAGGCAGATTCCTCATATGCATACCCATTTTCAAGTAGTTGAGTCAAATGGCTAGGTCCATCAATACCATATGTATATTCGAAATACTTTGGATACCAAGTTTCATTAGTAAAAGTGCCAAAGTTAATTCGCCAGAGCAAAATAATGTCACCAGCTAACAGTCCATCAGCCAACGGCTCCATGTTTCGCTTTGGAACAGGTTTAACCCCTTCTTTAGGGTCTCTATCTTGGGAAACATAGGGTTTAATCATATAATCTTCGTACATCATTTCTCTCTTTTAAGTAATAAAAATCACATCGCACTTATGTCCGGTGTGATTTCTTTTATGTTAGCAAATTAGGCTTTACCTGATTTATCCATATTCCAGAAGTCGGTAACGGCACCACGAGATGCTGATGAAACGATGTGAGCATATTTACCGAGGACACCACGGCTATAAAGTGGCGGCAACTCAGTTTCAGCTTTACGTTTCGCCAACTCTTCGTCTGAAACGTGCATAGTAATCTCTTTGGTATCTTGGTCAACTGTAACCATATCACCTGTACGGAGGTAGGCAATAGGTCCACCAACCTGAGCTTCAGGAGCAATGTGACCAACAACGAGTCCGTAAGTACCACCTGAGAAACGTCCATCTGTCAAGAGGGCAACCTTGTCCCCTTGACCTTTACCAACGATCATTGATGACAATGACAACATTTCTGGCATACCAGGACCACCCTTAGGGCCTACAAAACGTACAACAACTACGTCACCATCAACGATTTCATCAGAAAGAACGGCTTCGATGGCATCTTCTTCTGAGTCAAATACTTTAGCAGGACCAGTGATGTTACGAACTTTAACCCCTGATACTTTGGCAACCGCACCTTCTGGAGCCAAGTTACCTTTCAAGATAATCAATGGACCATCAGCACGTTTAGGATTTTCAAGCGGCATGATGACTTTTTGACCTGGTGTCAAATCATCGAAGGCCTCCAAGTTTTCTGCAACAGTCTTACCAGTACATGTGATACGATCACCGTGAAGGAAACCATTCTTAAGAAGGTATTTCATAACGGCTGGCACACCACCGACGTTGTAAAGGTCTTGGAAGACATATTGACCTGAAGGTTTCAAGTCAGCCAAGTGAGGCACACGCTCTTGGAAATCGTTGAAATCTTCAAGTGTCAAATCAACATTAGCGGCGTGAGCAATAGCGAGCAAGTGAAGTGTCGCATTGGTTGAACCACCAAGTGCCATTGTGACAGTGATGGCATCTTCAAAGGCTTCACGTGTCAAGATATCTGATGGTTTAAGACCTAGTTCAAGCATCTTAACAACCGCACGACCTGCTTCTTCGATATCTGCTTTTTTCTCAGCTGATTCTGCAGGGTGAGATGATGATCCTGGAAGACTCATTCCCATTACTTCGATTGCTGTCGCCATTGTATTGGCAGTATACATACCACCACAACCACCAGGGCCAGGGCAGGCATTACATTCAAGTTCTTTAACCTCTTCGGCAGTCATATCACCGTGGTTCCATTTACCGATACCTTCGAAAACAGAAACCAAGTCGATATCCTTACCGTTAAGATTACCTGGTGCAATGGTACCACCATAGGCAAAAATCGCTGGAATATCCATGTTAGCAATGGCAATCATAGAACCAGGCATGTTCTTATCACAACCACCGATAGCAACAAAGGCATCGACGTTGTGACCACCCATAGCTGCTTCGATTGAGTCAGCAATGATATCACGAGATGTCAATGAGAAACGCATCCCTGGTGTCCCCATGGCAATACCATCAGCAACGGTAATGGTACCAAATTGAACTGGCCAAGCACCTGCGTCTTTAACACCTTCTTTGGCAATTTGACCAAAACCGTGCAAGTGGATATTACATGGTGTGTTCTCAGCCCAAGTTGAGATAACCCCAACAATAGGCTTTTCAAAACTATCATCTGTCATCCCAGTCGCACGAAGCATAGCACGGTTAGGTGATTTAACCATGCTATCGTAGACAGATGAACGGTGTTTCATGTTATTTTCAGACACGATATTTTCCCCCATAGTTAATAACTATTCTAATTTAAACTTCTATTCCTATTCTAACATAAATTGTCTAAAAAAACTGACTATTTACTAACTATTCTCCCTTTTTAAATTATGCTAAAATAAGGTCATGAAACATTTTGATACTATCGTTATTGGTGGGGGACCTGCTGGCATGATGGCAACCATCTCCTCAGCCTTCTATGGCCAACAAACCCTCCTAATTGAAAAAAACAAACGTCTCGGAAAGAAGCTGGCTGGTACTGGTGGTGGACGTTGTAATGTTACTAACAATGGGACTTTAGACGATCTTCTAGCAGGCATTCCTGGTAATGGACGTTTCCTCTATAGCGTCTTTTCACAATTTGATAACCACGATATCATTGCTTTTTTCGAGGACAATGGTGTCAAACTAAAGGTTGAGGATCACGGACGTGTCTTCCCTAAGACAGATAAATCACGGACCATCATCCAAGCTCTGGAAAATAAAATTCAGGAACTGGGTGCTAGCCTCCTTACCAATACAGAAGTTGTCTCTGTCAAAAAAGTTGATGAGCAATTCCAAGTTAAGTCTTCAGACCAGACTTTTACCAGTGATAAACTCATCGTCACAACTGGAGGAAAATCTTACCCATCGACTGGTTCAACTGGTTTTGGACACGATATTGCCCGCCATTTTAAGCTCCATGTCACTGATCTTGAAGCTGCGGAAAGTCCACTCCTAACCGACTTTCCACACAAGGCTTTACAGGGAATTTCTCTTGACGATGTCACTCTGTCCTATGGCAAACACAAGATTACCCACGATCTTCTTTTCACCCATTTTGGCCTATCTGGACCAGCTGCCCTACGTCTTTCCAGCTTTGTTAAGGGTGGTGAGATCGCTCACCTGGACTTTCTTCCCAACCAAAACCAAGATAATCTCAAGACTTACTTCGAGGAAAACCGTGAGAAATCTGTCAAAAACACCCTCAAAGCGCTTGTGCCTGAGCGTGTTGCTGAATTCCTGACAGAAGATAAGGCTGATAGCAAGGTTAAACAACTGCACCCCAAAGACTTGGAAAACATTATCAGTCAGCTTAAGGACATGGAAATTCCAATCACAGGTAAAATGTCACTTGCCAAATCCTTTGTGACTAAAGGTGGCGTTGACCTTAAGGAAATTAATCCCAAGACCCTAGAAAGTAAAAAAGTCCCTCACCTACATTTCGCAGGAGAGGTCCTTGATATCAATGCCCATACCGGCGGTTTTAATATCACTAGCGCCCTCTGTACTGGTTGGGTAGCAGGCATTCAGAGCCCTTGGGACTAGGAAGATTTTTCAATTAACGACAACAAAAAGGTCTCTTCTGTCATAGAAGGGACCTTTTGTCTATTACTCAAAGGAGAGGAGGGGATTCGAACCCCCGAGCCCCGTTAAGGACTACACGCTTTCCAAGCGTGCGCACTCGGCCTCTATGCGACCTCTCCACATTAAACGATTAGCGATAATAGGCTAATCGTTATTTTTATCAAGCTTTCAAGAGTTAATTTTTAAACTGAGCCTCTACTCGGTAGATGACCTGACCTTTTTCTGAGAATTTACGCTCGTACTCAGTCATGACGTTGCCTTCATAATCACTGGCATGAAGGTCCAACCAAACTTTGTTGAGAACCATTCCATACTGTGAAAAACTAGTCAAACTATACTCGAAAAGTCCACGGTTATCGGTCTTAAAGTGAATCTCTCCATTTTCAGGCAAAATTTGCTTATAAGTATCTAGGAAAGTCTTGTAAGTCAAACGACGTTTCTCGTGGCGACTCTTAGGCCATGGATCTGAGAAATTCAGATACATCATATCCACTTCGCCATCTTCAAAATAATTGGTCAAGGCTGAACCATCCACGCGCAAGAGCTTGACATTTTCAGCACCCGAAGCCAAAACCTTATCCAAGGCATAGCTCAATACAGACAGCTGAATATCAATACCAATGTAGTTGATGTCAGGGTTTTGTTGGGCCATACCAGTAATGAAGGCCCCTTTACCAGATCCTACCTCGATATGGATAGGGTTGTCATTACCAAAAAGCTCATGCCACTTACCTTTAGCAGCCTCTGGCTCAAGGATAACGTATTGAGGATGATTCGCTAGGTGTTCCTCTGCACCCTTACGTTTTCTAACTCGCATGTCTACTTTCTAATACCTGTGCAAGGTCTCTCTGAATTTACGAAGTTCATAAATCTCTCGGTTGGCATGTTCCATATCACGACTATCAAAGAATTTGGAAATCTGTGTCAAATATGAAAATTGTCCATACCAGTAAATCTTGTCCATCACAAGGTCGTTGTTCTTATAACCATAGTATGACAACCACTGTGGCCAATGTGCCAATGGAATGTAATGGCTGAGAATCTGCGCCACATCATACATACGATCTGTTAGACGTACCGAATCCCAATCAACCAAATAAATCAATCCTGAGGTTGTGATAACAAAGTTACTATGACGAGCATCTCCATGAACAATTGTTGCAATTTCCGCACGAAACTCTGGAAGATGACGTTTCAAATCTCTAACAACGCCTTGAAGGAAGCCATTCTCACGCAATTGGTAGGCAGCATTTTCCTCCCATTCGTGCAGAAGATCAAAAGGATTTTCAATATGATAATCCAACTGCAAAAGTTGATTAACCAAGTGTTTAGAGCGGTGCAAATTACCAAGAATTTGGATAATCTGTTTACTATTCATGTCATGTTTGGTCAAAATACGACCATCAAGCCACTCCTGTGCACTCATCATGTCACCATTTCCCAGACGCTTAGCCCACAAGAGCTGGGGCGCAATCTGTTCCTTGGCAAGAGCTGCCAAGATTGGTGTTGTATTCATCTTCACAAAGACGCGATCTCCGTTTGGGTAAGTTCCCATATAGGCCTTACCACTATTTCCTTTGAGAGGAGTCAGGCTCAAATCTTTATCTGTTGATGTCACCTAGGCATCTCCTTTTTCTTTAGTCATTTGCTTCTATTTTAACTTATTTAATAGGTGTTAGTCAATCATCTTCTTAAGCTTGGCTGGTAGGTAAACAAGGCTCAAAACTAGCATAACTACAACCAGAATCAGGCTAAATTTAAAGTCGAAGAGACAAATAGCCTGTACCAGAGTCAACACAAGTACAATCTGTGTAATCAAGCGTTTAAGATTGCTCACCTGCATGTCTTTTCCAACTGGCATAAGGTTAGCCATTCTCTGATAAGCAAAGTGCGATTTAAGCGCCGTGAGCTGGAAGAGCAAAAGGTAGTCAAAAACAACCACAAGCACCATAGCCAACCATTTTTCAGGAACCAAAAAGATAACTAAAAGTGTTAGGGCAAACAGACGTAAACTAAGGGCAAAGTAATCTCCAGAACGCAAGAAGGCTCTTAGGTAAAGATTGTACCAGGTATGTTCCTTGTCTTTCTTTGTACGTTTGAGAATAGCATCCAAATAAGCACGGCGTTTAACACTCGATGTAATTCCCTTAACATTGGTAAAGAGTGAAAAGAACTTCAGAATCGATTGTTGACGCTTATTTTCTCCTGCAATAGCCTCAGTCCAATTCAGGCCAGACTGTTTATAAAAAGGTTGAGCCTTTTTCTGGAAAATAAAGTACTTAAGAATAGCCAGAGCCACAGCTACAAGGATAACTCCCCAAACTGGAAGCCCCAAGGCTAAAAAAAGTGGAACGAACAAGATAAAAATAAGGGTTTGGATGAGTACCCAAAATCTAAAAGCACGTCCTGTTGCCTTCTTAACATGGTTTAGCACTTCTTCTTCCTTCACCAAGAGATAGTGCTTGTCAGCAGGCTCTAAATAGGTGGCAATGTTCCCCCAGAAAGGAAGGAAAAGACAAAGTACAAGCAGGCCCAGGACAATTGCCCACGGATTCTTTGGAAAATGTCGAAGCAACTGGCTATACTGAACCAAGACAAAACCCAACAAAAAGAGAAGAACCAAGATAAAGTGGTCATTAAAGACGTAGCGACTATACTTAGCACAACGGGTATTGAATCGCTTGCTACGCTCCCTAAAAAGCTCAGCTATCATGACAATTCTCCCTTAGTTAACTGCATGTAAATATCGTTAAGACTGGCACTCTCATCGCCAAAAGTCTGACGGAGCTCCTCAAGAGTTCCCTGAGCCAAGACCTGCCCATGGTGCAAAATCACAAATCGGTCACACATCTTTTCAGCCGAATCCAAAACGTGTGTAGACATGAGAATTGCCTTGCCCTTAGCTTTTTCCTCAGCCAAAAGCTCGATCAAGTCCGAAATCGCCAAGGGATCCAAACCTAGGAAGGGCTCATCAACAATGAGAAGACTTGGACCAACAATAAAGGCACAGATAATCATGACCTTCTGCTTCATTCCCTTTGAAAACTGAGTCGGGAACCAGTCCAATTTTTCATCTAAGCGAAAGAGTTTGAGGTACTTGTCCGCACGTGCCATCCCCTCAGTCACATCAAGACCATAGGCCATCAACACTGTTTCCAAATGTTCACGAAGCGTCAACTCTTCATAGAGACTTGGCGTTTCAGGAATATAGCCAATCTTCTGACGATAGCTGGCTGGATCTTGCTGAATGGTTAACCCATCAATGGCAATCTGTCCCCCATAAGGTGTTAAAAGACCAATAATCTCGTTAATTGTTGTTGATTTTCCAGCACCATTAAGACCAATGAGACCAACCAATTCACCATCAGCCACCTCAAAGGTCACATCTTTTAGGACGGGAATATTAGCGTAACCACCCGTCACCTTTTCTAATTTAAGCATTATCTTTTCTCTCTTTGGTATGATATAATCTATTATAACAAAAACTCATGGAAAGGTCGTTATTATGGATAATTGTATTTTCTGTCAAATTATATCTGGGGAAATCCCATCATCAAAAGTCTACGAGGACGACAAGGTCCTAGCCTTCCTCGACATTTCACAAGCTACAAAAGGACATACCTTGGTTATTCCTAAAGAACACGTCCGCAACATTTTGGAAATGTCTGCAGATACTGCTGAGACTGTCTTTAGCCGTGTTCCAAAAATTGCCCGTGCCGTCCAAAAAGCAACAAAAGCTATCGGAATGAATGTCCTTAACAACAACGAAGAAGTTGCTGGACAAACCGTCTTCCACGCTCATATTCATCTCGTTCCTCGTTACGGTGCAGACGACGGTATCCACATGAGCTTTGATGAACACGAACCAGACTTCGCTGCCTTGGCTAGCCTTGCTGACAGCATTGCTAAAGAGGTAACAGAATGAAAATCGGACGCTATCTAGCTCTTGGAGCCCTCGTCTATGGTGCCTACTACGCCTATAAACGACGTGAAGACATCAAAGAGGAAATCCTAGACCTCAACCAATCTCGAGAAAATATTTCTCACGATTTGGACAGAATCAAACGTAACCTTGACATCATCAAGGAACAAAACCTTGTGCTTGATGACATCAAACAAGACCTCAGCTATAAAACACGTGTCTTTCAAAAAGACCTAGAACCCCGACTCAGCATCATCCAAGAACACTTGCAAAAGTATCAAGGTGAGGATAAAGAATAAAGGTAAGTAGCCTACGCTACTTACCTTTTTGAGTTGCTTTCCACTTTTTAAATTCTTGATATTCTCTAAAACTCTCTTCATCAGACAAATCATGCTTTTCATCTGATTCATAAGATGGTGAGATAAACTCTTCAAAATCGTCTAAAAATCCGTTATTACGATGTTTTCGACTTTTCCTCCAAGTCCTACCTTGTTTTATAGCAGTGTCTGAATTAATTTTATTATTTATCACATTTCCTGCTATCGCTCCTAAACCGAGCCATTTTGCTATATTACCTAATTTATTGATTACCTCTGAAATTGTAGCAAAAATCATGATAATTACCACGAATGCCATAAAGAAAAACATTGGCCAAAATAAATCCATTTTACACTCCTTGAAATAATTTTCTCATATTCAACTATTAAAGAAATTTTTTCAGGCTTGCTAGATACAAGGAGCCACCGATTATTCCTAAGATTCCGCCAATCCATCCCAAGAAAGGAATAAGAGAAATCGATCCTCCAACAATCAAAAGTACACTAGGAGCAGTTCCTACCGGTGTATCCCCTTTATAATATACAGCACCAACTATTCCAAGTACTAGTAGTGCTAGCTTTACAAGATATACAAACAAAGTCATTAATCCAGTCGCAGCTTCTGATCCCGAAGATGCTACACCTAAAATAAACCAGACTGCAAAAAGAAGAAAGATTCCTCCGATTAGTCCTACTACTCCATTTGTTACGGCTAATGTTTTTGTTTTCATTTAATCTCCTTAATTATATTATTGAATTTGGGTTGAAATATTATTTATATATTCCTTCAATCCATTACGGTAATTTTTCAAAAATTCAACTAGACTATCTTTACCAATAATCTTCGTGTTTCCCATCGCACCGTATTCTTTCTTCTGTTCTTCCAAAGATTTCAATGTTTCTTGTTTCATTTGCTCAATTGTATTTGCATCATCTAGTACTGTACCAGCGACAGCATTTTGATAATTCGTTAGATATTCATCAACAATTTTTGAATACATCGTTAGATAGTCGTTATAGGTTGAAATACTCCCAATTGTGGCATCAGATGTGTCCTGAGGGTTAAAATTACTTGAACTTACAGAACTTGAAGAGCTTGATGTTGTTGAAGAACTTGAAGATTTACTTGTAACGCCTCCTGAAATGTTTTTTGCAGTATTTATTAAGTTTTTACTAGCCGAACAACCTGTTAGTGCTATAGATAGTAAAATCACTGAAAATGTAAATAAACAATTTTTCTTTTTCATAAGAATCCCTAACCTAAATTTAATTTTCCATAAATATTATATATATATATATATATTGTCAACATGTTCTTGAAAATAAAATATATTTTTAACTATTCATAAGATTATTATAATTTCATCTCATTTTAAAATTAAGAATAAACATGGAAATCACAGCTATACACAAAACAAGACTTTCCTCTGTGCTAAAAGTCTTAAAATAATCTAGTTACGGAACGACGAAGTCGGTCTCTGACGTCCGTCATCACTTAAGCAAAGTATCAATAAAGAACATAAAAAAGCAGAGACGTCTAACATCTCTGCTTCATAAATAGGATTAGGAGGTTTTATGCTTTTTATTTAGCATCTTTTTCTTTGATAACCAAGACACCATCTTCCATATCAGCTTCTAGGTGTTTAGCATCAAGGTTATCCAAGTGGAAGTCTGTGACTTTGTCACGGATTTGTTGTTCAACCACACGACGGAGTGGACGAACACCCATGACTTCATCGTAGCCTTCTTCAGTCATGTATTCTTTAGCAGCTTCGCTAACTGCCAAGTCAATGTCTTTCTTAGAAAGAGTCTTGTTAACTTCAACCAGCATAAGGTCTACAATCTTAGAAAGGTCTTCTTTGCTCAAGTGTGAGAATTCGATGACAGCATTGAAACGGTTAAGGAATTCTGGACGGAAGTAAGGTTTCAAACGATCCATAAGTTCTGGTTTATCAGCATCTTCTGTCAAGTTAGCTTCGTAACCAAAACCAGCGTTTGAAGTTGCGATAATCACAGTATTCTTGAAGTTTACAGTGTTACCTTGACCATCTGTCAAACGGCCATCGTCCAAAACTTGGAGGAGAAGTGTAATCACTTGAGGGTCAGCCTTTTCAATTTCGTCAAGAAGGACAATTGAGTAAGGGTTACGGCGAACACGTTCTGTCAAAGTATTGCTATTGTCATCATAACCAACATAACCAGCTGTTGTACCAATCAATTTAGAAACGGCTGTGCGGTCGCTGTATTCTGACATGTCCAAACGGATGATAGCATCTTTAGTTCCGAACATATCAAGAGCCAATTGTTTAGCCAACTCAGTTTTACCAACACCCGTAGGTCCTACAAAGAGGAAGCTACCAATTGGACGGTTACCTTCGTCAAATCCTGCACGGTTACGACGGATGGCACGTGCCACTGCTTCAACGGCTTTATCTTGACCGATAACCTTAGTTTGCAAACGGTGACCCATATCTTTCAAACGTTCGATATCAGTTGCACCCATTTGTGACACTGGAATACCAGTCATACGTTCTACAGATTCAGCCACATCATTAACAGTTGCAGTGACTTTAAGGTCTTCTGTATGGTTAGCAATTTTCTTTTCAAGTTCTTCAATACGAACCTTAGCGTTTAGAGCTGCCTCGTAGTCTTCTTTGGCAGCTGCAGCTTCTTGTTTAGCTTTTTCTTCTTCGATTTCATGTTCAACAGCATTCACATCAGTCACTGGATGTTGAGCAGCCAAGTGAGCAGCTGTTACATCGACAAGGTCGATAGCCTTATCTGGCAAGCTACGTTGTGGAATGTATTGGACAGAGAAATCTACCGCTGCTTTCAAAACATCATCTGGCAAGATAACATTGTGGTGTTTTTCATAAAGATCACGAATACCTTGGAGAATCTTGAAGGTATCTTCAGCAGATGGAGCATTAACCTTAACTTCATTGAAACGACGAGCAAGAGCTGCGTTCTTCAAGATAGTGTTACGGTATTCATCTTGAGTTGTTGCACCAATCACTGTCAATTCACCACGTGAAAGAGCAGGTTTCAAGATATCAGCAAGACCTTTAGATCCTTGACCATCGCCAGTGCTTCCAGCACCAAGAATTTGGTGGATTTCATCGAAGAAGAGGATGATATTTCCAGCTTCTTTGACTTCATTCACCAAGTTTTGAATGTTTTCTTCAAAGCTACCACGGTATTGAGTACCAGCTTCAAGTCCAGAAATATCGATTGAGATGATTTCTTTGTTCTTGATAGCAGCTGGGACATCACCATTTACGATGGCTTGTGCCAAACCTTCAACTACGGCTGTTTTACCAACACCAGCGTCCCCGACAAGGACTGGGTTATTCTTGGTACGACGAGCCAAGATTTCGCAAGCTTCTTGGATTTCTTTGTTACGTCCGATAACAGGATCCAATTTACCTTCGCGAGCTTCTTCAGTCAAGTTACGACCAAGTTTAGCAAGAATACCATCTTGTTTAGGTCCTTTACCTTGTTGTTGAGTTGGGTTGACTGCTTCACCTTCATTACCAGGCAATTGACCTGTTTGACGGTAAATCGCAAATTCTTCAGGTGTCACTTCACGACCGTTAATCATGTAGCGACGGTTTTCTGAACGGTAACCACCCATGTTACCCATCAATTGATTGAAAAGATCGTCCATATTGTTAAAGTTGTTGTTCATATAATTACCTCGTTTTGTGTTTTCTTGTGAAATCTTTTGAGTGTTATTTTATGTTAATGTGTAAGATTTGACTTTTACTGACCAAAATCCTAAAAATTTTTAGTAGCTTTAACTACTCTTCTAATAATTTCAGGTTTTGCTCTTGGTAGGAGACTGAGAACTTTCTCAGTCTTAAATAAATTGTCATTTAGCATAAGAGCCACCTTCTTTCTGTGAATCTCTCAATACAGCTAACTTCCAAGCCCCTTTCGAAACCATAAATAGTTTTTCAGAAAGAAACTTGAATATTAAGGAAGCCTTTTTCCTTATAGTTTTATCATATACCTTTCATTTGATCAGGTCAAGAATTTGGTTTTGACTTTTACTGACCTTTTAGATGAAAATTTTTGCAGACTAGCTGCAATCCTTTTTTATTGGTATATGGGCTATTGACACAGCCTTCATAAGGCTTTCATTTCCTTATGTTTATATTGTACAACATTGGTCAGTAATAGTCAATAGTTTTTCTGACTTTATTTGACCTTTGTCATAAATTTTTTTGCAGGCAAGCCATAATTATCTTTTTTCAAAGATTTAGGCTAGCGCTGCAAGATTTATAAGGAAGCTAAATCCTTACAAGATTATCATACACCATTAGTCAGTAAAGGTCAATAGTTTTATTTGATCTTTTTTGACCTTTTTAAGAATATTTTCCGAAAAGTAAAAAAGCCTACCAAGGGTAGACCTATCATAAAGCTAATTTACTCTAATCGGTACGCGTCCGAAGTTTTGTTGAGAAAGCTCGGGGTTGCCTAATTGATAAACATTATCCGCTTGTTGTGTAAGTATATCCCAAGGCTCCCTTCCAATCCGAGCCACTATATCCACAGACTTTTTCACAGATTTGAGATGAGACTGCCCTTTTTGAGAAAAACCAAGGACATGAACAGCCTGGGGTAAAGGATTTTCCACAGCTCCAACTAGGATATAGGTCAAAATACGACGTACCCGTGCTTTTGTATAGCGTTTAGTCGCCACCTTATCCACGAGTTCCTCCACAGAAGAAACCTCACGGATAGCAACTTTTAAACGACTGGCAATCTCTTCATTCACCTGGAAAACGCTAGTCAAATCAGGGTTTGTAAGAATCTGATAAACCAACAATTGGAAATAATTATCCCAAGAGACCTGTGGAGAATTCTGAAAAAGTTTGCTGTTGGGCATGAACTTATCCACAAAATCACTGTCTTGCTTGTGGAGACGTAGGCTGGTCGCTGAGGCGAAAGATACTTCCTTGTCTGAGGAATGATAGCCAGCTCCTTGTCTCTGAATAGGAGTCAACTTAATACCCTTACCAGCACAAGCTTTTGCATAGGCTAGTCCTAAAATATGGTTGGGGGTATTGCCAGTAAAATCCACACCAGCAAACTTTTCCCACATTTTTTGTGTCTTTTGTGGATAAGACAAATCACTAGGCAAACTTTCCACAAAGGCTTCCATTTCCTCGGAATTTTCAGCATAGACATCTGCTATAGCCTGGTAGTCTAGGACTTCTTCCGTGCCAAAAGTAAGGCTATCAATTCCCAGTCGGGACAAGATTTCGACAGCTCCAGCAGCAAAATAATCGGCAGACTGGACTGAAGTCAAGAAAGGCAACTCAACCACGAGGTCCACTCCATTTTCCAAAGCCATCTGAGCCCTAGTCCACTTATCCACAATAGCTGGCTCACCTCGCTGAACAAAGTTCCCAGACATGGCAACGATTTTGACACCTTCAGCCTGATCCAAGAGATACTTGTGGCCGTTATGAAAAGGATTGAACTCAGCAATAATACCTGTAACTGTCATAGCTCTTATTTTTGGGCCACAAAGAACCAACGTGCACTAGTTTCAGTCGGTTCCTTATCCTCGAAATCAGCGTAAAGTTTGAAAGATTTGAAGCCAGCCTGCTCCAACAAGATATCGTAAGTCAAAACCTCATAGGTACGTTCCTCATGGACCTCATCATGACGGCTAAAGCTTCCATCTTCCTCTTGGACAAAGAAGGTCAATTCATGAACAATAGAATGTGGTGCCGCATCCTCATAGGTATCCCAGAGCATAGCAAAGTCTTCTGCATTTTCATGATAGGAATAGCCAGGGAAAACCTTATCCGTCTGATAGGTTGAGTGCACATCAAAGATGAAGACGCCATCCTCATTGAGAGCATTGTAAACCTCTTTAAACACGTCTCCGACTTCTACTTCGTCCTGCATATAGCAGATTGAATCTGAGTAGCAGGTCACAAAGTCATACTTGCCCGCTTGCGATAAATCCAACATGTTGCCTTCAATAAAGTCAATTTTCTGTTTGGCAGAGGACGCACGCTTCTCCGCAATCTTCAACATATCAGCACTCAAATCGAGTCCAGTTACATCAAAACCAGCTTGAGAAAAGCGTACAGACTGAATTCCAGTTCCACAAGCCAATTCAAGTAATTTCTTTTTATCCTTAGTCTTTGGCAAATGACGGAGAGAAAAATTCGTCCACAAATCGTAAAGACTATCATCCATAACAGCGTCGTATACCGCCGCAAAAGTTTCATAAGTAGCCATAATGATGATACCAAGTCCGCCCGTAATCGGAAAGAAAATTAGGGGAGTGAGACAGAACGAGTTTTCTTAGAAAAATCGTTCGTTGTCTCACCCCGCAAGGCTAATTCGCTACTCTTCCGAGCTTAAAAAGCGAATGAAGAGTCCAATTAGCTACTGCGCCAAATAATAAATTTTAATATTAATAATTTAACATAGAGCTATCTATTTCCGACGATTACAGGACGAGTTCAAATCCTTTCTAAGATACAAAGAGCGTCAAAAGCACAGAGAAAACAGGAAACTTTCGGCTGTATCGTTAGATACAAAGGAAATTGATTTTTTCTCACAGTTTTTGGTGCGTGTTCAGTTGACAAGCCAACTAAACACAAAGCTCTATCCTTCCTATTAAATCTTTAGTTGAAGCAACAAAACCCAGTTGTCGCCAACTGAGTTCAATTTTTATGCCAAATAAGCTGACACATCCACCATTGGTGCTTCATGCCAGAGTTTTTCAAGGTTATAGTGAGCACGTTCATCTTCTGTAAAGATGTGAACAACGACGTCGTTAAGATCCAAAAGAATCCAACCACCCTTGTTGTCACCTTCCATGTGACTAGCGTCAAGGCCCGCTTCTTTCACTTTCTCACGGATATTGTCAGCAATAGCTTCCAACTGACGGCTATTCATGGCACTCAAAATAACAAAGTAATCCGTTAGGCTTGTAAGGCCGTACAAATCAAGGGCAACAATGTCTTCAGCTCGCTTTTCATCAGCAGCTTTGACAACCAATTCAAGTAATTCTTCTTTAGTCAATGATATTCTCCAGTAATTTGTTATTAATCTTTTAAGTAATGCACAAAAACATTATAGGTTTCCAAGGTTTGCGGGAAAATCGGTAAAGCTTGGTGGGCCAAGTGTTCTACCGTATGGACTGTTTCAAAAGCAACTGCCTTATCTAAGGATTGCTCTGCTACTTGTCTAGCTTCCTCTACCAAAGGGAAATTACGGTTATGCTCAATATAATCAGCCACATAGACAATCTTATCCAGGGTTGACATGTCATGGCTTCCGACGGTATGGATTTCGATACTACGCAGAATCTCGGGATCAGTCAATCCCAAATCTTCTTGGATTTTGTAAATCCCAACCATGCCATGCCAGACATTGTTTCCCCATTTTTTCAATGCAGGATCAAGCTCATATTTATCTATAAGTTCCAAGAATTCCTGATCTGGAAGTTCCTTGGCATAATCATGAAGGAGGCCAGCCAAGCCAGCTTGCTCAGTATCATATCCGTACTTTTCAGCAAGAGTAATAGCAGCTCTCTCAACACCCAGAACATGATTGAAGCGTTTAGGACTCATGACCGCTCGAACTTTTTCAAGGAGTTCTTCACGAGAATAGTCTAGATATTTTTCATAGGTCATTTATAGAGCCCCGCTTTCTTGATGTAGGCAAGTACAGACTGTGGCACCATAAAGTTAGGTGTACGATCCTTCTTAATGTAGGCCCTGACTGCACTCGAACTAATATCCATAAGGGGCACATCCACCCAAATAACTGGGTAAGACGTTCCTGCCTTATACTTAGGACGTTGAACACCCACAAATTGGACCATCTCGATAAGTTCGTCAATGCGATGCCATGTAGGCAGATAGTCTACCATATCAGCACCAATAATGAAGTAATAATCCGTATCAGGATTGGCCTCTGTCAAAAGCTTCATGGTGTCATAAGTATAACTGATTCCCTTGCGCTCCAACTCGATGGTTTCAATATCCAAACCTTCGATACCGTTAATAGCCAACATGAGCATATTTAGGCGATGTTGTTCATCAATAGTCTCTTTTTTATCGACATGAGGTGGCTCAAACTCAGGCATAAGAAGAACTTCATCAAGGCCTAACTGCTGGCGCACCTGGTCAGCAACAACCAAGTGAGCATTGTGAACAGGGTTGAAATTTCCACCCAAAATTCCCACCTGCCTACGGCCAGTATCTTTGATTTCTTCTTCTAGTTGAACCTTTGTAAATGGGGTTACGAGATCCAGTGCCATTTACGCCTCCTCTTACTCAAACATCATCTAAATAACTGTTCTTTTGCCTTTAAGGTTTCAAAAGTCATCAACTATTTTTGGATGGCTTTAACCTTTGGTGATAACTTACGATTTTCTTTTTTAGCTGATTCTTTGTAGAGAATCAAGATACGTCCAATCTTAAGGACTGTATCACAGCCAATTTCTTCTTCCAAAATTTCAGCAACCTCATGAATATCTTCCATAGTATTTTGGAGTAGGGTTACTTTGATCAATTCACGGGCATCAAGGGCATTACGAACGCTAGTTTTGATGTGGTCGTTAAGACCGTTTTTCCCGATTTGTACAATAGGTTTGAGAGTGTGTGCTTCCGATTTGAGGAAGGCACGTTGTTTTGATGTTAATGACATGTTTATTCCTTATAACTACTCTATTAAGTTTAAATAATCGCTTTTCGTACGACGACGCCAACACCTTCTGGTGCCCAGGCGGCAACGATGGTTGGTTGGTCAGCTTTTCCTTGGACACGGATCCAGCCTAGTCCTGAGAAGACAATGTCTGTCTTATCTTTGATAGTAAATTCGTGGCGGACAAGTTTTGGAAAATCAGCCAGTTCCTTTGGTCCAGGAGGCATGAGAAGACTTCCAACATGCTTATCATAGAAGACATCCGCGCCTTCAAGTTTAGTACGATGAAGCTTCAAGTTATTATCAAAGAAGGCTGTAAAGCCTTGCTTATTCCCATCAATAAAGTCAAAACGTCCAAGACCGCCTAAGAATAAGGTTTGGCCTGCATTTAACTGGTAAGTTTTTGGCTTAATTTCCTTCTTAGGACTAACATACTTGAGATCCTTGGCTGACAGATAGTGTGCCATCTGGTGGCGGTGGATGATTCCTGGTGTATCAAAAATGTAAGTACCATCATCCAAAGGAATTTCAATCTTATCAAGGGTCGTTCCAGGAAAACGTGAAGTCGTGATAATATCTTTATCACCTGTAATTTCCTTGATAATCGCATTAATTAAGGTTGATTTACCAACATTCGTCACACCGACAACATAAACATCACGACCCTTACGGAGTTTTTCAATACGCTGAATCAACTCTTTAATGGCGTGGTGATTTTGGGCAGACGTCAACATGACATCCACGGGACGCATGCCTTCTTCATGGGCACGTTCTGTCAACCATTGAGTTACCTTACCATCTTTAACAGATTTAGGTAGGATATCCTTTTTATTTCCGACCAAGAGCACATCATTACCAGAAACAAAGCGTGACAAGCCTGGAATGATTGATCCATTAAAATCGAAAATATCAACAACATTGACAACGAGGGCGTCACTGTCTCCAACTTCATGAAGCAATTTTAAAAACTCGTCATCAGTGATGTGGACGTCCACAATTTCATTGTAGTGACGAAGGCGGAAACAGCGTTGGCAGTATAACTCACCTGTTTCTTCGGCCTTTTTAATAGAACTAGCGGGTGTGTAACCAACCTTTTCTTTATCTTCTGTTTGAATTTGGGCTCCACAGCCAATACAAAATAATTCTTCCATTAAATTCCTTTATTAAAGGTCATTGGACCATATGCTTTTTCAATTTTTTTCCACATGCGACGCTCACGCCAACGATTAAACTTGGTTACCCAAGCATCTGATTGCACCAAGGGCTTAACCAAAATCGAGCGAATACCAGCTCGGTGGCTAGCTCTGATGTCAGTCATGAGCTGATCTCCCACCATAACAACCTCGTCACGGTTAAAGTGGTAACGCTCAATCGCTTCATTAATACCTTTAGTAAAAGGTTTCATGGCACGACTTACGAAATCTACATGGAAATTAGCAACCGCACGTTCCACACGTTCATGTTTGTTGTTAGAGACCACAACCACTGGAATGTCAGCCTCTGTCATCTCATCTAACCAAGCACGTAGCTCAGGAGTCCCATCAGGGTTGTTCCAAGCAATCAAGGTATTATCCAAATCGACCAAGACAGCACGAATACCGTGTTCACGTAGTTGGTCAGGTTTCAAATCATAAACAGCCTCCACCATAAAATGGGGCCTGTAATCGTCTATACTCATTTTCTCTCCAAAATGTTAGTTTACCTCTTATTTTACCATATTTTTAAGGTTTATGTGTGAGACTTAAGTCCTATTTTTTAAGAACATCAATTACACGACGGTATAGAAAAAGAGCCACAATCACTTGGGCTCTATCTTTATCTTTGAATTTTCTCTTGTTTTTTAAGGGCTACTAAATCCTTAAGCGAAATGAGGATGACAGCAAGAACAATTAAAATCATACCAAGTACATCAATGGCAAAGAAGTGGTCACCCATGATTAAGACCGTTAAAATGACCGATGCCACAGGTTCTACCGATGCCAGAAGACTTCCTTTTACAGCACCAACCATGGTCGTCCCCTTAAGGAAAACTGTGTAGGCAAAGACTGTCCCGATGAAGACCAAGCCAAAGAGTGCCAGAAGATTTCCACTAGTCAAGGGTAACTCAGACTTCCAGGCTTGGATAGCAATTGGAAAGATCAAACCACCGAGTAACATTCCTAGACCGATGACAATCAGACTGCCCCACTTTTCAATAGCTTTAGCAGGCAGTAAGATATAGAGTGCATAGGTTACTGCAGAGAAGAGTCCCCAGAACAAGCCAATAGGTGTGATAGCTAACTCTGTCACCTGACCATGTGTGGCGATGATAAAGGTTCCCGCAATAGCCATGATAATAGCCACTAACTCTGAGACCGTTGGAAATCTGCGGTTCTTCGCACATACAAAAGCCAAAATAAGGACTGGCGTGACATACTGTAAGACTGTCGCAGTTCCAGCGTTGGTGTACTGAATAGCACTAAGATAGGCATACTGATTCAAGACCAGACCAAAGAGAGCAAATAAGGCGATACTTACTAAGGTTTTCTTATCTTTAATGGCTTGTACTAATTTGTCTCGCTGCCTAAAAAAGACCGAGACCGTTAGTAAAGTACCAGCCAGAATCAAACGTAAACTCGTTAAAAGATTGACATTAACCCCATGAGCCATCAGGTATTGACCAGAAACTCCTGAAAATCCCCAGGCAATTCCTGCAGTTATGACCATCAGACTACCTTTTAGTTGTTTAGACATGTGTTTTCCTCGATTATAATAATGCCTATTTATTATAACACAGGGAGTTGCCCGCCAGCCGATAACTTCAGAAAAATTAAACTGTTTTTCTTGAGGAATGCTCTAGCCACCAACCGACAATCCAGCCACGGACTAAAAGATAATTTTCAAGTGCACCAATAGCATTGACTGAGTGATGATGGCGAAGATAGCTAAGGAAATGATTAGTCCCAATCCCAAGGCCTCCAATAATCAAATCTATCAGTACAGCTCTCGGATAAAACCAATCGTATTTGAAGTTTACGGCAATCAGGATGACAAGGAATGCCACACTCCAAATACCATTCTCCCTCTGCCAGCTAACTGAAATACCGTACCCCGAATGACTTCCCATATAAGTTGGGAAGAACAGCTGGAGGATAATCGCTCCAGACATGGCGAGGATGACAAGGATAAATAGGAATCTTAAGAATTTGTTCATAGGGTTGCTCCTACTTATAATGATACTTTATTGAATACCACTAATGTAACAAAAAAGGCCTTAACAAACGTTAAGATCCTTAATCATAAATTAAGCTTCTTGTTCTTCTTTCAACAATTTCTTATCGTAGACACGAATAAATGGGAAGTAAACAAGGAAGGCGGCAACAGCACAGACAAGAGCAACTAGGACAGCACGGAGATCTGCAGTTCCTAAGAAGGCTCCGATTCCAACTGGCGTTGGCCATGGAACTTGTGCAATAACAGGATTAATCAAATGTAATGCATTAACAAAGTAGTAAATAGTAGCTGTAACCATTGGCGCCAAGATAAATGGAATTGCTAATGCTGGATTATAGATAATTGGTAAACCAAAAATCAAAGGTTCATTAATGTTGAACAATGCTGGAACAACTGAGGCACGTCCAATCGCTTTTAGTTGCTCTGACTTGGCAGCAAAAGCAATGTAGAGGCACAAACCAAGAGTTGCACCTGATCCACCAGCGATAACAAACATGTTAGAAAATTCACCAGCTACAGCATAGTGTCCACCAGCAGCATTTTCTGCCATGTTAGCAAGTGCGATAGGGTTAACGAAAGCAAAGATAATGTTAGCTCCATGAATCCCTACAATCCAGAGAAGCTGAGTTAAAAGATAAATAATCATTAATCCAATCCATGAGTTAGTTAGGTTAGCAACAAACCCAAATGGAATAGCAATAACTTTAAAGATGTCAGTTCCCAATGCAACTAGTGCACCGTTAATAAAGATAACCACAAATGCAACGACGAATCCAGGAATCAAGGCAGTAAATCCACGTGAAACTCCCTCTGGAACAGCATCAGGCATCTTAATAACCCAATTATGTTTTACACATGTACGATAAATAAGGACTGTCACAATAGCCATAATAATAGCTGTGAAAATCCCTGTAGTACCGAAACGAGTAACACCATTACCCATTGCCCAACCATCAACAACAACTGCACCTTCTTTAAGGCTACTTACAGCTTTCATCATTCCACCATCAAAAATGATTTGTGGAACTGTCATAATGAAAGCCATGAGCGAAAGTAACGCACCATTGAGAGGGTTCATATTTAACCCCTCTTCTTCTGCATAGATTTTAGTTAACTCATAAGCAAGTGAGAGAACAAAGTAAAGAGAGAGAGAACCCATAGTAGCATAGTTAGCAACCATGTATAGAGAAGTAAACTTATCAAATGAAGCTGAGAAAATATCAGCTACAATTGGCCAGAATGAGAAGGCTTGTGGCAGAATACTAAATACCAAGAACATTGACCCAACAATAGTAAAGGGTACAGCTGCCATACCTGCTGCC
Source organism: uncultured Streptococcus sp. (assembly GCF_902463925.1). GTDB lineage: Bacteria > Bacillota > Bacilli > Lactobacillales > Streptococcaceae > Streptococcus. The sequence continues at coordinate 47,369 of NZ_CABQHE010000004.1, read as the reverse complement.
GTGATTGCACGTACAACTTTAAACTGAGCAAGTTTCCCCATTGGTCCCATGACATGATTTTCAAGGAAACCAAACAATCCGTTTTGTTGATCCATAATCGGACCTCCTTAATAATAATTATATATTTATTTCAATAGTTATCCTTTTGCAAGGGCTATAAGGTTACAGAACTCTTTTCTAACTGGATAAAGCGCTGATAAGCCTTATCTTTACGTTCAAATATTTCTTGAATTCTTTTAAGATTTAGCAAGCATAGGCCAAAACCTAGTAAAAGAATAACGAAAACGAAGAAACGTGCAGCTTGATTATTTTCAAAAATTGGAAAAAGAGTTGTAAACAGACTTGTCCAAGTTAGAACAAGTAGTCCCACCTGAATAACAGCTTGCGAGCGAACAAACATCTGAGTCACCTTCAAACGTTCATCACGCTTGCCATACAATCGAAACTGCTCAACAGTAGCCAAAATCGCTAATACAATTAACGTAATAGGGAGAACAATAGCAAAAGAAGGACGAATAAATTGATTCAAAAGCCAATAGATATTGCCAAAAAAGAAGAGTGCTATTGTATAACGTAGAAGAAGATAGCGATTAAAGAAAGTATTTTTTAATGCTGTCTCCCGACGTTGACGCTCGATTTCTAGTTGTTCTTTTTTTGTCATTGTCTTCCTCCTTGTTTAACTATATCTATTTAGCCAACCTTTCTATGAAGAACCAGCATTTCCTTTGCTACTTCCAATAGAGTCATTGTAGTCATTAAATGATCTTGAGCATGGACCATGATAATTTCAATCTTAATTTCTACACCACTTGCATAGTCTTGCAAAAGTTTTGTTTGTGCATGGTGTGCTTCTAAAATTTCTTCATTTGAATGTTCTAACTTAGCTTCTGCTTCGTCAAAGCGACCTTCTCGCATATCGGCAAACGCTTCATGGATTTCTGTTCTAGCAGTGCCTGAATGCAGAATGATTTCAAAGGCTGCTACCTGTAATTCTTCTTGATTCATACGAACCTCCTATGTTATTTTTTCAAATATCTTAATAAAATCTTCAAATTCCTTGCAATTGATTAATTGCTTTTGTAAGTCATCATTTTCTGTCAAGGAAACTATTTTCTTCGTCACATCCTTCAACCCATCATTACCATATAATGATGGTGATAAAAGAAAAACAAGTTGAATATGTGAACTTTGATTATCCCAAGATATAGGTTCTTGACAGATAGCAACTGATACTTTAACTTCTTTCCCCAAAGGCCTAATGGGATGTGGAACCGCAACTCTTTTGGAAAAGACAACAGAACTTAATTCCTCACGCTGTTTAATTTCGTAAAGTAAAGATTGTTCGAAATCATCTGATTCACCGACAGACAGAGCTTCAACCATTTCTTCTAATAGGTGTGATTTGTCGCACTTCGACCACACAAAGAAATGGTCTTGGCTAAAGTACTTTTTAAAATTATCATCTTTAATCCGAGCTACTTCTGAACGATTTCCAATTCTCGAAACTTGCATCTGGTCCATAGCGTGACGGATCTGAGATATTTCCTCGTTTTTAAGAAAGACACTCACTGTAAAAACTGGTATCTGAAAGTAAAGGTTCGATAAATCAACAGCCGATACAATAAAATCAATACCGTCTATTTTTTCTTGGTTCAACTCATAGTAACCTATGACATCAACCACCTCTATACGATTCCCAAGCTCAGATTCAAGACGATTTTTAAGCATTTGAGCAGCCCCAAATCCTGTCGCACAAATCGCCAATACTGAAAATTTATGATTTTCTTTTCGATGTTCGATAGCAGCCAAGAAATGAAGACATACATAAACTATTTCATCATCAGATATAGTAGCCTGTGAAAAAGCTTCCATATTTTCAAGAATCTCCTTGGTCATGAAGAATACATCACTATAATTCTGTTTAACCTCATCTACCAATGGATTACTAAGATTAATATGACTGGCTAAACGTACCTGTAAGGTCATCAAATGAGTTATAAGGCTCTCAATAAGCTGAAAATCCGAAGAAAAGTGATATATATCATCTAACCCTAAGGTTTTAAAGCTTTGGACCACCGAGTCTCTCAGTGCCTCTTTAGAAAACTCTGTTTGGGTGTTTTGGGGTAACTGACTTTTAGCTAACAGATGTAGGGTAATATAATCGATTTCTTGAACTGGAAATTCTTGATTGGTTACCTTACTAACTCTTGAAAGAATCCTCTTAGCAACCCGACGTTCGATGTCATTATCTGCCATCTGACAATCTAAGTTACTAATTTCGAAGCCTGACTTGATACGGCCTATTGCTAAAGCTATATGAACAACTAAATTTTGTAAGACAAAATCCGATAGTTTCAAGTTAGCTTCTTGACATTCTTCTAAAACAATTTTTGCCAATTCCTCCATCGGAAGATTTTGGTCAAAAAATTCTGACTTCACATAAGAATGTAATGCTTTAAAAAACTGGTTCTCCAAGAAATAACTCATAATAAAGCGACGTTTGTCTCGTTCTTCACCAGAAACATAAACACCTTTATTCGCCCTACTCTCTATAGTTAGGTCATAACCAGCTAGCATCTGGCGTATCTTTTTAAAATCATTAGACAAGGTCGAGCGACTAACATATAACTCCTCAACTAAATCATCGAAAAGAACTGAAACCTGTTCAAACAAAAGTTTATTTAAAATGAATGCTAGCCGATCATCACCTTTGGACATGGACGATTTCGTATTATAATCATCCCCTAATTCATAAATCAGACGAAAAGATTGGCAAGCTTCTTGACTTTCAAAAAATAGTCGATACCCCTGTCCTTGTTTTGAGACCAACCTAACACCTTGAAGGTTTAACGTTTGATCAATTGATTTTAAGTGATTACGTACAGTCCTATCCGAACAGGACAAGCATTCAGCAAGCTCCTTACTTGTAACATAACGTTCCCTGTGCTTTAACAAGAATTGAAGGATGCCTTTTTCTCTAGTATTTGACACTCTCATATCCTCCTAAAAATGACATTCTCACCTTCTATTATAGGATATTTTCACACCTTAAATTCTTTTTATTGAACATAAGTCATATTATGAATCATTTATAATTTAGCTAATAGATAATATTAACTAACACCTATTTTCTGCACTATTTCTTTAACGAAGATTAGATGTTTTCTACAATCAAATTAGCCATTTTTTCAATTCCCATTGGAATTGGAATATAGGCTTGAGGTGGAATTTGAACAACTGGTTTTCCGACTTTATCACCTGCTTCTTCAAACTGTTTAAAATACATTTTTGTTTGAGGACTTACAAGGTACAAATCAAACTCTGATGCTGCAATAGCTTTTCCGCCTTCAGTAGCACTAATAGCGTCAACCTCAATATCCTGACCTTTCCCCTTTAAAAACTCCGTTGTTTTCTTTGCCATGAGTGATGAAGACATTCCTGCCGCACAAATAATCAATGCTTTTGCCATAAGATTTTCTCCTTTAATCTAATCCCATCAAACTGATACCTGATTGGGTTATTTCTTATTTACACTTTAATTATAAAGCGAAGCGCTTACATTTTCCATTGCTGATTTTTCCTCAACGATACGGAAAATAATTATTTGTACCTCAATTTATAAATCAAAATAATACCAGATAGCAAGAACGAAACACTATTAGCCAAAATCAAAGGTAAGTCACCAATATGAAGACCATGAGCAAGCCACAAAGCAATGCCAATAACCTGCATAACATACATCCCTAAGGCAATCGATTCAGTATCTTTTGTTTTTACCACACGCACAACTTGAGGCAAAAAAGCAAATGTTGTGAAAATTGCTGCAATGCTACCAATCATATTTATTCTCCTATGTTTACTAATAGAAGCTGGGAATTCCCCAGCTTCTTAGTTTTATTCTACCGTTGCACCATTAGATGCAATAACTTCTTTATACCAATTAAATGATTTTTTCGGTGAGCGTTCATAACTTCCCTGTCCATTGTCATCTTTATCTACATAGATAAATCCGTAACGTTTCCTCATCTCACCGGTACCAGCTGAAACCAGGTCTATACAGCCCCAAGGAGTATATCCCATTAAATCAACACCATCTTCAACTACAGCTTTTTTCATTTCACGAATATGAGCTCCTAGGTAATCAATTCGATAATCATCATGAACCATGCCATCTGCTTCAACTTGGTCTATAGCACCAAAACCATTTTCAACAATAAATAGTGGCAAATGATAATGATCCGTAAACCAGTTTAATGCATAACGTAATCCCTCTGGGTCAATTTGCCACTCCCACTCAGATGCCTGAACATAATTATTTTTAACCAAATCTTCTGTTTCAAGATAATCGAAATAAGGATTATTCTCACGATGAGAATCGATAGCAAAAGACATATAGTAACTAAATCCAATATAGTCTACTGTTCCTCCAAGTAAATCCTCTTTATCTTGATCTGTAAAATCAACTGAGATTCCTTTACGTTCCCAATACTTGAGAATGTGTTCAGGATATTTACCCAAAACATGTACATCAGTAAAGTAATAACGTTTTTGCATAGCCTTCATAGACATTAAAATATCTTTAGGATTACAAGTTGCAGGATAAATAGGACACATCGCAATCATACAACCAATTTGAAAATCTGGATTGATTTCATGGCCAATTTTTACTGCTCGAGCAGAGGCTACTAACTCATAGTGTGCTGCTTGATACATAATAGCTTCTCGGTCGTCACCTTCCTCATATACAATACCTGAGTTCGTAAATGGTGCAAAATCTTCCTGATAATTGGCCTGATTGTTGATTTCATTAAAGGTCATCCAGTATTTAACTTTATCTTTATAACGTTTGAATACGACTTCTGCAAAGCGAACAAAGAAATCAATCAATTTTCGATTTTTCCATCCACCATATTCTGTAACCAAATGATAAGGCATCTCAAAATGGGATAAAGTAATTACAGGTTCAATTCCATGCTTCAGGCACTCATCAAAGAGATCATCATAAAATTGCAACCCTTCTTCATTAGGCTCTAACTCATCACCTTTTGGAAAAATACGTGTCCAAGCAATTGATGTTCGGAAGCACTTAAATCCCATTTCAGCAAAAAGTGCAATATCTCCTTTATAACGATGGTAAAAATCTATAGCCTCATGGTTTGGATAATATTTACCTTCCAAAACACCCGGTGTAATTTCACGGGCAACTCCATGGCGACCAGCTGTCATGACATCAGCAACACTGATACCCTTACCACCTTCTTGCCATCCACCTTCAAGTTGATGAGCAGCTACAGCACCACCCCATAAAAATCCATCTTTAAAAGTAGTCATCATTTTTCCTCCTGACTTTGATACTTCTATTATAAACTCCATAAATAGCAATGAACACGCATTCTTTTTCCATAATACTACGGAAAGTAATAAGTTATCTTTTGCTTGAAAACGCTTTAGCTAAAGAGTATACTATGTCTGATAAGGAGGTAATATTATGAATTTCATACAGTTTTTAATTACTTTTGCTGGACTTGTTGTTGGAGTTAGTGCTGTTGCTATGCTCTTCTGGTACTTTAGTAAGGCTTTAAAGAAAAACGTCATTGTACGTAATAGTAATACCTTTACCATTGTTCATCTTAAAGAGCTAGATCAATACCCTGACTTACTTAAGAATACTGATTTTAAGAAAATGGGAGACTGGACTGTCCATGATAACGGACATGAATTCCGAGGAACTGCTAATGTCTCTAAAGAAAAACTTCGTCAATGGATTATTGATAAATATCATTTAAAAGCTCATCAAGTTATTGTCACTGTTCCTGAAGAAATGAAGGTTGCTTCAGCTCTTCCTCATTTCTAAAGTCACTTAGTCTTTTTCAAAAGCTCCTAACGAGTATAATTCGTAGGAGTTTTTGTATACCCTAAAAATAAAAAACCAACCTTTCGGCTGGTTTTTTATCTATTACTCTTCTTTCAACTTCGCCAATTCTTGAGCAAGTAATTTAAGAGCTACTTGTGGGTTGGCTTGGCCTTTGGTTGCTTTCATGAGGAAGCCTGTGAAGGCCTTGTCAGCGTTACGTTTACCTGACTTGAAGTCGGCTACGGCTGCGTCATTGTCTGCAAAGACTTGGTGGATGATTGGGATCAAGACTTCAGGATCTGAAATCTGTACCAAACCAGCTTTTTCGACGTATTCACGCGCACCGCCACCATTTTTCGCCAAATGAACGAAGACTTTCTTGGCAATCTTAGATGAAATTGTTCCATCTTCGATGATGGCAATCATTTCGACCAAGTTTTCCGGTGTCAATTGGATTTCTTCCAGTGTCTTGCCTTCTGCATTTAAGAATTGTGCGACTTCACCTTGGAGCCAGTTAGACACTTGTTTGGCATCGCCACCAAGGGCTACGGCTGCTTCAAAAAAGTCAGAAGTAACTTTCGTAGCTGTCAATTGATTGGCATCATAGTCAGACAAGCCAAGCTCTGTCACGTAGCGAGCACGACGGTCTTTGGGAAACTCTGGCAACTCAGTACGCATTTCCTCAATCCACTCATCTGAGATTTCAAACAATGGAAGGTCTGGTTCTGGGAAGTAACGGTAATCCGCTGCCCCTTCTTTGACACGCATAAGGATAGTGCTCTTATTAGCTTCATCATAACGGCGTGTTTCTTGACGAATGACACCACCTGAACGCAAGATTTTCGCTTGGCGTTGCACTTCGTATTCAAGACCTTTACGGACGTTTGAGAAAGAGTTCAAGTTTTTCAACTCAGTCTTGGTACCGAATTCCTCTTGACCGTATGGGCGAAGGGAAATGTTGGCATCCACACGCATAGATCCTTCTTCCATCTTGACGTCTGAAATACCAGTGTATTGGATGACTTCTTTCAAAGCTGTCAAATAAGCGTAGGCTTCTTCTGGAGAACGCATATCTGCTTCAGATACGATTTCGATCAATGGAACCCCTTGACGGTTGAGGTCTACATAAGAGAAACCGTCTGTTCCGTGGGTGTTTTTACCGGCATCCTCTTCCAAGTGGGCACGTTCAATCCCGATTTTCTTAGTTGAGCCGTCTTCCAATTGTACTTCAATCCAACCGTTGTAACCGATTGGCTCGTCAAATTGCGAAATTTGGTAAGCCTTTGGATTATCAGGGTAGAAATAGTTCTTACGGTCAAAGTGCATGTGCTGATGGATATCCATATTCAACGCCAAAGCAGCCTTGATACCAGCGTCCACAACACCCTTGTTCAAGACAGGAAGCACCCCTGGGAAAGACCAGTCAATCACATTAGTATTGGCATTTTGCTCGTTCCCAAAGTGAGCAGAGGTTGGTGAGAAAATTTTTGAGTTTGTATTCAATTCAACGTGGACTTCAAGTCCGATGACTGTTTCAAAGTTCATTAATTGTCACCTCCGAAAATAAGGGGTTGTTGCTTGTGGTAATCCGTCGTTGCTTCAAAGGCAGCTGCAGCTTGGTAGATGGTTTCTTCAGAATACTTCGGACCAATCAACTGCAAACCAACTGGAAGACCTTGAGCAAAACCTGCAGGAATCGAAATCCCTGGAAGACCTGCCAAGTTGACTGGAATAGTCAAGAGGTCAGCCAAGTACATGGCAACCGGATCATGGTTGAGCGAATCCAAATCAAAGGCCACGCTTGGAGCTGTTGGACCAAGGATGAGGTCGTAATCTGCAAAGACTTTTTCGAAGTCTTGGATAATGAGGGTACGGACTTGACCAGCTTTCTTGTAGTAAGCATCGTAGTAACCAGATGACAAGCTAAAGGTACCAAGCATGATACGGCGTTTGACCTCATCACCAAAGCCTTGGCTACGAGTGTTCACGTAGATATCATCCAAGTTTTTAGCATCTTCTGCACGGAAACCATAGCGAATCCCGTCGAAACGTTGCAAGTTTGAAGAAGCTTCAGATGAAGCGATGATGTAGTAAACGGCAACCCCGTATTTAGAGTGTGGCAAGCTGACTTCTTCGACAGTTGCTCCCAATTTTTCAAAATGTTTAGCCGCATTAAGGATAGTTTCTTTGACTTCTGGGTCAATTCCTTCACCGAGGTATTCCTTCGGAAGGGCAATCTTCATGCCTTTAATGTCTTGACCAATCTTAGAAGTAAAGTCTGCTACACGAACAGGTGCAGATGTTGAATCCTTGGCATCTTCGCTGGCAATGACATTGAGCAATTGGGCATTTTCCTTAACCGTTGGTGAGAAAGTACCAATTTGGTCAAGTGAGCTACCAAAGGCAATGAGGCCAAAACGTGAAACCGTTCCGTAAGTTGGTTTGAGACCAACAATCCCGTTAAAAGCAGCCGGTTGACGGATGGAACCACCTGTATCTGAACCAAGCGACAAACGGACTTGCCCTGAAGCTACAGCAGCTGCTGAACCACTAGAAGATCCACCAGGCACCTTGCTGTGGTCCCAAGCGTTTTTAGTCGCGCCATAATAAGATGTTTCACCAGATCCACCCATGGCAAATTCATCCATGTTGGTCTTCCCGATGACAATCATATCTTTAGCTTTTGCATTGGCAACAGCTGTCGCATCAAAGATTGGCTTGTAGTTGTAGAGCATTTTTGAAGCCGCAGTTGTCAAAATGCCATCTGTTGAGATATTGTCTTTGACAGCGAGTGGAATACCTGACAAGAGGTTGTCTGCATCGATTCCTTTTTCATCAATGGCCTTAGCTTGCGCAAGGGCAGCTTCTTCGGCCACCGTTACAAAGGCATTGACTGCTTCTTCACGCGCCTTGATATCATCAAGCGTCGCTTGTGTCAATTCCGTTGCTGAAATTTCCTTAGAGACAAGGAGGTCGTGCAACTCTTCAATGGTTTTATTGTTGAATGACATTAGGCATCTCCTCCATCTTCTAGGATAGCTGGTACCTTGATGTAATAGTTATCTTTTTCAGGTACATTTTTAAACAAGCGGTCACGGTCAGTCCCTTTTTCAGCAACATCCGGACGCAATACGGTCTTGCGGTCAGCCATGGTCGTTGTTGGGGCAACACCTGTTGTGTCCACTTCTTCCAACAATTCTACCATGTCGACAATTTTAGACAAGGTTGTCGCAAACTCAGCTGTCTCTTCTGGAGAGAATTTCAATTTTGAAAGATTGGCAACGTGGGTTACCTCTTCTTGCGTAATTTTCATCTTGCTTCCTTTCGTGAAATGATGATTTTTCAATACTTTCTATTTTACCATAATTAGGCATATTTTGCTTAGAGGATAAAAAAACTGTAGTAACTTTTTTGTCACTACAGTTTACAGAGATAGAGCTTTTTCAAAACACTTATCGTATGGCTATCAAGAGCTTTCTCCAAGCCTCTAGGATTTCTGGCTTCAAATACTGTTTTGCCAGGTCGTATGAGACTTGATGCATAGACTCAAGTTCACTCTCTAAGGCAAATACAATTTTGTCCGCCATCTGAGAAACAAGTAGGTTCTCATCCATAGTTTCTCTATAAGGAACCAGAAAGCCGTTTTTACCATCTTTAATGAAAGTTGGATTGCCATAACGGGCATCAAAACCAACCAGGGCTAGACCTTCTCCCACCGCCTCCATCAGAGTCAAACCAAAGATCTCCCACTGAGTGGCGGTAACATAAAGTTCATACTGTGGGTAGACGTCACGCAAATCCGCATGTCCTCTAAGTTGAATGTAATCATTCGCCCCAAGAGTATCAATCAGATCTTGTAGATTCTCTTGTTCCCCACCTTTACCATAGATGTCAAAGCGAAGATTAGGCTCTTTTTGATGGGCAAGTGCAACGGCTCTTATAGCCAAATCCGCCCAGATCCACTTCAAAAAGTGGTGACAAATCCTTCGTAAAAATCATATCACAATCCAAATAGAGAACACGATCTTCTTGAACAAACTCAGGAATCGCATAACGGAAAAAAGTCGCATAATGAATATGCGCACTTGGAAGCGAAAAATGTTTAAAGCTTTCGGCAGACACACGACAATTAAGAATTTCAGAATCAGTAGACTTTAAACGACGATTCATCAGCGTAAACTATTCTGTTGGTAAATTCTCATTTAGCACATAAATTTTCCACTGCCCTTTATGTGCACACAAAGATTTAAGAGCTACCTCTAACTTTTCCATATAGGATAGCTCAGCTACAAATACAACTGATTTTTTACCCATGTTTTCTTTCTCTCAAACTCTAATAAAAATATCATTTTTTAGAAAATATTACAATTTCTATCCTTTACAAAAAAAGCCAACCCTAAGGCTGACTTTAAATGGAGATCAATTTTTTCTTAGTGCTCGTTACATGCGTAAAACAGGATTCAGACTAGCACATGGCTTAGAACACTCAACACCTCTCAACTCATAGATGTCATTGGTCGAGAACTCACACCCTATTCTACAGAGGCACCGTTACTTGCGATAACTTCTTTGTACCAGTTAAATGATTTCTTCTTAGAGCGTTTAAGACTACCATTACCATCGTTATCTCGATCCACATAGATGAAGCCATAACGTTTCTTCATTTCACCAGTTCCAGCAGAAACAAGGTCAATACAGCCCCAGGTTGTGTAGCCCCAAAGCTCTACACCATCTTCATTAATAGCATCACGCATGGCCTTGATGTGAGCTGCCAAGTAGTCGATACGGTAATCATCTTCAACATAACCATTTTCATCTGGTGTATCCACAGCACCGAGACCATTTTCAACAATAAACATCGGTTTTTGATAACGATCCCAAATAACGTTAAGGGTAATACGAAGACCTAGTGGATCAATTTGCCAACCCCACTCTGAAGCTTCCAAATAGGGATTTTTAATAGAGGCAAAGATATTTCCAGCGGTCTTTTCATTAACTTCTGGATCGCCTGAAGCCACACGACTTGCATAGTAAGAGAAAGAAATAAAATCAACAGTATGCTCTTTAAGAAGGGTCAAATCTTCTTCCGTCATCTCAAGCCCAATACCATCACGTTCCCATTGCTTCTTAGCATAATTTGGATACTCTCCACGAGCTTGAACATCAATAAAGAAATAACTACTACGATCTTCTTGCATGGCTGCCCAGTAGTCGCGTGGGTGGGCTGTATTTGGATAATACTGACCTGCTGCCAACATACAACCGACCTTATTTTCAGGATCAATCTCATGGGCCAACTTAGTCGCCATGGCTGAAGCTACCAACTCATGGTGGGCCGCCTGGTATTTAACCTGCTCCTCATTTTCACCCTTTTCAAAGCAGAGTCCCGCTCCCATAAATGGTGCATGGAGAATCATATTAATTTCATTGAAAGTAAGCCAGTACTTCACCAAACCTTTAAAGCGTGTGAAAAGGGTACGGCAAAGATTTTCATAGAAACCAAGCATCTTACGATTACGCCATCCTCCATACTCGGTAATCAAGTGCATGGGACAATCAAAGTGTGTGATCGTCACCAAAGGTTCAATGCCATGCTTGTGACATTCCTTGAAGAGGTCCTCGTAAAAGGCAAGCCCAGCTTCATTTGGCTCAGACTCATCCCCCTTAGGAAAGATACGTGACCAAGCAATAGAAAGACGATAGGTCTTAAATCCCATTTCACCAAAGAGAGCAATATCTTCCTTGTAACGGTGGTACATATCGATACTTTCCTTAGCTGGATAAAAATAACCATCCTCAAAATCAAACATCTTACGACGTCCTGTGATAATTGAAAGACGATCCTCACCAATTGGCACCACGTCAACATTGGCTAAACCACGCCCATCCGCATCATAGGCACCCTCACATTGGTTGGCCGCTGTCGCCCCACCCCACAAAAATCCGTCAGGAAAAGTCATTTTTTTAGTCATTGTTCTACCTCTTATATATTTCGATTTAATATAGTAATAGTATACAATAGCCTGTAATCGTTTTCTTATAGTAAACTACGGAAAACTGATACTATCCTATGATTTTAGATAAAAACGAGAGTAGGACTATCGTGATAATACTCTTCTATTTTACTAAATATCTTAAGATTGTTTTTTGTTTATCTTCCGATGTTCTATTTTTATTGCTTAGATATATTTCTCTATGGAAATCACCTATTCTTGTTAAAGCAAGCTTCCTAGTAAAATCATCCATCTGTTCAAATGTTCTAGGCTCATTATCATAACTGCCAATATGTAACATCTGAACAGCTTTTCCCCCTTCTATCTCCCTAAAACTTATTTCTTCATACAAGACATTAGGTTTTTTCTTTTTCACACTCTCCATTGCATTTGTAAACATCTCTTGTGTAATAAAATCTGGCTGCTTAATCATTAATGTGTATTCTAGTTTACTTTTATCAAGTACTGTTTGATTTACTTTTTTCCAAAGGCCCTCTAATGGATATACTGTAAAATCTGTGGTATCAACACTTCTATTACTTTTCATTGCATTTTTGTACATCATCTTAATAGAGTAGGCCAGTGAGTACAGTGCAGTTATCCTGTTTGAAAAATCCGCTTCATTCGGATTACCATCCCCATCTATCGAAATAAATTTTTGTTTTGGTACTTCTACAAGAATAGGCATTCGTTTTACACTGTATAGACTTTTTTCTTCTTTTCTCCATTCGTATTTCATCATATAATCCTCCCTTTCTTTTGGTCAATTACATTATACTGCGCAATACTTGACACCATTTGTCATGTTTTATATTTTTCTGTCATTTTTGTTATCATTTCTTTAATTTGAGCCCTAACTTCTTCAGGCTCTAAAACTTCTACACTATCTCCGAAAGAAAGAAGGTAATAGTATAGATTGTAATCATCTACTATTTCTAATTCAGTATATAGATTTCCGTCATCATCTTCCATAATCTCACTGCTTAATTCATCATATACTCGAAAAGCAACTTTGCGGTCGAATTTGACTTTTATACGCCTGACATTATCATGTGGCATTTCTTTTTTCAGTATTACATTTTCAAAGCTATCATCAAACTTTTCATCATGAACTTCTATATGCTTCATTCTAGACAACTTAAAATATCTAAAATCATTTCTAAGTAAACAAAAGGCATATAGGTACCAGTCCTGACTCTTGAAAAGTAATCTCACAGGTTTGACACTTCTGTTTGTCTCTTTTTCATTACTACTAAAATATGCGAATGAGATAATCTTTTTACTTAAGATTGCTGATTTTATATCATTGAATGTTCTTTCATACATCTTATTGTTTTGCCAATTATTAAAATCAACTTCGATCCAACTAGTGTTTTTTATTTTAAAAAGTGCTGATAGTTTTGTTAATAGTTCATTCTCATGCTGTATTGTTGCATGTTCCAATCCTTGAAGAGCTGACAAAATCTGTTGTTTCTCATTCTCAGAAAGTAGCGATTTACTAAGAACAAAGTCCTCAGCAATTTCTATTCCACCACCTCTTCCTCGCAAAGCATAGATGGGAATACCAGAGCTACTCATAGAATCAATATCTCGGTAGATAGTTCTTACTGACACCTCAAATTTATCTGCAAGTTCGCTTGCTGTAACTTTACCTTTTTCTAAAATATAATACAGTAATCTAAATAGCCTATTATCTTTCATAGTATTAACATCTCCTATATTTATTATACTGCAATAACATGACACAAATTGTCATATTATAAAATGTTTTTCCTATTTTCTCTCCTAACTACTGTTTTATTCAATAAACTATATTTCTTTCACTAAGTTTAGCCCCATCAAAAAAAACACCATATAAAATGGTGCTTCAGAATGAAGACGAGGTGTCACAATGGGACTTTACCGTCAAAAAAGAGTCGCAACCAACTCTTACTCTACAATTGTTGCTCCAAGCACATTCTTAAAATGCCCGATAGCAAAGTCATGAGCTTCAGGTGTCAAGGAAGCTGTTGCACTCGCTACAACCTCAATATCATAGCCCAAATTATAAGCATCAATAGCCGTATGTAGCACACAAATATCTGTTAAAACTCCCGTCAAAACGACTGTTGTCACACGACGTTCACGTAGACGAATATCCAAGTCAGTTCCTGAAAAGGCTGAATAGTGACGCTTATCCATCCAAAATACACGATTATCATCCTTGATGGCATCATATACACCAGCTAACTTACCATAAAGTCCTCGTCCAGCTGTCCCTGCAATATTGTGAGGTGGAAAGAGTTTAGTCTCAGGATGGAAAGTATCCCCCTCATCATGTCGATCCATGGCAACAAAGATATAATCCCCATTATCATAGGCCTCTTGAGTTACCTGAGCAATACGATCTTCAATAGCTTGAGCAGGCTTACCAGCCGTCAACTTTCCATCATCTGCTACAAAATCATAAGAGTAATCAATTGAAATCAATGCTTTTGTCATATTACTTTCTCCTTTTAAAAAAAGTGGGGCAGGTCCCTCCTACCTCACTTTCTTTCAGTATTCTTCTTATTCGTATTCTTTCAATTTGTCGTAGATACCTTCGTTAAGGACTTTAAGATAAGTCCCTTTCATACCGAGTGAACGGCTCTCAATAATACCAGCTGATTCCAACTTACGAAGAGCATTAACAATAACTGAACGCGTAATTCCAATACGGTCCGCAATAACAGAGGCTGTCAAACGACCTTCTAAACCGTCCAACTCATTCAAAATAGCTGAAACTGCCTTGATTTCTGAATAAGACAAGGTGTTAATAGCCATATTAATAGCTGTTTGTTTACGAATTGTTTCTTCCAAGTTTTCTGTTTGAAGATTCAACAATTGCAAACCAACTACTGTAGATGCAATCTCAACCAAGATAAGGTCGTCGTCCACAAAATCATGGTCGTTACGCCAAATAATGAAAGAACCAAGACGCATACCACCACCATAGATTGGTGCAATTGTGGTTAAACCGTCTGGGAAATCATCTTTTGATTCCACTGGGAAAATGGTCAAGTCACTGTCAATACCGATATTTTCTTGAGTATCATAAACACGGCTGATACCACGTGTGTATTCCTCTGGAAGCTGTTTCGCTTCAAAAAACTCTTCCACGCGGTCAGTGTTGGTTTTGTATTTCATAGCAAAACCAAGGAGAGCACCACCACCATTTACGATAGCAGCATTACAATCAATAATATCTGCCAACTGAGCAGCCATGTTGTTGTATGGAAGATCTCCTTCCAAGCTATCTACTGAGCGTTGCAAGATAGAAGTAATTTTACGTGTTTTAGCCAGCAAATTTGCCATTTTTATTATCTTCACTTTCTATTTATAATCTTAATAATCTCAGGTCCTGTACCAAGCATATCCGTTAAGACCCGCTAGCCCTATCATTATAGCACACCTGACCTAAAAATTGCAAACAATTGTCTGAAAATTATTTATTATTCTACTATTCATTATATTATGTCTTTTTAGGGGAAACGTTCGGATTTTAGGTAAAAGCGACTCTTTTTTAAGCAAGATAAAAACTGGACAAGCCTTTTTGTCCAGTTTTCACGAATTTAGCGCTTGTAATATGACAAAACACGTTCGATTTTATTTCCAAGATCAGCCAATTCTTCCACACGAGGAAGGTAGACAATACGGAAGTGGTCCGGTTCATTCCAGTTAAAGCCTTTACCTGGAACCAAGAGGACCTTTTCCTTCTTCAAGAGACGAAGACAGAACTCTTCATCATCGTCAATATCATACATGTTGCGGTCAATCTTAGGGAAAATGTAAAGACCTGCATCTGGCTTAACAGCTGTAAGTCCTGGAATATCGTTTACTGTGTTTGTAATAAACTCACGTTGTTCATAAATACGACCACCAGGAATCAGAAGCTCATCAACAGATTGGTAACCCCCAAGTGAGGTCTGAATTACGTGTTGAGAGAGCACATTAGAACAAAGGCGCATATTGGACAACATATTAAGCCCTTCAATATAGCCCCGAACATTCTTCTTAGGCCCAGAAAGAACCATCCAACCCACACGGAAACCACAAATACGGTGAGATTTAGAAAGACCATTCATAGATACACAGAAAACGTCTGGTGCAAGACTTGCAATAGCAATGTGTTTCTTACCATCCATAACCAAGCGGTCATAAATCTCATCCGCAAAGATAATCAAGTCATTTTGGCGTGCAATATCGACAATCTGTTCAAGAACATCTTTAGGGTAAAGAGCACCTGTCGGGTTATTCGGATTGATGATAACAATAGCCTTAGTATTTGATGTAATCTTTGATTTGATATCATCAATGTCTGGATACCAGTTAGATTTTTCATCACAGACATAGTGCACAGCGTTACCGCCAGCTAGACTGACACAGGCAGTCCAAAGAGGATAGTCTGGCATTGGGACCAAAACCTCATCTCCATCATCAAGCAAGGCCTGCATAGACATGGAAATCATTTCTGAAACACCATTACCAATATAAATATCATCAATATCTACATTTGGGAATCCCTTTAGCTGGCAATACTGCATAATCGCCTTACGAGCTGAGAAAATCCCCTTACTATCCGAATACCCTTCACTGTTTCGAACATTCATAATTAAATCACGAATGACTTCATCTGGTGCTGTAAAACCAAATTCCGCAGGATTTCCTGTATTAAGACGGAGAATTTTTTCACCGTTGGCAATCATACGGTTGGCCTCATCCAAAACTGGACCACGAATATCATAGGCAACGTGTTCCAACTTTGATGATTTATCAAATGTTTTCATAAGTTAATCCTTTCAAAAGATACTAAAGCAGACACATCTAGTAGAAAATAAAAAAATTCAACACCTGATGGAGATTTCTACTCTTATTGACACCAATTTTAGGCTTGGCCAATTGGTATCATTTCTGAAGACTTGTCTTCCTCTTTTTTAATTATCATGTTTCTTACGAAGCTAATAACAGATTGTATTATACCTCTTTTTCAAGCAATCTTCAATTTTTAGATAATACTGAAATCTTCACATTACCAAGAGCATCCTAAAGTAAGCAGTCAAAAAAAGATTTCAGAAAATCTATAACAACGCTTTCATTTTTTAGATTAAAGGAGTATAATAAAGCTAAAGATAGGAGGTAGAGCTTATGTCTCAACAATATGAACGTATTATGGTAGCTATCGACGGTTCTTACGAATCAGAACTGGCCTTTATTAAAGGTGTGCACGTTGCAAAACGTAATAATGCTCAGTTACTATTGGTACACGTTATCGATACACGCGCCCTTCAAAGCGTTGCGACTTTCGACTCTTACATCTATGAAAAACTAGAAGACGAGGCTAAAGCTGTATTGGCTGACTTTGAACGTCAAGCCAGAGAAGCTGGTTTAACCAAGATTCGCAAAGTTATTGAGTTCGGTAATCCTAAGAGCCTCTTGGCTGTTGATATCCCTGATAAGGAAAATGTTGACCTGATTATGGTTGGTGCCACTGGTCTCAATACTTTTGAGCGTTTGCTTATCGGTTCATCTTCTGAGTACATTCTCCGTCACGCAAAAGTTGACTTGCTCATTGTTCGTGACTCTGAAAAAACACTTTAGTCACCTCTCACAAGCACCTCTGGTGCTTTTCTCATATGAAAAAGAACCGAGATTTTAACTCTCAGTTCTTTTTTTGTTCTATTTTTCAGACTTTGCTGCTTCAGACATCACTGCTGACTCTGAAGTTGACTGACTTTCTTCGACCAAGTCTTCACTAGCAGATTGACTTGAGACACCTGCTTGCTCCAAAGCAAGGCTAGTTGAAAGACTCTCACGCTCCGCTTCCTGACTAAGGCTAGCTTCAACAATCATGAGTTCCTTTTGACGTTCTGTTTCACGAAGATATTCACGTTCTTCTAGTTCTTCCTGACGACGTCTTTCCTGCTCACGTCTTTGAGCTTTTTGACGCTCACGCTTAGCATGACGTTTTTGCGTCTCATCAACCAAGACCTTAGTATTGTCTTTAATATTCATCCACTTAATAAGACGAACCAAGAGTCTCCATAGGAAAACAATAATTGACTCTGCAAAGAGAAGAATCTCAACCAGAATAACTCCTAACAAGCTCCAAGCCATGAAGAGTGTAATCAATAACTGCGTGAAAATCTTCTTCAAGTCACCCAAATGATTATTGTGAATATTAAGGGTTTCAAGGAAAAGATCTAAAATCCCTTGTAAGAGGTGTGATTTAACAGATTTGTCTCCCTCTAGGCTCAAGTCCGTTTGAACTTCTGCCGGAGTAACAACTGTCAAGTCCCCATCCTGATAGACATCTATACGGTCTCCTAATTTTATATCAAAATCAAAAAGCGTGCGATCTATTTTCTTAAGTCGCCCGTCAGGATGACTGAGATAAACAAAGTCATCATCAAATTTTAAAATACGAAACATAATTTACCCGCTCTTTATTGCTCCCTAAATAATAGCAAAGTTAAAAAGCCCTTGTCAAGAGCTTCTTTTTCAATCCAAGGTTTTGACACCGATACGATTTTTATACTCTTGATACGTTTCAGTGTGCATGAGAGCTTTGGCATTTTTAACTCGATCTGCAGTTGGTGGTTTAACTCCTTCCAAAGGATATGGAATACCGAGCTCACGCCATTTAAACTCACCCATTGTATGATAGGGAAGAATTTCAAATTTATCGACATTTTTCAAGGTCTTTACAAACTCACCAAGCTTAACCAAGTGTTCGTCAAAGTCTGTCAAACCAGGTACCAAGACATGGCGAATCCAGACTGGAACTTGTTTATCAGACAGATATTGAGCAAATTCCAAAATATTCTTATTAGGTTGACGAGTCACAAACTTGTGTTGTTCGGGGTCAATCTCTTTGATGTCAAGTAGGACCAAGTCTGTCACAGCCAAAAGTTTGTCAACAACTTCATGATACTCAGGAGTATTGCGGTAAACAAACCCACAAGTATCAAGCGTACAATGAATTCCTAGCTTCTTAGCCTCTGTAAAGAGGGCAGTGACAAAATCAATCTGAAGCATGGCCTCACCACCTGATACAGTGATACCACCATGCTCACCCCAGAAATGACGGAAACGAAGAGCCTCATCTAAGACATCTTCAACTGTACGTTCAACAGCCTTATTTGACTCCATAGCCCAAGTATCTGGGTTATGACAATATTGGCAACGCATCTTACAGCCTTGCATGAAAACAATAAAACGGATACCAGGACCATCTACAGATCCAAAACTTTCGGTTGAATGAACAAGTCCAGTCACCTGACTGTAATCAATTTCTGCCATGGCAGCCTCCTTGAAAACGCTTTTTACATGATTTTATTATACCTCTTTTATCGGAAACATGCTCTATATCTGCCTGAATTCAAGCAAAGGTTATACTATAATACATCTGAAATTACAATATAACTATACTATACCAGAAGAAAAAGTAAAAAGCTGGAAGAATCCAGTTTTTTTATTATCTATACGATTAGGCACGTTTCTTAAATCCCAATAGAACTGCAATAGTAAGGAAGAATGTTCCTACAAATGTCAAGATTGCAGTTGATGCTTCACCAGTCTTGGGAAAAATGACTTCTTTACCTTTGGCATCTTTACCAATCAATGTACCATCAGCATTCACTTTGAATCCTGTACTTCAGGAACAACAAGTTGACTGTTTCGTGTAGAAATGATTGTTTGACCAGCTGCTGTGATAACTGGTGCTGCTGGTGTCACAGTAACAACAGGTTGACCATTAACGTTGACTGAAGGAACTTCAGGTGATTGAGGGGCCTCACTTGTATTTGTATCTGTATCAGTTTTTGGCTGCGTAAGAACAGTATCATTTGTCGCAATGCCGTCATCTGCAAAAGAAGTTACTGGTAGAAAAGCTACTAGAATAAGGGTGAGTAAAAGCAAGCTACTATGTATAGAATATAGAGATTTTTTAGAAGCTATTAAGATTTTCCTTTTTCATTTATCAGTTAATTTATATTCTGTCATAAAAAGAAATAGAGAAGCGTTTTAATCAAAATCTTATTTATTTTTATGCTTAATCTACCATCATTTCAAAACCTGTTTAAATTACTTCAAAAAACAAGGTCGTAGGCCAATAATAACTAGATGTTTTATTGAAATATAATAGTATAGCGATTTTCATCCATTTTCTAATCTAATTATATCTATTAAAAACACTTATCAAAAAAGATAATAAAAAGCGCTTCCTATTCAAAGGAAAGAAGGCGCTCAATTATCATTATCTTACTTTTTAGCTCTAGTCTTTTCTAATCTAAAGCTGGTGAATTCTATTCTCCTGCTTCTTCTGGAGCTGCTGTGATGATTACCTTAAGTTTAGTTACGCGACCATCCTTAACCTTATCGTTAATAAATTCAAGATGTTTGTCCTTGTTGATAACTTCATAATGTTCCTTGACTTCTTGAGTGGGAATTGCTCCTACACCAGTCAAATAATAGCCTGCGATAGTATCAACATCATCACTTTCAAGCTCTGTATCAAAGTGTTCATTGAAGTCATTAAGAGTCATAGCCCCCTCAACAATATAGGTATTCTCTCCTATTTCACGAACTTCCACACTGGCTTTATCTGTTTCGTCATCAATTTCACCGACGATTTCTTCCAAAAGATCCTCGAAGGTCACAAGACCAGCCACACCACCATATTCATCAAGCAAGATGGCCATTTGATTATTGGTATTACGAAAGGCTGCCAAGAGGTCATTAACGAAGATTGTTTCTGGAACAAAGAGGGGCTCATTCATGATACGGCGAAGCTTAACATTCTCAAAACCGAGCTCATAACCTGCTTGAAGGAGGTTTTTGGTATGGATTACACCGATAATCTTATCCTTGTCATCTTCGTAAACAGGAATACGAGAGAAACTTTCCTTGAGAATAGCTTGGATATTTTCTTGAGTATTGTCTTCAATATCAATCATGAAGGCGTCTGTACGAGGGACCATAACCTCACGCGCCATCAATTCATCAAGAGAGAATACCCCTTGGAGCATTTCAATTTCTTCAGCCTCAAGTGTATCCTCACTCTTGGTCAACATGTACTCAATCTCATCACGTGTCATCTGCTCATCTGCATCATCAAAGGTCATAGGTGTCAAACGAGACAAAAGATTGGTTGACGCCGAAAGAATCCAAACAAAGGGACTAACAATCTTACCAGTAACAATAATGACAGGCGCTGAGTAGATGGCTAGATTCTCTTTAAGATTCATGGCAATACGCTTAGGATAAAGCTCACCAAAAACGATAGAAATGTAAGTCAAGATCACCAAAGATACCACGCTACCTGCTGTTTTAGCCCAGGCTACGTGGCCAAACCAGGTTGCTATGACTGCTCCTAGCGAAGCAGAGAGACTGGCCCCTTGCAAAAGACTGATAAAAGTAATACCAACCTGAATAGTCGATAAGAAGTTATTGGGATTTTCAAGAACCTTGAGCAGGCGAATAAATTTCTTATCGCCTTCTTCAGCCTTTTGTTCCACACGTGAACGGTTTAGTGATACTAAAGCCATCTCAGACGCTGAGAAAAAGGCCGTAAGCAAGGTTAAAATTAGTAATAAAATAAATTGAAATAATAAGGACTGACCACTAGAGTCTTCCATTTTATCTTCTCCTCTAAAAAAATTCTGACTTCCATTATATCACAATTTTCCAATATAGGTTCCTATTTTATGCTATAATTAGAGTAATTTATCATCGAAGGAGAGACTTATGTCACTTATACGCTTAGAAAATGTCAGCTTGGCTCGCCAAGGAAAAACACTCTTGTCCGATCTTAACTGGACAGTTGAAAAAGGCCAGACCTGGGCTATCCTTGGACTTAATGGCGCAGGGAAATCAACACTTCTACGCTTATTGACAGCTGACTTCTTTCCTTCTGAAGGTCAAGCCGAAATCCTTGGCTATGCCTTTGGTAAAGGAGATATCACAGGCCTTCGTAAACGTATCGGTATCGTCAGCTCCTTTATCACTGAGCGTCTGCCTAAGCATATGACCGCTGAAAAAATCGTCCTTACTGGTAAATACAAGAGCTCAATCCTCTACAAGGCATATGGAGATAAGGAGTTACAAGAAGCTAAGGACATGCTGACTTCACTTGGTGCTGGGGATTTGATAGGTCGTAAATACCATGGCCTCTCTCAAGGAGAAAAACAAATTTGTTTGATTGCTCGCAGTCTCATGGAAGATCCTGACATCATTATCCTTGATGAAGCGACTGTTGGCTTGGACCTCTTTGCTCGTGAAAAGCTCTTGCGTCAGATTGATCGTATCACCTCGCTTCCTCATGCTCCGCTAGTTCTTTACGTCACTCATCACGCTGAGGAAATCACTGAAAACATGGACCATATTCTCCTACTCCGTCAAGGAAAAATCGTAGCACAAGGACCCAAAAATGATGTCATCACACCAGAAGTTTTAGCTGACTTCTACCAAAACCCTGTTCAAATTATTCCAATTGATGACCATCGTTTTTACATTAACCCACTTCTCTAAAAATCGATCAATATTAGCTTGATTTAGGGCTAATTTACGAACAACATTAAAGAAACAAGTCCCCTAGACTATAAGCCTGGGGGATTTATTCTTTCATCATTACTTCTCTTTTATTTGAGATACGCCATACAAAATTAAAGCTGGAAGCACAAGGTGTTCTATCGATGTTCTTGAATAAAATAAATACTGCAGCGACTATATATAAACGGCTTTTGTCAGAGATTTTACTGTGTGAGGAAATCTTTTGACTTTTACCAATTCGATAACAAAACACTTCTTTTTTTGACCGAATAGATTCTAAGATTATCCACATAGACATATGATATTGTCCGAGAGTTACCCTTTTGATACATTAGTAAGTGTTAAAACAACAGATCTTAAGATATAGAAAAAGAGGTAGGGACATGACTCAAGTAATAGGTTTTGGATTAATTGCTACAGCAGTAACAGTTATCATTTACAGTATTCCCGGCTTCCCAAAAATAGAGATTTCTCTTTGGCCACTCTTTCCAGTTGCCTTATTGATCTTCTTTACAATTGAGAATCTCATGAAAAAAGATTATAAGTCTAGCCTCATTAGTACCTTGATTGGGCT
Organism: uncultured Streptococcus sp.; assembly: GCF_902463925.1. Classification (GTDB taxonomy): domain Bacteria; phylum Bacillota; class Bacilli; order Lactobacillales; family Streptococcaceae; genus Streptococcus. The sequence continues at coordinate 24,382 of NZ_CABQHE010000004.1, read as the reverse complement.
GATGATTGCTAATACAATCTATGACCTACTCCCTATTCCTACCGAAACTCTGATTGTTGACGGTATCCTAGTAGGCCTAGGATTTGGCTGTCTCTTTCCTGACCACGATAATGAAAAAAGCAAACATTAAAAGAAGCCAAATTAATAACTTGGCTTCTTTTTCTACTCTAAATTCTTTCTTAAGCTCCCCTTCGGGCCAGATTAATCATATCATAGGTCAAAGTATTGCTTGTTTCTTTGAGAGAATAGTCCTCCAAAGTATTGACTTCCTTACGAAGCTGTTTGGCATAACGGCTAGAGATAAGTTCAGCCTGCTCGTACTCGTTGATAACCTTACGTTCCAAATAGTAGCCTCGCAACATTTCATCAATATTGTCTGGATGAAGGTGGGTGATAACCCGCTCAACAAAGGCACCTGATTGAATAATCTCAGCCTCTTGAAGGCGACTACGTTTCAGATAAGACAAGAGATCTGAATGATAAACACCTTCCAAATTACTCAAGGCTTCCAAAATCTGCTCAGTATTTGTCAAATAGAGCTCAGTCATATGGTCGCGGTTTTCTTCCGTCAACCTAGGGCCTCTTCTATTTTCATCCTGATCAATACGAAACTTGAAGGTGAGAGCCAAGTGCAACAATCTACGAAGGCCACGCACAAAGACAGCTAGAGCGTAAGAAAGACTAGAGACAAAACCACGGTTAATACGACGCTCTAAGCCCTTGATATAACGTTGGTAGAGATTGTATTCGAGTTCTGAAATCTTACCATTCTTGTAGGCGTATTCCAGACCCTCACTCTCGATTTCCATAATCATTACTCGGATATTGGCCAACTCTTCTTTGACATCATTTGATTCCTGCTCCAAGATTAAATCTTCCAAGCGTTGGTTATAGTTGTCAATGGTAGCATAAACAGCTCCTTGATTTGCAGACTGCTTCAGGTCTTTGTCTAGCTCTCTTACCACATCATTAAGAATAGCAATCTGCATATAATGGTTGGTCGTATGCGCTGGTCCAGTGGCTAACCTAGGTAGAACTAAAATCCCTATCAAGAAGCTCAATAGCGTAACACCCGCTACCGTAAAAAGCAAGAGACTGTGTTCTAGCTCAGTCATATTAGCAATCGGAAGTAAAAGGATTGTTGCAATCGAAACCGTTCCTTTTACGCCAGAAAAAGTCAAAAGCGTAGCACCCTTCCAGATTTTTTTTAGTGATCGTTTGGCCCTCCAAGCTCTTTGGGCAAATACCGCACTAATCATAACAAAGCGAATGCCAAACATGGTCGCTGTTAAAAGGACGATAGCAAGCAGCATCCAGAGATTATCGTAGGTACTGCTACGCAGTACTGGGGCTGCTAGGGTTGGAAGTTCCGTCCCCAGAAGGAAAAAGACCATGCCATTAAGCATAAAGGTAATGGTTCCCCAAATCGTGTGAGAAACACTATCCAACTTGGCATCAAAAACGGTGATTTTTTTGAAACGACTGGCAAGTGAAATCCCTGCTACGACAACGGCAATAATTCCAGAAGCATGAATTTCCTCGGCTACAAAGTAAGAGGAAATCGGTAGCACTAACTCTAGTAAGAGTGCACCTGTGACATCTGCAGCATCCATATTATCCAAAATGGTCAAAAAGAGACGATTAAATAGGGCTGTAATCAAGCCAACCAAAAAACCACCAAGCACAGAAATAACCAAATTCCAGCTAGCACCAAGGAGGGAGAAAGCACCTGTTGTCAATGCAGTCACTGCCACCTGAAAGGCAACCAAGCCAGATGCGTCGTTCAGAAGACCTTCACCCTGCAAAATATAACTAATCCACTTTGGAAAACTGAAGCGTTTGGAAATAGCCGAATAGGCCACTAAATCCGTTGGCCCAAGGGCAGCACCGATGGCTAGGCAGGCAGACAAGGGTACCGAAGCAGGCAAGACGGCCTTAGCAAGATAACCGATTCCCAAGGTAGACACAAAGATAACTGGAAAAATCAAAAATAGAATGAGTTTCCAGTTACGTAGAATACTAGTAATATCACTTTCTTCACCCTCACGAAAAAGCAAGGGAGCAATAATGAAAGCTAGGAAAAGTTCTGTTTCAAGCTCGAAAGCACGTCCCTTCAAAAGAAAACCAATACCCACTCCAAAAATAATTTGAATCAAAGGTAGGGGAAGACGTGGAAAGACACGGTTGATAACGTTCGATAAAATCAAGCTAAAAAGAAGAACAAGCAAAGCTAATGATAAATGCATAGCTCCTCCTACCCTTCCTTATGACAACAGTTTGAGAATAGTTCTTTTTGCTTACTAATTTTTTTATCTATGGCAGTGATATCTTCCTTGGCCAAAAGTTTATGGCAACGTTCGACCTCAAGACTAGCTAACTTTTTCTTAATTTTAGCCGTTTTACGATTATCAACCTTCTTCAAAGTATCCTCGGCACTTTGCTTATCTATATATTTGGCCTGCATATCTGCAAGCTTTTCTTTAATATCTGTAATCATTGTAATTTCTCCAACATCACCAAAAATGGTGGGGTATTAATTTGATTAAGGGGTTGGTAAAGCATGGCTGTAAAATCACGCTGGTCCAAACCGATAACGTACTCAAGCACAGCATCCTTCTCCATATCGCCACCATCATGACCATAGTAAATCATAATAGCTAAACGACCACCCACCTCTAAGCGGTCAAGAATTTTCTCAATGGCCTCAAGGGTCGTATGTGGCTTAGTAATAACACTCTTATCTGCAGATGGCAGATAGCCCAGATTGAAAATAGCTGCACGAATAGGTTCCGTGACATAACGGTCCAGATTTTCATGACCATCTAAAATGAGTTCCGCATTTTCAATTTCCAAGTCCGACAAGCGTTGTCGAGTCTTTTCGAGCGCCTGCTCCTGCACGTCAAAGGCATAAACCTTCTTGGCAAGGCCAGCCAGAAAGGCTGTATCATTACCGTTTCCCATGGTTGCATCAACAGCAACACTCTCGTCATCCAGCACTTCTGCTAGAAAATCATGAGATAGATGAATTGGTCGTTTAATCATGCTTTTTCCTCCTTCTCGCTAGTTACTTTGCATCCTTGCCATGAGTCGCGACGTTCCATCTCTTTGTCAATGGCATTGAGGACTTCCCATTTGTTGAGACTCCACATAGGACCAATCAACATATCTCTCGGCGCATCACCAGTGATTCGATGAATAACGATATCCTCAGGGATGATTTCCAACTGGTCACAGATGATTGACACATACTCTTCCTGACTCAGCAATTTAAGACGTCCCTCGTGGTAGTCCCTTTGCATACGCGTATTGGTCATCAAGTGGAGGAGGTGGAGTTTAATTCCCTGAATGTCATTATCCGTCACACAACGGCGAACATTTTCCACCATCATCTCGTGGGTTTCCCCTGGCAGCCCATTAATCAGATGCGATACAATCTCAACCTTTGGCGCACGCTCACGCACGCGCTTAACCGTCTCCACATAGAGATTATAGCTGTGTGCCCGGTTAATGAGTTCTGACGTTTCTTCATAAGTCGTCTGCAAGCCAAGCTCGACGGTCACATGCATACGTTCTGTGAGTTCTGCCAGATAATCAATCACATCGTCTGGCAAACAGTCTGGACGGGTACCGATATTGATACCAACAACACCAGGCTCATTGATAGCCTGTTCGTAGCGGTTCTTGATAACTTCAAGCGGCGCGTGGGTATTGGTAAAGTTTTGAAAATAAACCAGATATTTCTGAACTTCTGGCCATTTGCGGTGCATGAAGTCAATCTCATGGTAAAACTGCTCACGAATCGGTGCCTCAGGAGCTACAATAGCATCCCCAGACCCCGATACCGTACAAAAGGTACAGCCACCGTGGGCCACTGTGCCATCACGGTTGGGACAATCAAAACCCGCATCTATTGGTAGTTTGAAAATCTTTTCGCCAAAAATTTCACGATAGTAATCATTGACTGTTCTATAACGTTTTTTCATAAAGCCTATTATAACATTTTAACCTAAAAAAGAGAGTAAGACTCAGACAAAAATCATGGATTTCTGCCTGTCCTACTCTCTCTTCTTATTTAGTCTTTTTCAAATAATCAATGGCTTCTTGAGCTGTTTTAACAGGGACGATTTTCATCTTGGTTCCCAGTTTCTTAGCAGCTTCCTTGGCCTCTTGATAGTTAGTTTTGGCATCCGGATCAGCCTTTTTCATTTCCTTGGTTACTGGATTATTTGGCACGAAGAAAATGTCTGCACCACTATCAGCCGCTGATTTCACCTTGAGGTAGGCACCACCGATATCACCAACCGAACCATCCTTTTCAATGGTTCCCGTTCCAGCAATCTTACGACCAGCCTTGAGGTCTTGACCAGACACCTGATCGTAAATAGCTAAGGTAAACATAAGACCCGCACTTGGCCCACCAACACCATCAAGTTTAAACTTCACATTTTCAGGACTCTTGACCTCGGTATGATCTGTCAAACCGATACCAATACCATTTTTACCATTAGCAATCTTGATAATCTTACCAGTAGCAGTCTTTTCTTTATCATCTGTCGTATAAGTGACCTTGACTTTTGAACCCAGCTTAAGTCCTTGAACGTATTTAATCAAGTCAGCAGAATTATCAAAAGTCTTGCCATTGACAGCTGTCACCGTATCGGCAATATTAAGGACTCCCTTGAAGCTAGAATCGTCAGCCACCTGAAGCACATAAACACCCATATACTCCAAGCTAGCCTCCTTACCAGCCAGAGTCAAGCCCTGATAAATCGCTTGGTTTTGGGAAGTCTCCATGTAAAATTGGTTGATACGCATGAAATCTTCATCAGAGTAATTTCCAGTTGCCTCTTCAGCTGTTTGAAGCTTTGCAAAATCATTAAGCTGAGCATAGAGCATCAAGGCCAAAGTCGCTTTGGTTTGAGCCACCGCCACAAAATTGTAGGATCCTTTTGAATCATCAGCTTTCTTATCTACAGTCAAGACTTCCTTGGTATCAAAAGCACCACCCGGAAGCTCAACATAATAATTATTTAGCGGGAAAAAGAGGGCAAAAAGGAGGAAAAGTACCGTAAAAATACTTAATAACCACCACTTAATACGCCACATTTTCTCTAATAGTAATTTAGATTTTGTCTTGTTTGCCACGCTTGGCCTCCACTTCCTTAACAACTGCTTGAGGAACATAAGAACTAATGTCACCCTCAAAATAAATCAACTCACGTACACGACTCGAGGAGACAGGTGTCACCTCATGACTAGCAACCAGATAAACCGTTTCAATTTCAGGTGCCAGTCCCTTATTAAAATAATCCATATTAACCTCATAGTCGAAATCTATCGCATTACGAAGACCTCGGACCAAATAAGTCACCCCAAGATCTCTGGCGACATCTACAGCCAGACTATCGTGAGCCGTTATAACCTTGACATTGGGAAAATCTGCCACAACCTCATCCAAAATACGCTTGCGAGTCGCAACATCCCAGAAGCCCTGCTTATTTTTATTATAAAAAAGGCCTATATAGAGCTCATCAAAGAGCTTGCTAGCTCTGGTAATAACATCCATATGCCCATTAGTAATCGGATCAAAAGACCCCGTAAACATAGCAATTTTTGTCATAGCATTCCTTTTTACAACTTCCCTATCTAAGGCTAACGCACGTAAACGGTCACCTTACTGATACCATAGGTTTTCTGCTTCCAAATCCCAAAGTTTGAAATTTCTTCAGGCAGGTCCACAGCCTTATCCGTCTCACAAACCAACATAACTTCCTCAGCCAAGAGCCCTTGCTCCTCTAACTGAGTAATATTGGCCACAATCTGCTCTTTGGCATAAGGCGGATCTAAAAGTACCAAATCAAATTGACCCGTCAATTGTGTCAGCGCACGCGCCGCATCCATCTTCAAAAGCTGGAACTGCTTCTCACTTTTGGTCATCTTGATATTTTCCTGGATAACAGCCTGTGCCCGACGGTCTTTTTCCACAAGGACAGCAGACGATATGCCACGACTGATAGCCTCAATAGCCAGACTACCACTCCCAGAAAAAAGATCCAAAACACGTCCTCCATCAAAGAAAGGACCAATCATATTGAAAATGGCACCCTTGACCTTGTCCGTTGTTGGACGAGTCGTTCTGCCTTCTAACGTTTTAAGCGGACGCCCGCCAAATTCACCTGCTACAACACGCAAGTCGGTCACCTCGTTTTTACTGTTTTTTAGTAAGACTTTTCTATTATAACAAAAAATCACACTTAGATGTTGGTCCAAAGAGGACTAGACAAGTTAAATTCCCCCAAGAGAACACAAAAAAACTCGAGAACCTCCCGAGTTTCCATTCATTTTAGTTATCACCAAGTGCAGTCACATAGTTATAAGCTTCGATACCGGCTGTGGCACCGTCCCCTACGGCTGTTGTAATTTGGCGAAGGTCTTTCTGACGGACATCCCCAATGGCAAAGATACCAGGAATACGTGTCGCCATCTTATCATCTGTAATTACCCAACCATCTTGGTCAGTGATGTCGAGACCTGTCAAGTAATCTGAAACAGGATCAAGTCCCACATAAACGAAGACACCGCCAAATTCGTGGTTAGTCACCTCACCAGTTTTGACATTCTTGATATCAACACTGCGAACCTTGATGTCATCACCCTTGATTTCTTCAACGACTGAGTCCCAGATAAACTTGACTTTCTCATTGGCGAAGGCACGGTCTTGAAGGACCTTTTGGGCACGCAATTCATCACGACGGTGAACAATGGTCACGCTGTTGGCAAAGCGTGTCAAATAAATCCCTTCTTCAACAGCAGAGTCTCCACCACCAACAACCAAGAGGTCTTGATTACGGAAAAATGCACCATCACACACCGCACAGTAAGATACCCCACGGCTGTTGTACTCTTCTTCACCAGCAACACCAATGTGGCGGTGTTTAGCACCAGTCGCAATGATAACTGTCTTGGTTTGGTACTCCTCGTCACCAGTTTTGACAACTTTATAATCACCCTTGTCTTCGATACCAGACACGATACCGTAAAGATTTTCAACGCCCAATTTTTCCAATGGTTCAAACATCTTCATTGATAATTCTGGACCAGAAATACTTTCAAAACCAGGGTAATTTTCAATTTCGGACGTGTTATTCATCTGTCCGCCAGGAGCACCTTGCTCCAAAGTTGCCACTTTAAGGTTGGCACGGGCTGCATAAAGTGCTGCAGTCATTCCCGCAGGACCAGCTCCAATAACAATTGTATCGTACATGAGTAACTCCTTATATGATTTTCTTGTAGAGATATCTTACACCTAATGTGCCAACAAAGCTAGAATTATGCATTCAGTACGATAAGAATCGCCATAAAAGCAAATGCTAATACTGGAATCGAAACCATCGACATCATAATAGCATCATAGAGGGCACCTTGACGCTCCTTAACGGTTTTGTCTGCACGACGTAGGGCACGCCATCCAAGCCAAAGGGCACCAAGCACCAAGCAAACAAAGAAAGCAATCACAAGGCCTAAGAGATAAAATTTAAAAATATTTAATAACATAAATCATCCTAAAGTAAAAAATAGAAAAGGCTGAGACAATATTCTCCAACCTCTGAATCCGAATAGTAATAACTGCGCGGTGTAGTATCTGATTGGACTCCTTAGTCGCCTTTGAAGTATTCAAAGGCGACTAATCATCCTTGTGGGACTTTGACTATAAACTAAAAATGTAGTCCTATCCCACCACCTTTTCTATTGTAACAAAAATCCCATCTTAAAGGTATTGTTTTGAATAAGAAGCGAAAAATTCTTTTGTTCGCTCTTCTTTTGGATGGTTAAAGATTTCATCAGGTGTTCCTTGTTCAAGGATATGACCTTTTTCAAGGAAAAGCACCTTATCAGCCACTTGATAAACAAAGTTCATGTCGTGACTGACCAAAATCATGGTTTGACCTGACTTAGCCGCATCAGCGATTGATTTTTCAACCTCACCAACCAACTCAGGGTCAAGAGCAGATGTTGGTTCGTCAAGCAAGAGCACATCAGGCTTCATGGCAAGGGCACGGGCCAAGGCCACACGTTGCTTTTGACCACCTGACAAGTGGCGTGGGTAGTGATTTTCACGATTAGAAAGCCCAACCTTAGCGAGTTCTTCTTTCGCAATCTTAGTAGCTTCTTCGTCAGAAAGTTTCTTAACAATCTTAAGACCTTCCTTAACATTATCCAAGGCTGTACGACGTTCAAAGAGGTTAAACTGTTGGAAAACCATGGCCAACTTACGACGAAGGGTAAGGATTTGCTCTTTGGTAATTGTTTCGAAATCCACCTTAAAATCATCAATGATAATTGTACCAGAATCAGGCTGTTCCAAATAGTTCAAGCTACGAAGGATAGTCGACTTCCCTGCACCAGAGGCACCAACAAGAGCGACAACTTCACCTTTTTCAATATCAATATCAATGCCATCGAGAACCTTTTGCCCTGAAAATTCCTTGGTCAAATTTTTGATGCTAATCATTAGCGGTCACCTCCAATTCCAGAAATGTCAGTCGCTTCAGGAACCTTAATAGCCATATGATTTTCAACTGAACGACCAATGTTTTCAATCAAGATTGAGATTACCCAGTATACAAGAGCTACTGAGATATAACGTTCAAAGTAACGATAGTCAGCACCACCTAGGATTTGAGCCTGTGCATACATTTCGACGATACCAGCACTGAAGGCAAGTGATGTTCCCTTAGTCAAACCAATCAAACTGTTAATCAAACTTGGTGTCGCAATAACAGCCGCATTTGGAATAATGACACGACGGTAAACCTGTGCTGATGTCATCCCAAGAGAACGGGCAGCTTCGATTTCCCCAGCATCAACAGCCTGAATTGCCGCACGAATAGTTTCACTCATGTAAGCCGCTTCGTTAAAGGCAAAGGCTGTAATAGCGAAGATAGCTGGTGGAATCTCATTAATATTCCAATCTAATCCGAATTCACCATTCAAGTAACGAAGGAAGAGTGGAATACCATAGTAGGTCAACATGAGTTGGACAAGAATCGGTGTCCCGCGCAAGAAACTCACAAAAACAGCTTGAATCGGATAAAGGATACGAACTCGATTAATCTTAACAACCGCAAAGACGAGGGCCAAAATCAATCCAAAGAAGGCACCTGCAATGGTCAAGCCCAAGGTTAAAGGCAAGCGTTCTACAATCTGAGGAACCGCATCAAAGACAGCCTTCCATGAGAAGAGCTTACCAGCTGGCATCCAAGATGAAATCCATTTGAAGACAATTGTAACCAATTGCAAAATATAACTCCAAAGAATCTCCACTAACCATGATACGGGAATAGCCAAAGCAACAACTACTGCCAAACCAATTAAACCAATGATAACTTGGAGATACCAAGGTGACCGATTAAATGCTTCGATACTCTTTTTCACAATGTTGCCCTTTCTTTCTAAAAAAGTCGGTTAGCCTAGTGCTAACCGTCCTAATATCTTATCATAAATTTTATAATATTCATTTTAGCACGACTCGGAAAGTCTGTGAAATAGTCTTTTCTTATCATAGTGATAAGGAAATCATATCACTGATAACACTATCTTGTTGAGGTTTAAACAGATTTTTGAGAATTTCTCTCAACGAATCCTTATTTTAGGAACAAAGTAAGCATAAACCAAGGCTTTCCGCCGTGAGAAAAACACCTGAAACATTAAAGTGTCAGGTGTTCGGAAGTTTTAAATCCTTAGGCTTAAAACTTAGTCATGAAACTTCGAAGAAGGTCACTGACGTCCGTTGTTACCTAAGGAAAGCCTCAAAAGAAAACTTTGTTTTCGATCTAAAGCTGAGACAGCGGTCTCACCTTTTAACCATCTTATTTCAAATCACTGACGTAATCGCCACCGAAGTATTCCTTACTGAGTTTGGCAAGGGTTCCATCCTTCTTGAGCTCTTTGATACGCTTATTGACAAAAGTCTTGAGTTCCTTACCTTGCTTATCATTTGAGAAAAGAAGATATTCAAGTCCATCAGTCTTCATACCGATATCGTCTTTAATCTTGTTTACAGCCAACTTATAGCCTTGATCTTTAACAATGTACTCAGACGAAATGGCATCGTAAAGGATAAAATCAATTTTTCCTTCTTGAATGTGTTGAACACGCGTTGAAAGACCAGTTGAACTAGAAGCGTAGTTGATTGTAATTGGTGTCTTGTCCGCATTGGCGTGGTTCCAATTTTCAAGCAACTGAGCGTAGTTAGAGCCAGGAAGCACCTCTGTCGTCTTACCAGACAAATCGTCTAGGCTAGTATACTTGGTACCCTCAGCACTGGTAATTGCATAGTTAGAACGTGAAATCGGATCTGAAAAACTATATTTCTGTGCACGTTCTTCATTGTAGTTGAAGTCATTAGCTGCAATCTGATAACGTCCAGAATCCACCCCTGTCAAGATGGAATCAAAAGGTGTCGTTACAAACTTGACCTCATATTTGTCCGAATCCTTGAAAATAGCCTTGACCAAATCAATATCATAACCCTTGAAGTCATCACCTTTTTTAAAAGTGAAAGGTGCCGTATCAGAGTCAGTCGCAACAGTAATCGTCTGCTTTTCACCAGATGCCTTACTGTCATTTTTGTTTCCACAAGCTGCCAAAGTCAAAACCGACAAGCCAAGAATCCCTATGCCTGCAAGCCATTTTTTCATATCTATAATCCTCGATACTTTCATTAATAGTTAGTGATAACAGTTTACCATCTTCATCCAAACTCGTCTAATAATAAAAACCTAAGAGGTGATAGATAAAGGTTATAGGGATAAGGCTAGAAATAACAAGATAGAAAAGAGCTGCCACATCAGTGATAACTCTTTTTATCTTTAACTTATTACTTGAGTCGCTACTATCTTCAGGTTGATAGTCTGACAAATTCTTATGGATACGTTCGGCGTAAACGGCTTTAATTCCTGATTCATCATGGCCAATCAGAGCCTCGACAAGTTCTTTATAATCTTTTGTAGAGATAGTCCAGTTGCCCCCATTATCTTCGGTAAATTTGAAGGTTCTTTCCAAATTATCTGCACCTGTCAAAGGTATATAGAACAATTCTTTATCAATATTCTTAAATGGCGTTAAATCACCGTTAAAGTTTTCACCCTAAAGGAACTTCGTTGTGAGATCTTTGATCTTACCCTTTTCATCATTACTCTTATCAGATTGGTTCCAGTGCTTCAACTTGTCAATATTAATACCATAGAGACTCATGAGGAGAGTACGAACAGCAGCTTCAGCTCCATGGACATTAACAGAGCGTAAAGTAACAGTCACTGTTGCTTCATTTTCCTTGACTTTAACATCCTTCAGTTTATAGTCCTGAATCTTGCTAATCATATTACGGCGTACCCTGAGAAACTTTGAAAACACTTGAATTGGTGCCTTAGCATCATAGCCTTCGATGTACTTATAGGTGTCATTTTCTTCAGGCGTGAATTTCTTCTCTTCAATAGTGACTGCAACCTGTTTTTTAAAGACATTCGTTTCGGTCCTGTTTCATAATTTTTTCTGTATAGTTTTGAAAAACTGTTACTTAATTTTCCAAGCATGATATCAATCAAAATCGTCGCATTCGTCTTGACACGTTATGTCGAAGTTGATTCGTTTTTTTCTTTTTAACTGGCTTATTTGAAGTACAGGCTACAAGAATCAAGAAGGTTGTTAAAGTCAAGCACAGGTAGGTAAAAACTTTTTCATTACTTTTATTACCCCATTTCTATTACTTACTAATTAAGATAGCACAGGTCTGATAATGCTTTAAGGTCAACTGGCAACGTAACAAGTCAAAACTCTACTATAATATAGTCACGCTAAATCGTCTAAGTCTAACTGTCTACCTTCTTGATCTTCCAAACCTGTCAGCGTAACACCCAACAGTCGAACACCACTGCTATTTTCGTCTAGCTGATCAAAAATGCTATGGGAAACCCTTTCGATGGTGTCAAAGTCCTGGGTCGATTTGTCCAAGGTCATACGTTTGGTTAGGGTTGAAAAGTCCGAATAACGAACCTTGATAACAATGATACGACCGACTTTTTTATTTTTCTGGGCACTTTCCGCTACCCGTCTAGCATTCTTAGTCAACTCAGCCTTGATGTCATCTTCATTATACAGGAGCTTACCATAGGTTCGCTCACTTCCGATAGATTTACGGACACGGTTAGGCTTTACTGGGCTATTGGAAATGCCTCTAGCCTTTCGAAAGAGATCGAAACCAAAACGGCCAAAGCGGTCTATTAAGGTTATCTCAGGAATTTTCAAAAGATCGGCACCGATGTATATATCCATGTCATGAAGACGCTCAACTGACTTTTTACCAACACCATGAAACTTTTCAATAGGTAGCTTTTCCAAAAATTCCTGAGCCTCCTCTGGAAGTACCACCGTCAAACCAGCAGGCTTTTGAAAATCAGAGGCTAGTTTGGCAATAAATTTATTATAGGAAACGCCTGCTGAACAAGTCAGGTGAAGTTCCTGCCAAATATCATACTGGATAAGCTTAGCTACTTTAACCGCCGATTTGATACCAAGCTTATTTATCGTCACATCAAGATAGGCTTCATCGATAGACATGGGCTCTACCAAGTCGGTATAGCGTTTAAAAATCTCACGAATTTGCATCCCCACCTCTCTGTAATGACTATAATTTCCTGAGATAAAGACAGCATTAGGACAACGTTCATAGGCTTCCTTAGAAGACATGGCTGAATGGACACCATATTTTCTAGCCTCGTAATTACAAGTAGACACCACACCACGACCTCCTGTTTTTCTGGGATCGTGACCGATAATAACCGGTTTGTCCTTAAGACTGGGGTCATCCCTCATCTCGACCTGAGCAAAAAAGGCATCCATGTCAATATGGATGATTTTCCGACTGGTATCATTTATTAGAGGAAACTCTAACATGGCTCCCTGCCTCCTTTCTCAGATTTATCTCACTGTAAAGCTTTTCACATAAAACTTTGGGACTACAAAGCATTCTCCCCTTATGATAACAAAATCTATCAAAAAACAGAAATTTATAATACAGATTTTTCATTTTCGAAACTGTATTATAAAAGAATGTCTCTAAAAACGCAGTTTTAAAGTTGTGTAAGCGGTTACTGTGTGATAGAATACTTTTAGAGAATGTAACAGATGATTTGTTACTAGAATTATAGGAGAACCAAATATGGCAACGGTTAAAACTAACACAGATGTTTTTGAAAAAGCATGGGAAGGCTTTAAAGGAACTGACTGGAAAGAAAAAGCTAGTGTTTCACGTTTCGTTCAAGCAAACTACAAACCTTATGATGGTGATGAAAGCTTCCTTGCAGGACCAACTGAACGCTCTCTAAAAATTAAAAAAATCGTAGATGAAACTAAAGCAGGCTATGAAGCTGAAGGACGCTTCCCAATGGATACTCGTCCAACTTCAATCGCTGACATTGACGCAGGATACATTTCAAAAGAAGATGAACTTATCTATGGTATTCAAAATGATGAGCTCTTCAAATTGAACTTCATGCCTAAAGGTGGTATCCGTATGGCAGAAACTGCTTTGAAAGAACACGGTTATGAACCAGATCCAGCTGTACACGAAATTTTCACTAAATACGTAACTACAGTTAATGACGGTATCTTCCGTGCTTACACTTCAAACATCCGTCGTGCACGTCACGCTCACACAGTTACTGGTCTTCCAGATGCTTACTCACGTGGACGTATCATCGGGGTTTACGCTCGTCTTGCCCTTTATGGTGCTGACTACTTGATGCAAGAAAAAGTTAACGACTGGAATGCTATCAAAGAAATCGACGAAGAAACTATCCGTCTTCGTGAAGAAGTTAACCTTCAATACCAAGCACTTCAAGATGTTGTTCGCCTTGGTGACCTTTACGGTGTAGATGTTCGTCGTCCAGCCTTCGATACTAAAGAAGCTATCCAATGGACAAACATCGCCTTCATGGCAGTATGTCGTGTAATCAACGGTGCCGCTACTTCACTTGGTCGTGTGCCAATCGTCCTTGACGTATACGCAGAACGTGACCTTGCTCGTGGTACTTACACTGAATCAGAAATCCAAGAATTCGTTGATGATTTCGTTATGAAACTTCGTACAGTTAAATTTGCTCGTACAAAAGCTTACGACCAATTGTACTCAGGTGACCCAACATTCATCACAACTTCTATGGCTGGTATGGGTGCTGACGGACGTCACCGTGTTACTAAGATGGACTACCGTTTCTTGAACACTCTTGACAACATCGGTAACTCTCCAGAACCAAACTTGACAGTTCTTTGGACTGACAAATTGCCATACGCTTTCCGTCGTTATTGTATGTCAATGTCTCACAAACACTCTTCTATCCAATACGAAGGGGTGACTACTATGGCTAAAGACGGATACGGTGAAATGAGCTGTATCTCATGTTGTGTATCACCACTTGACCCAGAAAACGAAGAACAACGCCACAACATCCAATACTTCGGTGCTCGTGTTAACGTTCTTAAAGCCCTTCTTACTGGTTTGAACGGTGGTTACGACGATGTTCATAAAGACTACAAAGTATTTGACATCGATCCAGTCCGTGATGAAGTTCTTGACTTTGACACTGTTAAAGCTAACTTCGAAAAATCTCTTGACTGGTTGACTGACACTTACGTAGATGCCCTTAACATCATCCACTACATGACTGATAAGTACAACTACGAAGCTGTTCAAATGGCCTTCTTACCAACTAAACAACGTGCTAACATGGGATTCGGTATCTGTGGTTTCGCAAATACTGTTGATACATTGTCAGCAATCAAATACGCTACAGTTAAACCAATCCGTGACGAAGATGGCTACATCTACGACTACGAAACAATCGGTGAATACCCACGTTGGGGTGAAGATGACCCACGTTCAAACGAATTGGCAGAATGGTTGATCGAAGCTTACACTACTCGTCTTCGTAGCCACAAACTCTACAAAGATGCAGAAGCTACAGTTTCACTTCTTACAATCACTTCTAACGTTGCTTACTCTAAACAAACTGGTAACTCTCCAGTTCACAAAGGGGTATACCTCAACGAAGATGGTTCAGTGAACTTGTCTAAATTGGAATTCTTCTCACCAGGTGCTAACCCATCTAACAAAGCTAAAGGTGGTTGGTTGCAGAACTTGAACTCACTTTCTAGCCTTGACTTCGGTTATGCTGCTGACGGTATCTCATTGACAACTCAAGTATCACCTCGTGCTCTTGGTAAAACTCGTGACGAACAAGTCGACAACTTGGTAACAATCCTTGACGGATACTTCGAAAACGGTGGACAACACGTTAACTTGAACGTTATGGACTTGTCAGATGTTTATGAAAAGATCATGAGCGGTGAAGATGTTATCGTGCGTATCTCTGGATACTGTGTAAACACTAAATACCTCACTCCAGAACAAAAAACTGAATTGACACAACGTGTCTTCCACGAAGTTCTTTCAATGGATGACGCTTTGGGATAAAATGAATAAAGAGCTCGCAATAGCGAGTTCTTTTCTTTTTGTAAAACACTTATTTTTTAATTATAATTTTCTAAATAAACTATAATTTACTTTCTTTCATATTAGCTATAAAATAAAAGCATCTAGGGATTATAACTAAGAAAAGTTTTAAGCTAATTGGATTATTGTCTCTTATAGCCAGTACCATCCTACTCGTAGCCTGCCAGTCTGAAACTCAAAGTAAAACCTCTAAGTCTCAAGAGGTCCAATGGGGCTATACGGGTAAAACTGCTCCTGAACATTGGGGTGACCTTTCTAAAGATTATAAACTCAGCAAGGCGGGTAAGGAACAATCCCACATTAATATCACCGGAGCTGAGGACGTTGATCTCCCAGAACTAAACCTTAATAATCAAGAATCAGAAGGCCAAGTTGAGAATGAAATAGATAGCAAAACCTATCTTCTTGAAGGGCATTTCGTCTACAAGATGGATAATGAAAAAATCACAGTTGTCTCAGTTCTCAATAACTATGGAGATAAAAACCAAGCCTTGCAATTAATCTGGGATAAAATGCCTCAAGCCACTAATACTGAAACGGATTTATCTCAGGCTATCTTACTTGATGATTTCTATCCTGAAAACAAGGACTATTACAACTTTGAAGGCTCATTGATAACATTGCCTTGTACTGAAGGCGTTAACTGGATTGTCTTCAGAAGCCAAGAAACTGTCAGTAAGGAACAGGTGGAAGAATTCACCCAAACTCTTGGATTTGAAAACAACCGTCCTATCCAAGATGCAAACGGCCGAAACATTAAAGAATAAAACCTATCAAAAGCTTGGTGACTACTCCTCTTATCACGCTTTTTCTCATTGACGATAGAGTAAAATCTTTGCTACACTATTCCTATGATTATCAAACATACAAGAGATACACTTTCAGAGACTTATCTAGATGCTGTGGCTATTCGAAACACCGTTTTCGTTAAGGGCCAAGGAGTTCCGCGCTCCATCGAGATCGATGCCAATGAAGCCTACTGCATTCACTTTGTCCTCTATGATGACAAGGGCCAGGCTACAGCAACCGTACGCCTACTTCCTAACATAGACTTAACACAAGTTATACTCCAACGCATGGCCGTGCTTGACGACTACCAAGGTCAAGGTCTGGGTAGCATCCTCCTAAAAGAGGCTGAAGATTTCGCTCAAGAGCAGGGCTTCAAATCTATTTCTCTCCATGCTCAACTAGGGGCACTTAAGTTCTATCTCAATAATGGCTATCAAGAAGTCGGCCAAATCTTCGAAGAAGCTGGTATCCAACACATCACGGTTGAAAAATCCTTAGTAAGTAAAAAAGCTTAAGCAGTAAGTCAACTGCTTAAGCTTCTTCTTTTGTTGAAAATATAGAATAGCTATGCTCGATAGCAAGAACTGCCACATTTTCTCCTGCTTTTAATATTTCTGTGATTTTTTCCAGTATTTCACCCCTATAAAAAGAAGGGGCAAAATTTCCATGTAGACCAAAAAAGCAAGAGACAAGCTTTCTTTTCTTAGAGTGTCTACTCGACCGTTCCACAAACCAACTCCTTCTTCATTATCTCAATCAAAGCATCTCTGTTCTTGATCCATTGAGTCCTCTCATCCTTGTAATAGGTACGATTACTGAGGAAAATAGCTGCACGTTGAGCTGGGATATTGATAAGCACAAAGGTACCTGTATAACCAGTATGAAGAATCCAATCGCCTTGAAGGTCCCATGCGACACTACGCTCCTTCTTGGATTGACTGATATTTTGCGTCAGATTTTTAGAAAAATCATCCTTCAAATAATGGTTAACAAAGATTTCCAAGTCCTTTTGGGTTGAAAAGAGACCTGCTGAACCTGAGTGCTCTTTGAGCACTCGAGCCTTGGGATCATGAACAGTTCCTCCCGGAATTCCCTCAACAGTTGGAACAGCAAGGTCAACTGGCCCAAACCCTGTTTCAGACATACCAAACGGTTGGAAAATTTCGGAGTCAAAAAGCTTATCCAGTGTTTGTCCAGAGACTTTCTCAAGCATCAAACCTAGGAGAATAAAATTAATATCTGTATACAAGAAAGGTTTATCAGCCTTAACTTTGATGGCGTTTATTGCAGCAATCAAGCCCTTTTGGTCTAATTCATCACGATTTGGAATAAAAGGATCAATTCCGCTACTATGAGAAAGAAGCTGACGAAGGGTTAGCGTCTGGTCTGCTACTTCAGGATAATAGATGGAGAACTTCTCATCCAAACCCAGTTTTCCTGACTGTAAGTAGAAGATACAAAGAGTCCCAACTCCCACCACCTTAGAGACACTAGCTAGATCATAGGTTAGTCCTGGAACTACCGGATTCTTTCCATCCTGAGTCCCTTGGTAGTGCTCCTGCCAATCTTGTCCATCATAAAGTGCAAGGCTGGCACCCGGAAAGATGTCAGCCTTGATGTAGTCTGTAATTGTTGCTAATGTTTGTTGAAAATCAGTCATTATTTTGTTAGCCAAACCTCAATATTACTCATATCAGTCAATGCAAGTAGGTGTCCTTTGCTATCCAAGTAACTTGAGAACTGTTCCTCTTCAAGTTTATCATGCAAGGCAACTAAGTCATAGTCCTCTGCCACCTTAAACTCGAGAATTTCCAAATCCCAAGTTTGATCAGGAGTTACTTGAAGGTCAGGACCTTCTGCCTTTTCAAAGTGAATAGATAAAGGTAGTTCTTCACCAAAAAGATTGTCATAGAAGAAGGCTGCTTTAACCGTATCCACAACATTCAAAGTCAAAGACTGAACGGTAAAGTCTGAAACACCTTTAAAGTCTTCATTTTCTTCCACATCTGCATACTCGACTGTCTTTAGAGTTGACAAATCATCTTCGGCATGCACCAAAATAAGACCATTTTCTGGTGAGATAGTCTCAAAAGCGTAACCATTTTCACCTTGGAAAATAGCCTTAGCTTGATGATCATCACGCGCCAAAAGGTACTCAATCTCAAGTGGATTTGAAACCTTAATGACCACTTTATTAATTTTCTTAGGACCTTCAACTGCACGGCAACGGTAAGCTGGAGACTCCTCAATTACAAAAAGTGAGTTACGTTCTGCCCAGTCAGTGAAGACAGCAAGAGCATTTTCCTCAGTCAAAAGCTTAAATCCTAACGTATTTTGGTAAAAATCGATATTTTCTTGTCTATTATTCACACGAAAAATTGGTGTGTGAAACTTAAAATTCCCTGATTGCGTCATGGCACCCTCCATTCTTTACTATTTTATCCAAAAAGAGTCTGTGTGACAAGAATTTTCCTAAGAAAAAACAGGATTGTAATTTTTTTCACTTTCTTTCGCATAAATTGTGAAAAACATTATAGTTTATTCACTTTTTGAGTAGCTATTTCCTCATTTTAGAATATAATAAAGACTCTGAAAACTTTCGTCAATCATTTGGCGTTTAGACATACCTATCAGGGATTCTTTTTACTACTTGGGGTTTTGTTCTTATTTTTTGATGAGAGTTATTGGGAGCAATCTTATGCTACTGACCCACACCAACTACCATGCAGAACTTCAAAGAACTCTTACGACAACGTCTATCCTCCCAGTAACCATTAGCATGATGATTACTGCCTTCTTGCAAGAACTACTCTTTCGTAAGTCGGTTTGCTCTTAGTTTGCTCCTTATTCAATAGTTACTGCTTTAGTAAGTACCGGTCTCTTTTTCCTATTCCATATGCCTACCAACCTTGCCCACCTCTTCCTCTATATTGGAATGGGCTTGGCTCTCTCTATAGTCTACCAAAAAAGAGAAAATCTATCATCGACTATCTCGCTTCATATCCTATGGAATGTTTTCACCTTAGGTGCTACCATTCTAGTAATGACTAATCCGATGTGACTTAGAAAACTTTCTCAGTTTTTGCTACTTTCAAATTTTAGGCATAAAAAAATCTGAAGACAATGCTTCAGATTTTTGGTTATTGATTAAAGGTAGAGAGCTTTGAACAAGAATACTGCCAAAAGTCCTGCAAGGATTGGCGCTACAACTGGAACCCAAGCATACCACCATTTAGAATCACCTTTGTGCTCACCAAGAACTGATGTTGGCAAAAGGTGGTGAAGAAGACGTGGCATCAAGTCACGGGCTGGGTTAAGGGCTGGTCCAGTAGGTCCACCGAATGAAAGAACTAAAGCGGCAACCAAGAAACCAACACCGATGTGAGCTGTTTCAAGCGATCCATGGAATTGTGCATCAACCATTTCTTTAGTGTAACCAGCAGCAAGAGCTTGTTGGGCAAGCTTGTGACCAAAGTAGTTGTTAGTCAAGGCAAGAGCACCAAAGAATAGAAGGAATGAACCTGCAAACTCATTGGCAAAACCGTTAAGACATGCACGGTTACGATTTTCTGGAGTGTTGTCATGATCGTAAACTGCTGAGATAGTTGAGAAGGTACCGAGAATATTGTTAGGATTCTCAGTTTGTACATAGTAAGGCTGGTGAACCCAAACCACAATAGCTTGGCCTAGGAAGGCACCGAGAAGTTGTGCAACAAGGTATCCAGGAACGCCTACCCATGAGAACAATCCAGATGCAGCAAGTCCAAGGGTGAAAGCAGGGTTGATGTGGTTACCAGAAACATCACCAAACATAAGAGCTGGCATCATAACACCAAAACCATAACCAAAGGCGATTACAATCCAACCAGATTTGTTACCTTTTGTTCCCTTAAGCTCAACATTAGCAACAGCACCATTACCAAGTGCTACTAGAAAAGCAGTCGCAATAAACTCAGTGAGGTATTTCAAAACCCATTCACTGGTGAACGCTTCTTTTAGAAAATCATTCATTTGTCTCTTTATTTCCTTTCGATTTTACAATAATTTAGACATCTATCATTTTATCAAGTATAATGTCTGATGTAAAGATATTTCTGGAATGTTTACGTATTATTTTTGAGGTTTTTAAATATGAAATTTAACCAGTTTAGTTACATCCCTGTTAGTCCTGAAATTGCTTGTCAAGAGCTCCGTTCTTTGGGGTTTGAAGTTTCTCTAGATGCTAGTGCCAAAGCCAATTTTGAATCATTTGTTCGCAAGTACTTCCTTTTCTTTGAAGATACTGATTTGTCTCTGAAAAGCTGGATTGCCGATTCAGATACTGATCTCCTAACCTTCTTCCAATCAGACCGTCCTTTGACTGCTAAAGTCTTTGGTTTGGTAGCTCTTCAAATGCTAGGATTTGTCCCTAATGTGGACTTTACAGACAGTGCTGCTTTCCTAGAGAAAATGGCCTTTCCAATCACTTTTGATGGTAGCCTTAATAACCTCCATCAATTGCTAGCAACACGCAAACAGTCTGGCAATACCTTAATTGATCAGTTAGTAGCTCAGGATTTGATCCCTGTAAGCAATGACTACGTCTTCTTTAATGGTAAGAGCTTGGCCACATTTGACACCAATCAACTTCACCGTGAAGTGGTTTATGTCGAGACTCCTGTAGATACCGATAAGGATGGACAGTTAGACTTGGTCAAGGTAACCATCTTACGTCCTAATGTGGACTTCCCGGTTCCAGCCATGATGACCGCAAGTCCTTATCAACAAGGGACTAATGAACCTGCCTCTGATAAGCTCACCCACAAGATGGAGGGAGACTTGCTCGTCAAACCAGCAGGTGAAATCTCCCTTAGCCAACCAGAAATCAAGACACCAGAGGCAGATCTTACGCCTATCAATCCTGTCACGAAGGCTCAGGAGCGTTTTGCTCACACTGATACCTATACACTTAACGATTACATGTTGGCTCGTGGTGTGGCTTCTATCTATGTATCTGGTGTCGGTACTTTCAACTCGGAAGGTTTCATGACCTCTGGAGACTATCAACAAGTTCTGGCCTACAAAGCTGTCATTGACTGGCTCAATGGTCGTGCACGCGCCTTTACTAGTCGTAGCAGACAGCACACCATCACTGCTGATTGGGCTTCTGGTAAGGTGACTACTACTGGACTTTCATACTTGGGTACCATGTCCAACGCCCTTGCTACAACTGGCGTTGACGGTTTGGAGATGGTTATTGCTGAAGCGGGTATTTCTTCTTGGTACGACTATTATCGTGAAAATGGACTCCTCGTTAGTCCTGGAGGCTACCCTGGTGAGGATCTCGATACCTTGACTGAATTCACTTATTCTCGTGCCCTATTAGCTGGAGAATACCTACGCCACCAAAAAGACTACCAGGCCTACCTCAATGAGCTAAGCACAGCTATTGATCGTAAACATGGGGACTATAGCCAATTCTGGCATGACCGTAACTATGTGCAGTTCGCGGACCGTGTCAAAGCTACTGTTGTCTTTACACATGGTAGCCAAGACTGGAATGTCAAACCGATTAACGTCTATCAAATGTTCAATGCTCTTCCAGACTCTCTTGACAAACACCTCTTCTTCCACAATGGTACCCACGTTTACATGAATGCTTGGCAGTCTATCGACTTCCGAGAAAGTATGAACGCCTTGATTTGTCAGAAACTCCTTGGTTTGGATAATGGCTACACACTGCCTACAGTCATCTGGCAAAACAACCAGTCTGAACAGACCTGGAAAGTTCTCGATAACTTTGGACACGACAATGGTAAAAACATTCATCTTGGTGAGACTGAAGCTAGCATCGCTAACCATTATGAAGAGGAAACCTTCAACAAATATTGTAAAGCTTACCAAAGCTTCAAGGATGACCTCTTTGCAGACAAAGCCAATGCCATTACCTTGGACTTTGAACTGGATCAAGATATCCAAATCAATGGTCGTGTCCACCTTGAGCTCAAGGTTAAGTCTAGTACAAACCGTGGTCTCATCTCGGCCCAAGTTCTAGAAATGGGTGATAAGAAGTATCTCGCACCTATTCCCGCACTCAAACGTATGAATTTAGATAACGGCCGTCTCTTCAAGGAAGAAGCCTTACGCGAATTGCCATTCAAGCAGGCAAAATACCGTGTCATTACCAAAGGACACCTTAATCTGCAAAATCGCAAGAACCTCCTTAGCATTGAGAATGTCACTCCAAACAAATGGATGACTATCGGTTTGGATTTGCAACCAACCATCTACAAACTTAACAAGGGCGACAAACTCCGACTGGTCCTCTATACCACAGACTTTGAGCACACTATTCGTGATAATAGTGACTATGAATTGACTGTGGACCTAAGCCAAAGTCAGATGACATTGCCTTATTAGTCTTTATCGCAAAAATCCCATAGGATGAGAACTCCCATGGGATTTTTTGATTGTGTGGAAATAAACAAGATTTAGGCTTCAATTTTTACGATTTATTTTAATATTATTTAAACAAATGATGTAGCCAAGACGGTGGAATAACACAAAGATATGCCAGTAAAAATAAAGCATAAAGCTGTCAGATTTAGTCAACGTATAAAAAAGAAAAATTCCAACAAACAAAATGGAAAGCCAGAGTGTCTTCTTAACGAATAAAAAGTATTGATGCCATATCTCTTTATCACTCAAAGCAACTTTAGATTTTTTGCTTAGGAAAAGATGCATCAAGATCTCTGCTAGACTGCTAAGTACTGTTAAAACCAGAATCTTACTAAGAGGAATACCTAAAAAGAATCCCATCCACTCAATAAGCAATTGGGACAAAACAATGGCCGTAAGAGCATGTAGATTTTTTGACATAAAACTGAAACCTCACACTTCTCTCAAACAGAAAGTTTTCACAATACCTACAAAGTTACAAAAGCATAGATAAGCACTTACAGCCTCGCTATTTTTATAGGCGTGTCTATCATAAACTGCCATTCTAACCTCGTTCACTTTGTTTAATGATTTTAAGCACTCTAGGTGTCAGAAAAGCTAGTAAACAAATATCCAAAACAATCACAACAATAATGATTAGGCGCCATTCGGCACCTCTCACCGTCAGCAAACGATAAATACCAGCTAAAATAATAGCCAAATGTGCCAAGCCCATACCAGCGTAAATTTGTTTAGGAGTAAACTGTCGTTCCTCAAGTGGACGACGGTCAAGCTCTCGTCCGATGAACACTGGTAGGTAGGTCAGACACAGTAAGGAAACCAAACCCAGGGGTAACTAAAATAAGAAAGAAGAACCATTATATAATAATTCTAAACCAATATTACCATCTATCAAACCTTAGGCAACAACCATGAGTTGTAAATAAAGTAACTTTCCTGAACGAAGTCGGTTAAGATAAGGCATCGCACTCACCTTTTATCACAATCACTTGTCCGCTTGTCATAATCATAACTAGGACTTAAGGTTCTTTCTCTGCTCCTCAACAGATTGGAAAAGAACCTTTTTGCTCCATCTTCCTTTTCTCAATGGACAACTCAACCTTAAAACCAAGAAATCCTCCCTAATGACATCAATAGCCATAACGAATCGCTAGCAATTTTCGCAACTCTGCCATTCGCTCCTCGATAAAGGGAAACAAGGTTAGCTGGTCTTTTCTGACCACTTCGGATATTTCCAGTGACATCCTGCTTAAGATATAGGGAGTGGCTGAACGAGAGTCTGCAAGTTCCGTTCGGTAGGAGTGCAGGACCTGCTTCAAATCAGCATAATCTGGCTTATCTCCAATAGTTTCAATTACTTCATCGATGATAGCTACTGCTTGTTTTCGTCTCTCTTTGCCTCCTGCAAACCATTTAAGTCCTGTCATTAAGAAAACCTCCTTATTTCTTTCAACTAATTTTTCAATCACATCTTTAGTATAGCACACTGATAGTCATTTAAAAGCCAGCGTCCCAAAAAGTGGCTATACGTCCTGAATGGTCATTCATATACAAAATGAAAAAAATTGAGGGAGATACTCAATC
>NZ_CABQHE010000003.1:0-189334 GCF_902463925.1 uncultured Streptococcus sp. | reverse complement strand
TTAAAAAATTAGAAGATAGCATCCTGTCTTCATACTCTTAAAATATTATTATATGGTAGTGATTTTTAATAAAAAAGGAGTTCGTCTTATGAATAAAAAGGTTTTGGCGACAGCTGGAATTGCAGCACTTGCAGTTTCTGCTTCAGTTGCTAAAGCTGATGAGGTAACGACAAATGGTCAAGTTTCAACAACAGCATCAGTGTCATCGACAGCTACACAAGCTATCCCAATTCAATCACAAGTAGAAACGGCTAGGGAACAAGCAAATGCTGCAAGTCAAGCGGTATCGCATCAAGAGTCAGTAGTCGCTAATCACGAAGAGACTATCAATCAGGCTAAAGCAAACTTAGCGACTGCAGATGCTAACTTGCAAGAGGCACAAACAGCAGCCTATGAAGCAAGTCTAGAAGACATTGCTGTAGCTCAAGGTCAAGTAACCAGAGCTGAAAATGCAGCTGAGAAAAAAGCCCAAGAAGAATTGGCAGCCGCTCAGGCAGCTTATAAGGAAAAAGCTACTGCTATTTCATCTAAAGAAGAGCAATTGACTGCAGATCAAAATGCTGCTAACCAAGCTAAAGCAGCCTATGAAACTGCACAAACAGTAGCGAATGAAAAGGCAGTCGCTCTTGCTGCTGCTGAAGCAGCTAAGAAAAAAGCAGAAGCTTCAACAACTAATATTCGCCAAAAATTCACAGTATCATCAGAGTACATCAGTGCTCTTAAGATTTATGAGTCAAAAACATCAACTGCAGAAGAAAAATATCAAGCTGAACAAACCTTGAAGGATGTTAACAAACGTGATCGTGAAAACAATAAATACCAAGATAATGAAGCGGATAAAAACATTACAATCAGCGACTTGAACAAGCTTAGCGAAGCTCAAATTACAGATTTGTCATTGTATACTTCAAGCTTGATTAACCAAATCCGTTCAGCTTTTGGTACAACTGAAACGTCTGTATCAAAAGGTAGTGTTATGGCAACAGACCGCGTTACAGATGGCTATGTGGCAGATAACTGGGGTTGGGAATCTATCAGTAACCGTAGACACGATAGTGCTGCTCTTGCCTGTGCTGGTAAGTCATTTAATACTGTAAATATTGGTGAAAATCTTAATACTTGGCAAGGTTTGACAGGACCATTTACTCTTAACCAGATTAAGGAGTATATCTATGAAGCTATGCTTGACTTCATGTTTAATGGTCAGGAGTGGAACCACGCCCGTTCTATTGCTGGACTTACATCTGATGGTGGCGAAACATACATTGGTACTGATCTCAGTGTAGTTGCTGGCGCCTTTAATGTCCACGTAAACAATATCAATGAAAATTCTATCTCTTTTGATAGTAGTTTTGACACAACTAAGATTGCCAACCCATATGAAGGTAGCCAATCTCAGCCATCTTCAAATGCAAATCTAGCAGCTGCAAAAGTAGCTTATGAAACTGCTAAGCAAGCTAACGATCAAGCTCAAAGTGACTTGGCTAGCAAGAAAGTTGCTTCTGAATCAGCAACTCTGAAACTTAAAAATACTCAGTCAGAACTTACAGCTCTTAAAGCGACTGCAAGCAAGTTGGCAGCTGCTCAGACTAACCTTTCTGAAAAACAAGCAGCCTTGAAACAAGCTAACCAAGCTTTGGCTTTTGCTAAGAATCGTGTAGCCGCCCTTACAAATGCTTCAGCTAACCTAGCAAAGGCTAAAGCAGAACGTGCAATAGCCTTTGCTAAACTTACTGCAGCTAAAGGTGCTCTTTCAACTGAATGTGCGAAACTTGTTGAATTGTCAGCTAAGCGTGATAAATTAACGAGCGAATACACGACTGTTCAAACTGCCTTTGATAACTATATGAAAGCTAAAGCAGACAAAGAACGTCAAACACAATTGTCTAAAGAGTTTGCTAAAATCACATCTAAAGGTCTTACACCAGTGTCAATTTATGATGTAGATGGTAAAGTTGTTGCTCTCACAACACAAGAACAAGCAGCTCAAACTGTAGCGCAAGTTCCTGTAAATTATGGTCAAACAAAAGCTGAGAAACAAGCTCCTGTACAAGAAGCAGATAGCTTGCCAGAAACAGGTGAGTCAACTGCAGCAGGATTCAGTCTTGTAGGTCTCTTCATGACACTATTGGCTTTCCTTGGTTTCGTTGACAGACGTACACGTCGTAATTAATCATTATAGACAAAAAAACGGCAGTTGCCGTTTTTTTATATGTTTGAGAATCTAAAAAAGTTAAGGCCGAAACCTTAACTTTTTCGTTTTTAACCCAAGAAACGTTTGAGGAATTCCTTGGTACGTTCTTCTTTAGGATTTTCAAAGATTTGTTCTGGGCTACCTTGTTCAGCGATTACCCCTTTGTCCATGAAGATGACACGGTCTGAAACATCACGTGCGAACTCCATTTCATGGGTAACGATAATCATGGTCAAACCAGTTTCAGATAGCTCCTGCATAGTCTTGAGTACTTCTCCTACCATTTCTGGGTCAAGGGCTGAAGTTGGCTCATCAAAGAGGATGGCTTCTGGATCAACAGAGAGGGCACGTGCAATGGCCACACGTTGTTTTTGTCCCCCTGAAAGTTGTTTTGGTTTAGCTTTCCAGTACTGTTCCCCCATACCAACTTTCTCTAAGTTAGCTTTGGCGATGCTTTCAGCTTCTTTACGGTCACGTTTGAGAACGGTTGTTTGAGCTACGATAGCATTTTCCAAAACATTAAGGTTTTCAAAGAGGTTGAAGGATTGGAAAACCATACCGAGTCTTTCACGATAGGTAGTGAGGTCGTAACCTTTTTCAAGGACGTTGTCCCCATGATAGAGGATTTCACCACCTGAAGGTGACTCGAGTAGGTTAATAGAGCGAAGGAAGGTTGATTTCCCTGAACCTGAAGAACCAATAATTGAGATAACCTCACCCTTTTTGACGCTGAGGGAGATATCTTTGAGGACTTCATTTTTTCCGTATGATTTTTTGAGGTTTTTAATTTCTAAAATCGTCTCAGTCATTAGTGAACCCCTCCTTGTGTGTAAGTATCTTGATCCAAACGGCGTTCTACATAACGCAAGATGCGTGTCACTGTGAAGGTAAGAACAAAGTAGATTGCTGCGATAACAAAGAATGTTTGGAAGTATTGATAGGTTTGGCTTGCGACAGTGTTACCTGCGAAGTAAAGTTCCACAACAGAGATAACGTTCAAAACAGAGGTATCCTTGATATTGATAACGAACTCATTACCAGTAGCTGGCAAGATGTTACGGATAACCTGTGGAAGAACAATCTTACGCATGGTTTGACCGTGGGTAAATCCAAGAGCAGTAGCAGCTTCAAATTGTCCTTTATCTACAGCGAAGATACCACCACGAACGATTTCACTCATGTAGGCTCCAGTGTTGATAGAAACGATGAAGACAGCTGCTAGGGTACGGTCAATATTGATACCAAAAGCCTGGGCAGTACCGTAGTAGATAACCATAGATTGTACAATCATTGGCGTACCACGGAAAACTTCGATATAGACATTAAGCACCCAACCGAAGAGTTTTTGGAGCAAGGCTACAAATTTATTAGCAGCCTTAGGAGCTGTGCGGTAAACACCAATCATAAGACCGATGAAAGTACCCACAACTGTACCGATAATTGAGATAAGAAGGGTAATTCCTGTACCACGTAGGAATTGTGGCCAGTTCTTAGCGATGATAGTGCTCATCTGACTAAAGAAGTTTCCTTTTTTAGCCTCATCAGTCTTATCTGCAGGTTGGATGTCAATGATGTGATCCATCAGTTTGACACGTTCCTCTTGGCTGATTCCAGCAAGGACCTTATTGACTTGTTCCATTTGCTGACTGTCTCCTTTGCGAAGACCGACGGCCAAGGAGACGTCATCGTCTGAAACCTGGAAACCACCATCTTTAAGCGTAATCATCTTATATTTTGAGCTAGCTTCTTCGGCAGTTTTTGCTTCAGGACGCTCTGAAACATAACCATCGATGATACCAGATGCAAGGGCTTGGCGCATAGCACCGAAGTCTCCCATAGCGGTTTGTTTGCTAACACCTGGGATTTGGTCAATCAAATTATAGAGATAAACCCCTTGTTGAGCTGTGATTTTAGCATCCTTGAAGTCTTTGAGAGTCTTAGCGTTGGCATAATCACCATCTGAGCTGACAACCATGACAGGTTCGCTTCGGTAGTAGCTATCTGAAAAGTCAATTTCTTGACGACGTTCAGCTGTTGGGCTCATACCTGCGATAATCATATTGATCTTGCCGGAAGTGAGGGCAGGAATCAAACCTGTCCAAGCTGTTTTAACCACCAAGGGTTTCTTCCCTTGAGCTTCAGCGATTTTTTTAGCGATTTGCACGTCGTAACCGTTGGCATACTGTTTAGTACCTTCGATTGGAACGGCTCCGTTTGAGTCATCGTCCTGCGTCCAGTTGAAAGGTGCATAGGCAGCCTCCATACCGACACGGAGATACTCGTTTGCTTGAGCGCTTGACACCCCACCAAAAACGAGGAGGAGCGCTGCAAAGCAGGCTACAATAATTTTTTTCATTGAAACAATGTCTCCTATAAAAATGTCATTCCTTACTATTTTACAGGAAATTGAGACTGATGACAATAAGTTGATGCTAGAAAAAACTGTATATCAGGATTGTCTTTAAATACAGTTGCTAATTTGATATAATGGGAAGGACGATTTGGAGTCTTATTCATTGTTGATGTGATAAGGCTAACATTTAAAAACGGAGATAATTATGCAAACGGCACAGTATATTATTGAATTACTGAAGGCAGTCTTTCTTGGGATTGTCGAAGGGATCACTGAGTGGTTACCCATTTCATCAACAGGTCATTTGATCTTGGTTAATGAATTCTTGAACTTAAGACAAAGTAAAGATTTCATTGATATGTTTAATATTGTGATTCAGCTTGGGGCTATTCTAGCAGTTATGGTCATCTACTTTAAACGTTTGAATCCCTTCCAACCTGGTAAGACAGCACGTGAAGTGCAATTGACTTGGCAACTTTGGCTCAAGGTGGTCATTGCCTGTATTCCTTCAGCCTTCTTTGGTCTTCTTTTAGATGATTGGATGGAAGCTCATCTCAGTAATTTTCTTGTTGTAGCTATCATGTTGGTAGTCTATGGGATTGCCTTTATTTGGATTGAGGATCGCAATCGACGTGTAGAGCCTAAGGTAACGGACTTGGCACGTATGTCTTACAAGACAGCTTTCTATATTGGTCTTTTCCAAGTCTTGAGTATCATTCCAGGGACTAGTCGTTCAGGTGCTACTATTCTTGGGGGAATCATCGTTGGTACTAGTCGTAGCGTAGCAGCTGACTTCACCTTCTTCCTTGGTATTCCAACGATGTTTGGTTATAGTGGGCTTAAGGCAGTTAAGTATTTTATTGATGGGAACACCTTGACTGGTGGACAAGTGGCCATTCTATTGGTAGCTAGTGTGACAGCCTTTCTTGTCAGCCTATTTGTGATTCGCTTCTTGATGAACTATATTAAGAAACACGATTTCACTGTTTTTGGAAAATACCGTATCGTACTCGGTATCATTGTGCTTTTCTATGGAGCTGTTAAACTTATTTTTGGATAAAAAATTGAAAGGATTTCGATTGAAGTCCTTTTTATCTGGTTTAGAGATTATTTATTGAGAAGTTTTCCAAAGATAAGATAAGCTAGTGTCCAAAGGACCAGTCCGCAAGTTAAGAAACCGGAAAGAATTTTCAATAAGTCTACGATATTATGCAAGGGATGCCATCCAGATAAACAGAGGATTGAAAGGATGGTAACATACATGATTGAGAGGTGGAGGAGTGATTGTTGTCGGAGTGTCAAATGGTTATCGTCGTAAATGGATGCAGTTTCCAGTATGATGGCAAATATCAATCCTGTAAGAAAGGTAGATTTGTTTATTTGATGAGGTTGTTCTGATAAGTAGAGAAAGAGCGTCAAAAAATTCGTTATTCTTGCAGTATTGCTAGTTCGAAGTCATCCTTTTTTATAGGCAGTCATGGTTGTCACCTCCAACTACATATCCACTTTTATTTTACTCTTTTCTAGGATAGCTGACGGCTATAAATAGGAAAATTCAAGTCTTTGCTAGCATTAGAGAATTTTTAGAAAAGCTTCCTAAAATAAGACCTAAACTTGTTCAGAAATTGCTATCTCTTTGCTTTTCTAGTATAATGAAATAACTACTCGTGCGAGGTTTTTACATATGGAAATGAAACAAATAAGCGAGACAACTCTAAAAATCATGATTACCATGGAAGATCTTGAAGAACATGGTATGGAGCTGAAAGATTTCTTGATTCCCCAGGAAAAAACAGAGGAATTTTTCTATACTGTCATGGATGAGTTGGACTTGCCTGATAACTTTAAAAATAGTGGGATGCTGAGCTTCCGTGTCACGCCACGCAAGGATCGTGTGGATGTCTTTGTGACTAAATCAGACCTTAAGGAAGACCTTGATTTCAATGATTTGTCAGATATGGATGACTATTCAGGACTTTCTCCAGAAGAATTCCTCAAAGCTCTTGAAGGTAACTTTATGGATAAGGGAGATATTGAAGCCCACCATAAGCTCGAAGAGCTTGAAAAGGCCTTGGAAGAGGTTGATAAGACTATGACAGAGCCGGCTAAGGAAGTGGTTGAGGAAACTATTCGTGAAGATTATACTCACTATGTCTTGGCTTTCTCTGACTTTGATCAAGTAGTAACCTTTACGCAAGGTTTGAAGGATGTGCCAGTGGAGGGTTCTGAACTTTATAAACTTGGGGATGTCTATTACATGACGATCCTTCTTTACTTGGCTGATGAGCCTGATTATTACGCGAACAATATGTATGCGCGTTTTCTTGAATATGCGAATGTGGCAGACCGAACACGTGCCTACCTACAAGAGCATGCAACAATCTTGATGGAAGAGGACGCCTTACCGGTACTACAAGCAACGAAATGGAGCTAGGACATGCCTTGGACCATTAATTATATCTTTGTCTTGATTGGGACCTTTTTGATTGCCATTGTGACGACCCCTTTGGTTCGCTCTTTGGCCTTTCGAGTTGGAGCGGTTGATAATCCAAATGCAAGACGTATCAATAAAAAGCCAATGCCGAGTGCTGGTGGTCTAGCTATTTTCTTGGCCTTTGTACTGGCAACCTTGGTATTTATGCCTATGATTATTCAGAAGGATGTCTGGCATATTTCTTATTTAAGATACATCTTACCGGTTGTTGTGGGTGGTGCTATTGTGGCATTGACAGGTTTCATTGATGATATCTTTGAATTAAAACCTTTGCCTAAGATGCTCGGTATTGTTATTGGAGCTGTCATTGTTTGGGCTTTTACGGATTTTCGATTTGATAGCTTTAAGATACCTTTTGGCGGGCCCATGATTCAGTTTGGGCCAGTCTTGACCTTGATTTTAACGGTATTATGGATTGCAGCCATCACCAATGCCATTAATCTGATTGACGGTTTGGATGGCTTGGTCGGAGGCGTTTCTATCATTTCCCTAATGACTATGGGGGTGATTTCTTATTTCTTCCTCTATGATACTGATATTTTCTTGACCATGACCATCTTTGTCTTAGTGGCTGCCATTATGGGCTTCTTCCCTTACAATTATCATCCAGCGATTATCTATCTAGGTGATACGGGGGCGCTCTTTATCGGCTTTATGATAGGCGTCTTGTCATTGCAAGGACTGAAAAATGCGACAGCAGTAGCTATTTTGTCACCTGTTATTATCCTGGGGGTGCCTATTGCTGATACGGTGGTAGCCATTGTCCGCCGTAAGTTGTCAGGGCGCCCAGCCATGGAGGCTGACAAGATGCACTTGCATCATCGCCTTTTAGCTATGGGGTTCACTCATCGAGGAGCAGTTCTGGTGGTTTATGCCATCGCTATCCTCTTTTCATTGGTTGCCCTCTTGTTAAATGTTTCCAGTCGTCTCGGTGGTATTCTCCTACTTCTGAGTTTGATTTTGGGAATGGAAATTCTGATTGAAGGGCTTGAGATTTGGGGCGTTGGTCGAACACCTCTCTTCAATTTCTTAAAATTTATCGGGAATAGTGATTATCGCCAAGCAATCATGTTGAAATGGAAGCAAGGTCGAAAAAAATAAACATTTGAAAAGCCAAGCAATGGCTTTTTTGTTATAATGATTCTAATTAAGGAAAATGGAAATTCTCTTTTTATTTTCCGGAAAAATAGTTTTGCTATTTTCAAAAATAATGCAAATTAGCGAGTACCTGCTCGCTGTATATATGGAAAAGGAGTATACAATGTCTGTACTTGAAATCAAAAATCTTCATGTTTCTGTTGAAGATAAAGAAATTTTGAAGGGTCTTAATTTGACTCTTAAAACTGGTGAGATTGCTGCTATCATGGGGCCTAACGGAACTGGTAAATCTACCCTTTCAGCTGCTATCATGGGTAACCCAAACTATGAAATCACAGAAGGGGACATCCTTTTCGATGGCGAAAGCATCCTTGATTTGGAAGTTGACGAACGTGCACGCCTAGGTCTTTTTCTTGCTATGCAATACCCAGCTGAAATCCCAGGAATCACAAATGCTGAGTTCATCCGTGCGGCTATGAACGCTGGTAAAGAAGATGACGAAAAGATTTCTGTTCTTGATTTCATCACTAAATTGGATGAAAAGATGGAATTGCTTGGTATGCGTGAAGAAATGGCTGAGCGTTACCTTAATGAAGGTTTCTCAGGTGGTGAGAAAAAACGTAACGAAATTCTTCAGTTGCTTATGTTGGAACCTAAGTTTGCTCTTCTTGACGAGATTGACTCAGGTCTTGATATTGATGCTCTTAAAGTGGTTTCAAAAGGGGTTAACGCTATGCGTGGCGAAGGCTTCGGTGCTATGATTATCACTCACTACCAACGTCTCTTGAACTATATCACTCCAGATGTTGTACACGTAATGATGGAAGGTAAAGTAGTTCTTTCAGGCGGCCCTGAATTGGCTGCTCGTCTTGAGCAAGAAGGTTATGCGAAAATCGCTGAAGAGCTCGGTTACGAGTACCACGAAGAAGCGTAAGTCTGTTACTCAAAATAACTAGAAAAGGAGTAACCTATGTCAAAAGAATCTATTATCGCTTTTTCACAAGCAAAAGCAGAGCCACTCTGGTTGCAAGACCTTCGTCAAGCAGCTTTTGATAAGCTTGAAAGTTTGGCTCTTCCAAAAATTGAGCGTGTTAAATTCCACCGTTGGAATCTCGGTGATGGAACGATTACTGAAAATGAACCATCAGCAAATGTGCCTGATTTTACAGCACTTGGAAACAACCCTAAATTGGTCCAAGTAGGAACAAATACTGTTCTTGAACAATTGCCAGCTGACTTGATTAGCCAAGGTGTGGTCTTCACAGACCTTACCACTGCTCTTGAAGAAATCCCAGAAGTCGTTGAAGCCTTCTTTGGAAAGGCTGTAGCCTACGATGAGGACAAATTGGCAGCTTATAACTATGCCTATTTCAATAGTGCAGCAGTCCTTTATGTACCAGATAATGTTGAAATTGACTTGCCAGTTGAAAGCTATTTTTACCAAGATGGAACTTCAAATGTGCCATTTAACAAGCACGTTTTGATTGTAGCTGGTAAAAACAGTAAATTGACTTACCTTGAGCGTTTTGAAACGCTAGGTGAAGCGACTGAAAAAGCTAGTGCCAACATTTCTGTGGAAGTTATTGCTCAAGATGGTGCACAAGTTAAGTTTGCGGCTATTGACCGTTTGGGTGAAAATGTCACAACTTATATTAGTCGTCGTGGTCGTATCGGTCGTGATGCAAGCATTGACTGGGCTCTCGGCATCATGAACGAGGGCAATGTTATTGCTGACTTTGATAGCGACTTGATTGGCAATGGAAGTCATGCCAACCTTAAAGTTATTGGTCTTTCATCAGGTCGTCAGGTGCAAGGGATTGATACTCGTGTGACGAACTATGGTAACAACTCTGTGGGACACATCCTACAACATGGTGTTATTTTGGAACGTGGTACTTTGACCTTCAATGGTATTGGTCACATTGTCAAAGGTGCTAAGGGTGCTGATGCACAACAAGAAAGCCGTGTTCTTATGCTTTCTGATAAGGCCCGTTCAGATGCGAACCCAATCCTTTTGATTGATGAAAATGAAGTTACAGCAGGACACGCTGCTTCAATCGGTCAAGTGGATCCAGAGGATATGTACTACCTCATGAGTCGTGGACTTGATCAAGACACTGCAGAACGCTTGGTTATTCGCGGTTTCTTGGGAGCGGTTATTACCGAAATTCCAGTTAAAGAAGTACGCGATGAAATGATTTCTGTAACTGATACAAAATTAAATAAACGTTAGGAACTATCGATGCAGATAGTCTAACCTATGATATATCTAGATAGGGAGATAAGATGTCAGCTTTAGATGCCTATAAGATTCGACAAGGTTTTGCCATTTTAGATCAGGTAGTTAATGATGAACCTTTGGTATACTTGGATAATGCAGCAACGACACAGAAGCCTCAAGTAGTTTTGGACACTCTCATGGCATACTATCATGAGGACAATGCCAATGTTCATCGTGGTGTACATACCTTGGCTGAGCGTGCAACAGCTGCTTACGAAGCTAGTCGTGAAAAGCTTCGTCAGTTTATCAATGCGAAATCAACCAAAGAGGTCCTCTTTACACGTGGAACGACAACTGGTCTTAACTGGGTTGGTCGTTTTGCAGAGCAGGTTCTTGAGCCAGGAGATGAGGTAGTTATTTCAATTATGGAACACCACTCGAATATCATACCTTGGCAGGAAGCTTGTAAGAAGACGGGGGCTAAACTTGTTTATGCCTACTTGAAAGATGGCCAATTGGATATGGAAGATTTGGCCAACAAGATTACTGAAAAGACAAAATTTGTCAGCCTAGCTCAGGTCTCTAACGTTTTAGGCTGCATCAATCCTGTCAAAGAAATTGCCAAGCTTGCCCACCAAGTTGGTGCCTATATGGTGGTGGATGGTGCCCAATCGACGCCCCACATGACTACTGATGTTCAGGATTTGGATTGTGATTTCTTCACCCTTTCTGGACATAAGATGTTAGGCCCAACAGGGATTGGGGTCCTCTATGGCAAGGAAGAGATTCTCAACCAGATGAATCCTATCGAATTTGGTGGTGAGATGATTGATTTCGTTTATGAACAGGAAGCCACTTGGAAGGAACTGCCTTGGAAATTTGAGGCTGGTACACCTAACATTGCGGGGGCTATTGCTCTTGGTGCTGCTGTAGACTACCTCTCTGCTTTAGGCATGGAAAATATTCATGCTTACGAGCAGGAGTTAGTAGACTATGTATTGCCTAAACTTCAAGAGATTGAGGGATTGACAGTCTATGGTCCAGAGGATCCTAGCCAGCATGCAGGTGTTATTGCCTTTAATATTGACGGGCTTCATCCTCATGATGTGGCGACAGCTCTTGATTATGAAGGAGTAGCAGTGCGTGCAGGTCACCACTGTGCTCAGCCTTTAATTAATCATTTAGGAATCTCATCAGCTGCCCGAGCAAGCTTCTATATTTACAATACCAAAGAGGATTGCGATAAGCTTGTAGAGGCAATTCTTGCGACGAAGGAGTTTTTCAATGGCACTCTCTAGACTAGATAGTTTATATATGGCTGTTGTGGCCGATCACTCTAAGAGCCCTCACCATCATGGTGTTCTACCTGATGTGGAGCAACTTCAACTGAATAATCCGACTTGTGGAGATGTTATCAATCTGTCAGTTAAATTTGATGGTGACGTGATTGAAGACATTGCCTTTGCTGGTGATGGTTGTACCATTTCTACAGCTTCATCAAGTATGATGACGGATGCAGTTATTGGAAAAACCAAGGCAGAGGCTTTGGAACTAGCGGAGATTTTCTCTCTTATGATTCAAGGGGAACATAAAGATGAAGATAAGCTAGGCGAAGCCAAGCTCTTGGCGGGGGTCTCTAAATTTCCACAACGTATCAAATGTGCAACGCTCTCTTGGAATGCCCTTAAAAAGGCTATAGAGAGAAGTGAGCTCTAGGAGGCAATGGAGTAATTATCCTCTTTGCTCAAGTCTTAAATAAAGAAAATTAATCAAACCTTTAATAAAGGAAAATACTATGACTGAAACAAATGAAAAAGTAGAACCAAAACCCATTGATTTGGGAGAATATAAATACGGTTTCCATGATGATGTGACACCAGTCTTTTCAACAGGAAAAGGAATCAGTGAAGACGTGGTTCGTGCCATGTCTGCTGAAAAAGGGGAGCCTGAGTGGATGCTTGAATTCCGCTTGAAATCATTGGAAACCTTTAACAAAATGGCCATGCAAGAGTGGGGGCCAGATCTTTCTGCCCTCAACTTTGATGATTTGACTTATTTCCAAAAAGCATCAGACAAACCTGCTCGTGACTGGGAAGATGTTCCTGAGAAAATCAAGGAAACTTTCGAACGTATCGGTATCCCAGAAGCAGAGCGTGCTTATCTTGCTGGAGCCTCAGCTCAGTATGAATCAGAAGTGGTCTACCACAATATGAAAGAAGAGTATGACAAGTTGGGTATCATCTTTACAGATACAGACTCAGCCCTTAAAGAGCATCCAGAGCTCTTCAAGAAGTACTTCTCAAAACTGGTTCCACCAACAGATAACAAATTTGCTGCCCTTAACTCAGCCTTCTGGTCAGGTGGTACCTTTATCTATGTACCAAAAGGTGTTAAGGTAGATATTCCGCTTCAAACTTACTTCCGTATTAACAACGAAGCAACTGCCCAGTTTGAACGTACCCTTATCATCGTTGATGAAGGTGCCAGCGTTCACTATGTTGAAGGATGTACAGCGCCAACATACACAACGGCAAGCCTTCATGCGGCCATCGTTGAAATCTTTGCACTTGATGGTGCCTACATGCGCTACTCAACTATCCAAAACTGGTCAGATAGCGTCTACAACTTGGTAACTAAACGTGCTACGGCTAAGAAAAACGCAACTGTTGAGTGGATTGATGGTAACCTGGGTGCTGAAGTAACCATGAAGTACCCATCTGTTTACCTTGATGGGGAAGGTGCGCGTGGTACCATGCTTTCAATTGCCTTTGCCAATGCAGGTCAACACCAAGATACAGGGGCTAAGATGATTCACAATGCACCGCACACATCATCATCTATTGTTTCTAAATCAATCGCTCGTAATGGTGGTAAGGTTGACTACCGTGGGCAAGTCACTTTCAACAAAGATTCTAAGAAATCGGTATCTCACATTGAATGTGACACCATCTTGATGGATGATTTGTCTAAATCAGATACTATCCCATTCAACGAAATCCACAATTCACAAGTTGCGCTTGAACACGAAGCTAAAGTTTCTAAGATTTCTGAAGAACAGCTCTACTACCTCATGAGCCGTGGACTTTCAGAACAAGAAGCAACTGAAATGATTGTCATGGGATTTGTGGAACCATTTACCAAAGAACTTCCAATGGAATATGCTGTTGAGCTTAACCGCTTGATTAGTTATGAAATGGAAGGATCAGTTGGGTAAGAGTAAGTTTGTGTATAAATGCAAAGTAAACTGAGAAATTGGTTCAAAATACTATAAGGTTAAGATATACCTCTTAGCCTTTTTTGTTTGGATTGATTGTAAAACGTTTATGTGTAGTGGACAAGGGCTATAGATGCGTCATTTTTTGGATATTTCGAGTCTTTTTCGAGACAAAATAACTGAATTGTCGAATTATTCAGAATTAGGTCTTTACTTTAGGCTATTTTAAGGTATAATTATACACGAAAGTAATTTTTTGATTGGAGGAGGCTTCTTATAATTATGATTAAGAAACGTAACTTTAAGAGTATTGTAGCTGTTGGAGTAATTGCTTTGGCTTCTGCAACACTTCTTGCTGCTTGTGGCTCAAAATCAACCTCAAGTAAAGATGAAATTAACTGGTACACCCCTACTGAAATATTGACCCTTGATATTTCTAAAAATTCAGATCACTATTCAGCCTTGGCGCTTGGGAACTCAGAAAGTAACTTACTTCGTGTTGATAAAGATGGGAAGTTGCAACCTGATTTGGCTAAAAAGGTTGATGTGTCAGCCGATGGTTTGACTTATACAGCGACTCTTAGAGATGGCTTGAAGTATTCAGATGGTACTAAGATTACTGCTGAGGACTTTGTCTATACTTGGCAACGTATGGTTGATCCTGCTACAGCTTCTGAGTATGCTTACCTTGCTTCAGATTCTCATCTTGTTAATGCTGCAGACATTATTGCTGGTAAGAAGAGTGTTGATGAATTAGGTGTTAAGGCTGAGGGAAATAAAGTTATCTTTACCTTGTCAAATCCTTCTCCACAATTCAAGAGTCTTTTGTCATTCTCAAACTTTGTCCCACAACATAAGGAATTTGTAGAGAAGGCTGGAAAACAATATGGAACGAAGTCTGACAAACAAATTTATTCTGGACCTTTTAAAGTTGAAAATTGGAATGGTACAAGTGGTAGCTTCAAGCTTGTCAAAAATGACAATTATTGGGATGCTAAGCATGTCAAAACAAAGACAATCAATATTCAAACGGTTAAAAAACCTGATACAGCTGTCCAAATGTATAAACAAGGTCAACTTGACTTTGCAAATATTTCAAATACGTCAGCAATTTTTAACTCAAATAAAAAGAACAAAGATGTTGTTACAGTTCCAGAAGCAACAACAGCTTATATGACCTATAATGAAACTGGTAAAGTTAAAGGTCTAGATAATCTTAAAATCCGTCAAGCTCTCAACCTTGCTACCGACCGTAAAGGTATTGTCGAAGCTGCGGTTGATACGGGTTCAGTTCCAGCAACTAGTCTTGTACCTACTGGATTGGAAAAATTACCTGATGGTACTGATTTATCTAAATATGTGGCACCTGGCTATAGCTATAACAAGGAAGAAGCAGCTAAGCTCTTTAAAGAAGGTCTTGCTGAAGCTGGTTTAAGCGACTTGAAATTGACAATTACAGCAGATTCAGATACACCTGCTGCTAAAGCTGCAGTTGATTACATTAAAGAAACTTGGGAAAAAGCTCTTCCTGGTTTGACTGTTGAAGAAAAATTTGTGACATTTAAACAACGTATTGAAGATACCAAAAATCAAAACTTTGATGTCGCTCTAGTCAATTGGGGTGGTGACTATCCAGAAGGATCAACATTCTATGGCTTGTTCACTTCAAATTCATCTTATAACTATGGTAAGGCAAATAGCTCTACATACGATGCAGCCTATGAAAAAGCTATTTCGGCTGATGCATTAGATCCAACAGCTGCTGCAAATGATTATAAAGCTGCTGAAAAAGCACTTTATGATGAAGCAATGTATAATCCGGTTTACTTCCGATTTACAAAAGGTTTACAAAATCCTTCAATTAAAGGACTTGTACGTAACTCAACTGGTCTTGATGTTGACTTCACCTATGCTTATAAAGATAAATAGTTGCTATCATTATAATGACAGAGTAAAGTAGAACATTCATCAGCTACTGTATGTACGTTTATCACAAAATGAACTAAGAAGCTGGCGGCTTTAGTCCCAGCTTCTTTCGTTGTTACATAAAGGAAATTTTATGACGAAATATTTATTGAAAAGGATAGCTATTTTGCTAGTTACCTTATGGGTGGTTGTCACTCTATCTTTCTTCTTAATGCAAGTTATGCCGGGGTCACCATTCAATAATCCCAAATTAACGAATGATATGATTGCGGTTATGAATAAGCAATATGGCTTAGATAAGCCTGTATGGCAACAGTATTTGCAATATCTTTGGAATGTCCTGCACGGTGATTTAGGAACAAGTTATCAGTCTGCGAATCAGCCTGTTAGCATGATGATTAGTCAACGTTTGGCAGTTTCAGCGCAATTGGGTATTCAAGCCCTTGTTGTTGGGGTTTTGGCTGGTCTTTTTGTGGGAGCAGTGTCGGCACGTAATAAAAATAACTGGATTGATAATATCTTGAGCGTGCTATCAACACTCGGTATTTCAGTGCCATCATTTATTATCGGTCTTCTGCTTTTGGATTACCTTGGATTTAAGTGGGGAGTTCTTCCTTTATCTGGATGGGGCTCATTTAGCCAAACGATTTTACCTACTTTAGCTCTTGCTATTCCAGTATTTGCTCAAGTCACCCGTTTTTTTCGTAGTGAAATGATTGAAACCATGAATACTGATTATATTCAACTAGCTAGGGCTAAGGGGTTGACAACACGTCAAATTAGTAATCGACACGCCTATCGCAATTCAATGATTCCTGTTCTTACCTTAATCGGTCCAATGGCTGCTAATATTCTAACAGGTTCAGCACTTATAGAGCAGATTTTCTCAATTCCTGGGATTGGTCAACAGTTTGTTACCTCTATTCCAACAAAAGATTATCCTGTCATTATGGGAACCACTATCGTTTATGCCGTTATGCTTATGGTAGCTATCCTATTGACAGATATCATTACTAGTTTCGTGGATCCACGTGTCCGTCTGAAGTAAGGAGAGTATCATGGAAGAAAAACAACTATTCAAACTTGTTGGTGCTGGAAATACTGAATCACAAGAAAAAATTGAAAAACCGACTCTCTCTTTTACACAAGATGCTTGGAGACGTCTGAAAAAAAATAAACTGGCGACCATGTCCCTTTGGTTTTTAGCTATTCTACTGGTCTTTTCGATTGGCTCAAATTTCTTTGTTAATGCCAAGGATGCTAATAGTTTTAATGGTGGTGAAGTTAAGACATATCGTAATTTACCACCTAAACTATCAGATAGCTTACCATTCTGGAATGGTAGTATTGTCTTTTCAGGTAATACGGAGCCTAATGATGTGTACTCTGATCAATCAGTTCCAAAAGACGATAAATTTATTTTGGGAACTGACAATCTAGGACGTAGCTTAGCGAAACGTGTGATTGTTGGTATACGTATCTCTCTCTTAATTGCCATCGTTGCTACTTTAATTGATTTGATTATTGGAGTAACCTATGGTCTGGTGTCAGGTTTCTTAGGTGGGAAAATTGACCTCTTCATGCAACGTGTTATTGAGGTTATCTCATCTATCCCTAACTTGGTCATAGTAACGATGTTAGGGCTTCTCTTGGGTAGTGGTGTGTTGTCAATCATTATCTCAATTGCCATTGTCGGATGGACGTCTATGGCGCGTCAAGTTCGTAATTTGACCCTATCCTACCGAGAACGTGAATTTGTTTTAGCCTCACGTGCTTTGGGTGAAAATAAATTCAAGATAGCTTTTAAACATGTTTTACCAAATATTTCAGGTATCATTATTGTTCAAATTATGATGACCGTTCCAAGTGCTATTATGTACGAGGCAGTTCTATCAGCTATCAATTTGGGGGTTAAGCCACCAACAGCTTCTTTAGGTTCGTTGATTACGGATGCTTCTGAGAATCTTCAATACTACCCTTATCAGGTGGTAATTCCTGCCTTGGCTCTTGTTTTTATCTCTCTTGCCTTCATTCTTTTAGGGGACGGCTTGCGTGATGCATTTGACCCTAAATCTAACAAAGAAAACTAATAGGAGCGTAATAATGATGAAAGAAACGATTTTAAGTGTAAAAAATCTCCATGTTAATTTTCATACTTACGCTGGAGAAGTAAAAGCGATTCGTGATGTCAATTTTGACTTGAAAAAAGGTGAGACACTGGCAATTGTTGGTGAGTCTGGTTCAGGAAAATCTGTAACGACAAGGACGCTAA
This sequence comes from uncultured Streptococcus sp., assembly GCF_902463925.1. Taxonomy (GTDB): domain Bacteria; phylum Bacillota; class Bacilli; order Lactobacillales; family Streptococcaceae; genus Streptococcus. The sequence continues at coordinate 171,562 of NZ_CABQHE010000003.1, read as the reverse complement.
TGGGTCTATCAGCTAAAAACGCTAAGGTAACAGGAGACATTACCTTTAAAGGGCGTGATATGCAAGCCTTGAAGGAGGAAGATTGGGTTAAAGTTCGTGGAAATGATATTGCTATGATTTTTCAAGATCCTATGACCAGCCTTGACCCTACTATGAAAATTGGACACCAAATTGCTGAGCCTATCATGATTCATACCAAAGTATCTCAGAAAGAAGCCTTAGATATGGCTTTACAATTAATGAAAGATGTCGGTATACCTAATGCCGAAGAACATATAAATGACTACCCTCACCAATGGTCAGGAGGAATGCGTCAAAGAGCAGTAATTGCCATTGCTCTAGCTGCAGATCCTGAAATTTTGATTGCTGATGAGCCTACTACAGCTTTAGATGTTACGATTCAAGCACAAATTCTTCATCAGATGAAAAAAATCCAAGAAGAGCGTGAGTCATCCATTATTTTTATTACTCATGACTTGGGTGTTGTCGCTGGGATGGCTAATCGTGTGGCAGTTATGTATGCTGGTAAAATTGTGGAATATGGGACTGTGGATGAGGTTTTCTATAATCCACAACACCCATACACATGGGGACTCCTTAACTCTATGCCTACAACAGAAACAGAATCTGGCAGCCTAGAAGCTATTCCAGGAACTCCTCCAGATTTGCTTTATCCTCCTAAAGGTGATGCTTTTGCTGCTCGAAATGTCTTTGCTTTAGATATTGATTATCAGGAAGAACCGCCAATGTTTAAAGTATCAGATACGCATTTTGCAGCAACATGGCTTTTAGATGAAAGAGCTCCTAAAGTAACCCCTCCTTCACCAATATTGAAACGATGGGAAAAATGGTCAAAGATGAAGGAGAAATAAGATGACACAAGAACGTAAAAAGTTAGTAGAACTAAAAAATGTGTCTCTAACTTTTAATAAAGGAAAATCAAACGAAGTTAAGGCTATTGATGATGTTAGCTTTGATATCTATGAGGGCGAAATTTTTGGCCTAGTTGGCGAATCTGGATCAGGTAAAACAACCATTGGGCGTTCTGTTTTAAAACTTTCTGATATTGATTCGGGTACTATTACTTTTTCAGGTAATGAGATATCAAGTTTAAAAGGGAAAGATCTTCATGATTTCCGTAAGACAGCTCAGATGATCTTTCAAGATCCTCAAGCTAGTCTTAATGGACGCATGAAAATCCGTGATATTATTGCTGAAGGCATTGATATTCATAAATTGGCTAAATCTAAGGAAGAGCGTGAAGCTAAGGTTAAAGAACTCATTGATTTGGTAGGGTTAAATGAAGATCACCTATCAAGATATCCTCATGAGTTTTCTGGTGGTCAACGTCAAAGGATTGGTATTGCGCGTGCTTTAGCGGTTAATCCTCATTTTATTGTAGCAGACGAACCGATTTCTGCTTTGGATGTTTCTATTCAAGCACAAGTGGTTAATTTGATGCAGAAGTTGCAACATGAACAGGGGTTAACTTATTTGTTTATTGCCCATGACCTATCAATGGTTAAATATATATCCGATCGTATTGGTGTAATGCATTGGGGTAAACTTCTTGAAGTAGGACCAGCAGATGAGATTTATCATAACCCGATTCATCCTTATACAAAGAGTCTATTATCTGCAATTCCAGAACCGGATCCAGAAAGAGAGCGTAAGCGTCAGCATTTGATTTACGATTCCTCTATTGAAAATGATGGTGAAAATAGACAAATGTATGAAATCCGACCAGAGCATTTTGTTTATGCTACGGAAGAAGAGGCTAAAAATTATAAAGAAGAAGCCAAGGCTAATTAAACTGTAAAAAGGTGGTGATTCCTTAGTCACCTCCTTTTTATTTTTTAGGTGAGTAAACGTTTATAACACATAGGCAAAACAGTATAATAAAGATGACAGAGCAATAGTGAAAGGGGATTAATATGGGAGTGTATAACAGTGACTGGCTACTCAATCAAATTCGTGGGACAGCTAATGTGGTCAGTAAGGCTTTTAAATTTGAGACTCTGGGTATTGATTTAGGTCAGGTGGAGGACGAGCAAGGTCACACGATTGATGGCAATGACTACATTGACGACTTGTTAATCCATGAACAGTATGATCATGCAACTACCTTCATTCATAGTCACCTCAAGCGTTTGACGACTAATGACTATAATCTCTTTGTCAGCGTCTATATGGAGTATTTGGAGAATTTGCCACCTGTAATAAGGCAAAGACACCATTTTGACGATAGAAAAATAGCAAGTTTGAGGGAAAAATTGTCCGAATTTTCATGGTAATTTGATAGAGAGTGTGGAAGAGAAACGCCGAGCGTTTACGATTTTTCCACCCTCTTTTTTGTGTTATAATAGAATCACTATGGATAAATTAATTAAAACAATTTCAGAATCAGGTTCTTTCCGTGCTTATGTTCTTGATAGCACAAAAACTGTTAGAACCGCACAAGAAAAACACAATACTCTATCATCATCGACAGTTGCCTTGGGGCGTACCCTTATTGCTAACCAAATCTTGGCTGCTAACCAAAAAGGTGAAAGCAAAATTACGGTTAAGGTTATCGGAAATAGCTCTTTTGGTCATATCATCTCTGTAGCTGATACCAAAGGACATGTTAAGGGCTACATCCAAAATCCAGGTGTGGACATCAAGAAAACAGCGACTGGTGAAGTTTTGGTGGGGCCTTTCATGGGGCAAGGACAGTTTGTCTCAATCATCGATTATGGAACTGGTAATCCTTACACGTCATCAACACCACTGATTTCTGGTGAAATCGGTGAAGACTTTGCCTACTATTTGACAGAATCTGAGCAAACGCCATCTGCTATTGGTCTTAATGTACTTCTTGACGAAGAGGACAAGGTTAAGGTTGCTGGTGGTTTCATGCTTCAGGTCTTGCCAGGAGCTAGCGAAGAAGAGATCGCTCGTTACGAAAAACGCATCCAGGAGATGCCTGCCATTTCAACGCTTTTGGAATCTGATGATCATATTGAAGCCCTCTTGAATGCCATTTATGGGGATGAACCTTTTAAACGTTTGTCTGAAGAGGAGCTTAGCTTTGAGTGTGATTGCTCACGCGAACGTTTTGAAAATGCCCTCTTGACGCTTGGTAAGGATGAACTTCAAGCCATGAAAGACGAGGATCATGGGGCTGAAATCGTCTGCCAATTCTGCCAAACCAAGTATGAATTTTCAGAAGCTGACTTGGAGGAACTCATCAATGACTAAACTTAATTCGTCCTTCATGATTGGAAATGTGGAGATTCCTCATCGTACAGTACTAGCTCCTATGGCGGGTGTGACTAACTCTGCCTTCCGTACTATTGCCAAGGAATTTGGTGCTGGTCTTGTTGTGATGGAGATGATCTCTGAAAAGGGTCTCCTCTACAATAATGAGAAGACCCTCCATATGCTTCATATTGATGAAAATGAACATCCAATGTCTATCCAACTTTTCGGTGGTGATGCTGAAGGTTTGAAGCGTGCAGCTGACTTCATCCAGACCAATACCAAGGCTGATATCGTTGATATCAACATGGGTTGTCCGGTCAATAAGGTTGTTAAAAATGAAGCGGGTGCCAAGTGGCTTAAGGATCCAGACAAGATTTACCACATCGTCAAGGAAGTAACATCAGTACTCGATATTCCTTTGACCGTTAAGATGCGTACAGGTTGGTCAGACAGTGATTTGGCTGTAGAAAATGCTCTTGCAGCTGAGTCTGCAGGTGTTTCTGCCCTTGCCATGCACGGCCGTACTCGTGAGCAGATGTATACAGGTCACTGTGATCACGAGACTTTGGCCCGTGTTGCTAAGGCAATCACTAAGATTCCATTTATCGGAAATGGTGATGTTCGTAGCGTTCAAGACGCTAAACTCATGATTGAAGAACTTGGTGTTGATGCCGTTATGGTGGGGCGTGCAGCTATGAACAATCCATATATCTTCACGCAAATTAACCACTTCTTCGAAACAGGAGAAGAGTTGCCAGATCTTCCATTTGATAAGAAGCTGGACATCGCTGAAGACCACCTCAAACGTTTGGTGGACCTTAAAGGTGAGATGATTGCTGTCCGTGAATTCCGTGGTCTGGCACCACACTATCTTCGTGGAACAGCAGGAGCAGCTAAGGTCCGTGGTGAAGTCTCACGTGCCGAGTCTGTTGCTCAGGTCGAAAAAATCTTTGCGACTTTACGATAAAATAGAAAGAGCCCTGTTAGTATATACTCTAATAGGGCTCATATATAATAAATTGCTTGTAATCTGACGAATAAAGCGATGAGACAGCTGTCTAACTCTTCAATATTAGAGTTAAGAGAAAAGAATCGATTACATATTTATGATTATTATCCTAATAATGAGGAGAGAGATGTAACTCATGAGTATCAATTTATGTTTAATCTATTTCTTACCCATCAGGAGGTTTAAATGCAGCTTTTTTTACAACACAAGCCTTATAGGGTTTTGACCCTGTCCATCTTGTTAGGTATCTTTGGGACCACCTTGTTTGACTTGGTTTCGGTTCTCTATGCGGCTACTTTCCCCAATCCAGAATTGGCGGTGGGGTTGGCGAGTTTGATTACCTCGCTTCCCTATGTGTTTGATTTTATTGTGGGTTATGTCTCTGATCGAGCGTCAAATAGCTTTAAGGCTATGAAACTGGTGCGCTGGTTGCAGATGAGTCTATATGTCTTTTTTGGGATGCTAACCTTGCTTAAGCCTACGTGGTGGGTCTTCGTCTTTGTCCTAGCTATCAACTTTATGAGTGATATTATTGGTAATTATACCGCATATCTTAATCTTTCCCTCAATCGTCGGGTGGTGGCTGAGGAGAATTTTTCCTTAGCTATCTCTTTTCGCAAGGGAATGTCTAATATCGTCACCTTAGCGGGAAAGAGCGTAGGTGTCATGCTTATTGCTCTGCTAGCTCATAATTATTTCTGGTTTGCCTTGATTAATGTTTTGGTTTTCTTGGCTTCTTATCTAGTCTTGCGACGAGGGCAAAAACTTTTTGACTATCTCGATGAACCAGCACCTGAGTCCGAAGAACAAGAAGCAGAATCCTTAAAAGCCCAGATTTGTCAGTTCGTTAAGGACACCATAACCAATTTCACCTTTCTCAAATCCCAGTCCTCTATTTTTAATTTGGTCATGATTTACTCTAGTATGAACTTGCTTTCGTCAGCCATGACCACTCTGTTGATGATTTATCTCTTGTCGGTCAAGGAGTTGCAGTTGGGGTCTTATGCTGTGACTATCACAGTCTTTGAGTCTATCGAATTGGTTGCTTTCTTTTTAGGATCACTTTTTCCGCTCGATTTTTACCGCAAGTGGTCCATTAGGTCCAACCTACTTTTTGAGAATAGTCTAGCATTGTTAATGATCATCAGTATCTTTGTATGGCACAATCCCATGGTCCTCTTTACCTTGCTTTTTCTTTCTTCTTATGCGACAGCCATTTCCAATCCAAAATCGGATACCATCGTCATCTTCTCCATTGTTGAAGAGCGGCAGAACGCTGTCTTTAGTATCTTTTCAACCATTGTCACAGCGACTGTCCCCTTGGGTGCAGCTATGATTTTGGCTTTAAACCAGTCCTTGGGTGCCACTTTATCATGGACTTTCTTGGCTCTATTGGCGGTATTTAATATAGGTTACACCTGCTTTTGGAAGGAAAAGACACGGTCAGTATCTTAAACCTATTATCATTTTTAAGTCTAGCTGCGGTTGGGCTTTTTATTTCCTCTTGCCAAACCTCTGTGTTTTCGATATAATTAACTGGTTAAGTAAATGGAGAAAGTAATGCTAGAACTAGAAGAACAAGTCAATCAATTGATTAACCAAATCTTGCTTAAGGCTGAAAATCAGCATGAGTTCCTCATTGGTCAGTGCCGTAGTCAGGTTAAGTTGACCAATACCCAGGAGCATATTCTCATGCTTTTGTCTGAGGGACGAAAGACCAATTCTGAGTTGGCTAAGACCCTCAATGTTAGCCAAGCTGCTGTTACCAAGGCTGTTAAGACCTTGGTCAAAGAGGGCATGTTGGAGGCTAAGAAAGACAAGGATGATGGACGGCTAACCTATTTTGTCCTGACACAAGAAGCCCAACCTATTGCCCAGGAGCATGAGGAACACCACCAAGAGACTTTAGGTGTCTATCGCACTGTATTGGAGCAGTTTGATAGTAAAGAACGTCAGATTATAGGGCGTTTCTTGACGAAATTAGAAGAAAAAATCGAGGAATAAGATGCGTTATATTACGGTTGAAGGACTGAGCTTCCAGTATGATGCGGAGCCCGTTCTGGATAATATTCACTATCACTTGGATTCTGGGGAGTTTGTGACCCTGACTGGGGAAAATGGAGCTGCCAAGTCAACGCTTATTAAGGCTACCCTAGGAATTCTCAAGCCTAAGAAGGGAACTGTAACCATCTCTGAAATCAATAAAGATGGTAAAAAGCTTCGTATGGCCTATCTTCCCCAGCAAATTGCCAGCTTTAATGCAGGTTTTCCGAGCACGGTCTACGAGTTTGTGAAGTCTGGCCGGTACCCTCGTCAGGGCTGGTTCCGTCGTTTGAACAAACATGACTTAGAGCATGTTCAACGTGCTCTAGAGTCTGTAGGTATGTGGGAAAATCGTCACAAGCAGATTGGACATCTCTCAGGTGGTCAAAAGCAGCGTGCCGTCATTGCTCGTATTTTCGCTTCAGATCCAGATATTTTTGTCTTGGATGAGCCAACGACGGGTATGGATGCAGGGACAGCCAATACTTTCTACGAACTCATGCACCACTCGGCTCACAAGCATGGCAAGTCTGTCTTGATGATTACCCATGACCCAGAAGAGGTCAAGGAATATACGGACCGTAATATCCATCTGGTTCGTAATCAGAAACTGCCTTGGCGTTGTTTCAATGTCCATGAAAAGGATGGAGAGGAGCATAAACATGATTAGTGAATTATTAGCCTATGATTTTATGCAACGTGCTATTCTCGCCGTGATTGCTATCAGTATCTTTTCGCCAATTTTGGGGCTCTTCTTAATTCTTCGTCGTCAGAGTCTGATGAGTGATACCTTGAGTCACGTGTCCCTAGCTGGGGTGGCTGTCGGGATTTTCTTGGGACAATCAATCACTTGGATGACCCTAGTGGTTGTGGTTATTGCAGCTTTGGTTTTGGAATATCTCAGGGTTAGTTACAAGCATTATATGGAGATTTCAACGGCTATCCTCATGTCAATGGGATTGGCAGTGGCTCTTATTCTTAGTAACAAGGCGGGTAGCAGTAGTATGAGTCTGGATAGCTATCTTTTTGGTTCTATCATCACGATTAGCCCAGAGCAGGTGCGTGCCCTCTTTGTCATTGCGGCTATTGTACTGGTCTTGACTCTACTCTTTATTCGTCCTATGTATCTTTTGACTTTTGATGAGGACACTGCCCATGTAGATGGCTTACCAGTTCGTCTCATGTCTCTCCTCTTCAATATTGTGACAGGGATAGCGATTGCCCTGATGATTCCAGCAGCAGGATCACTTTTGGTTTCCACCATCATGATTCTTCCAGCAGCTATTGGTATGAAAATAGGTCAGACTTTCAAGTCCGTTATTTTCTGGGCTATTGGTATTGGTTTGGTTGGAATGCTCTCTGGTATCTTTATTTCCTATTATTGGGAAACACCTGCTAGTGCCACTATTACCCTTATCTTCATCGCCTTCTTTGGTCTGGTATCAATCTTTGAACCTCTCTTAAAAGCAGAGTAAATAATAGAAAAGGAGCTTGAGAAATCGAGCTCTTTTTGTGATATACTAAAGTAGTTTTTTAGATTTGAGTTAAACCAATAATGGTAGATTTCTAGGCAGAAAAATGATTAGATTTTTCTGGTGTCCACTATCATTTGTAACAGTAGCAAAAAAGGAGAAAACATGGAAATCTTTTTAACGAGTATATCGGGAATACTAGTCATCTTGGGTATGATTTTAGTGGGATTTGTTATGGGCGAAAAAGGCTGGTTTGATGACAAGTCACGTGGTCTTATAGCTAAGCTGGTCACTCAAATTGCCCTGCCTTGTTACATGCTCTATACGATCACACAGCGTTTCACAGCGACAGACCTGATCAAGATGTTGCCAGAGTTGCGTTTTCCTGCACTTTCCATGGTGATTTTGCTTGGGATTGCGACAGCGGTGGCTGGCATTTTTGCAGTAAAAAAGGAGCGTCGTGGTCTCTTTATTTCCATGTTTTTTAATTCGAACACCATTTTTGTGGGGCTCCCTATCAATCAAGCCCTCTTTGGCGATGCTAGTATTCCCTATGTTCTTATCTATTATATGTGCAATACGACCTTTTTCTGGACCTTGGGGACTTACCTTATTCAGCGAGATGGGGAAGGAGAGGCAGAATTTGATTTAAAAACAAGTCTGAAAAAGATCTTCTCTCCCCCTCTAATGGGTTTCATGTTAGGTCTTATTATTGTTATCTTTCATATTAAATTACCAACTTTTTTAGCCAGCGACTTGCAGTATTTGGGTAGTTTGACGACTCCTTTATCTATGATTTTCATCGGTTTGTCAGTGTCAAATGCAGGTGTGAAGCAGTTGGTTCTTAAAAAGGACCAGGTGTTGATTTTGTTGGGACGCTTTGTAGTTGCTCCTCTCTTGATGGCTACCATTGTTTACTGGGCACCTCTCCCAATTTTGATGAAACAAGTTTTTATCATCCAGTCCGCCATGCCTGTCATGACCAATGCACCAGTAGTTGCTAAACTCTATGGAGCTGATAGTGATTACGCTGCTGTTATGGTTACTGAGACTACCCTTGCAACCATGGTTGTTATCCCAATTTTGATGGTTCTGATGGCTTGAAAATAATCAAGTAACCCCTGTTTTTCTGGGGGTTTTTAAATTTGTAAAAAAAATCAAAAAAAATTACGAAAACGCTTTACAAATCATAAAAAGATGCTATAATAATTATATAAGTTATGCAAGCGTTTGCATCGAAACGTAGGAGGAAATGAAATGAATAAGCTAAAAGAAAACTTTGGCTTTGAGTTCTGGCAAAAATTCGGTAAAGCCCTCATGGTTGTTATCGCGGTTATGCCAGCAGCAGGTCTTATGATCTCTATCGGTAAAACGATTGCCATGATTAATCCAAACGTGGCACCTCTCGTTATTACGGGTGGATTTCTTGAGCAAATTGGTTGGGGGGTTATCGGTAACCTTCACATCTTGTTTGCCCTTGCCATTGGTGGTAGTTGGGCTAAGGAACGTGCAGGAGGTGCTTTTGCAGCAGGTCTTGCATTTATCTTGATTAACCGCTTGACTGGTTCAATCTTTGGTGTTACTTCAGATATTCTTGCTGATAAGGGTGCTACAGTTCACACACTTCTTGGTCAATCAATCAAGGTGTCTGACTACTTCATCAGTGTTTTGGAAGCTCCAGCCCTTAACATGGGTGTATTTGTAGGTATCATCTCTGGTTTCATCGGAGCTACTGCTTACAACAAATACTATAACTTCCGTAAATTGCCAGAAGCTTTATCATTCTTCAATGGTAAACGTTTCGTACCATTCGTAGTTATTCTTCGTTCAGCTATTGCAGCTATCGTTCTTGCTATTGTATGGCCAGTTATCCAATCTGGAATTAACGGTTTTGGTATGTGGATTGCTAACTCGAAAGAAACTGCTCCAATTTTGGCACCGTTCTTGTTCGGTACATTGGAACGTCTTCTCTTGCCGTTTGGTCTCCACCACATGTTGACTATCCCAATTAACTACACTCAATTGGGTGGTACTTATGAAGTCTTGACTGGTGCTGCAAAAGGTACTAAAGTTTTGGGCCAAGATCCACTCTGGCTCGCATGGGTTACTGACCTTGCTAACCTTAAAGGTGCGCATCCAGATCAATATAAACACCTTCTTGAAGCCTATACACCAGCTCGTTTCAAAGTTGGTCAAATGATTGGTTCATTTGGTATCTTGATGGGTATGGTGGTAGCTATCTACCGTAACGTTGATGATGATAAGAAACATCAATACAAAGGTATGATGACTGCGACTGCGCTTGCAACATTCTTGACAGGGGTAACAGAACCTATCGAGTACATGTTCATGTTCGTAGCTACTCCACTTTACATCATTTACGCATTTGTACAAGGTGCTGCCTTTGCAATGGCTGACATCGTTCACCTCCGTGTTCACTCATTCGGTTCTATCGAATTCTTGACACGTACACCACTCGCTATTAACGCAGGTTTGGCGATGGATATCGTAAACTTTATTTGGGTAACTGTACTCTTTGGTGTTATCATGTTCTTCATCGCTAACTTCATGATTAAGAAATTTGATTACGCAACACCAGGACGTAACGGTAACTATGAGCAAGGTGATGATGCTTCATCAGAATCTGCTGGCTCAGCAAGTGCTGGAACAAGCTCAGCAAGCTCACAAGTTATCAACATCATCAACCTTCTTGGTGGACGTGCTAACATTGTCGACGTTGACGCATGTATGACTCGTCTTCGTGTTACTGTTAAAGAAGCTGATAAAGTCGGAACTGAAGAACAATGGAAAGCTGAAGGAGCTATGGGTCTTGTCATGAAAGGACAAGGGGTTCAAGCTATCTATGGTCCTAAAGCAGACGTATTGAAATCTGATATCCAAGATGTACTTGATTCAGGTGAAGTTATTCCTGAAACACTTCCAAGTCAAATGACTGCTGTTCAAAAAGCAGAAGCTCAATTCAAAGGTGTAACTGAAGATGTTCACTCAGTTGCAGATGGTCAAGTTATCAATATTGAAGATGTAAAAGACCCAGTATTCTCACAAAAAATGATGGGTGACGGTTTCGCTGTAAAACCAGAAAACGGTAAGATTGTTTCTCCAGTATCTGGTAAAGTTGCAAGTATCTTCCCAACAAAACATGCTCTTGGTTTGGTAACAGATAATGGACTTGAAGTTTTGGTTCACATAGGACTTGATACTGTTAGTCTTGAAGGTAAACCATTTGAGGTTAAAGTTACTGAAGGACAAACTGTTGCTGCTGGTGATCTCTTAGTAGAAGCAGATTTTGCAGCTATCCGTGAAGCTGGACGTGACACTTCTACAGTAGTTGTCTTTACTAATGCTGACGCGATTAAATCAGTTAAAGTAGAACATACAGGGAAATTGGTAGCTAATGCTCCAGTTGCAAAAGTAGAACTTTAATTTGTTAAATAATAATCAAGCAGACAGCCCCTGGGCTGTTTTGTTTGTAAAAGACCTTGTTATCATTTCTATATGTAAGTCAGATAAAGGATAAGATTATGAAATTTCTAACCTTAAATACCCATAGTTGGATGGAAGAAGATGCAGAAGGAAAATTCCAAACCCTAAAGGAACAAATCCTTAAGGCTCAATACGATATCATTTGTTTCCAAGAAGTTAATCAGGAAATAGAGACGGTAGCTGTAGAAACGGATGCTTACTATCATGCGCTACCATCAGCAACATCAATCCACCAAGATCACTTTGTCCGTTTGCTTGTGGAAAAATTAGCTGAAGAGGGCCTTCAATATCATTGGACGTGGGCTTATAATCACATTGGTTATGATCACCTTAATGAAGGTGTTGCTGTCTTGTCACGCCAACCATTGACAGCGAGTGAAATCTTGGTATCAGATGTTGATGATCCAACAGACTATCATACACGCCGTGTGGCAGTGGCTGAGACAACTGTAGATGGCCAAGAAGTTGCTGTTGCTAGTGTTCACCTTTCATGGTGGGACAAAGGTTTCCAAGAGGAGTGGGCACGTATTGAGGGACGTTTCAAAGCTATTGAGAAACCGCTCATCCTAGCAGGTGACTTTAACAACCCAGCAGGTCGCGAAGGACATCAAGCCATTTTGGCTAGCTCACTCAATCTTCAAGATAGTTTTGAAGTAGCTAAGGAAACAACTGGTAGCTATACAGTTGGACCAGGTATCGATGGCTGGAAGGGCAATGAAGAGCCTTTACGTATCGATTATGTCTTTGCTAGCCAAGATTGGACAGTAGAGCGCCTTAGTGTGATTTTTGACGGCAATAATCAACCTTTGGTAAGTGACCACTACGGTCTTGAAGCAGAATTAACATTTAAGTAGAAACTGTATCCTATTATGACCTAATAAGGGTAAAAAAATATTGTCAAAAGATAAATAAAAGAGTAAACTAGAAGCTATAATTGAATTTTTATAAGGAGAGACTAATGGCTCATATTACATTTGACTATTCAAAAGTTTTGGATAAATTTGTAGCACCACACGAAGTAGATAACCTTCAAGCACAAGTAACAGTAGCAGACGAAATGGTTCGCAAAGGAACAGGCCCAGGTGCTGACTTCCTTGGATGGCGTGACCTTCCAGAGAACTACGATCGTGAAGAGTTTGACCGTATCTTGAAAGCTGCTGAAAAAATTAAAGAAGAAAGCGACGTTTTGGTTGTTATTGGTATCGGTGGTTCTTACCTTGGTGCCAAAGCAGCCATTGACTTCTTGAATCATCACTTTGCTAACCTTCAAACAAAAGAAGAACGCAAAGCACCACAAATTGTTTACGCTGGTAACTCAATTTCATCAACTTATCTTGCAGACTTGCTTGAGTATGTTGAAGATAAAGACTTCTCAGTTAACGTTATCTCTAAATCAGGTACAACAACTGAACCAGCTATTGCTTTCCGTGTTTTCAAGGAACTCCTTGTTAAGAAATACGGTCAAGAAGAAGCAAACAAACGTATCTACGCAACAACTGACCGCCAAAAAGGTGCTGTTAAAGTTGAAGCAGATGCTAATGGTTGGGAAACTTTCGTTGTTCCAGATGACATCGGTGGACGTTTCTCCGTATTGACAGCTGTAGGTCTATTGCCAATTGCAGCTTCAGGTGCTGATATCAAAGCCCTTATGGAAGGTGCTAACGCTGCACGTAAAGAGTATTCTTCATCTAAAATCTCTGAAAATGAAGCTTACCAATACGCTGCAATTCGTAACATCCTTTATCGTAAGGGTTACACAACTGAAATCTTGGCAAACTACGAACCATCACTTCAATACTTCGCTGAGTGGTGGAAACAATTGGCTGGTGAATCTGAAGGTAAAGACCAAAGAGGTATCTACCCAACATCAGCAAACTTCTCAACAGACTTGCACTCTCTTGGTCAATTCATTCAAGAAGGTACACGTAACCTTTTTGAAACTGTTGTTCGTGTAGAAAAACCACGTAAGAACGTTGTTATTCCTGAATTGGATGAAGACCTTGATGGACTTGGTTACCTCCAAGGTAAAGATGTTGACTTTGTTAATAAAAAAGCAACAGACGGTGTTCTTCTTGCTCATACAGATGGTGACGTACCTAACATGTTCATCACTATCCCTGAACAAGATGCCTTCACATTGGGATATATCATCTACTTCTTTGAGCTTGCTATCGCTCTTTCAGGATATTTGAATGCTGTTAATCCATTTAACCAACCAGGTGTAGAAGCTTACAAGAAAAACATGTTCGCCCTTCTTGGTAAACCAGGATTTGAAGAACTTGGAGCAGAACTTAACGCTCGCTTGTAATTCTCAGATAAGATCAGCTTTGGCTGGTCTTTTTTCTGTTATTAGCACTTCGTCTTTATTTCAATTTTACTAACGGCAGTCAAAGTGTTATAATGTAAGAGATTGTGAATTTAGCATGTTTTGCTATTTTCAAAAAAGAAAAAACAAATCAGAGATGTCAGAACATCTCTTAGAAGAGGTGAATCCCATGGGACGTAAATGGGCTAATATCGTTGCTAAAAAAACTGCTAAAGATGGTGCCAACTCAAAGGTTTACGCTAAGTTTGGTGTCGAAATTTATGTGGCTGCTAAACAAGGTGAACCAGATCCAGAATCAAACTCAGCTTTGAAATTCGTTTTGGAGCGTGCTAAACAAGCGCAAGTGCCAAAACACGTTATTGATAAGGCCATTGATAAGGCTAAAGGTAACACTGATGAAACTTTCGTTGAAGGACGTTATGAAGGCTTTGGACCAAATGGTTCTATGATTATCGTAGATACTTTGACTTCAAACGTTAACCGTACAGCTGCTAACGTACGTACTGCCTTTGGTAAAAACGGTGGTAACATGGGTGCTTCAGGTTCTGTTTCATACATGTTTGATAAAAAAGGTGTTATCGTATTTGCAGGTGAAGATGCAGATGCTATCTTTGAACAATTGCTTGAAGCAGATGTAGAAGTTGAAGATGTAGAAGCAGAAGATGGTACTATCACTGTTTATACTGAGCCAACAGATCTTCACAAAGCTTTGGAAGCTCTCCGTGTTAACGGACAAGAAGAGTTCCAAGTAACTGAACTTGAAATGATTCCACAAACTGAGGTTACTCTTGAAGGTGAAGACCTTGAAGTTTTCGAAGGACTTATTGATGCTCTTGAAGCAGATGATGATGTTCAAAAGGTTTACCACAATGTAGCAGATATGTAATCTCATTCAACACTTTCCGTCTTGTAGAAAGTGTTTTTATGTGGTCTGTATAAGGATTTGCCTTGCTTGTCCTAACGTAATCTGATATAGTAGTAGCCAAGTGAATTATTGGAGGAATACGAAATATGAATATGATGCTAGTTTTGGCCATTTATGTGGTCGCAATTGTTACTTATGTAGCTTTCAGCCGTCGTCGCCAAGCAAAGGCACAGGAAGATCGTTTTGCAGGCCTTGCTAAGGGTGCTGAAGTTGAAACAATCGGTGGTTTGATTGCTATTGTTGATGAGATTGACAAAGAAAATAACCGTATCGTTTTGGATGCAGAAGGTGTCTTCTTGACCTTTGATTTGAGTCGTTCAATCATGAAAGTAATCACACCAGCACCAACTACAGAAACAACTGAAAAGACAATTATCGAAGAAGATTCAGCAATTGAGTCTGCTGATGAAAAGTAAGATGTGTATTTGAGACTAGGTTACATCCTGGTCTTTTTGCGTTTTCTAATCTTATCGGTATTAAAAGCTGTTCAGAACCCCTGAAAATGTGGTAAAATAAAGGGTAAACTATATTTAGAGGATATTCCATGTTTAAATTTAGAAAAAAATCTCATCAAGAGGTTCTAGATAATATTCCTAACCATATCGGTATTATTATGGATGGAAATGGCCGTTGGGCTAAAAAGCGTCTACAACCACGTGTGATGGGGCATAAGGCTGGGATGGATGCCTTGCAAAAGGTAACTATCGAAGCGTCACAACTTGGAGTTAAGGTATTGACAGTATATGCCTTCTCAACTGAAAACTGGTCACGTCCACAAGATGAAGTGAAATTCATCATGAATTTGCCAGTTGAATTTTTTAACAAGTATGTACCAGAATTAGATAAAAACAATGTTCGCATTTTGACAATCGGAGATAATAGTCGCCTGCCTAAGGAAACCTTAGATGCTCTTGAAAAGGCAGTTGAGCAGACAAAACATAATTCCGGTTTGGTACTCAATTTTGCATTGAACTACGGTGGTCGTGCGGAGATTGTATCTGCCGTTCAAGCGATTGCTAAAGAGGTTGAAGCAGGCAAACTCAGTCCTGAAGCTATTGATGAGGATCTCATTGCTAAGCATTTGATGACAGATAAATTGCCTTACCTCTACCGTGATCCAGATTTGATTATCCGTACGAGTGGCGAGCTTCGTCTTAGTAATTTCTTGCCTTGGCAATCTGCCTATAGTGAGTTTTACTTCACAGATGTTTTCTGGCCAGACTTTGACCAACAAGGGCTACGTCAAGCCATCTCTGACTACAATAAACGTCACCGTCGCTTCGGTGGTGTCTAGAAAGGACCTCTCATGCAAGAACGTTTAATTGGTGGGGGTGTGGCAGCAGGCATTTTCCTCCCATTGCTCTTTATCGGTGGTCTTCCTTTCCAACTTTTGGTTGGAGCCATGGCCATGGTTGCAGTGTCTGAGATGCTTCGCATGAAGCACTTGGAGATTTTCTCTATCGAGGGTATTTTATCAATGGTGGCAGCTTTTATCTTGGCTGTGCCGATTGATCAGTATTTTATCAGTCTTCCAACAAATGCTAGTGTGACAGGTTTCGCTGTTATTTCATTTTTGATTCTAGCGGGGACTGTCCTTAATAGCGACCATTATTCTTTTGATGATGCAGCTTATCCAATTGCATCTGCCTTTTATGTTGGTTTTGGTTTTCAAAATCTCATTGCGGCACGTTTGGATAGTTGGGAAAAAGTTCTCTTTGCTCTTTTTATTGTTTGGGCAACAGATATTGGAGCTTACCTTTTTGGTCGTCAATTTGGTCAGAATAAGCTATTGCCAAAAGTATCACCTAATAAAACCATTGAAGGTAGTGTTGGTGGTATCTTATCCGCAATCATTGTAGCATTACTATTTGGGTTGATTAATCATAATGTCTATGCACCGCATAGTTTCTTCTGGTTGCTTATCTGTACGATTCTCTTTAGTATTTTCGGTCAATTTGGTGACTTGGTTGAATCAGCTATTAAACGACACTTTGGTGTTAAAGACTCAGGTAATCTTATTCCTGGGCACGGTGGCATATTAGACCGTTGTGATAGCTGGATTTTCGTTTTCCCAATCATGCACTTACTAGGACTTTTTTAAGGGTGGTGGTGTCTAAATGAAAGCTATTATTACTTTTTTACTGATTTTCTGTGTGATTGTCGTCTTCCATGAGTTTGGCCATTTCTTCTTTGCCAAACGATCAGGCATTCTGGTGCGTGAATTTGCCATTGGTATGGGACCGAAAATTTTTGCACATACAGGTAAGGATGGTACCGTTTATACTATCCGTATCCTCCCTTTGGGTGGTTATGTCCGTATGGCTGGTTGGGGTGAAGATACAACTGAGATTAAAACAGGTAGCCCTGCCAGTCTAACGATTGGATCAGATGGTAAGGTAAGACGTATCAATCTTTCAGATCGTCAGGTTGACCAGACGGCTTTGCCTATGAACGTCACTGCCTATGATTTGGAAGATAAGTTGACTATTACAGGTCTTGTCCTAGATGAGACCAAGACCTATGAGGTTGATCATGATGCCACTATCGTTGAGGAGGATGGTACAGAACTTCGTATCGCTCCTAAGGATGTCCAATATCAAAATGCAAGCATTTGGGGACGTTTAATTACCAACTTTGCTGGTCCTATGAATAACTTCATTCTTGGGGTGCTTGTCTTTATTATCTTGGCCTTTGTTCAAGGTGGTGTTCAAGATACATCTACCAACCGTATCCAGGTAACCGATGGAGGCGCTGCTCAGGTGGCAGGCTTGAAAAATGGTGATGCCATCGAGGCTATCAATAAAGATAAGGTTACGGATTGGGACAGCTTGAAGGGAGCATTGACAGAGAATACTCAAAAATTCTCCAAAGGTGACAGCCTTTCTGTGACGGTTAAGAGAAGTAACGGTCAGGAAGAAACGGTCTCTGTTAAACCTAAGGAAAATCAAGGTAGCTACTTTTTAGGTGTCTCTCCTGCCTTAAAGACAGGTCTTAAAGATAAGATTTTTGGTGGTTTCCAAATGGCTTGGGAAGGGGCCTTTAAAATTCTCGTGGCATTTAAGGGGCTTATCACCAACTTTAGTTTGAATAAACTTGGTGGACCGGTTGCTATGTTCCAGATGTCTGCCCAGGCTTCAGAAAATGGCTTAATTTCCATTCTTAACCTTATGGGAATGCTCTCTATCAACTTAGGGATTTTCAATCTTATTCCAATTCCAGCCCTTGACGGTGGTAAAATTGTTATGAATATTATTGAAGCTATTCGTCGTAAACCACTTAATCAAGAAATTGAAAGCTATATCACACTCGCAGGTGTTGCGGTCATGGTTGTTCTTATGATTGCAGTGACTTGGAATGATATTATGCGTGCTTTCTTTTAATTAGAAACAAAGAAATGAAAGGAAGTCTAAGGGACTTGACCCACGGGCCAGCCTCCTTAGTATGTAAATAATGAAACAAAGTAAAATGTTGATTCCAACACTTCGTGAAATGCCAAGTGATGCTCAAGTTATTAGTCATGCCCTTATGGTACGTGCGGGTTACGTGCGTCAGGTCTCTGCTGGTATTTATGCTTATATGCCATTGGCAAATCGTGCTATCGAGAAATTTAAAACCATCATGCGTGAGGAGTTTGAAAAAATCGGTGCGGTTGAAATGTTGGCGCCAGCGCTTTTGACAGCAGATTTGTGGCGTGAATCAGGTCGTTATGAAACTTATGGTGAAGACCTTTATAAACTAAAAAATCGTGATAAATCTGACTTTATTCTCGGTCCAACTCACGAAGAAACTTTTACAGTCTTGGTTCGCGATGCGGTTAAATCATACAAACAATTGCCACTTAACCTTTATCAAATCCAATCTAAATATCGTGATGAAAAACGTCCTCGTAATGGTCTTCTTCGTACGCGTGAATTTATCATGAAGGATGCTTACAGTTTCCACCAAAATTACGAAGATTTGGATGTAACTTACGAAGACTATCGTAAGGCTTATGAAGCTATCTTTACACGTGCTGGCCTTGAATTTAAGGGAATCATCGGTGATGGTGGTGCCATGGGTGGTAAGGATTCTCAAGAATTCATGGCGGTCACTCCTGAGCGTACAGACCTCAACCGTTGGGTAGTTCTTGACAAGTCAATTGCTTCATTGGATGAGATTCCAGAAGATGTTTTGGAAGAAATCAAGCAAGAATTGACATCATGGTTGGTATCTGGTGAAGACACGATTGCTTATTCTACAGAGTCAAGCTATGCAGCTAACCTCGAGATGGCAACAAACGCCTACACACCAGCGACTAAGGTTGTGACTCAAGAAGAAGTGACTCGTGTTGAAACACCAGATTGCAAGTCAATTGATGAAGTTGCTGCTTTCTTGAATGTTCCAGAAGAACAAACAATCAAGACTTTGCTTTTCATTGCTGATGATGAACCAGTGGTGGCTCTTCTTGTCGGTAATGATCAGGTTAACGATGTGAAGTTGAAAAACTACCTTGCTGCTGATTTCCTTGAACCAGCTACAGAAGATGAAGCACGTCAAGTCTTTGGTGCTAACTTCGGTTCTCTTGGTCCAGTTAACCTTCCTGAAAATGTTCGTATCATTGCAGACCGTAAGGTTCAAGACGTGGCTAATGCGGTCGTTGGAGCCAATGAAGATGGTTACCACTTAACAGGGGTTAACCCAGAGCGTGACTTCAAGGCGGAATACGTAGATATTCGTGAAGTTAAAGAGGGTGAAATTTCTCCAGACGGACAAGGGGTCCTTCAGTTTGCGCGCGGTATCGAGATCGGTCATATCTTTAAACTTGGTACACGTTACTCTGAAAGTATGGGTGCTAACGTTCTTGACGAAAATGGTCGTGCAGTTCCAATTATCATGGGATGTTACGGTATCGGTGTAAGCCGTATATTATCAGCGGTTATTGAGCAACATGCACGTCTCTTTGTCAACAAGACACCAAAAGGTCAATACCGTTATGCTTGGGGTATTAATTTCCCTAAAGAATTGGCGCCTTATGATGTTCACTTGATTACAGTTAATACTAAGGATGAGGAAGCCAATGCTTTGACAGAACGTTTGGAAGCTGCTCTTATGGCTGAAGGCTATGATGTCTTGACAGATGATCGTAATGAGCGTGTTGGTTCGAAATTCTCTGATAGTGACCTTATCGGGCTTCCAATCCGTGTGACAGTTGGTAAAAAGGCCAGTGAAGGTGTTGTCGAAGTTAAAATCAAGGCAACAGGTGACACTATTGAAGTAAATGCCGATAACTTGATTGAAACACTTGCTATCTTAACAACTGAACAAGATGCTTAATACTAAAAAATCTTTTCTTGCAGATGTGGGAAGAGATTTTTCTTTTTAAACGACAAAGATTAATTGAGAAAAAGGAGATAAATTCCAATTTGACAGAATTGTCTAAATAGTGTAAACTTAAATCTATCTTAACTACGGAGACATTACATGCTTAACAAAGCCACCCACTGGGGAAATCTTAAAGCTTTTTATTACTTTAGTTTCTTTAGATAGGACGTTTGTGTTTCAAGATACAAGCGTCAATAAGTTTGTATCTATGAAGCTAAAGCATTTTGTGATGGATTAGCCGATTAGATGAAGAGGTCTAACCGGTGACATAAGCTAGCTTGTGCTAGTCAAGATGCAGAGAACCAGTTGGGCCTGTCCTAGCTGGTTTTTCCATGCCGTGGTCCATTTTTTAATTTCTCATTCTAAGCTAGAATTGTTCTTTAAACAGCAAGCTTTAGCTTACTTTTGACGTGATAAATAGAGTGATTGTATCACTCGGGGATGCTCTTGAAGACTTGAGGATTTTTCGTGGGCAATGAAACTGTTGTTTTCCCTGTGCCTTCAACGCTTCAGAAGAACATAAAAGGAAATTGGAAATAGATAAAATAAAAAAACAGAGGTGTACAAGATGAAGAAATTCTTGGTCAGTATGATGGCTGTTATAACAGCTGTCATCTTGGTTGCATGCTCCAATACTTCTAATAAAGATTTGGTTCACGTCGGTGTTCTCCAATATGTAGAGCATCCTTCCTTGTCAGCAACACGTAAAGGGTTCATTGAAGAACTCAAAGAGGAAGGCTATGTCGATGGTAAGAACATTAAAATCGATTATCAGAATGCACAAGGAGATCAGTCTAACTTGCAGACGATTTCTCAGTCGCTTATTGAAGATAATGATGTCATGTTGGCTATCGCAACCCCAGCAGCCCAGTCTTTGAGTAGTTTGACAAAGGACAAGCCAATTCTCTTTACGGCAGTGACAGATCCTGTCTCAGCTAAATTGGTTAAGTCTATGGACAATGTTGGTGGAAATGTGACGGGAACAAGTGACATGTCTCCTATCAATAAACAGGTTGAATTGTTGAAAAAGGTCTTTCCAAACACTAAAAAAGTTGGGATTATGTATACGACCAGCGAGCGTAACTCAGAAGTTCAGGTTGAAGAAGCCAAGAAATACTTCAAGGAAGCTGGTATTGAAACGGTTATCAAAGGAATTTCATCAACCAATGATATCCAAGATACAGCCAAGAGCTTGATGAGTCAGACTGAGGTCATCTTCATACCAACTGACAATACCATTGTTAGTGCTATTAATACCTTGGTAGATCTTTCTAAAGAGACTAAGGTTCCAGTTGTTGGTAGTGACGCTGGTAGTGTAGAAAAAGGTGTCCTGTTCACTTATGGAACTAACTATGAAGCGCTTGGACGTCAAACAGGTAAGTTGGCAGGCCGTGTTCTCCGAGGTGAGAAGGTCAAGGATGTCGATGCAGAGTATCCTAAAACACTTAATGTTGTGGTAAACCATGACATGGCTAAAGAACTTGGCATTGATGTTTCTAGCATTAGTGACGAGGAATCTAAAACATCAACGCAAGATGACAAACCAATTGCTAAAAAAGATAAGGGTGTCATTAAGCTTAAGGTTAATAAGTCTTCTAAAAAAGGATTTTCAAATGTGGTGCTAACAGCCATTTCTCAGGGACTCCTCTGGGCGATTATGGCTATTGGGGTCTTCATTACCTTCCGTATTTTGGACCTTGCTGATTTGACAGCTGAGGGGGCCTTCCCACTTGGTGCTGCTACGACAACTATCATGATTATCCGTGGGATTAACCCAATCTTTGCGACTTTAGGTGGTTTTGTGGCTGGTATGCTTGCTGGAGCGGTGTCTGGCTTTATGCATACGAAAATGAAGATACCAGCACTCTTAACAGGGATTATTACCTTAACAGGGCTCTATTCGGTTAACCTTTTGGTTCTTGGTAGTGCCAATGTCTCTCTTTCAGGACATAACACGCTGGTGACTATGGTGATGGATCTTGGTCTATCTAAGCTGAATGGTGTGATTCTATTAGGACTAATCTTTGTTAGTCTGGTAGTACTTATGTTGGTTGTTCTTCTTAATACACAGGTTGGACTTGCTCTTCGTGCAACAGGTGATAACCTTGCCATGGGTGAAGCCAATGGTATCAAGGTTGACCGTATGAAGATTCTTGGCTACATGATTTCCAATGGTTTGATTGCCCTATCAGGAGCTCTCCTAGCTCAAAACAATGGCTATGCGGATATGAATATGGGTACTGGTACAATCGTAAATGGCTTGGCTGCAATCATCTTGGCTGAGGTTATCGTTAAGTATTTACCACTTGGCAAACGTCTTTGGTCAATTGTTGTCGGAGCTGTTCTCTATCGTCTGGTCTTGGTTATTATCCTTGCCATGAACGTTGATGCTCAAATGCTGAAATTAGCTTCAGCCATCTTGCTTGCTATTATCCTTTATGTGCCTGAAGTACGACAAAAATTGAAAATCAAACCTAACAAATCCTTGACTCCAGGAGGTGACAAGTAATGGCTTTACTTCGTTTACAACAGATTCATAAAACCTTTGAAAAAGGCACAGTCAATGAAAATCACGTCCTTCGTGGTTTGGATCTCGACATTGAGCAGGGAGATTTTATCTCTGTCATTGGGGGAAATGGTGCTGGTAAATCAACCTTGATGAATTCAATTGCTGGTGTTCTTAGCATTGATGAGGGGGATATCTTGTTGGAGGGGCAATCTATTAAGAAAGCATCTGTAGATGAGCGCTCTAAAGACATTAGCCGTGTTTTCCAAGATCCTCGAATGGGGACAGCGACAAACCTTTCTATCGAAGAAAATATGGCAATCGCCTATCGTCGTGGTAAGAAACGTAGCTTCTTTAAAAAGTCTATTACTGAAAGTGAACGTCAAGTATTCAAGGAAGCCTTGGTAGATCTTGGTCTTGGTCTTGAGAATCGTATGAAGACTGATGCTAATTTCTTGTCAGGTGGACAACGTCAGGCCTTGACACTTGCTATGGCGACCTTGGTTCGTCCAAAGATTTTGCTGCTAGATGAACACACAGCAGCCCTAGATCCTAAGACAAGTGACATGGTCATGAATCTGACGCGTAAGATTGTTGAAGAACAACAGTTGACAACTCTTATGATTACCCACAATATGGAACATGCCATCGAATATGGGAACCGTCTAGTCATGCTCTACCATGGTAAAATCGTCGTAGATGTGCGAGGTGAAGAAAAGAAAAACCTCACTGTTGCAGAACTTATGGATCTTTTCCACAAAAATAGTGGACAAGTTCTCAATGATGATGCATTGGTACTCGGTTAATATACTAGAAAGAAACTATCCAAAGTTTAGATTTTGGGTAGTTTTTTCTTGACTATTTTTGACCAAGTGCTAAAATAAATATATGGATTAGCACTCATGGTTTATGAGTGCTAAAAATAACGTTTCACACGTTACTAATAACAATAACATTTGGAGGTAATTGGTATGGCATTGAAACCATTGGGCGATCGTATCGTTGTCCGTTTTGAAGAAACAGAAGAAAAAACAGCTAGTGGCTTTGTATTGGCAGGAGCTAGTCATGAAGCTACAAAGACTGCTGAGGTTTTGGCAGTAGGTGAAGGAATCCGTACTCTTACTGGTGAATTGATTGCACCTAGTGTTGCAGCAGGCGATAAAGTGCTTGTTGAAAATGGTGCAGGTGTCAATGTTAAAGACGGAGATGATTCCGTTTCAATTATACGTGAAGCAGATATTTTAGCAGTCCTAGCTTAGGTTTATGCTAATCAGATATAAAGTAAGATAAAGAAGGAGTAACTATGGCAAAAGATATTAAATTTTCATCAGATGCACGCGCAGCAATGGTCCGTGGTGTTGATACTTTGGCTGATACAGTTAAGGTAACGCTTGGTCCTAAAGGTCGTAACGTGGTTTTGGAAAAAGCTTTTGGCTCACCTCTTATCACTAATGATGGTGTGACAATTGCTAAAGAAATTGAACTCGAGGATCACTTTGAAAATATGGGTGCTAAGCTTGTCAGCGAAGTGGCTTCAAAAACTAATGATATTGCCGGTGACGGAACAACTACAGCCACTGTTTTGACTCAAGCTATTGTTCGTGAAGGTCTCAAAAATGTAACAGCTGGTGCTAATCCAATCGGTATCCGTCGTGGGATTGAAGCAGCTGTAGCTACAGCTGTGGAAGAGCTTAAAACCATTGCTCAACCAGTTGCCAATAAGGAAGCTATTGCTCAAGTCGCAGCGGTTTCATCTCGCTCTGAAAAAGTTGGTGAATACATTTCAGAAGCAATGGAACGCGTTGGTAATGACGGTGTTATCACTATTGAAGAGTCTCGTGGTATGGAGACAGAACTCGAAGTGGTTGAAGGTATGCAGTTTGACCGTGGTTATCTTTCTCAGTACATGGTTACTGATAATGAAAAAATGGTCGCTGACCTTGAAAATCCATTTATCCTTGTAACTGACAAGAAAATTTCAAATATCCAGGATGTCCTTCCACTATTGGAAGAAGTGCTTAAGACAAGTCGTCCACTCTTGATCATTGCTGATGACGTGGATGGTGAAGCTCTTCCTACACTTGTTCTTAACAAGATACGTGGAACTTTCAACGTTGTTGCTGTTAAGGCACCTGGCTTTGGTGACCGTCGTAAAGCGATGTTGGAAGACATTGCCGTATTGACAGGAGCAACTGTTATTACTGAGGACCTTGGTCTTGAGCTTAAGGATGCAACTATGGCAGCACTTGGTCAAGCTTCGAAAGTAACTGTGGATAAGGATAGCACAGTTATCGTTGAAGGTGCAGGAAGCGCAGAAGCGATTGCTAACCGTGTTAATCTCATCAAGTCTCAATTGGAAACAACAACATCTGAGTTTGACCGTGAAAAACTTCAAGAGCGTTTGGCTAAATTGTCTGGTGGTGTTGCAGTTGTTAAGGTCGGTGCAGCCACTGAAACAGCTCTTAAAGAAATGAAACTTCGTATCGAAGATGCTCTTAATGCTACTCGTGCCGCTGTTGAAGAAGGTATTGTAGCAGGTGGTGGGACAGCCCTAGTTAACGTCATTGCTAAGGTTGCTGAACTTGATCTTGAAGGTGATGACGCTACAGGACGTAATATTGTCCTCCGCGCCTTGGAAGAACCTGTTCGTCAAATTGCTTATAATGCCGGTTATGAAGGTTCAGTTATCATTGATAAATTGAAGAACAGCCCAGTTGGTACAGGCTTTAACGCTGCCAACGGTGAGTGGGTAGATATGGTTGAAGCAGGAATCATTGATCCAGTTAAGGTCACACGTTCTGCCCTTCAAAATGCCGCCTCAGTAGCTAGTCTTATCTTGACAACTGAAGCAGTCGTTGCCAACAAGCCTGAACCAGAGGCTCCAGCAGCGCCAGCTATGGATCCAGGAATGATGGGTTACTAAGATTTAAGAAAGTAAAAAAACCTAGGAAAAGTCGAGAGAAACTTTTCCTGGGTTTTCTTTTCTATTATTTATTGTTAATTAGTGAAAAGGGTTAAACATATCAGAACTTCCTTGTTTACCTGACATATGCATCATCATTTGTTGCTGTCTAATGCGTTCTGCTTCCTTATTCGTATTGATAGAAATAATAAGCAAGATGATCCATCCAATGAAAGTCCAGCTTAACAGTATTGATAAAAGAAAGATTAGCCATTTCTTTTTAGTTTTGTTTAGAAGTGCTGGTAGGATGTTAATAATGATTGCTGGTAGCCCCACAATCAAAGTCCAAAATGTCAAACCTAAGCCCATACTAGAATCGTCTCCAATAACTCCAAGTAAGAACCATCCAAGAGCCCAAAGGATAACTGGGATGGAAGCGATGGCTATCATGATGAGGTTTGTTCGGGATTTCTTTTCTGGATCTTTCCAAGGCTTGTTAAGGGGGAGATTTGTTTGTGGGAAGCTTGTATTAGCTTGGTCGGTAAAGGAATTTAAAGGCTTATTAGTAGTGTCTTGTATTGGATTTATTTGTTCTTGAGAGTTGGCTGTTGGAGTTTCTTGACCTAGGTTAGGAGTTTGGAAAGCTTGTCTTTCATCGATACTAGAATCAACTAAGGGTTCTTCAGCGACACCATAGATTTCAACGGAAGGTTCAACACTTTCTGTGACTTCTTTAGAGGGTGTTGTTTCTACTGTTTCATCAGTTTTGGTTGGTTCGACAGGTGCCAAGGGTTCCTTGGTTTCTACCATTTCTTCAGGTTTGTTTACTTCAATAGATTGTTTCTGTCTTTTAGAGCTTTCTCGGACAAACTCACCTCTCTTGGCTGCGTCAGCCATTTCTTGGATACTTGGATTGCGTCCGTTAGCTGTTTGGAAAAAATCAATCCAATCTTTTTGATTCATGTTTTTACCTCCATTTGTTTTGATTATAAATTTTGATAATTACAATTATAGCAATAGTGTTAATGATGTGCAATGGGAGTTGGATAGGAGTGTTTATTTCTCTATAATCTTCTTGTTACTAAAGATGGGAAAGAGAAAGAAATAGGTTAGGATATAGACCACTAGAGGATATATCAGTGGATTATAGTCCCAGGCTCCTTGCCAATCTAGGTGTAAGAGTCTAACACTAGCGCGTGTTAGGCCTGCACTCCAACCTTTAAGGCCAAATGGTCTTAGAATTAAACTGAGTGGTGTTGGAAGATGTAAAAGGTAGACTCCATAAACTGCCACTAAAACTAAGAGATATAATCTAAAAAAACGCTGGTGGTAGGCCCACAAGCGTGTAAAATAGTTTTTCATTAGCCGATAACTGCAAAGAGTTTTTGAGCGTTTGATTGGCGAGTAGCATCCATGATAAGGAACCAGTCAACAATTGACCAGATACCACATCCACCACCTGTCAAAAGTTTACCAACACCGAGACCAACTTGTCCCAACATAAAGCGGTCGATGCCAAGAGAACCACCAAAAAGTGAGATGACAAGCATAATCGTAGGATCTTGGAAGCTGATTGAGTAAAGCATTGAAAGTTGTTGTTCAGGAAGTGCCTCAAGACGTTGGCGGATGTACTGAACTTGTTCTGTTGGGAAATACTTAGCGTTAATTGCTAGCCATTGGTCGACTGGATTCATAAATTAAATACCCCTCAAATTTTAAATGATATGTAAAGGATAACATATTGTAAGGGGAGATTCAAGGCGGTCAAGGCTTTTGAAGTCAATAAAAGCAACTTATTTGCAAGCTTCCACTGTGTCATAACTAGAGGATCATTAGGATAATACTTTCGCACTATGCTTGAGAATGAGCCTACTTCTATTATTTGTGATTTCTCAACCCTTGTTCAAAACTGTCTGAGCTCGCCTTAACAGTGATTTTGTCGAGTGTTAAGGGATGGGTGAAACTAAGGGTGTGAGCGTGGAGCATGAGTCGAGATGCGGGGCGGTGGCTATAAAGAGGGTCCCCCAGAATGGCATGCCCATGGTGGGCCAGATGCACACGAATTTGGTGGGTTCGGCCGGTTTTTAGTTGACAGTTGACCAGACTAGCTCCTTTGAAGGCTTTGAGGCGCGTGACGGTTGTATAGGCAACCTGCCCTTTTCGAGGATCAACCACCCGTTTTCTACGATCATGGCGGTCGCGTCCAATCTTGTCATTGTACACAGTATCCTTGGTCTGGAATTTACCTTCAGCCAAAGCCCAGTATTGACGCTGAATCTTCTTATCTTCCAAGAGTCTATTGAGAATAGGGAGAATAAACGGATTTTTAGCGAAAAGCACAGCCCCACTAGTTTCCATGTCTAGTCGATGAACGACGTAACAGGTTTGTCCACAATAAGCCGAAACATGGTTCAGAAGAGCGATTTCTGTGGGGTCATTGCCATGCGTCTTCATCCCTTCAGGCTTATTGACCACGATGAGATGCGAATCCTCATAGAGAGGCTCTACCAAATTAGCGTCTCCCATAGGGATAGTTTTATTAGGGTAGTCCTCTGTGTCAAAGGTCAGGCTAATCCTATCGCCTTTTTCAACAGGACTCTGCCAGTTAATAGCTTCTCCATTGATGAGGACGTGCTTTTTCGTGCGTAGGAAATGACGAATCTTACGAGGAATGAGGAGCTTAGTTTCTAGTAAGTCTTTGACAGTCCCTGCAGGATAGGGGTTGATAATTTCTACGTGTAAAGTCATGGTTTCATTATATCATGAACGTTTAAAAGAGGACAGAACCTGTAAAAACTTGGTATAATAGGGTTATGACATTTTTTGATAATCTAAAAAACAAACTTTTTAAAGAAGAAAATAGCGGAAAGGGGAAGGATTCCCAGCCTGCTGAAAAATCGAAGAATTTACAAAATAAGATAAAGGGACTCTTTGCTAAGAAACCTGATGAGGTTGAACAAGCCGTTGAAGACCTAGATATGTCTCAGGAAAGTCAAGAGACGTCACGTTATCAACGTTCTAAGCAAAAGAAACCTATTGATACCACCAAACCTTTAGGTAAGGTTCAGGCGTTCTTGAGTAAGTTTACGCTTTCGCCAAGAAATCCTATTCGCCGTTTCTGGCGTCGCTATCATATTGGTAAAATTCTCTTTATCATGGTAGCTGTGCTAGTTCTGACAGTAGGTTCCTACCTCTTCTATATCGCTAAGACGACCAATGTTTCAGATCTTCAGGATGCCTTGAAGGCTACTACGGTTATTTATGACAAAGAAGGCAATCAAGCTGGTTCTTTGTCAGGGCAAAAAGGGACTTATGTGGAGCTGGATGCTATTAGTGATAGTCTAGAGAATGCTGTTATAGCAACTGAGGACCGTACCTTCTATGAAAATAGCGGGGTTAACGTCAAGCGATTCCTATTGGCCATTGTATCTATGGGACGCTTTGGTGGTGGTTCGACCATTACCCAACAGTTGGCTAAAAATGCCTTCTTAACACAAGAACAGACAGTCACTCGTAAGGCCAAGGAATTCTTCCTCTCTTTGGAATTAACCAAGAAATACAGCAAGCAAGAAATCCTTACCATGTACCTCAATAATGCCTACTTCGGGAATGGTGTTTGGGGTGTTGAAGATGCTAGCCAAAAATACTTCGGGACAAGTGCTGCCAATCTAACTGTTGATGAAGCAGCTACTCTCGCGGGTATGCTTAAGGGACCTGAAATTTATAACCCAATCGATAATATCCAAAATGCGACCAACCGTCGAAATACTGTTCTCTCTAACATGGTTGATGACAAGAAGTTGAGTCAGGCAGATGCCGACAGCGCTGCAGGAGTTGATATGGCTAGTCGCCTGAATGATACCTATCAAGGGACTGGCGATGACTACAAGTATCCGTCTTACTTTGATGCCGTCATTGAAGAAGCTACGAAAACTTATGGTTTGAGTGAGGATGAAATCGTAAAAAATGGCTACAAAATCTACACAGAGATGGATGCCAACTCACAAGCTAATATGCAGCAGACCTATGAAAATACCTATCTCTTCCCAACGTCAGAAAGTGATGGTAGTACAGCCCAGTCCGCTAGTGTAGCGCTTGATCCAACAACTGGAGCGGTCCGTGGTCTAGTAGGTCGTGTAGGTGGTACCAGTGATACAACCTTCCGTAACTTTAACTATGCAACCCAAGGTAAACGTAGTCCTGGATCGACCATCAAACCTTTAGTGGTCTATGCCCCAGCCCTGGCTTCAGGATGGAGCATCAACAAGGATCTTCCTAATAAACCAATCGACTATAATGGCTATACCCCAACCAACTACGGTGGTGTTGAGACAGAGGATGTGCCTATGTATCAAGCTTTGGCCAACTCCTACAATATCCCAGCAGTTTACCTCTTTAATCAAATCGGTATTCAAAAAGGGATTAGTTACGGTCAAAAATTCGGTCTTAATTTTGACAATGTTCCAGAAGAACTGGGAATTTCACTTGGTGGTGGTGTGACAGCTAGTCCTCTTCAAATGGCTCAGGCTTATGCGACCTTTGCTAATGGTGGTGAGATGAATACGGCTTATTTCATCACTAAAATTGAAAATGCTAGTGGTGACATTATCGCTACCCATAGTAAGAAGTCTAAGCGTGTTATCAGCCAGTCAGTAGCTAACCAGATGACCAGCATGATGCTTGGTACCTTCTCAAATGGTTCTGCTGTGAATGCCAACTACACAGGTTATACCATGGCAGGTAAGACAGGTACTGTTCAGGCTGAATTTAACAAGGATTTGACCAGTGACCAGTGGGTTATTGGCTATACTCCTGATGTGGTTATGACGACTTGGATTGGTTTTGATAAGACTGACGAGAATCACTACTTAACAGGAGCAAGCTCAGGAACGGCTTCAACTATTTTCAGCTATATCGCTGCAGATGTTTTGCCAAATACACCAGGTAATGAGTTTACCGTTGAAAATGCCTATGCGGCTGATGGTCAAACACTAGACTATACGGCAGATCCAAATGACTCTCGTAATAGCAGTAACAAGTCATGGACAGACAAGGCTTCAGACGTTGTCAATGATGTAAAAGATCAAGCAAGCAGTCTATGGGATAAGATTTCAGACTCCTTCTCAGGTCTATTCAGATAGCTTGTCAATTGCATTTAAAAGTGGTAAGATAAAAAAATGGAGGCGTTATGGCACAGAAAAAAGCAAGCCTAGCGTGTGCTGAATGTGGGAGTCGAAACTACTCAATTAATGTTAGTAGTACTCCCAAACCAACACGACTAGAAGTTAACAAATTTTGTAAACATTGTAAAAAATATACCTTTCATAAGGAAACAAGATAGGAGACACCGTGAGACAAACTGGAAGTATTTTCAAAGTCTTGAAAGACACGACTTGGCCAGACCGTAAACAACGCTGGCACGATTTTAGTTCGGTTCTTGAGTATACTGCATTCTTCACTGTCATCATCTATGCGTTTGATGAATTGTTGAGTCGCGCTATGTCAGCACTGATTAACTTTTTCTAAAGAAAACATAAAAAGAGTGGGCATGCCTGCTCTTTTTTGTTATAATAAATGCAGATAAAAGCGAGAACAAGGGCCACCAGGCTTTTTTATTACGCTTTGAATTAAAATATAAGCATTCATTTACATTTAACGCTTGCGCCTCGAAGATTGATGGTCAATGGTGTTTAAATGTCATTTAGAACAAAGAAAGGAATCCTAAAATGCTAGATTCATTCGACAAGGGCTGGTTCGTCCTTCAAACGTATTCAGGATACGAAAATAAAGTTAAAGAAAATCTTTTGCAACGTGCTCAAACTTATAACATGCTTGAAAATATCTTGCGTGTTGAAATCCCAACTCAAACGGTCAATGTTGAGAAAAATGGTAAAGTTAAAGAAGTGGAAGAAAACCGCTTCCCTGGTTACGTTCTTGTTGAGATGGTAATGACAGACGAAGCCTGGTTCGTTGTCCGTAATACTCCGAACGTTACTGGTTTCGTTGGTTCTCACGGTAACCGTTCTAAACCAACACCACTTTTGGAAGAAGAAATCCGTCAAATCTTGATTTCAATGGGTCAAACCGTTGATGTCTTTGATACTAATATCAAGGTTGGTGACGTGGTTCAAATCATCGATGGTGCCTTTATGGGTCAAGAAGGCCGTGTTGTAGAAATTGAAAACAACAAGGTTAAAATCATGATTAATATGTTTGGTTCAGAAACAGCTGCTGAACTTGAACTTTACCAGATTGCTGAACTTTAAGATAGACAAAAAGAGGTTGGGCTAAGAGACTTCAACCTTGGAAGACTATCTCATTAAACTTGAGGGGAGAGGCTAGAAGCTAGATTTTTGAAATTTAGTTCTGTGTCACTCCCTTTTTTCTAACGGATGATGATGAATTATAAACAATTTTACGATGGGATTAGCGGTCCATTGCGTCCTTACGCTAAGGTTTTAGAAGGGTTGAACAAGCTTATAACCAGGACTTTTTACCTGCTTTTTCCTATATTTATTAGTTTGGTTTGGCTAAGGAATGGCTGGTTTGTTCTTTTTACGACAATGCTTATTATGGGGGGAGGCTTTTTCCTTCTTTCTCTTGGTCGTAGCCTCTATAATCGCCCACGTCCATACCAGACCTGGGCTATTCAACCCCTTATTAAGAAGGACAGTCTGGGTAAGTCCTTTCCCAGTCGGCATGTTTTCTCAGCGACTGTCATTGCTATGTTGGCACTGATGCTTAACCCCTGGCTAGGTGGGGCTATGCTTTTTCTGGCGGGGGCTCTAGCTTTTTTGCGCGTGCTAGGTGGTGTTCACTATCCTAGTGATGTTTTGGCAGGCTATGCCATTGGGATTCTTGTAGGTCTCCTTCTTTATCTTTAGAAAATTTGGGTCTTCTTCGAGAGAGGAAGGCTTTTTTCGTTGAAAAAGGAAAGGCACCTCTAGAGCACCTTTCCTTTCGTTCTAACATTCGAGATGGCAATTAAAGGTTGTTCCCACCATTAGAGATTAGCTTAGTTTAGGACATGTTCTGTAATGGCTTGAGCAACACCATGCTCATCATTTGAAGCCGTTACTAAGTTTGCAGTTTCCTTAACCCCTTCAGGTGCATTGCCCATGGCAATTCCTAGACCAGCCAGAGCTAGCATGGGACTATCGTTGAAATTATCTCCGATGGTCATGACTTCTTCAAGAGGAAGGTCATAATATTTGGCAACTTCAAGGAGAGCGTGTTCTTTAGAAACGTGTTTGGCAGTGACTTCAAGATAGTTATCTTTGGACAAGTAAAAGGCTGTCTGTGGAAAATCCATGCTTAGGAGTTTTTGGTGAAGGTACTGGATAACTTCAGGCTCATCAATCAACAATAGCTTGTGGATAGGTGGTTCTGAGTCTGAGACCGTGTCTTGCAGTTCCTTAATGATAGGAGATTCACCCGTGATACTTCCTTCCAACTGAGACCATTTGTCTAGTTGGTTGGTGATCCAGTTCTTGCCAGAGTAGATATTCACAGAGACACTTGGATAATCTGTGGATAAGTAGCTTAGAAGTTCTTGAATCTCAGTTTTATCCACAGGGTGTTGGATGATAGTACGATCACCCTCAAGTACTAAGGCACCGTTGTAGCAGGCGATGGGGTTGTTATGAAGTCCCAGTTTATGAGCAATTGGTTGCATCCCTAGTGGTGACCGGGCTGAAGCTAAAACAAAGGGAATATTTGCTTTTTCAAGCTCTGGCATTACTTCAATCAGTTGCTCATCCACCTGGTGGTTACTAGTGAGAATAGTGCCATCAATGTCACTGATAATCAAACGAATATTACTCATAGTCGCTATCCTTTCCATCATATAAAATCGTTACTTTATCTTTAAGAGCCTCGACCAAATCAGGATCAGGTTCCTTATCTGTAATCCAGTAGTCAAAGTCTTCAATCTTGCCCAAGATATATTTGGAATGCTTTTCATATTTATCAGATTCAGCAATAAGAATCTTGGTTCTAGCAACTTGCATGGCCAGTTGTTTGACAGCAACGTCCTCTTCATCTTCATAGCTGACCACTCCTTGACTGAGACTAGCCGCTCCGAAGAAGGCTAAGTCAAATTGTAGATGTTGCAAGAGCTGGGCTTCGTGAAGCGAATAGTAGAAGCGGTTTTTGCTGTAAAATCGCCCTCCCAAGAGATGAAAGTCGATTCCTTCTTTGCCACTTAGGACCAAGGCATTGTCCAAAGAGTGGGAGTAGACAGCTACGCTCTTAGTCAATTTTTGTGAAACTTCAAGCATCAAGGTAGAGACATCGAAGAAGAGGAGAGATTGGTCTTTGACCAAGCTAAGCGCTAGTTCTGCCATTTTTTTCTTGTCTTCAGTGAGTCCTTTCTGACGTTCCTGGAAGCCAAGAACAGTGGTATTTTTTACTGGGAGAATGCCACCATGGGTACGCTGAGCCAGATTTCTCTGGCTGAGGCAGTCGAAATCTCTTCTGACAGTGTCTTTGGAAACACCTAATGCGTCAACCATTTCCTTAACAGATAGGTTTCCTCGCTCCTCCAAAAGTGTTAATATTTTCTCTAATCGTTGTTCTTGATACATGAGTCACCTTCTTTCTGATACTAGTATAGCATCTTTTTGCTTTTTTATTACACAAAAACGCAAAAAAACTTAAAAAGAATGAAAAAGCTGCAAAATAGATTCAGGTGAATTTGCCTCTTAAAGTTCCCTTATCATCTTTAAAAATCCTTCAAAAATGCTATAATAGAAGCATTACGAATATTGGAGAGAAACCATGAGTTTTTACAATCATAAAGAAATCGAGCCTAAGTGGCAAAAATACTGGGCTGACAATCACACGTTTAAGACAGGAACAGATGCCTCAAAACCTAAGTTTTATGCGCTTGACATGTTCCCTTATCCATCTGGAGCGGGTCTTCACGTAGGACACCCAGAAGGCTACACAGCGACTGATATCCTCAGCCGTTTCAAACGTGCGCAAGGTTACAATGTCCTTCACCCAATGGGATGGGATGCCTTTGGTTTGCCTGCAGAGCAATACGCTATGGATACAGGTAATGATCCAGCGGAATTCACAGCAGAAAACATTGCCAACTTCAAACGTCAAATCAATGCGCTTGGATTCTCTTACGACTGGGACCGTGAAGTCAATACTACAGATCCGAACTACTACAAATGGACGCAATGGATCTTCACTAAGCTTTACGAAAAAGGTTTGGCTTATGAAGCTGAAGTGCCAGTAAACTGGGTTGAAGAATTGGGAACAGCTATCGCCAACGAAGAAGTTCTTCCAGATGGGACATCTGAGCGTGGTGGCTATCCAGTTGTCCGCAAACCAATGCGCCAATGGATGCTCAAAATCACTGCCTATGCTGAGCGCTTGCTCAATGACTTGGATGATCTTGACTGGCCAGAGTCTATCAAGGACATGCAACGCAACTGGATTGGGAAATCAACTGGTGCTAATGTCACTTTCAAAGTAAAAGGGACAGACAAGGAATTCACAGTCTTTACGACACGTCCAGATACTCTTTTTGGTGCGACCTTCACTGTTTTGGCTCCTGAGCATGACTTGGTAGATGCCATCACAACACCTGAACAAGCTGAGGCTGTATCTGACTACAAACATCAAGCCAGCCTTAAATCAGACTTGGCTCGTACAGACCTTGCTAAGGAAAAAACAGGGGTTTGGACTGGTGCTTATGCCGTCAACCCTGTCAATGGGAAAGAAATCCCAATCTGGATTGCGGACTATGTTCTTGCCAGCTACGGAACAGGAGCTGTCATGGCCGTACCTGCCCACGATGAGCGTGACTGGGAATTTGCAAAACAGTTTGACCTTCCAATCGTAGAAGTCTTGGAAGGTGGAAACGTTGAAGAGGCTGCTTATACAGAAGATGGCCTTCACGTTAACTCTGACTTCTTGAACGGTCTCAACAAAGAAGAAGCGATTGCTAAAATCGTGGCTTGGTTGGAAGAAAAAGGCTTTGGTCAAGAAAAAATCACTTACCGTCTTCGTGACTGGCTCTTTAGCCGTCAACGTTACTGGGGTGAACCAATCCCAATTATTCATTGGGAAGATGGAACTTCAACAGCTGTGCCAGAAAGTGACTTGCCACTTGTCTTGCCAGTAACCAAGGACATCCGCCCTTCAGGTACTGGTGAAAGCCCATTGGCTAACTTGACAGACTGGCTTGAAGTGACTCGTGAAGATGGCGTCAAAGGTCGTCGTGAGACGAATACTATGCCACAATGGGCAGGTTCAAGCTGGTACTACCTCCGCTATATCGATCCACACAACACAGAGAAATTGGCTGACGAGGACCTCCTCAAACAATGGTTGCCAGTCGATATCTACGTGGGTGGTGCAGAACACGCCGTGCTTCACTTGCTTTACGCTCGTTTCTGGCACAAATTCCTCTATGACCTTGGTGTTGTACCGACTAAAGAGCCATTCCAAAAACTCTTTAACCAAGGAATGATTTTGGGAACAAGCTACCGTGACCACCGTGGTGCTCTCGTGGCAACTGACAAGGTTGAAAAACGTGACGGTTCCTTCTTCCATGTGGAAACAGGAGAAGAATTGGAGCAAGCACCAGCCAAGATGTCTAAATCCCTCAAGAACGTTGTCAACCCAGACGATGTGGTGGAACAATACGGTGCTGATACCCTTCGTGTCTATGAAATGTTCATGGGACCACTCGATGCTTCAATCGCTTGGTCTGAAGAAGGATTGGAAGGAAGCCGTAAATTCCTTGACCGTGTTTACCGTTTGATTACAAGTAAAGAAATCGTTGCGGAAAACAATGGTGCTCTTGATAAGGTTTATAACGAAACCGTTAAAGCTGTCACAGAGCAAATCGAGTCGATGAAATTCAACACAGCCATTGCCCAACTCATGGTCTTTGTCAATGCGGCTAATAAGGAAGACAAACTCTATGTGGACTATGCCAAAGGCTTTATCCAATTGATTGCCCCATTTGCTCCTCACTTGGCAGAAGAACTCTGGCAAACAGTGGCAGCAACAGGCGAGTCTATCTCTTATGTGGTTTGGCCAACATGGGACGAAAGCAAATTGGTTGAAGACGAAATTGAAATCGTCGTTCAAATCAAAGGAAAAGTCCGTGCTAAACTCATGGTCGCGAAAGACCTGTCACGAGAAGAATTGCAAGAAGTCGCTCTGGCTGACGAAAAAGTCAAAGCAGAGATTGATGGTAAAGATATTGTGAAAGTGATTAGTGTCCCTAATAAACTCGTTAATATCGTCGTTAAATAACGAGTTTATTAGCCCTAGCTGCCACCTTCAATAGTCCACTAGACTATTGAAGCCAACTAAATTGGTTAACATTGTTGTAAAATAAAAAATGAATCCTTCGGAGCTTAGCTCTGGAGGATTTTTTGTATTGCTGTATGCTATAATAGTCCCAACTAAGATAAAAACACAGTTCTGGTTGGTAGTCCAGACGTAGGCGAGCCTATCAGTAACCTTCCTCCTTGGTTGTCCATTCTTAGGGATAGATTTAAGGAGGTGCTGTCGTGGAAACAATTTCAATTGGATTGACAGTTTATTTTGAAGATGGATTTTGGCATGGTTTGTTCGAACAAGTGTATCGAGAAACTTATCAAGTTTGTCGTGTGACATTTGGTCAGGAGCCAAAAGATGATGAAATTCTAGAGATCTTACAGACTCAGTTTACTCAATTATCTTTTAGTCCAGAAGCTATAGTTAACCAACATGTAAAAATCAAGAATCCTAAACGATTACAGCGAATGGTGAAGAAACAAGTAAATCAGAAAGTTTCTTCCAAGTCGAAAGAACTATTGCAGTTGCAGTATGAGGAAAGGAAAAAGATTTCAAAACATCAATCTAGTGTCCAAAAGCAATTGCTCAAACAAGAGAAATTTGAACGCAAACAGCAAAAACGTAGGGAGAAGCACAAAGGTCACTAGTGACTTTCTCTTTCATAAAATAGAACAGCTCTTTTCGTATAAAAAGAGCTGTTTTTACTTGTGCTGAAAATTCCTTTTGTATATAGATTCCTAATAAACCTACTTGTCGTCAAAAGGTTTACTGATGATAGTTTCAAATTCCGGACAATACTTACTTGCCTCAAATTCAATGATATCATATTGGGCAATCTCATTTTGATAGAATGGATCGTGTGCAATGATTTCTTGAACACCACTGTATTCAACATTCCTATAGTGCTAAGGGATGCCCATATGACAATAGTTGTATAGAGTCATTTCACGCAACGATCAAAAAGGAGTGTATTTACGCCGAAGCTAATGTTGGTTATAAAGATTTTCAGACCTGTTACGATAGTATTTTTAAGTATATCGGAGGTTTTTATAATTCGAGGAGGCGCCACAGCAAACTGAACTATCTTTGTCCGAATGAATTTTAAAAACAAATTGCTTAGTTAATAGCACTCCTTCTACGCGCTTATAAAATTCATTTTATGATCTCGTAGAAGGAGTCCAGCAACCGAAGGGCGCTAGCCTTCAAATTTTTCTCCTAAAATGTGTCCAAAATATTGACAGAATTCCAAAACTCAATTATTTAAAATGGAATGACTGGGTACTATAAGGTAGGTGATTCAATAGGAAGGATAATTTCTGTTTGAAAATATTCTCCTTGTTCACTTGTGATAATCATACTACCTCCATGTAAATCAACAATTTGGTTAGAAATTTTTAGTCCCATACCACTTCTGCGAGCCCCAGAAATATCAAAATTAAATTCCTCAATTTTATTAATATTTTTAAGTCTATCTGTAGAGGTTCCAATTCCATTATCACGTATAATAACTGAAAATTTATTACGAGAAATATAGTTAAGGACAATCTGAATATTACAACCAGAAGGGTTATGCAATACAGAATTATAAATGAGATTGTGAATAACTCTAGACATCAAAGATTTTTCAATGTACATTTTTTTACCCAACAATTTATTATCAGGAATAAACTCAAAATTAAAATTATTCCAAATCTCTTCATTAATAATTTGTATGATTATTTCCCTAAAGAAGGGGATAATATCTGTTATTTCTTGATTTAATTTAAAATTACCGTTTGTTAGTCTAGCGAATATGTTGAGATCGTTTAGCAAATTTTGAATATAGTGACTCTCAACTAGTGTAGGTTTCAAATTTTTTAATAGGTCATCATTGTCTGTTTTTTCAATGGCTAATGATGTATTAGCCATGATAACTGAGAGTGGGGTTTTTATGTCATGAGCTATTCCTGAAATCCAATTTTCTTTAAAATTTTCGTTTTCACGTAATTGTTGATTTGCAGAATTAACAGCAAGAGTCAATTTATCTAGCTCTTTTACAGATTTTACTTGAGTGTTTATACCACTTGGTAAGTTGTTAATTGCGTTAATAATTGGTTTGATATTTCGGTTAAAGAAAGTAAGGCTGTGACAATATAGTAAGAGACAAAATAAAATATTAGCAAATATAATTGATAGGATGATAATCGGAATGATTTGGATTCTATTCAATTCAAAGTAATTATTGCCGTATTGTATAATACTGTCTTTTGGAAATGCGATAATATATATATCATCGTTGTCGTCTTTTAGTTGAGTAAATACAGGATAATCTTTT
Source organism: uncultured Streptococcus sp. (assembly GCF_902463925.1). GTDB lineage: Bacteria > Bacillota > Bacilli > Lactobacillales > Streptococcaceae > Streptococcus. The sequence goes on along the minus strand of NZ_CABQHE010000003.1, from coordinate 132,650 downwards.
AGATAACATCTAGAGAATCTAATAGCATCAGTAAAATTAAATTGACTGGCTATTTCTTTAGGTTTATTAACATTGAATTTTTCTTTACCACTATTTTTATCAATAACCATTATCCATAAATTATCTTTATCAATTAACTTTTTTGCGGCTGAACTTACTACATAGTTTCCATTAGAAAAAGTAATTCCATTGGATATCTTGTCAACTATATTTGAGGCAGACTGTTGGCTGCGAATATAATTAGAGGCAGTAATTAGTAGTACGATATCAATTATGATAATAAAAATAAACTTTAGTATAATTTTTTTGAAGATATTCATTGCTATCCCTCAATTATCTATATAACAAGCTTATAACCGAGACCTTTGATGGTAATTAGGTGATTTGGTCTAGAAGGAATGTCTTCGATTTTTCCTCTTATATTTCGAATATGTACCATGAGAGATTTTTCACAGCCATAGCTACCAAGTCCCCAAACAGTATCACAAATTGTTTCAATAGAGACGATATAATTTTTATTAGCATATAATTTTCGGAGAATTTGTATCTCTGTAAGTGTCAATGACAAAATTTCATCATTTTTTTTAACACTTGCGCTACTTAAATCTATAGTACAGTTATCTAACTCAATTATTTCTGACTCATCTTTATATGCCCTCCTTAATAGTGCAATAATTCGATAAGTTAAAGATTTAGGTAAAAATGGTTTCGTAACATAGTCATCTCCTCCGGAGTCAAGTCCTCGAATTTCATCGTCAGGATTATTTTTAGCGGTTAAAAATAAAATAGGAACATCGGAACTTTCTCTAACATACTCTGAAAGTAAATATCCTTCACCATCTGGCAACATAACATCTAAAATAATAAGATCAATATGTGATACTGAGAAAACATTAATCCCTTCACTGATGCTGTAAGCGACATGAATATTTTGAAAACCACGACTAGCAAGAACTTCTTTTATAGACTCGCTTAGCGCTTCATCATCATCGACGATTAGTATACTTTTCTTTAGTAATTGAACTTCAAAATTCATATATTAACTCCAAAAATTTTCTTAATTATACCATAAATTTAAGTAATTATAATGTCACAGAAGAAAAAATTCAGACATTTAAAATTCTTAAAAATAATTTTAAGTTTTCTTTATCATAAATTTGTATTCCTGTCTTACAATGAACTCGTAATAAATAAGATAACCAGTCTATCAAGGTTCGAAAAAGAGGTGGCATTATGCAAAATAAATATGAAGCTGTTGATTCAATTAAAGAAATTAGCCTAGAAGAGCTAGATCAAATTATTGGTGCTGGGAAAAATGGAGTGTTTAAAACTATTTCACACGAATATCGTATGAATTCATTCCAATTTTATTCACTTGTTGTTCTTAATGTTATGAGTCTGGTTATCTTAGATGTTGCAACAAAAAGAGGGAAACCTCTTTTTGTTTTTTCTTTTAAAGGTGGTACTTTTCTATTGTTATCGTATTAGGGATAATAAGAGAGCAAAATTAGAGCTTTATTTTTTCTTAAACTTTTCTTTAACCAGTAATTTTAAAATTATTGTATAAAGTAGCATAGATATGCGTTAAATTTAATATTAAAAAGTGGGGTAGTTAAGATGAAAATAAAATTCGTACCAAAGCTATTGAGGCATTATAAGAATTTCAAGTTTAAGAATTAGATAGTCTTTTAGGCAGTGGTAAAGGGCACGGAGTAAATACAATCTCTGCTGAATGTCACTGGAAAAATTTACAAGTAATTTTTACATGTTACTAATTGAAAGAGGTTAGCTTATGAATCAGAAAGAAGTTTTGTACAGTCAGTTTGACGCCTTTCCTAGAACATTCATTGAGAGATATTTTCCTGAAGTATTATTAAAAACTAAAATATAAGTTATCGAGAATTTATTAATTCGAAACTTTAAGGGAAAATTTCTTGTATCTTAATGTTATCTTTAGGTGGTCAATTTACAATTACAGTATAGAAACAGAATTAAAAGGATAGATTTTTTATTATTGGGCTACATGAGGTTAAAAATGAAAAATATTATTGAATTACACAAGCTTTCTAAAGTGTAGAAGTTACTACCGTGGAACTAGAAAAGTTTACTGTTCGAGAGGGCGAAATCTATGGTTTTCTTGGTCTAAATGGTGCAGGTAAAACAACAACAATGAAAATGATCTTGTCGTTAGTTATGCCAACTTCAGGAGAAATACTTATTAATGGTGAAAACATCACAAAAAATAAACAGTATTTAAACCAAATCGGTTAGATGATTGAAGAACCATCATATTATCCTAATTTAACAGGTTATGAAAATCTACTGGTTTTTCAAAAATAGGTGATTATGAAAAAAAGAGATTTATTATTAGCTAGCACGGTATTGTCAATATTATTGTTTGTTGGTAGTTCACCAAGTTGTGTTCAAGCAACTGACATTGAAACAACTCGGTACAATGTATTATTAAGAGAAACTCAATCAGTTGACGATATGGAGAAAGCATTTGAAAAAGAAGGTATCACAGTTACTGACAAGATCCCTGAGATAAATTTCATGACCATCTCCACAGAGAAAAGTAAGCAGGATGTGAAAGAGGAAAAAAGCAGTAAGATTGAAGAGATTGTGGAGGATGATAAGCTAACTGTTAAACCCAATATTAGCTATTCTTATAAAGGTCAAGTCTATACGAATGATAATTCTGATTTTTGGGAAAATCAATGGGATATGCAAAAGAGCATTAGCACAGGGACTAAGTTTACTCATAAATCTTCAGGTGAAGCGACGATTGGAGTTATTGATTCAGGGATTACAAACGATAACTCCGAAATATCTTCTAATATTATTTCCGTGAAAAACTTCGCAGCTGATGCGACCACTGGTCTTGTCGATGACCAAAATGTTTTAGACAAAACAGGTCATGCAACATCTGTTGTCGGTCAGATATCCTCAAACGGTAGTTACCTCGGAATTGCTCCTGGCATGAGGGTGAGAATGTATCGTGTTTTTGACGAGGGAAATGCCCAAGATCAATGGATTTTAAAAGCATTGATTCAAGCGGCTAAAGATGATGTTGATGTCATCAATTTAAGTTTCGGAGAATATCTGCTTGAAAATTCGACTGATGAAAGTGATAAAACAGCACTCATTAACATTTATCAACGGGCCGTTAATTTTGCCCATAAGCAAGGTTCAGTAGTTGTTGCTTCTGTAGGCGATGAAGGATTAAATCTAGACAATCAAGCGGAATTGAAATATCACCTTGGTAGCTCAAACGGCAAGGACTACGCTCAGGTTAATGGTTCAGTAAAAGATATTCCTGCTGAATTAGATAATGTTGTTACAGTGGGGTCAGTGGACGCTGATGATCGCATTTCTAGTTTCTCAAACAGAGGTTCTGAAGTGGATATCTACGCAACTGGAGGCGGTTCTAAAGAGTTGTCAGCAGTTGGATACGACAAATGGATGGCAGAGAGATTATTTGAAAGAGATTGGATTATTGTTCCAACACTTCAAGGACAGTTCACTTATGCGTATGGAACATCAATCGCAGCACCAAAAGTATCTGCTGCCTTGGGATTAATTATGGAAAAGTATCACTTGAAAAATCAGCCTGATGAAGCTATCAAAATCTTGTATGACAATAGCTGGCTGAGTCATGATGGAAATGGCAATTCATTTAGAATGCTGAACATTACAAATTTTGTTCAATAATCAATTAATGAAGGTATTAATATGAATCAAGTGCTTATCATAGAGGATGATTTTGATATTGACTCGCATCATCCTAGGGATAAATAACAATAGTTGTATAATCACATATCAATAATAAAGAGTTGTTCTGAATTTGCTTTATTGTATGCTAAATTTCTGAATAAACTCTAAATGCGTTCGTTTAAACATTTTAAATGGAGTACAAAACTATGAAAAAATTATTTTGGATGACGCGAAGCCAACGTTTCTCAATCAGAAAGTATTCTATCGGAGTAGCTTCGGTGCTCATTGGGATGTTCTTATTGGGAACACCTAAAGGAGCATCTGCAGATGAGTTGACCAACACCAATGATGTAACGACTACAGAAGTAGTTGGAAGTGTGACTAATGATAGTAGTAGCACGACAACATCTATAACTACAGAAGCAGTTTCTACTACTCAAGAAACACCAACTGTTAATCAAGAAGTAGCGCAGGCTACCAAAGGAACAGGGAGCAGTTTAAATAGTTCTGCTGTATCTGAGGACTCTCATGTAAATGCTGAAGCAACTAGGACTGATTTATCTACAAACACTTCAAATGGTGTTGCAGAAGGACATACTACAAAAGAGATTACCCCAGCTGCACCATCAGTTGATCAGTCTAGCAAAGAAGTTAAAACAGAAAATATTGAAGACAAGGTATCTGAAGTCGTAGAAGCTCCTACGACTCCTGCAGATAATCAAAGCACAGATAAAGCTACTACAAAAGTAGATGACGAAGGAAGTCTGGATGATGATTTAGCAACTGTTGAAGATTTCTTGAATCAAAATCAAAATAGCAAATTATCTGATGGTGCTAATACAAGATCAGGACGAGCTATCGGTGATGACTACCCTGCTTCTTGGAGAAATAATCCCAACTCTGTGGACTCTTGGGGATATTACACAGGAAATTGCACCTCATTTGTAGCTAATCGCTTGCATAATGTTAACCACTTTGAAGTTCCAAGAGCTATGGGAAATGGAGCACAGTGGGGAGCTGTTGCAAGAAGCCTAGGATATAGAGTAGATAACACTCCAGCAGTGGGTTCTGTAGCTTACTATACTGATGGTGGTTACGGACACGTAGCTTGGGTCGCTGAGATTGTTGGAGGTAACATTGTTGTTGAAGAGTATAACTGGATTAGAAATGGAGGAATGGACTACACATATCACACCCAAACACAACCTACTTCTAAACCCGCGGGATTTATTCACTTCAAAGATTTAAGTGGTACGCCTTCAACTCCAATCAGTACAACACCTTCAGCAGGAACAAGTACCGGTGGTTCTTTGCCAAGTTCAGGTACTTATAGATTCACTAATCGCAAAGGGATTAAGTCAGAACCTAGGATTTCTAGCGCAGATATCGCTTACTATGACAATGGAAGCTCTGTTAACTATGATAAGACTGTAATAGCAGACAATTACGAATGGATTTCTTATGTCTCTTATTCAGGTGCCCGCAGATATATTGCCATCAATCAAGTAGCGACCCGACCAACGACTCCAGTCACTACTCCAAGTACAAGTGGTCAAGCGACTAGCTCTTTACCAAGTTCAGGTATTTATCGTTTTACTAGCCGAAAAGGGATCAAATCAGAACCTAAAATTTCCAGTGCTGACATTGCATACTACGACAATGGAAGTTCTGTTAACTATGATAAGACATTAGTAGCCGATAACTATGAATGGATTTCCTATGTTTCTTATTCAGGAGCTCGCAGATATATCGCTATCAATCAAGTAGCGACTCAACCAACAACTAGTGGAACCTCTACGGCCCCAGTGGCTCCAAGTAGAGCTGAACCAACAGGAACAATTTCCATCACAAATAAAAACGACCAAACGGGTACATTTGATGTTATCATTTCAAATGTTTCAAGTCCTAATGGTGTCAAAGAAGTAAAAGTACCAACTTGGTCAAGCGAAAATGGACAAGATGATATTATCTGGTATGTTGCAGCTAAGCAAGGTGATGGAACTTACAAAGTTTCCGTGAATCCAAGTGATCACAAAAATTCTCTAGGAGAATATAATGTTCACTTGTACTATGTTCAAAACGACGGCAAAATGGTTGGAGTAGGTGGTACCACGACTATTGTAAAAGCAGTTGTAAGACCTTCTATCCCTGATAAAGGGCGATATACTTTCTCAGGACATGCTAGTATAAAAGCAGAACCTAAAATGTCCTCACCAGAACTGGCTTATTACGATGCCGGAGACGGTGTTAATTACGACAAGGTACTTTTGTCTGATGGCCATTATTGGATTAGCTACGTTTCATTCTCAGGCAACAGACGATATATCAGCGTAGCAGTAGCATAGATAGGTGATTATGATGAAAAAAACAATTAAAATCGTTACAAGTTTGCTAGCAGCCGTATTGGTTATCTTACTTGCTTTTGTATTATTAAAAGGTTGTGGTAGTAGTAAAGTAGATAAAAGTGGCTTCTACAGTAAGGATACAAAGACCAGCAAAATGTCATCCTCTAGCAGTAAGAGTTTGACAAAGAGCTCTTCAAAGAAATCAAGTAGCTCCTCTAGTTCTACGCAAGTAGACTCTAGTACCGAGGCTAAAAGTAGTGAAGCTAGTGTCGCTTCCAGTGCCGCTTCTAGTGCAACAACTACAGCACCAAAACAAGCGCAAGCTCAAACACCATCTCAACCTGTTCCAAGTCAAGGTAACAGTGCTAATCAAGCTGGAACCACAACTTCTGAATCTGATCCGAAAACAGGTTATGGCGGTTGGGAAGCCACTTCTGGTACTTTGACACTGACACAGGACACCCCTGTTTATACTGAACCTAACAAAGACGGTGGTGTTGCTTATGTGCAACCTCAAGGGGACATACAATGGGATAAATACATCTTCGCTAATGGTGACAATTGGTACAGCTTTGTTCAAAAAAATCGTGACCAAGAAGTTCGATTTTACATTGCTTATTCAGATGTAGGGCATTGATAGAAAAAGAAAAGGACGATACTTATATCGAAGAATGTAAGAGGTAAAAACATCATGAATAAAGTTAATTATCATCATGAAAAACAACGCTATTCCATTCGCAAATACGCTTTTGGTGCAGCATCTGTCTTGATTGGCTGTGCCTATATGGCAAACGCTCAAGTCGCACATGCTGACCAAACAACAGCGGCACCAGTTGCAGAAAGTACAACAACTTCAACAAATGTTGCACCAACTCAACCTGCTACTACAGTAGATACTACCACTCAAGCACAACCCTCTACAGTTGCCCAGACAGCGCCATCAACTACAGAAAGTACAACCTCAACACAGCCGCGAGCATCAGCTGTGTCTGACAGTGTGACGCCTGCAAGCTCATCTACTGATGTCACCAAGACTGTTGTGGTTACTTATCCAGATGGCTCAACAGATGAAGTACAAGTCCACTATACTGTTGCTGGACAAACTGACGCTGATAAGAATGAACCAACTGTTCGCACACAAACAGTCCGTCAAGGACAAACACCAACTGCAGACTCCTTTATTACCAACAAAGACAGCTTACCAGCAGGTACAACTTATAGTTTCAAAGATGACTCTGCTCTAAAAACAGAAACACCTGCGACTACGCCTACGAGCACAAAACCAACAGAAACACCAGTAACTACTCCAACAACTACTAAACCAAGTGATTCTGAAACAGTAAAAACACCTGAGAAGGCTGAAACACCAACTGCAACGACTACAAAAGACGATACTTCTAAGGAAGAAAGCAAAACTCCCGAAGAACCAGTCAAAGACAAAGTCGTTAAAGAAGTCATCACTGGTCCAGAATTGCCAGCTAGTGGTCGCTACACTTTCACTGAAAAGACAGCCGTGTATACCACACCAAGTACCAATAGTAGCGTCTCTTTCTACTTTAACAAAGGTAACCAAGTTAACTATGATAAAGTCTTAGACGCTGAGAATGCTCGCTGGATTTCTTACGTCAGCTACAGTGGTATTCGTCGCTATGCTAAGGTAGGAGAACTAACTAAGGTGCTTGAAGAAGTGACAGAACCTGAAAGCACTGAAACAAGCAAGAACCGCAAACCACAATCTGCTACTGGAACCTATGTTTTCCAAGATACAGCACAAGTACGCAATGACCCTAAACTTTCAAGTCCAGTACAGTTTGAATTCCGAAAAGGTGATCGAGTCTACTATGACAAAGTTTTAACTTCCGATGATTACAACTGGATTTCTTATGTTAGCTACAGCGGTATCCGTCGTTATGTGTCACTTAACAAAGTAGAAAAGGCAACAGTTGATACTCCAAAGACTCAAACACCACAAAAAGAAGAAAGTAAACCAGCAACTACTACCAAGTCAGAAGCATCGACTTTGCCTGCAAATGGTACTTATATTTTCACTGATAAAGCTGATGTACGTAATGATGCTAAGATTTCAAGCCCAGTACAGTTTGAATTCCGAAAAGGTGATCGAGTCAACTATGACAAAGTTTTAACTTCCGATGATTACAATTGGATTTCTTATGTCAGCTACAGTGGAACTCGCCGTTATGTTGCTCTCAACAAAGTCGAAAAAACTTCTGCTGAAACATCCCAAAAAGAAGAGGCAAAATCAACTACTTTAATGAAGGAAGTTAAACCAAGCCTCCCATCAAGTGGTAAGTATACCTTCACAAATACTGTAGAAGTACACAACGAAGCTAAACTTTCAAGTCCAGTACAATTTGAGTTTAAAAAGGGTGAAAGTGTCAACTATGATAAAGCCTTAGTTGCTGATGATTACAGCTGGATTTCTTACGTCAGCTACAGCGGTATTCGTCGCTATGTAGCGCTTAACAAAGTGGGACAAGATACACCTAAAGCAGAAGCAACAGCAAGTAAACCTAGTGTTGTAACAGGAAACATCAAGGTGGAAAATGTGACTGCTAAAGGCTTTGATGTTGTTGTCAGCAATGTCTCTGACACCCAAGGTGTCAAAGCAGTGAAAGTGCCTGTCTGGTCAAGCCAAGGTGGACAAGATGATATCATTTGGTATGATGCGACTAAGCAAAACTCTGGTGATTACAAGGTGGCGGTTAAGATTAGTGACCACAAAAATAACACTGGTGAATACAATGCTCACTTGTACTATGTCCAAAACGATGGCAGCTTGAAAGGTATCGCTGCGACAAGAACCACAGTTGCAGGAGAATCTACAACTGAAACGACTTCAAACAAAGTGACATCTAATGGCTCTTACTATAGCATTAAGGGTAAATACGACGACATTATCATCGCCAACAAGAAGTACCCATTATCTCCATCTTATAATCCTGGCGAAGATGCCACAGCCAAAGCTGCCTTTGTCCGTCTGCGCAATGACATGATTAACCAAGGGTTTAACGTTGGTCGTGCTTACAGCGGTTTTAGAAGTTATGACACTCAAAAAACGCTTTATCAAAATTATGCCAATAGAGACGGATATGCCGCAGCAGATCGTTATTCTGCACGAGCTGGCTACAGCGAACACCAAACAGGTCTTGCTTACGACTTGACCGACAGGTCTGGCAATCTGCTCGAGGATAAAACAGCAACTGACTGGCTCAACAATAACGCCTACAAATACGGTTTTGTCGTGAGATACCAACCAGGTAAAGAGTCCGTGACTGGTTACATGCCAGAAGCATGGCACATCCGCTATATTGGAAAAGAAGCCAAAGAAGTTTATGAGTCTGGTAAAAGCTTAGAAGAATACTTCGGCTTTGACGGTGGCGATTATACCAATACAACGTCATCTAGCACAGCAAACACTAGCACTACTACTAGCCTTACTCAACGAGGTACTTACCACTTTACAAGCCGTTCCTCTATCAAGGCAGAACCTAAGGTTTCCAGTCCAGAGCTTGCATACTACGATGCAGGAAATTCCGTCAATTATGACAAAGTTCTCACAGCAGATGGACATCAATGGATTTCTTACATTGCCTATAGTGGTAGTAGAAGATACATTGCCGTTAGTTAATCGTAGTTAAAAGGAGTGACACTTGGGTATCGCTCTTTTTTTATTAGGAGTTACATAATAAAGTTCCTAAAATGTCAGATTAAGTTAGACTTTTCAAGTAATTCAGAAAAACTTGGTAGGGTGATTGATAATTCAATAATTTTCTAGGAATTCTATTTCTTGAGAGTGGGACAAAAGTCCTAGCCTCTCAATTGTTTTTGGATTGTCGAGCAAGACGCAGTGGTTGAGTGGGCTCTACTAAGCTGATTTCATCAGCTTTTACAGCCCTACTCAACTGTGCGGAGCTGGGATGACGAAATCGAATTCTAACGAATGACCGATTTCTGTCCCACTCTCATAATTTTGAGAAATATTAGTAAAATCCATTTGTTTTGGTAGTCCATTTCGTCTTAATAAGCCATTAGAATGTTCATTGAGACCTCGTTGGCCAGGACATCCTGGATCCGTAAAGAAAATATCAATGTCATGTGCATTCGAAATAGATTTCCAATTAGAAAATTCTTTCCCACAATCAAAAGTTATTAACTTAAAGAGATGACTGGGAACTTGAGACAACTATTGATTGATGGATGCCTCAATATCACTTGCTTTCCGTCCATTGGTTTTCAGTGTGATGATGGCTTTTGAGCAGCGTTCTACTAAGGTAATGACTGCACTTTTGTGTTTTTCTCCCACAATTGTATCCCCTTCTAGATGACCGAATTCCGTCTTAAAATTAGGATAACTGTCTGCTCTCTCACGTAAATCTCTGCGCAATGCTTGTTTTCCTCGTTTTTCGCTATGATCATTTGGTTTTCTTTTGCCTTTCCAAGGGAGATCCTCTTTCTTTAGAATACCACGATCTGCTAGTCGATAGAGAGTTCTCATAGAACAAGAAACCCTATCTGGATAAGTTCCTTTAATGGCTTCAAGGCTCCAATTTTGAACTAAATGAGTTTGGATAAAATCTTTTTCTGCTTGCGTAAGACTGGTTTTATTCCTGCCACAGCGTTTCTTATTGATTTTATAGCAGAGTGCCCCTCTTTCATATAATTGATGACATTGTAGATTGTCTGTTTTGATCTGCCAAGTGAAGTCACAATAGCTGATACTTTTATGTTTTCTTGATAGTAAGCCTCTATCATTACAAGCTCACAAGCTCGTTTGTGGTAAGATGAGTATAGGTCATTTATGTTAGTTCCTTTCAGACAAATGTGGTGTTTGTCTGAGCCTAACATAGATGGCTTTTTCTGTCTAGCTTCATTTTACAAATTGGGTATACAAACATTAGAAGAATTGGAAAATCCAAATAATAATTAACTTTCTGAAAAGTGGAGACAATTGCTTAAAAATGCTATAATAGTCAGCATATACAGGCTATTAATAACAAAAAAAGAAGTACCTATTCGATTGGAGGAATTCCATGTATAAAGATGATAGTTTAACCTTGCACACTGACTTGTATCAAATTAATATGATGCAGGTTTACTTTAACCAAGGTATTCACAATAAAAAGGCCGTTTTCGAAGTTTATTTCCGTCAACTTCCGTTTAAAAATGGCTTTGCTGTGTTCGCAGGTTTGGAGCGTATTGTCAACTATCTTGAGAATCTGACCTTCTCAGAAACTGATATTGCTTATTTAAAAGATTTAGGTTATCCTGAGGATTTTCTGGACTATCTAGCCAACCTAAAACTCGAGTTGACTATCAATTCGGCCCTTGAGGGTGATTTGGTATTTGCCAATGAACCGATTTTCCAAGTGGAAGGTCCCTTGGCTCAGTGTCAGCTAGTAGAGACTGCCTTGCTAAATATCCTCAATTACCAGATTCTTATTGCTACCAAGGCAGCTCGTATTCGTTCTGTCATTGAGGATGCTCCTCTGTTGGAATTTGGGACACGTCGTGCACAAGAGATGGATGCAGCAATCTGGGGAACACGTGCAGCCGTGATTGGTGGTGCTGATGCAACGTCAAATGTACGTGCCGGCAAGATTTTTGGAATCCCAGTTTCTGGTACTCATGCCCATGCCCTTGTTCAAGCCTATAGCAACGATTATGACGCCTTTAAAGCCTATGCATCTACTCATAAGGACTGTGTATTCCTTGTAGATACCTACGACACCCTTAAGATTGGTGTTCCGAATGCTATCCGTGTCGCTAAAGAGCTTGGTGATAAGATCAATTTCTTGGGTGTTCGTCTTGATTCAGGTGACTTGGCTTATCTATCGAAGCAGGTCCGTAAGCAACTGGATGCAGCTGGATTCCCTGATGCCAAGATTTACGCTTCAAACGACCTTGATGAAAATACTATCCTTAACTTGAAGATGCAGAAGGCTAAGATTGATGTTTGGGGAGTAGGTACTAAGCTTATCACTGCCTATGACCAACCAGCCTTGGGTGCTGTCTACAAGATTGTTTCAATCGAGGATGATCAGGGAGTCATGCATGATACTATCAAGTTGTCCAATAATGCTGAGAAGGTTTCGACACCAGGTAAAAAGCAAGTCTGGCGTATTACGAGTCGTGCTAAGGGCAAATCAGAAGGTGACTATATCACCTTCGCAGACACGGATGTTAATGCTTTAGAAGAAATTAATATGTTCCACCCAACATATACCTACATTAATAAGACTGTTCGTGATTTCGATGCAGTGCCACTCTTGGTCCCAATCTACGACAAGGGGCAACTAATCTATGATTTGCCAAGTCTTGATGAAATCAAGAACTATGCGACTAAGGAATTGGACGGACTTTGGAATGAGTACAAGCGCGTGCTTAACCCTCAAGATTATCCAGTTGACTTGGCTAAAGATGTCTGGGATAACAAGATGACCTTGATTGATAATGTCCGTAAGAAAGCCCATGATTTGTCAGAGTAAAAGGAGAAATTATGACTTTGCAAGAAACTATTATTGCTCAACTAGGCGTTAAACCTAACATTGATCCAAAGGAAGAAATTCGAAAATCCGTTGATTTTTTGAAGGCCTACATGCTCAAACATCCATTCCTTAAAACATATGTTTTGGGAATCTCAGGAGGTCAAGATTCTACATTGGCTGGCCGTCTGGCACAACTTGCGGTTGAAGAGCTCCGTGCAGAGACAGGAAAAGACTATCAGTTTATCGCCATTCGATTGCCATATGGTGTTCAAGCAGATGAAGATGATGCTCAACGTGCTCTTGATTTTATCAAGCCAGATGTGAGTCTTGCTGTTAATATCAAAGAAGCTGTAGATGGTCAGGTTGCTGAACTTGCCAAAGCAGGTGTCACCGTTTCTGACTTCAACAAGGGAAATATCAAGGCCCGCCAACGTATGATAACCCAATATGCGGTTGCTGGTGAAAATAGTGGGGCAGTTATCGGGACAGACCACGCCGCTGAAAACCTTACAGGCTTTTTCACAAAATTTGGTGATGGTGGTGCAGATATCTTGCCACTCTTTCGTCTAAACAAGCGTCAAGGTGCAGCCCTTCTTGCAGAACTAGGTGCTGACAAGGCCCTATATGAAAAAGTGCCAACAGCTGACTTGGAAGAGGACAAACCAGGAATCGCTGATGAAGTGGCACTTGGAGTGACCTATCGTGAAATTGATGACTACCTTGAAGGCAAAGAGGTATCAGCTAAGGCTCAAGAAACCATTGAAAATTGGTGGCGTAAGGGTCAACACAAACGTCACTTGCCAATCACCATTTTTGATGATTTTTGGAAATAAGAGGAGAAATGAGTTATGATTAAAGCTTATATTGATTTTTGGAAGCGTGCCTTTGACTTTAGAGGCCGTTCAACTCGTCCAGACTACTGGTGGGTTTACTTGATTAATGTCATCATTAATACTATCCTTGTAGTAGGTTTTGTTCTCATTCCTTTCTTCAGTAGTGTGTCTAATGACCCAGCTATATTATATGATTCAGCCGAAATACAAAAAATGATTTTGAAACATATGTCGCCAATAATAATTTTTGGTTTAATCATACTAATCCCACAACTGTCCCTTCAATTTCGTCGTTTACGAGATGCAGGTATTCATCCGGCTTGGGGGCTTCTAAGTTGTATGGGGCTTATACCAGTCTTGGCTATCTTATCACCTATTGGAAGCATTGTACTCATAATCATGTCGTGTCAGCCAACTAAACCAACACCTGAAACGATTTTTGATAAAGTTGAATAAGATTATTGTAACCCTAGGTTAGACCCAGGGTTATTTTTAAATTGAATTTTCAGAAATTAGTGATAAAATAGGGAGGAAGAACGCTTAAGAGGAGGAAACTTATGACTTCACTATCAACAGATTTTACAGAAAAACTATTTTCAGATTATGAGGCCAATGTCAAGTACGGCGCTATCGAAAACGCAGTAACTCATAATGGCTTGCTTAAATCTATCGAGACACGTCAATCAGAAGTTGAAAATGACCATGTTTTTTCAATTGATTTGACTAAAGATGAGGTGTCTAACCAAAAAGCTTCAGGACGTTGCTGGATGTTTGCGGCCCTTAATACTTTTCGCCATAAATTGATTTCAGACTTCAAATTGGAAAGTTTCGAGCTTTCTCAAGCACACACATTTTTCTGGGATAAATATGAAAAATCAAACTGGTTCTTGGAACAAATCATTGCTACAGCCGATCAAGAAATTGGTAGCCGCAAGGTTAAATTCCTTTTGGATACCCCTCAACAAGATGGTGGACAATGGGATATGGTCGTATCACTTTTTGAAAAATATGGTGTTGTACCAAAATCAGTTTATCCAGAATCTGTAGCTTCAAGCAATAGTCGTGAGCTTAATCAATACCTCAATAAGCTTCTTCGCCAAGATGCTCAAATCTTGCGTGATTTGATTGCTGGTGGTGCCGATCAAGCTTCTGTTCAGGCCAAGAAGGAACAACTTCTTCAAGAAATTTTCAATTATCTTGCCATGACTCTTGGTTTACCACCACGTCAGTTTGATTTTGCCTACCGAGATAAAGATGACAACTATCAATCTGAGAAAAATATCACACCACAAGCTTTCTTTGAAAAATATGTGGGTCTTAAACTAAGCGACTATGTGTCAGTTATTAACGCTCCAACAGCTGATAAACCTTACGGAAAATCTTATACTGTTGAGATGTTGGGTAATGTTGTAGGTGCGCCAAGTGTGCGTTATATTAACCTCCCAATGGATCGTTTCAAAGAGCTTGCCATTGCACAGATGAAGGCTGGAGAGACTATTTGGTTTGGTTCAGATGTTGGTCAAGTCTCAGACCGTCAAAAAGGTATTCTTGCAACTAATGTTTATGACTTTACAGCTAGCATGGATATTAACTTGACTCAAGACAAGGCAGGACGTTTGGATTACAGTGAATCTCTCATGACTCATGCCATGGTATTGACCGGAGTTGATTTGGATGCCGATGGTAAACCAATTAAATGGAAGGTTGAAAACTCTTGGGGAGACAAGGTTGGACAAAAAGGTTACTTTGTCGCTTCTGATGCCTGGATGGATGAATACACTTATCAAATCGTTGTCCGTAAAGACTTCCTTACAGCTGAAGAATTAGCAGCCTATGAAGCAGAACCACAGGTACTTGCTCCCTGGGACCCAATGGGGGCTCTTGCTTCAAAATAAGAGGATATCTCAAAAACACTGGATAAAATTCCAGTGTTTTTAGTTGGCTTCATTAAAATTTATGGTTGTAAAAAGAGCTATCCAATGGATAACTCTTTTCAATTCCTTTTACTCATCTACTGTAGCAGTGTTTGAATTTGAATGTTCAGAGCCATTAGAGGCTGATGTCGATGGATTTGTTGAAGCATCAGGCCCGTACTGTTGACTATCTTGTGAACTTGATGAGTCACTGCTTTGGCTTGAGTCCCAACTTGATGATGAGCTAGATGTTCCTAGTGATCCTGTGTAAACATTTGATGTTGAAGAACCAGTAAGGAAGACATAGCTACCATTGTTATAAACACCACTAGGCATTTCAAAATCTTCAGAACCAGCACCATACATCTGGTTAAGGTAGCTACTTGTTACACCGTAGATTTGTTTAGCGATATCAAGGTCTGAACCATAAACTGGTGTTTTACGGTTTTTGTAACCTGTCCAAATCGCCATTGCATACTTAGTATTATAACCAACGAAAGTTTCATCCGGAACCATAAGGTCAGCATAGACACCACTTTCTTTTTGTACTTTATAGTACTCATCGTCATCGTAGTTAGATGTACCAGTCTTACCAGCATTGATTGTACCAGGAACATAAGCTTCAGTTGCTGTACCACCTGTCAATACTTGTTTCAACATACTTGACATCATGTAAGCTGTTTGTGGTGACATAGCTTCAACACCTTTAGAATCAAATGATTTTGTTGAACCGTCTTCAAATTTGATTGATTTAATGTAAGAAGGTTTATAGTAAGTACCACCATTTGCAAAGGCTGCATAGGCTGCGGCCATTTTCTCACTTGATGCACCATACTTAGGATCTGCTGATGATGTTGAAGATGAGATGGCATTGGAGTAGAACATTTCTGGATACTCAATACCTAAATCTTTCAAGAAGGACTGGGCATAGTCCAACCCAACAGCTTGGAGAGCTTTAACGGCTGTAACGTTACGTGATTGTTGAAGTGCATAAGTCAATGAAATGCTTCCGTAATACTTACGGTCCCAGTTGTAAACTGGTGTTGAAGAACCTGGGAAATTGTAAGGATTATCGTAAACAGTCGTACCAGTGTTTGTATAAACACCTTTTTCAATAGCAGGAGCATAGTCAGTGATTGGTTTCATTGTAGAACCCCAGTCACGGTCTGTTTGAACAGCTTGGTTGGTACCAAGTGCAATGTTTTCGTCTTGGTGACGTGAACCCAATTGGGCAACGACACGACCATTAGTAACATCAATAATAGTAGAAGCAACTTGGAGACTATCGTTTGGATAGTATACGTAGTCGTTAGTATTATAGACGTTCCAGATATATTTTTGAATATCTGGATTAAGGTTAGTGTAGACGTCGAGACCTGCTGAGTAAATATCAGCGTTGGCATCGGTAGATACCTGTTCAATAACTTGTTTGATGTAGTTATCTAAGTATGGCTCATAGCTAGCTTTCTTCGTAAGTGGAAGAAGGCCATCTGATACATCAGTTGCTTTAGCTTGCTCGTACTCTTCTTTAGAAATATTTTTGTCTTCATACATTTCATTAAGAACAGTGTTGCGACGTTCTTTAGCAGCATCCGGATTAGTATAAGGATCATATTGTGTTGGTGCTTGTGGGATGCCAGCAAGAAGAGCTGCTTGGGCAACTGAGAGGTCACCTAATTCTTTACCAAAATAAGATTTAGCTGCGGTCTTCATACCGTAGTAACCATTACCCATATAAACCTTATTAACGTAGAAGGTCAAGATTTCTTGTTTAGTAAACTGACGCTCCATTTGGAGAGATAACCATATTTCTTGTGACTTACGTTTAAGGGTTTGGTCTGAGGTATTAGTTGAGAAGTAAGCTAACTTAATCAACTGTTGGTCAAGTGTAGATCCCCCTTGAGTGCTGTTATGACGAAGGTTGTTAACAGCGGCTCCCATAATACGATAAACGTCAATGCCGCGATGGGTAAAGAAACGCTTATCCTCGATAGAGGTAATTGCATTGACTAGGGTTGTAGGAATCTCATCTGTTGATGCACTTTCACGTTTTTCGGATCCCAAGTCAGCAATAAGACTACCATTACCATCGTAAATCTTACTTGAGTTTGTTGATTGCAACTTATTCTCGGTAAGTTTAGGAACACTGCTAACATAGTAAGCAAAGAGTCCACCACCAGCAATGACACAGATTACAAAGAAAGTCAGTAGTCCAATAAAACCGTATTTTACAATACGCCATCCTAAACTTTGATCTGAAGCAGCTGAGCGTTTTCCTTTGCTATAGCGAGAAGAATCTGAACGTTTAACCTGTGTGTGTTTAGCACGTTTAGTTAAACCGTTAAGTGATTCTTTAAAGTTGCTGAAATTAAATTTAGCCATTATGTGTTACCACCTAATAATTTTTCAATGATTTCTAAATAAGGAACTTGAGGATAAGCTGCCTCTGCGATTGCATAACCTCTTTTTTTGATATAATCAAGAGGCATTGATTTTGTCCCCTTATCAATTCGATAAAAAGCGATTAAGTCTTTGGCAGGCAGAAGGTAGGTTTCCTTAAGCGTTGAAAAGTGAAGTAGCACGAAGCAGATTCCATCTTGATTGATGACCTGAGACATGTGCTCAATTTGATGCGCATGAAAGTTTTTCATAGGCATAGATGTCTTTTGCCGTGTCTCTTTGGCTTCAAAATCAATATAGTATCCTTTGTAGACACCAGAGTAGTCGGTAGTTGAGGCTTGCCTAAAGTAAGCTTCTACAATCTTTGCTCGTGAGCGTTTTGGATAATCGACTTTGACGATCTGAATAGGTGTAGGTTTCTTATGAATAACAGCTAAGCCACGCGACAAATAGTAATCATTAGTCGCATTAATAGCAGATTCAAAGTTCATTCCCCGATTGGCAAAGTCAACTCTATTCGATTTTTTAGTACGTACTTGTGCTATCTTACGAGATATCTGATGGGGATAGTTTACCATTTCTTTCCCTTCCTCTTTATAAGATATGCATAAAGACTATTTCATTATACCATAAAATGAACGAGGAAAACAATAAATGACATCACTACTCATAACAGGCTATAAGAGCTTTGAACTTGGTATTTTTAAAGACAAGGACCCTAAGGTAAACATCATTAAGAAGGCAATCAAACGTGATCTTAAACGTTTTTTAGATGAAGGTGTGGATTGGATGATTTTTACTGGGAACCTTGGTTTTGAATTTTGGGCGCTGGAAGTGGCTAAGGAACTTCAGAAAGACTATCCTTTGAGGTTAGCGACATTATTTCCATTTGAAACACACGGTCAGAATTGGAATGAAGCTAACCAAGCAAAATTGGCAACCTTTAAACAAGTTGATTTCGTAAAGTATAGTTTTCCAGCTTATCAATCGCCAGCTCAGTTCAAACAATTTAACCAGTTTCTCATCGATAATACAGACCAAGCTTATTTATTTTATGAGCCTGAAAATGAAACAAATTTGAAATATTTTTACAATATGATAATAGATGCAAGCGATTATCCCTTATTTCGATTGACTTTTGATGACCTCAATGAAGTCATGTCGGAATAGGACATAATTGAGTTTTAAACTTGCATTTTTATATTTTTTTCTGTATCATGAAAGCATTAGACTGTAAAGTATTAGTAAGTTAGATAAGATAAGTATTGGAGAAGAATAATGGCTAAGATTAATTTAACGCCCAAGAAAATCTACGAACAAGAATTTAAAACAAGCATGCGTGGATATGATAAAACAGAAGTTGATGAGTTTTTAGATGATGTGATCAAAGATTACGGTGTCTACATTGCTCTAGTTAAAGAATTGCAAGAGGAAAATGCAAAACTGAAGGCTAAGGAGACATCAGCTCCTGCAAGACGTCCCGCATATGCAAGTGCGACAAGTGAACCACCATATGCCACTGCCAATATTGCTTCGGCTTCAAACTATGATATCTTAAAACGTATCAGTCGCTTGGAAAAAGAGGTCTTTGGAAAACAAATCGTCGAATAAAAATGGTTTTGTGCAATTTTTGGATAATCGCATGGTTGCTAGTCTTCCATGAGGAAAGTCCATGCTAGCACTGGCTGTGATGCCAGTAGTGTTTGTGCTAGGTGAATCAATAAGCCTAGGGACTTGATTTTCAAGTTACGGCGAGCGAACTAGCTAAGTCTTAGGATAAGTTTTAGTAGCTCTGAAAGTGCCACAGTGACGGAGTTTTTAGGGAAACCTAAAAAGTGGAACGCGGTAAACCCCTCAAGCTAGCAACCCAAACTTTGGTAGGGGCATGGGATGGCTGGAAACGAACGGACCATTCTGACTGCTATGCAGTAGACAGATGATTATCGAAGGAAGTGGTACCTAGTCACTTCTGGAACAAAACATGGCTTATAGAAAATTGCATATAGGTGAGGCTGGGGCAAATGTCTCAGCCTTCTTTTAGCAAGAAACGTCTCTTTTGCGTCTACCAACTAAGGGCAAGAGTGAACAATAAGCTATAGTTTAGGGGAGTTTGTACTTGTAATAGTTAGGTAACAGGATGACAATGAAAGAAACATTTACATTAGTAGCAACTGCTGCAGCCGGACTTGAAGCTGTGGTTGGACGAGAACTACGTGAGTTGGGGTATGAGACTCAGGTTGAAAATGGTAAGGTGCGTTTCCAAGGAGATGTTCGTGCAATTGCTGAAACTAACCTTTGGTTGAGAGCTGCAGACCGTATCAAGATTGTGGTGGGAGAGTTTCCAGCACGTACTTTTGAGGAGCTTTTTCAAGGAGTTTATGCCTTGGACTGGGAAAATTATCTTCCCTTAGGTGCAAAGTTCCCAATTTCAAAAGCTAAATGTGTTAAATCAAAGCTCCATAATGAGCCGTCTGTTCAGGCAATTTCAAAAAAAGCTGTCGTTAAAAAATTACAGAAGTATTTCCACCGTCCGGAAGGAGTGCCTCTTCAAGAAACAGGAGCGGAATTTAAGATTGAAGTTTCTATTTTAAAGGATAAGGCTACGGTTTTGATTGATACCACAGGTGCTAGTCTCTTTAAGCGTGGCTACCGTACTGATAAAGGTGGGGCACCTATTAAGGAAAATATGGCGGCTGCTATCCTTGAACTTAGTAACTGGTATCCGGATAAACCGTTGATTGACCCGACTTGTGGTTCAGGGACCTTCTGTATTGAGGCTGCAATGATTGGTATGAACATTGCACCAGGATTTAATCGTGATTTTGCCTTTGAAGCATGGAATTGGGTAGATAAAGATTTAGTACAGTCGGTACGTGATGAAGCAGACAACAAGGCAAATTACGATGTTGAATTAGACATTATGGGTTGTGATATTGATAGCCGTATGGTTGAGATTGCTAAGGCTAATGCTCGCGAAGCTGGACTTGAAGATGTTGTTAAATTGAAACAAATGCGTTTACAGGACTTGAAAACAGATAAAATCAACGGTGTCATTATTTCAAATCCTCCTTATGGGGAGCGCTTGTTGGATGACAAGGCTGTGGATATCTTGTATAATGAAATGGGTCAAACTTTTGTGCCGCTTAAAACGTGGAGCAAGTTTATCTTGACCAGTGATGAACAATTTGAAAGTAAATACGGCATGAAAGCTGATAAAAAACGTAAGCTTTATAACGGGACTCTTCGCGTTGATTTGTATCAATATTTTGGAGAGCGTGTTCGCCGTTCTGAGGCTAGAAAGGTAAATTAAACGTGTCAGAAGATAAAACACAAGATGGCTATGAAGAAAGCCAAGAGTTAGATTTCCAAGATGCCAAGGAAATGACAGTCGGTGAGGCTGTCCGCAAAGAAGCTGAGATTAATGCTGGTGTAACCGAAACAGATAGTATTTTGGATAAGTATATTAAGCAACATCGTGAGGAAGTTACCTCACAAAAATTTTCAAAGAAAATTGAAGCAGATGGCGATACATCACCCTTGTATGCCTTCATTCAAAAGCAACGTCAGGAATTTGCTGATTCAGGTCTGATTGCTCAATCAATGGCTAATGAGGCAACCAACTCAACGACTGCTGATGAAACAGTAACACCTATGACTTTTGGTTCGGGCACAACTGACGCTAAGGAAGATGATACTCAAGCTTCTGTTGAACCTGAAATCACTGTGAAACCAGAAAGTCAAAGCTCTGAAACCATAATAACATCAACTAATGCTGATCGTTTTATCACGTCAGAAGCAGAAAAATTCGATCTTGGTGAAGCCCTTGCTGCAACGGCTAGATCAACTAATCAACAAGTTGATAACGCTGATATGGTAGACAATATTGATGATTCGGAACCAGGAAGTACCTTACCTGCTGATGACAAGGCTTCTGAGCCACAAGACTCTAAACCTCTGTTGGAAGATGTCGAAGTCTCAGAAACAATCGACTTAGAAGCTATTGCCACAACAGTTGCTGGTGTAACAGGAGTTAAAGCTGATGAAGCAAAAGCGACACCAAAAGTGTCTATGACAGTTAATCATCCATCAGAAGAAGATAGAATCTCTTCAGGGTCTAATTCTCCATCTCATAAGGGTTTCTTTGATGGTGATATTCCACTTTATCGCCGTAAGGGTGTTGTTATCGCTGCTCTCACGGTTCTTGCTCTAGCTATAATTGGTGGTGGCTATGCTCTTTATAAAGGAACACATAGCCAATCTGCGAAAACTACAAGCACTGCTTCTTCAGCAGTAATACCATCATCAAGCAAGGATGCATCAACTTCTGATAATAAAGCCTTCGAAGACATGTATAAGAATTTCTTCACAGATGATGAGCAGACAAAACTAGCTAATGATCAATTTGGTAAGCTATCAGACTTGGAAAAACTACTTAAAAAATTGGAAAAAACCAAGTATTATGATGCAGCTAAGGCCAAATACGATAACTTGAAGAAACAAATCGAAGCTATTGAAAAAGTCAATAGTAAGTATGAATCAGATGCTCTTGTAGACGGTAGCTATAATGCCTCTATCTCAGTTAAATCTGATGCAAACTTTAATGATCTTTCAGAACGTGTAACAAATACTGGCAATGCTAGTCTTGATAGCACTATCCAAGAAGCCATTAAGGGCGGTAAAACACAGATTGAAGAAAAGGCTAAAGCTGCAAGTGCAACGTCTGCAGCGACAGCTTCTGAAAGTGTTAATACTGCTACTCCTTCGGGAGATAACACATCTGGATCAGCTAACTCAGGTGCAACTGGTTCAACTGGTGCGACTGGAGGAACTACTGGTGGTACAGCTGCAACTTCAACAGTTGTGACACGAGGCATCGTAAATTACAATCCATCTATCCTTCAACGTGATCGCTCTCGTGTGCCTTATAATGCAAACGTAGTAGCGGATACAAGTAATCCAGCTTGGACTTGGGCTAATGGTGTTCTTGATAAGATTATTGCAACATCTCACTCACGCGGGTACTTCTCAGGAGATAACTTTATCCTTGAGCCAGTCAACATCATCAACGGAAATGGTTACTACAACATGTACCTTCCAGATGGAACTTATCTCTTTAGTATCAACTGTAAGACAGGTTACTATGTTGGTAATGGTTCAGGTCACTCAGATAAACTTGATTATTAATAATAATCGATGACACTCCCTAGGGAGTGTTTTTTGTTTTATCTTGGTGAAGGCCGAGTTTATAAGAATTTTGTGCTATAATAGAGGGATAAGATAGGGGTGAATACTATGGCGAAATTGATGCCGGGTAGGGTCCGTAATGAGGGGATTAAACTTTTTGAAAAGGGTCTAATTGCCATTCATCAGGTCTCAGAAACTCAGTTGGACACGACAGTTGGCCAACATCATTTAATTTATGCGCTTGATGATTCTGAAATCACGTGTGACTGTGATTATTTCGCTCAAAAAGGCTATTGTCCCCATTTGGCGGCGGTTGAGTATTATCTAAAAAATGATAAAGAAGGCCAGCACCTCTTGGCAGAACTGGAAGAGGAACAAGAGTCCTCTCAAGGTCAAGAGCGAGGTCACTCTTTTGGTGGTTTATTTTTAGAAGGGATTTCCCTGAATGAAGATGATACCGTTAGATATAGCTTGATGGTAGAGGGAGAGGAGTCTACCTTTGGTTCAGAAATTTGGTGGAGTATACGTTTACGTCGCTTACCAGATGAACGTTCTTATGTTATTCGAGATATTCCTGCCTTTCTCAAACTTGTAGAGGCTGAGGGTTATTATCAGATAGGTAAGAACTACTATGAACCCCTATCACTTATTCAATTTGACCAGGCTTCACAGGCATTTTTAAACTACCTAGGACGGATGATTCCGGATGAAGCCAAGACTAATTTAGACTTTATTTTACCGAATAATGCACGTCACCTTTGTCTCCCCTACGGTTTTTTTGAGGAAGGTTTGAGACGGATGCAAGATTTGGATGGCTTTAGGTTTGAATGGGAAGGAACTGAATACCGCCAACTTTTGGTCGAGGATTTGACTGCTGATGCCAATCTCTTCTCGTTTGATATTTGTGTCGAGCCCAAGATGATTGAATTGACTGTCGCTGAGAAGAATAGTCAGGCCTTTTTTAATAATCGTATTCTCTTTTATCAAGGTGTTTTTTATCGTCTGAATAGAAAACAACAAAAACTTTTGGTTGGCTTACGCTCTCTTCCAATCGGAAGCGATTTGAATAAGCACGTCAGCTTTAATCTCGATGAACAAGCTATCTTGGCTGCTAGTCTTTTTGATTTTAAGACTATGGGGCCGGTTAAGGCACCAAAAGCTTTTAATATCAAGGATTTTACACCGAGGTTTCGCTTTAATCTGAAAGGTGACAGTGAGGTTATTCTTACATTAGCCTTTGATTTTGATGGTTTTTTGGTACATGATCGCCAAGAGTTGAGCCGTTTAGGATTTACTAGTAACTATCGTCATGAGCAGGCTGTTTTTCGTTTGATGTCTAAGCATGGATTCACCCCTGATTTTCAGTCATCTAAACGATTAAGTAGCAGTCAAGAGCTCTATGATTTCTTTGCGAATACTCTACCAGATTTTGAAAATGCAGGAACGGTTCTGATTGGACAAGAGTTACGTGACTTACGGGTTGAGCAGAGTCCACAGGTTCAGGTAGAGCGTCAGGGAAATTTATTAGATATTTCCTTTGATTTTTCAAGTCTTGACGACGAAGATGTGGATCATGCTTTAGCAGCCTTGATGGAAAGCTCGCCCTATTTTATCAATCGTAGTGGTCAGTTGATTGTTTTTGACGAAGCGACGCATCGTATTAGTGAGAGTCTCAAAACTCTGAGAGCTCGTTATTCAGGAAAAGGTCACCTAGAACTCCATCAATTAACTGCCTATCAATTGATGGATGCTCTTTCAGAAAGTGATTCTGTTCGTTTTTCAAAAGATTTCCAACTCTTAACGCAACATTTGAGTAAGCCAGAGACCTTTGATTTGCCAACCTATAAGGTAGAAGCTGGTCTTCGTCCCTACCAGGAAAAAGGTGTTCAGTGGCTATCTATGTTGCATCACTATGGTTTTGGGGGTATCTTAGCCGATGATATGGGGTTGGGGAAAACTTTGCAAACTATTGCCTATCTCTCTGCACATTTAGAAGAAGGACAACGAGTTTTGGTTTTGTCACCATCAAGCCTGATTTACAATTGGCAGGATGAGTTTAAAAAGTTCGCTCCTCAGTTAGATGTGGAGGTTTCTTATGGACTCAAGCCAAAACGTGATGACATCATTGCCGAAGACCACCAGATTATCATTACAAGCTACGCTTCCTTCCGTCAGGATTTTGATGCTTATAAGGCTGGCAAATATGACTATCTCATTCTCGATGAGGCTCAGGTCATGAAGAATACACAGACAAAGATTGCCCAATATCTACGTGATTTTTCTGTTCCACATTGCTTAGCACTATCTGGAACGCCTATTGAAAATCATTTGTTGGAGATTTGGTCTATTTTCCAGATTATTCTACCAGGACTTTTACCAGCTAAGAAAACGTTTCTTAAGTTAACACCTAAGGAAGTGGCTAGGTATATTTCTCCCTTTATTCTAAGACGTAAAAAAGAAGAGGTTCTTCCTGATCTACCAGATTTGATTGAAATCACTCACCAAAGTGAATTGTCAGATGCTCAAAAGGCTATCTATTTAGCACAATTGCAACAGATGCAACAAGGATTAATTTCGGCAAGTGATCAGGAAATCAACCGTCATAAGGTGGAAATCTTGTCAGGAATTACCCGCTTACGACAAATCTGTGATACCCCAGCCCTCTTTATGGATTACGCTGGTGATAGTGGGAAATTAGATAGTCTTAGAGACCTACTTAGTCAAATTAAGGAATCAGACCATCGTGTCCTTATTTTTTCACAATTTCGTGGGATGTTAGATATTACAGAAGGCCTTTTGGAAGAATTGGGTATTTCCTCTTATAAATTAACGGGGTCTACCCCATCTGATAGTCGTCAGGAGATGACCAGAGCCTTCAATCAGGGGAGTCGAGATGCCTTTTTGATTTCTTTAAAAGCAGGGGGTGTGGGGCTCAACTTGACTGGTGCTGATACAGTTATTCTGATTGACCTTTGGTGGAATCCAGCGGTGGAAATGCAGGCTATTAGTCGTGCTCATCGTATAGGTCAGGAACAAAATGTCGAAGTTTTCCGTTTGATTACAAGAGGTACTATCGAAGAGAAGATTCTTGAGCTTCAAGAAGGTAAGAAAAATCTCGTTACAACAGTATTAGATGGCAATGAAAGCCGTGCTAGCATGACAGTTGAGGATATTAAAGAAATTCTTGGTATTGCAATATCTTAATCTGTTATATTTAATATTGGAATACTAAAATATAAAAATGACACTAGGCAAATCTTTTGAATTAGGCTATAATAGAATATTGCAAGACGTATCTCCCCATTCCCGATTGTTTATATTAAGATACGCATCATCTCGAAAACGAAAGGAAGTCTTTTATGCATCGCCAAAGACGACAATTTCCGCTGATTCCGGACGGAGAATCTTGCTTGCAAGAACCTATCTCTATGCGTCTATATGAAAATGAAGATTTAATCACTAATATCCGTGGTCCTTATCAGGATAAGGACTATAACGATTTCTTGCTGGACCATGAATTCTTGTCAGCTAAGGCTCATAAACGTAAGCAGGCTCCAAACCGAGCTGAAACACAAGAGGATGGAATGACTTATGCTGAAGAAGCCCGTGAAAAGGCGAAACGTGACGTACGTGATAAACGCCAAAAATATCTACGCCAAGAAGTTCAATCAACTAAATCTACGAATATCCGTTCACTAGCTGCTAAGCCTAAGGTAGAAAATAAACCAAGCTTTGAGGCTACTGTTGAGGCGGTTGCTGTAACAACGGATAAGGAGCCAGTGACGGCGTCTATCTTGGAAGCTCCTGTGAGTGCTATTAAGAGAACATTAGCACCTAATGGGAAACACTCAAAAATCCATCACTTGGCAAATCGTCTGAAACAGGATACTTATATCTTGGCAGAAGTGGCTCCAACTTATCAACAACCTAGTAACCCATCTCGTAAGAACGTTAAGAAAAATAGCTATGACTTCTTGAAACGTAGCCAGGTTTATAATTACCCAGAACGTCAAGCTCACCGTGAACACCGAATTGCTCAAGAACTAAATTTGACGCATTTAGAAGATGCAAATTAATCGCAGTTTAATTGCAAGGAGAAACTATGTCAAAAACTTATCATTTTATTGGAATTAAAGGATCTGGTATGTCGGCTTTGGCTTTGATGCTTCATCAAATGGGACACAAGGTTCAAGGCTCCGATGTGGAAAAATACTACTTCACCCAACGTGGTCTTGAGCAAGCGGGTATTCCAATCCTTCCTTTCGATGAAAAAAACATCACTGAAGATGTTGAATTGATTGCTGGGAATGCTTTTCGTGAAGATAACAACGTTGAAATTGCTTATGCCATTAAAAATGGTTATAAGTTTAAGCGTTACCATGAATTTTTGGGTCATTTCATGAATCAGTTCACTAGCTTTGGTGTGGCTGGTGCACATGGTAAGACCTCTACGACAGGACTCTTGTCACACGCTATGAAAAACATCACAGATACGTCATACCTTATTGGTGATGGAACAGGACATGGTTCTGCCAATGCACAATACTTTGTCTTTGAAGCAGATGAATATGAACGTCATTTCATGCCGTACCATCCTGCTTACTCAATTATCACGAACATTGACTTTGACCATCCAGATTACTTTACAAGTATTGATGATGTTTTCTCAGCATTCGATGATTATGCAAAGCAAGTACAAAAAGGGCTCTTTGTTTACGGTGAGGATTCTAACCTCCGTAAAATTACATCCAATGCACCAATCTATTATTATGGCTTTGAAGAAAATGATGACTTCATGGCAGCAGAGATTGTTCGTACAACGACGGGGTCTAACTTCAAGGTGAAACATGATGGACACATTATAGGGGAATTCCATGTGCCAGCTTATGGTCGTCACAATATCTTGAATGCAACTGCGGTTATTGCTAACTTGTATGTAGCTGGTTTTGACATGGCCTTAGTTGCGGAACATCTAAAAACTTTCTCTGGGGTTAAACGCCGTTTCACAGAGAAAATTATTAGTGATACTGTTATCATCGATGACTTTGCTCACCACCCAACTGAAATTATTGCAACGCTAGATGCAGCACGTCAAAAGTACCCATCTAAAGAGATTGTTGCTATTTTCCAACCACATACCTTCACACGTACCATCGCCCTTCTTGATGAATTTGCTGAAGCTTTGAACGAAGCAGATGCTGTTTATTTGGCACAAATTTACGGTTCAGCGCGTGAGGTTGACCATGGTGATGTTAAGGTTGAAGATCTTGCTGCTAAGATCAATAAACCTGCCAAAGTGGTTACAGTTGAAAATGTCTCACCTCTCCTTGACCATGACAATGCTGTCTATGTCTTTATGGGAGCTGGAGACATCCAACTTTATGAACGTTCATTTGAAGAGCTCCTAGCAAGCTTGCAAACCCACATGTAATATATTAGGGCTGTAGCGATTTCGCTCAGCTCTTTCTCTTGGATAGAAAGGGATTTTAGATGATTATTCGACACGCTAGAACGAATGATTGGACTGATGTTGTTCGTATCGAACAAGATAATTTTTCGCCTGAAGAGGCTGCTACACCAGAGGCTATTGCAGAGCGTTTAGAGACAATTTGCGATACCTTCCTAATTGCTGAAATTGATGGAATTGTAGCTGGTTATATAGAAGGACCTGTGATTGCGGAACGTTATCTCACAGATGACCTGTTCCATAAAGTGGCTCCTAATGCTAGTCAAGGAGGCTATATCGCAGTTACTAGTTTATCTATCTCCAAAGACTTTAAAGGGCAAGGTGTTGGAACATCCTTGATTGCAGCTCTTAAAGACCTAGCTATTGCTCAAAAACGTCAAGGGATTAGCTTGACTTGTCATGATTACCTGATTACCTACTATGAGATGAATGGTTTCATTGACGAAGGAGAATCCAAATCAAACCATGGCGGTAGCATCTGGTATAATATGGTCTGGGAGAACCCAGAAGGCTAGTAATGCCAGTGTTACGTTACTGTGACAAAGAACCAATTGATTTGCATTAACTGACTTTTTAAGATATAATGGCGTTTGTTACTATAGAGGAGGTATGCCTTGACGGACAAGTATAACGAACACTCTGAATCTGCTGAAGATAGCCTAAGCTTTAAAAATCAGCTTCTTCGAGATTTACAAGAAGCGACACGGCTCCGTTCTCTTCGTGAGGAGGAGTATAAAAAAAGTGCAACTATGCCCGAGACACCACTTTCAATGTCAGCTGATAGCCATGCAATCGATTCTGGATCAGCGTCAAATAAAGTAAGTAACCAAAATTTGAGTTCTCATTCTGTTGCTCATAGTGCTATAGCTAAAACTATGACTTCTGAGACGGCTCGAGATTTTCAAGATAGTGTTGACTTGTCTTCTAATTCTCAAGCTGACTCTTTAGCTCCTGATGTCCATTCAAACGTAATATCAAGTCCTAAAGAACAAGTTGATAAGGAGAAAAATTTAATTATTCCTCAGGAGACTGAATTGTCGAAACGTCGTTTTAAACGTCCAGTTTGGGAAACTAGTCTTAACGCGGAATTAGAGGAAGAATATATTCCTGCATATGTTGCTAAGGAGCTCATTGAAGCTAAGGCTAAAGAATCTATCTACACGGATCCTAAAGAATTGGTGTCCAAGATGACATCAGAACGTCAAAAAAAAGCATTTTTGCAGGAACATCATACAGCAAGTAATCACTCTGAACCAGTAAGAGTTCAGTCAGACCTAGTAACTGATGACAATGAGGGTGATGAGAGTATTGCTTTAGCAGCCTCTGGAAAAGCTAACAAAAAGAAACGTAAGAAAGTGAAGAAGAAAAAGTCTTCGCCAAAAGATGTTAAACAGGACGAAATCATCGACGAAGAACCAA
This sequence comes from uncultured Streptococcus sp., assembly GCF_902463925.1. Taxonomy (GTDB): domain Bacteria; phylum Bacillota; class Bacilli; order Lactobacillales; family Streptococcaceae; genus Streptococcus. The sequence continues at coordinate 102,869 of NZ_CABQHE010000003.1, read as the reverse complement.
TTTCACGCTCCAACCGAAATCAAAAACGCAATAAAAATAATCGTCGTGCAGGACGAATTGCAAGAAACATCATTGTCTTCTTGATTCTTATCTTATCATTAGCTGGATTCTTTGGTTATCGATATGTTAGTGATGCAGTTGGTGCAAAAGATGTCAAGTCGACTAAGTTTATTAGTGTTGAAATTCCTGAAAATTCAGGTAGCAGTTACATCGGTCAGTTGTTGGAATCAGCTGGTGTCATTAAATCTGGTAAAGTCTTTAATTACTATACCAAATTTAAGAACATTTCAAATCTAAAAAGTGGTTACTATAACCTTCAGCCTAGTATGACTATGGATGAAATTATTGAGGCACTTCAGAAAAAAGGAAGTGATAAGCCTCAGGAACCATCTCTGGGTACAGTCTTGGTTAAAGAAGGATACACCATTGAGCAAATCGCCAAGGCGATTGAAGTTAATTCATCAGCTAAAAAAGGTAAACATTCATCTACTGGACTTAAGGCAAAAGATTTCTTGAAACTTATGAAGGATGATGTTTTTCTTACTAAGATGAAAGCGAAGTACCCAACCTTGTTGGCAAACCTTCCGAAGGATACAGATGCTAAGTATGTCCTAGAGGGTTATCTGTTCCCAGCGACTTATAACATTCATGACGATACGACGGTGGAATCTTTGGCAGAGGAAATGCTCTCTACGATGGACACCTACCTATCACCATACTATGCAACAATCTCATCAAGTAACCACAATGTTAATGAGATCTTGACTTTAGCTTCTCTTGTTGAAAAAGAGGGAGCAACTGACGATGACCGTAAAAACATTGCTAGCGTTTTCTATAATCGTCTTGATTCAGACATGGCCTTGCAAAGTAATATCGCAGTTCTTTATGCTCTTGGAAAACTTGGTCAAGAAACGACCTTGAAAGAAGATGTAACGATTGATACGAATATTGACTCCCTTTATAATGATTATGTTCATAAAGGGTTGATGCCTGGTCCTGTAGATAGTCCTAGTCTGTCGGCAATAGAAGCGGTTATCAATCCATCTTCTACCAAGTACATGTACTTTGTGGCGGATGTATCCACTGGTAATGTCTATTTTGCTGAGAGCTATGAAGAGCACCAGCACAATGTTGAAACTTATATTAATAGCAAACTAAAAGATAAATAGTCTGATTGGTTAATTAAAATTTTGTAACTGACTACTGAGTTTGATTTTAAACCGACTGGCTAAAAAATAGGAAAGAGAAAAAAATGGCAGAAAAAACATATGTAATGACCCTAGCAGAAAAAGAACAACTTGAAGCAGAATTGGAGGAGTACAAACTCGTACGTCGTCCAGAAGTTGTAGAACGAATCAAGATTGCCCGTTCTTATGGTGACCTTTCAGAAAACTCTGAGTATGAGGCGGCTAAAGATGAGCAAGCCTTTGTTGAAGGTCAAATTCAAATTCTTGAAACAAAGATTCGTTACGCAGAAATCGTTGATAGTGATGCTGTTGCTAATGACGAAGTTGCGATTGGTAAAACAGTTGTTGTGCAAGAAGTTGGTACAAGCGACAAAGATACTTACCATATCGTTGGTGCAGCCGGTGCTGATATTTTCTCAGGTAAAATTTCAAATGAAAGCCCAATTGCTCAAGCCTTGATTGGTAAGAAAGTTGGAGATAAAGTAGCTATCGAATCACCAGCAGGTAGCTACTCTGTTGAAATCCTTAGTGTAGAAAAAACAGCCTAAGCAAATGTTAGGACAAAATTGTCCAGTATTTGAACAAACATCGAAATACCTACATGATGTAGTAGTTGTTTGATCCTTGTGGGAGTGAGGCAGAACGTTTGTTCTGTCTTACTCCTTTTTTAGTTACCAGGGATATTAGGAGTTAGGCTGGTCTGAATTAATCTATGAGAAAAGCACTCTTGGCATTTGCCAAGAGTGCTTTGTAGCTTATTTACGATTTTGTTTACCAGCGTTACGATTTTTTTGGGGTTTATCTGCAATTGCTTGGGTATTTTTTGGAGTAACATCTTTACGCTTGTTTGGTGTTGTACGAGGGGCTTTTGGAGGATTCTTTTTGAACTCTTCAGCAACTTTCTCTTTTAAGCGAGGTTTGATGATATAGTTAGTAATCAACTGCTGGATAATAGAGAAGATACCACCAACGAACCAGTAAAGGATTACGGCTGCAGGTGAGCTAATACCAAAGAAAATCATCATGATTGGCATGCTGTACATAGTCGCCGCCATTTGCTTACGTTGCTCCTCAGGAACTTGTTGAATAGACAACCAAGATTGGAAATAGTACAGAGCGGCAATGATGATAATCAATGGGAAGTCACGATGACCGAGGTTAAACCAGAGGAAGTCATCCTTGAGTACACCAGGAGTGTAACGAGCTGCGTAGTAAAGCGCTGAGAAGAATGGAAACTGAATCAATAGAGGAAGACATCCAACACCCCCCATCAAACTAAGACCGTTTTCACGCTGAGCTTGCATGAGTTCAGACTGAGCAGCCATTTTTTCTTCTTGAGTTTCAGCGTTACGCAAACGTTCGTTGATTGGTTCCAAGATAGGAGCAAGGTACTCACGTTTTGCTGATTGGTAGGCTGCACTACGAGATTGGTGAAGACCAAGTGGTAAGATAATCAAACGAACAATGATGGTTACGAAGATAATACCAAGCCCAAATCCCAGACCAAGATTATTTGCGAAGTAGGTGATGACGTGGCTCATAGGACGACCAAGTAGGTTCCAGACCCAACCAGTGGGATTACCAGACTTATCAAGGCTCACACATCCTGATAGGAAGAAAAGCATGCTGGCAGCAAGCCCCATCAGGGCTAGACGTTTTTGATTTTTATTCACAATATCATTCCTTTTGTTTTTTAGTTATACTTGTCTATTTTACCCTTTTTTAAGGAAGAGAACAAGCTAAAAACGGAGGCATCATCTTAATTTGCAATGCGAAAATCACTGTAATTTGAGAAGTTTGCCATAGTTACATCGACATAGGTTACATTAGACCATTTTGAAGGCCCTTTTCGAACTTCTTGGATAAACTTAGCTAACTTAGCAGGCTTATCTGATTGTGCTAGAATTTCAACAGTTCCATTATCGTTGTTCCAGACTCGACCGTAAATATCTCCAATTTCGAGTGCTAATGCATAGGTTGAATAACGAAAACCAACACCTTGGACTCTTCCTGAGACTAATAATCTTACTTTTTGCATGGCCCATGACCTCCTTTTGAAACCTCTTTCTTTCAGTATAATCCTTACTATAAAGTGGGTCAAGTCCAAGATTTATCAAGGAATTTCTGCTATAATGAGTGTATGGAAATCATTCAATCAAAGCAAAATGCTAGCATTAAGTCTGCTAGAAAATTATTGCAGCGCAAGCACCGTAAAACTAGTTATCTTTTAGAAGGATGGCATCTTTTTGAGGAAGCAAAGGCAAGTGGTGCGGATATTCTGCAAGTTTTCGTGCTTGAGGAAATGGCTGACCGTGTAGCTAATATGTCTAAGGTTAAGTTGGTTAGTCCGGAGGTGCTTAAGGAGCTCTGTGAAACTCAGACGCCTCAAGGGATTGTTGCAGAAGTTGCTAAACAAACTCAAGCTTTGCCAAACTCTCTTTCAGGTAAGTACCTTCTCTTGGAGGATGTTCAGGATCCTGGTAACGTTGGGACAATGATTCGAACAGCGGATGCTGCAGGTTATGATGGGGTCTTTTTATCAGATAAATCAGCTGATATTTATAATCAGAAGACCTTACGTTCTATGCAGGGAAGTCATTTTCATCTGCCAATCTACCGTGGACCGATTCTTGAGATGGTTGAAACTTGTAAAAAACATGATTTAACAGTCTTGGCAACGACTCTCTCGGAGGTTTCCGTTGACTATAAAGCAGTTAAGACAGACGGTAATTTTGCCCTAGTGATGGGAAATGAAGGTCAGGGAATCAGTAAGGAGATGGCTGAGTCCGCTGATCAACTGGTACATATTAACATGCCGGGCCAGGCAGAGAGTCTCAATGTTGCTGTTGCTGCAGGGATTATCATGTTTAGTCTCTAGGTCCTAAGGCTGATTTTATTGGAAAATATTCGCCTTTTAAAATAAATTTAAGCTCTAGTGGTATAATGAAGAAGCGTTAGAAACATTAATGAGGTATTATTATGAAGCGACCAGAAGATGATAAAGAATTCATGGAAGTTGTTGGACATTTGATTTCACACCCACGTTTTCAAAAATTGGCTGGGATTGTCCAACACCATCATTCGACACGTTTGGAACACTCGGTTAATGTTAGTTATACTAGCTACAAGATTGCTAAAAAATTTGGCTGGGATGCTAAGAGCACTGCTCGAGGTGGCCTCTTGCATGACTTTTTCTATTATGATTGGCGAGTAACCAAATTTAATAAGAGTCATGCTTGGGTGCACCCACGGATTGCTGTTCGTAATGCCAGAAAGCTTGTTAATTTAAACAAAAAAGAAGAGGATATCATCCTCAAACATATGTGGGGAGCAACTATTGCACCGCCAAAGTATAAGGAATCTTATATCGTTACCATGGTGGATAAGTACTGGGCTGTTAAAGAAGCAGTGACACCTTTACGAAATCGCATTAAAAATCGTAAGTTTTTCCGTCGCAAGACTCTACAAAGTCATCACCATTAATTTATTAAACGTAGGAGATATTTATGGAATCAAATGTAATTTATACAACTAGTGATGCAGGCTTAAATCGCTTTTTCGGGAAGATTTATGGTCTTGTTGGTATTGGGGTAGGGATTTCAGCAGTCATTTCTTATCTGATGTTATTCCCTCTCTCTCATCTTTTTGTTAATATTTTGATGAATTATTCTTGGGTTTATACGGCAGCTATTTTTGTTGAGTTAGCTTTGGTTTTTTTGGCTAGTGGTGCTGCACGAAAGAACACACCTGTGGCTCTGCCCTTATTCTTAGTTTATTCAGCCTTGAATGGTTTTACATTAAGTTTTATCATTGTTCAATACACTCAGGCTAATGTTTTCCAAGCTTTTATTAGTACTGCCATTGTCTTTTTTGTCATGGCACTTATCGGAGTTTCTATTAAGCGTGATTTGTCAGGAATAGTCAAATTCCTTATGGCAGCTTTGATTGGAATCATTGTGGCTAGCTTAGTTAATATTTTCTTTGCAAGTAGCACGATGAGTTTTGTGATTAGTATTGTATCAGTTCTCATTTTCTCTGGCTTAATTGCTTATGACAATCAGTTAATTAAAAAGATTTATTATAGTACTAATGGTCAAGTTACAGATGGATGGGCGGTTTCTATGGCGCTCAGTCTCTACTTGGATTTTATTAACTTGTTCTTGAATATCTTGCGAATCTTTGCAAGTCGTGACTAGTTAAAAAATCAGCCGTTCGGCTGATTTTTTTGTGTTTAACATTTTTTGTAATTGTTTCTTGTTGACCTGTATAGGTGTAGGAGAGTAGATAGTAATCCGATCTTTCGACATAGTTATCTTTGTCGGAAAAGGCCCACTTATCGTCTTTCTTAGTGAGTTCAACTGAGTAATCCTTAAATATATTTGTTTCGTCTGTCTTTGGTACTGATGGACTTACTTTTTTGATTGAATTAGGTAAATAAGTTTCCATGTAGTATTGTCGAGTCAATTGGTCGATATTTCCAGCGTTAGTGCCATTGCTTTGTAGGTGTTTTTTTTAGATCGTCAGTAAGACTTGGATGGTTAGTCGCATATGCATGGTCTGCAACTTTCATACTGATAGTTGACATGTCAACGTTAAACTCAGTTTTATCTTTAGTAATGATAATGTTATCAACAGCGTAACTACCATGTTCACGGTTATCGGTTTAAACCGATCCGGCAACTTTTGGAACTTCATCTCCAGTTGGTTTGACATTATCAGTTTCATCATAGCTATATTGAAAACTATCTGAGAAATATTGACTAAGTTCACTCTTAGCCTTATCTAAGTCATTAGAAACAAATTTATTGTAATTTTTACTTTCTCCACTTAGAGGAACTGTGTTGAAATAAGTATCAACATTTTTTTACATTGGTAGTTGTTTGACCATCGAAATTTTTTGGACTAGTAGAAACAGTCTGCCCCTCTGTCTTTTCATCTTTTGATTCAAAATAGAGTTTATATTTTGTATCGTTGTTCACTTCGAAAAAGAGAGACAGTCTTGTAGTCATTAGCTTCAACTTTTCCAAAGTCATCCGTAGCACTTTCTACGTTATTATTTTTGTTGAAGAGAATAGGTAGGTCATCTTTGTCAATCTTACTTGCTGTGACTTTTTTACCATCCTCATCTTTGAGGAAAAATTCTTTAGCAGATGTTTTTAGCTCATTTTTCATATCTTCAGAAATATTCTCAAGTTTGAATGAGGCTTCAACCAAGGTTTGATCAACTTTAAGTTTGAGGCCTCTTCTAGACATATAGACAATGTCGTTAACAGAAAGCTTAGCATCGAGTTTTTGTTTGGCACATGCTGACAATGTAAAGACGGCTATTAGAGAAATCGCCCCAGAATAAAGATATTTTTTTATAAATAATCCCCATTATTTTATTAAGGTTATACGTCTATTGTATTATGAAATATCCCTTGAGATTATTAGAAATTTGGGTTTCAAGCCTTTTCTTATGCTATAATAAGGTTACTATTGTAAAAAATGGAGAATAAAATGACAAAAACACCCTTTATTACGCCTGATAAACTTGATCAAATCACTGCAGAATTTCCAACACCTTTCCACCTTTACGATGAAAAAGGTATTCGTGAAACAGCGCGTGCAGTTAATGCAGCCTTTTCATGGAATCCTGGTTTTAAAGAATTCTTTGCTGTAAAGGCAACACCTAATCCAGCAATCCTCAAAATCTTGAAGGAAGAAGGGTGCGGTGTAGATTGTGCGACTGATACAGAGCTTGTCATGAGTAACAAAATTGGTTTTGATAGCACTGCTATTAGTTTTACGTCTAATGATACACGTGCAGAAGAATTTGTTTACGCACGTGATATTAATGCGACAATTAACCTTGATGCTTACGAAGATATCTTCTTCTTGGAAGAGGCTGCAGGGCTTCCTGAAACGCTTTCTTTACGCTTTAACCCAGGTGGTGTCTTTTCACTTGGTACAGATATTATGGATCATCCTGAAGAATCTAAATTTGGGATGACTAAGGAGCAACTTTTCAAAGGTTATGCCTACCTTAAAGAAAAAGGGGTGAAATCATTCGGTTTGCATGCCTTCTTGGCGTCAAATACAGTAACGAATGAGTACTATCCAACCTTGGCTGCTCAACTCTTTGAATTGGCTGTAGAAATTAAGAATGAGCTTGGTGTCAGTCTTGACTTTATCAACTTATCAGGTGGTGTTGGGGTAGATTACACGCCAGCGAACAAGCAAAACGATATTGCTGCTATCGGTGAAGGTGTTCATACTAAATTTGATGAAATCCTTGTTCCAAATGATCTCGGGGACATCAGTATTTACACTGAACTTGGTCGTTTCATGACAGCGCCACACGGACTCGTTGTTACTAAGGTTCTCCATATTAAGGATACTTATCGACGTTATGTTGGTGTTGATGCTTCTGCAGTTAACTTGCTTCGCCCAGCAATGTATGATGCCTACCACCACATTACTAATATGACTAATCCAAATGGTGATATTCAAGTGGTTGATGTCACAGGTTCGCTTTGTGAAAACAATGACAAGTTTGCTAAGAACCGTGAATTGCCTGAGGCTCGTATTGGAGATACCTTGGTTATCCATGATACTGGTGCCCATGGTTTTTCAATGGGTTATAACTATAATGGTCGTCTTCGTTCGGCAGAAATCCTCTATCAAGAAGATGGAACAGCGCGAATGATTCGCCGTGCAGAGACTATGAATGATTATTTTGCGACACTTGACGGATTTGATTTTGAAATTTAACAAATAGGCTAGACCCAGGAGGTCTAGCTTATTTTGCTATAATGATAACTGCTTCAAGAATTATATTAGCCATCTCTTCTGGAGATTCAATACAGTCTTCCTTGAGCTAGAGTGTCAAAATGGTGATAATGGTACTAATCGTATACTTCCAAAGAATACTCGATTGGGATATGATAGTTTTTTTCCATAAGTTCTGTGACAATTTCAGTATCAGAGTTAAGGATGGTCTCGGTAATGAACTTACGAGTTAATCTATTGCTATTTGGAATGTGTGTCATTAATATGAGAGAGCTTATGATTTCCCTTAAGATATCGTAGCATATCGGTTAGAACACCTTCTTGATAGGTCATATCCTTTTGCAGAATACTTGAAATTTTAGAGAAGGTGGTTTCAACCAAGTCATCTTGATTTGAATAGTAGTAGAAGGTTGTTCTGCTGAGATTTACCTTTTTGATGATGTCTGTGATGCTGAGTTGTTCGAGTGAACTCTCTTCTAAGAGTTTAGTAAATGCATTGACAATTTTTTTGTTCGGAAATAGTTGATTCCTGTAGCATAAATACCCCCCCTTTATATAAACATAATAATTTCAAGACTTATATAAAAACCTAATTTTTCCCGAAAATCTGACAAGTATTTCGCAGTTGTAAGTAAAAGAAGCTGAAACTCTCATTTTATCAGTATTTTAGAGAAGTAATTTTTTTGCGGACTCGTTAAGAAACCAACGTCTTATTTGTCAGTAAGGCCTATTTTTGCTATAATATAAGGTAAATCAACGTTATAGGAGAATTAAATTTATGAACACCGTCCTTTGGATTATTCTTGTTTTTGTAGCCCTTTTGGGTGGTTTTTATGGAGGCGCATACTTTGCCCGCAAACAAATTGAGAAAGAATTAGCTGAAAATCCTCGTTTGAATGTGGACGCTGTTCGTACAATGATGTCAGCAGCAGGCCAAAAGCCTAATGAAGCCAAAGTACGTCAAACATATAATCAGATTATTAAACAACAAAAACAAGCACTTGCAGATAGCAAGAAAAAATAATGGTGGGGAGCTGGGACGTGAATCTCAGCTTTTTACATGTAATGTAAGGGGATAAGGAGGCAAGATGGATAATCGACCTATAGGATTTTTGGATTCTGGTGTCGGAGGCCTGACGGTAGTACGTGAGCTTAAACGTCAGTTGCCTCACGAGTCTATTGTTTATATTGGTGATTCTGCTAGGGCTCCATATGGTCCTAGACCAGCAGGACAAATCAGAGAATATACATGGCAGTTGGTTAAATTTCTCCTGACTAAAGACGTAAAGATGATTGTTATTGCTTGTAATACAGCGACAGCAGTGGTTTGGGAGGAAATTAAAGAGGCTTTGGACATTCCAGTGCTAGGTGTGGTTTTGCCTGGTTCTAGTGCTGCCATTAAGTCTAGCCAGTCTGGTCAAATTGGTGTCATTGGTACTCCTATGACAATTGCGTCTAATATCTATGAGCAAAAAATTAAGCGTCTGGCGCCACAAATGAATGTCCTGAGTTTGTCCTGTCCCCGTTTTGCCCCAATAGTTGAATCTAATGAAATTAATTCAAGTGTGGCTAAAAAGATTGTCTATGAGAGCATGGCACCGTTAGTCGGTAAGGTAGATACCTTGGTTCTGGGCTGCACCCATTACCCACTTTTACGCCCTATTATCCAAAACGTTATGGGGCCAAGTGTCAAGCTAATTGATAGCGGGGCTGAAACTGTTCGTGATGTTTCTGTCTTGCTCAATTACTTTGAGATTAACCGTAGTCGTGAGGCCGAAGAAAAGACGGAAGAATACTACACCACAGCTAGTGTGCTTGGTTTTAAAGAAATTGCTGAACAGTGGCTAGGTGAAGAAGTTGCTGTCCAACATGTCGATTTGGACAAGGAGTTAGAAAATGACTAAATCAATTTTTGAATATAAGGATGATCAAGACTGGTACTTGGCTAGTTTTGGAAGCTATAATCACTTAACATGTTTTGGCGGTGATAAGGCCTATGAACAATATGTTGACTTTTTTCAGGGCTTGACTAACACCTTGGCTGTTAGTGGCTTTCAGTTACATGTTGTTAAACACTCTTCGGATCTTCGCTTAGTGTCTTTTATCTTGGATTGTTTGAAAGAGGAGCTTGGTCGAGACTTGGTTGTTACGCAACATCAAGGGACTTTGCTTGTAAGTGAAGGGGATAAGCTTCTCTATGTCCACGTACCTAGAGAAGGTATCTCCTTGGATGATTTCTTTGGTTCTGACAATAAATCAGACTTTGGCGATGTTTTGTTGATTGCGACACGCAACGAAGGAAAAACCAAGGAATTTCGTAAACTATTTGGAAAATTAGGCATTAAGGTAGAGAATCTTAATGATTATCCAGACCTTCCTGAAGTTGCTGAAACAGGTATGACCTTTGAAGAAAATGCACGCTTGAAGGCGGAAACTATTTCTGAATTAACTGGTAAAATGGTCCTCTCAGATGACTCTGGTTTGCAGGTAGATGTTCTTGGAGGTTTACCAGGCGTTTGGTCTGCACGCTTTGCAGGGTCTGATGCCACAGATGCTGAAAATAATGCTAAGTTACTGCATGAACTTGCCATGGTACTTGATGATAGCAAACGCTCAGCCCAGTTCCATACAACTTTAGTTGTTGCAGCACCTGGACGTGATAGTTTGGTTGTTGATGCAGACTGGAAAGGCTATATTGGCCGAGAACCTAAAGGTGACAATGGTTTTGGTTATGATCCACTCTTTTTAGTTGGTAATACGGGTAAAACGGCAGCAGAGCTTTCTGCAGAAGAGAAAAATGAACAATCTCACCGTGGACAAGCTGTTAAGAAACTTATGGAGGTCTTCCCAGCATGGCAGAACAAACAATAATCGTAATGAGCGACTCCCATGGAGAACGTGACATTGTAGTAGATATAAAAAATCGTTATCAGGGGAAGGTAGATGCTATTTTCCACAACGGAGATTCTGAGTTAGAATCAAGTGATCCTGTTTGGGAAGGTATCCATGTGGTTCGTGGCAACTGTGATTATGATTCAGGTTATCCAGAACGTTTGGTCGTAAAACTTGGTGATGTGATTATTGCACAAACACATGGTCATCTTTATGGCATTAATTTTACCTGGGACAAGTTAGATCTTTGGGCGCAACAAGAGGATGCAGATATTTGTCTCTATGGCCACTTGCATGCGGCAGCAGCTTGGCGAAATGGTAAGACAGTGTTTATCAACCCAGGATCTGTTTCACAGCCACGTGGACCTATCCATGAGAAACTTTATGCTAAGGTGATTATAAACAGTGCAAAAATTCGTGTAGAATATTACACACGTGACCATGAACTTTATTCTGAACTTACACAGGAATTTGAACGATGATTGCTAAAGAATTTGAAGATTTTTTGTTGGCTCATTTAGATAATTATTTAATTCCATCAGATCAGGTTGCTATTTTTATTGATAGTCACAACGCTGATCATGTGGTCTTGCTTTTGACAAGCAATGGTTATTCGCGCGTTCCCGTTTTGACTAAGGATAAGCATTATCTTGGGACCATATCTTTGACGGATATTAAGCGTTATCAAGATGAACATAACTTGCAAGAGTGGGAGATGGTTAACCGTGATATCGGGCCGATGACATCAGATGTCGTGGAAACAGTGACAGATAATGCCAATCTAAATGAGGTAATGCATAAGCTAGTTAATAATCCTTTTCTTCCTGTGGTTGACAGCCAAGGTATTTTCAAAGGAATTATCACACGAAAATCGATTCTAAAGGCGGTTAATAGCCTCTTACATGACTTTACACATGACTATATCATCATTCCAAAAACAACTGACAACTCAGATCACTGATTTTCTGGCTACTAAGGTCATTTCGGAGAGTTCAAAGCAAGCTTATGCTTATGATCTTAGGCAGTTTGCAACGTCGATTTCAGGACAAATTGATCAAACGAGTCTTAAGCTATATGAGAACCAACTGAAGGAATGGAAACCATCCGTACAAAAGCGTAAGCGCTCTGCGGTCAATCAATTTTTGCTATACCTCTATCAAAAGGGTGAATTAGAGAAATTTTTCAAACTATCAGAGACGGTTACACTACCTTCTCAGGAGGATCAGTTGCGAATACTGGATCTTTCATCGCTTTACGAGGGGCGTGAGGGGGTTGGTAAGCTGGCTTGTCTGCTGATTCTAGAGTTGGGGCTCTTACCTTCAGAGATTTTGGAGTTAGACTGGGCCGATATTGACTTGAATTTTGGTGTTGTAACTGTGACCAAGGCAACCACTAAGCGTGTTCTCAGACTTGAAGTAGATGTGAAGCAGTATTTGTTGGCTATTAAGGATGCGAACAGCCAGGGCTTGCTTTTGGGTAAGGTCTATACCCGACAATGGCTGTATAAGCAAATCCAGACTTATGTTAGTGACTGTGGTTTATCGAATGTAACCGCTCAAGTCTTGCGTCAACAATTTATTCTTAGACAGATTGAAAAGGGAATGGGCGCCTTTGAACTTGCTCGTTTACTGGGACTAAAAAGTCCAGTGACCTTGGAGAAATACTATAAAACCTAATGGATATTAAGTTAAAAGATTTTGAGGGGCCACTGGATTTGTTGCTCCATCTGGTTTCTAAGTATGAGGTAGATATTTACGATGTTCCCATTGTTGAGGTTATCGAGCAATACTTGGCTTATTTGGCAACCTTGCAAGCCATGAAGCTTGAAGTTGCTGGGGAATATATGCTTATGGCTAGTCAGCTTATGCTGATTAAGAGTCGTAAGCTTCTGCCCACAGTGGTGGAAGCTGAGCCTGAAGTAGATGATCCAGAACTAGAGCTCTTGAGTCAATTGGAAGAATATGCACGCTTCAAAGCAGCTAGTCAAGAGTTGGCTAAGCAGCATGAGGTACGAGCTCAGTATTTTTCAAAACCAAAAGTAGAATTGTTTTATGAAGATGTGACGCTGAATCAGGATAAGACTATTCAAGACATTTTCTTGACTTTTTCAAAAATCATGACTGAAAAGCAGGAAGAAATTCGCCGAAATCACACGACTATTGCACGTGACGATTATAAAATTGAAGATATGATGCTGATTATTGAGGAAGCATTTGGCTCAAAAAATGAGCTACATTTAGATGAACTTTTCACCGATGCTAAAGATATGAATCAAGTAATCACCCTCTTTTTGGCAACTCTTGAATTGATTAAGGTACATCGCATATCGGTACAACAGGAAACAATTTTTGGAACAATCACATTAAGAAAGGAATGGACGAATGAGTAGTCACTTAGCACGATTAGAAGCCCTACTTTTTGTGGCTGGTGAAGATGGTCTTAGTCTACGTACTATGGCACAGCTTTTGGAAATGCCAGTGACGGGTCTGACTCAGTCTTTGGAGAAATTGCAAGCCAAGTACGAGGCAGATGAGGATTCAGCTCTGTGTTTATTGGAATCGTCAAATACCTATAAGCTGGTGACTAAGCCAGATTTTGCAAGTCTTCTTCGTGACTATTCTAAAACGCCTATTAACCAAAGTCTATCCCGAGCGAGTCTTGAGGTCCTCTCTATAGTTGCTTATAAACAGCCTATTACACGTGCTGAAGTCGATGACATTAGAGGTGTTAATTCTAGTGGTGCTATTGCTAAACTTCAAGCCTTTGATCTCATTCAAGAAGCTGGTAAAAAAGATGCTGTCGGTCGTCCTAACTTATATGCTACTACTGATTATTTCTTGGACTATATGGGAATTAACAGTTTAGACGAACTTGTGGCCATTGATCAACTAGAGCTTGAAGAGCAGGAAACGAGTCTCTTTAGGGAAGATGCTTCAGAAGAGCTTGAGGCCTTGGACAATTAAGAGTAAACCTTGTTGAAACTAATCATTAAAAAATAAAGAAACATAGCAGAGATGCTAGGTAGAAAGGATACAGCTTAAGCTGTAGTAAAAGAATGCGAATTAATAAATATATTGCCCACGCTGGTGTGGCTAGTCGTCGTAAAGCTGAGGAATTGATTAAAGAAGGCCGTGTGACTTTAAATGGTAAGACCGTTACGGAATTGGCAACCATTGTCAAAAATGGTGACATTGTTGAGGTAAATGGTAGTCCAATTTATAATGAAGAGAAGGTCTATTATCTTCTTAATAAACCGCGAGGGGTTATTTCTTCGGTATCTGATGAGAAAAATCGTAAGACGGTGATTGACCTCATGCCCCACGTTAAGGAACGTATCTATCCTGTTGGTCGTCTTGACTGGGATACGACTGGTCTTCTTATTTTGACTAATGATGGTGACTTTACCGATAAAATGATTCACCCACGTAATGAGATTGATAAGGTTTATTTGGCGCGTGTCAAAGGTATTGCGACCAAGGAGAATCTTCGTCCTTTGACTCGTGGTGTAGTCATTGATGGCAAGAAAACCAAGCCAGCACGTTACAATATTATCAAGGTGGATCATGAAAAGAACAGATCAGTCGTTGAGTTGACGATTCATGAAGGGCGTAACCATCAGGTTAAGAAAATGTTTGAATCAGTGGGCTTGCTCGTTGATAAGTTGTCTCGTACACGTTTTGGGACTCTTGATTTGACAGGGCTTCGTCCAGGTGAATCACGCCGTCTAAATAAGAAAGAAATCAGCCAGCTTCATAACGCTGCTGTCAATAAGGTTAAATAATGAAAAGATTTCTGATTGCCTTGGTCAGGGCTTATCAGAGATGGATTTCTCCCCTATTTCCACCGTCTTGTCGTTTTCGTCCAACTTGTTCGGTTTATATGATCCAAGCAATAGAAAAGCATGGCTTAAAGGGAGTTCTTATGGGCATTGCCCGTATCTTAAGATGCCATCCCCTATCAGAGACTGGTGATGATCCAGTACCAGATTATTTTAGCCTAAAACGTAATAAAACTCCTTTGGATAAATGAATCCAAAGGAGTTTTTCTATGCTTAAGTTTTTGACCAAGTTTTTGGCAGGAAGAGGAGTAGTAAAGGATAGATTTCCAAACGTCCTGCAATCATAGCAAATCCCATGATAAGCTTAGAGAAAGGACTGAAAATAGCAAAGCTATCACTCGTTCCAAGTAAAGGTCCAATATTGTTAAAGGTTGAAGCAGCAGCACTTGTCACAATCAAGAGGTCTTGATTATCCAGTGACAAAATAGTGACTAAACTTAGTATAATGAGTACATATACAGCCAAATATTTAAGAACACTGTGCTGCGTTTCTTTATCGAGAACACTTCCATTAATATGAAGTGACAGGATACGATTAGGATAGAGGCTAGCCAGGGTCTGATTTCGTGCAATCTTAGCAATAATCATAGCACGGATAACCTTGAAACCACCAGCTGTAGAACCCGCTGATCCCCCGATAAACATCAGGAGGAGCAGGATATACTGAGAAAAGAGTGGCCATTTGGTAATATCTGTTAGACCAAAACCAGTTGTTGTGATGATGGTTGACACTTCGAAAAATGAGTATTTGAAAGAGTCAGCCAAATTGTGGTAGATCCCAAAAATGTTGAGGACAATCAAACCTGTTGAAATAGCCACAATCGCAAAGTAGGTACGTAGTTCTTCATCTTGGAAGAAAAACTTGATTTTACGAAGTAGAATATAAAAGTAAAGGTTGAAGTTAACCCCAAAGAGTAGGGTACCAACAGTAACCACATAGGTAATCAGATCGCTGTGGTAGTGGGAGATAGAGTCATTATAGACAGCAAATCCCCCAGTACCTGCACCTCCCATAGCAATGACAATACTATCAAAGAGTGGCATACCACAGAACCATAGGATAGCAGCAAAAATAACAAACATAGTCAGATAGATGATGTAAAGAATCTGAGCTGTATTTTTGAGCTTGGCAACGACCTTGCCAAAAACTGGACCAGGCACCTCTGCACGCATAACCTCATGGTGACCATTTTTACTGTTGTTCATGATGGCTAGGGCAAAGACCAATACCCCCATCCCCCCAATCAAGTGGGCGAAGCTTCGCCAGAAGAGGAGGGAGTGGGTAAGTACTCCAGTATCTGTGAGAATAGTAGCCCCCGTGGTTGTAAAGCCAGAACTCATCTCGAAGAAGGCATCGATGACACTTGGGATTTGCCCCGCAAAAACAAATGGTAATCCCCCAAAGAATGACCAAAGCACCCAACAGAGAGCTACAATAAGCATCCCTTCCTTGGTGTAAATATGGTAGTTCTTCGGTTTAAAGATAGTACCAAGTACTCCGAGAAAGAGGAGAATCCCCATCGTACCCAAGATGCTGGCAAATACTTTGGTATCTTCTTGATAAATGAGGGCAACGATAAGTGGTACAACTAGGAGTGCAGCCTCAATAAGCAGGAGCTTGGCAATAAGAAAACGGACAATAGATCGATTCATGGCAGCTTACCTCTTCAACAAGTCGTAAATGTGGGTCACGTTTTGCAAGAGAGTAACGACCACGATTTTATCACCAATTGCTAATGTATCTTCTCCAGTTGGGAAGATGGATTTTCCATTACGGATGATAGCAGCAATAAGGACACCATGAGCAAAATTAAGTTCAGAAAGTTTCTTCCCAGCGATCTTGTTGTTTTCCTTAATTTGGAATTGTAAGGTCTCAATACGGCCATTAGCTACGTGGTGAAGTGCATCGAGACTAGAATCTTTGGCGTTATAGCGACCACGAATAAAGTGCATAACGGTATCAACAGCAATACTCTTAGGTGTGACAATTGTTGTTGTATCACGTGTATCGACAATCTCTAAAAGACTGGTACGGTTGACCTTGGTAATGTTTTTGTGAATACCAATACTTTCAAGGAACATAGAGGTGATAATATTTTCTTCATCTACTCCAGTTAGAGTAGCAACAGCATCATAACTAGCTGCACTTTCTTCAAGAAGAAGATCTTTAGCAGTACCATCACCTAAGATAACGGAAACTTCAGGGAATACTTGACTAAAAGTTTGCGCACGGTCCATTTTATGTTCAATCAATTTGACCTTAATACGGTTGTTTTTCAAGATATTCAGTAAGTAGTAGGAGATACGTCCAGCACCAATCAACAAAAGTTTTTTGATACTTTTGGGTTTGATATAACTGTGGAAAAGTGCCATATCAACACGTTTACCAGTTACATAAATCTTATCCCCAGCTTGCATGGTAGCATTCCCGTCAGGAATGATGAGGTCTCCTTGACGATCAATCGTACAAACTAAGATGTTACCGAATTTCTTACGAAATTGTTCCATAGTCATACCAGACAATTGGCTTGTTTCAGTGACCTTAAATGCCATAAGAATAACGCGTCCATTTGCAAAAGTTTCAACTGATAGGGCGTTTGGAAATTCAACTGTATTGGCAATATAGCGAGCTGTTAAAAGTTCAGGGTTAACTACTAATGAGAATCCAAGGAAATTTTTGTCTTTGAAATAAGCATTAGAATATTCTGGGTTACGTACACGAACGATGGTTTCTTTAGCACCCATTTGTTTTGCCAGAACTGCTGATATCATGTTTACTTCATCTTTATCAGTCATAGCGATAAAGACATCGCAGTTACTAACCTCGGCTTGTTCCAAAATCTTGAAATTTGCCCCGTTTCCAGCAAAGCCCATAACATCGTAGCGTTTACTGAGGCGTTTGAGGACCTCTTCCTTTTCTTCAATTAAGATAACGTCGTGTTTCTCACTAACAAGAGAACGACAGAGTGCTGTACCGACTTTACCAGCACCTACGACAATAATACGCATGAGTTACCTCCAAATAATCACTACTATGATACTCTATTTTGGCCGAAAAATCATCCTTTTCAGCTACCTTTGTAGGTTATTCCTGTAAAAAAGGTGACGACGTCAAAAATATTAATTTTTTCTGCTAATAGTGTTGACTTTTACAGCCAAAGTGCTAGAATATACTCAACGATTCGTTATTTTAAATCTAACCTGTCATGATTTAAGCTAATGAATGTCCACAACCATGTCGTCTGCTGAGCTTGACTCCGGGCGACATGGTATTTTTTATGTCTAGGAGAAGTCAGATGTCACGTAATCATATTGTCTTGTTTGAACCTCGTATTCCACAAAACACTGGAAATATTGCACGTACCTGTGCAGCAACCAATAGCCCCCTCCATATCATTCGACCTATGGGATTTCCAATTGATGACAAGAAGATGAAGCGAGCAGGCCTGGACTATTGGGATAAGCTTGATATCACTTATTATGATGATTTAGCTGATTTTATGTCTAAAAATCATGCTGGTCGTTTGCATCTAGTAACGAAGTTTGCGGATAAGACTTATTCAGAAGAGTCCTATGCTGATGGTGAGGATCACTATTTTATGTTTGGTCGTGAGGATACAGGCCTACCTGAGGACTTTATGCGTGAGCATCCTGAAAAAGCTATCCGTATTCCTATGAATGATGAACATGTCCGTAGTCTTAATGTCTCAAATACTGTTTGTATGATTGTTTACGAAGCACTTCGCCAGCAACAGTTTGTGGGGTTAGAGCTGAGTCACCGTTACCAACATGATAAATTAAAATAGATACTTCATTTTGTCTTAAAATAATAATTATAGTTATTGACTATCAATAGATTAGAAATCCATAAATTAAGAACCTTGTCACTAAGGTTTTTTTATGTTATTCTTAAAAGGTCTTCAGGGCAGGGTGAAACTCCCGACCGGCGGTGATTCTATAGATAAGTCCGCGAGCGCAAGCTGATGAGGTGTGACTCCTCAACCGACAGTACAGTCTGGATGGAAGAAGACCAGTCTTTTTGCGTAGGCTTTTTTGGCATAGGCAAATCCATTGGGAACTTCTTTCAAATTGTTAAAATTTGGAGGAATTTTTTTATGACAAACACACGTAAATTGGCTTACATTGCCATTTTATCCGCAGTTTCATTCTTGTTGCTTTATTTTTCATTTCCATTGATTCCAGCAGCAGACTTTTTGAAGGTTGATTTTTCAATCCTTCCTGTTCTTATTGCCTTGGTGATCTTTGATTTTAAGAGTGCCATTGGTGTTCTCTTGCTTCGTTCATTGTTGAAGCTTTTGCTAAATAATGGTGGTCCAGGATCAATGATTGGACTTCCCATGAATTTCGTTGCTCTAGGAGTCTTTGTTTGGGGCCTAAGCTATTTTTGGAAGAAAAATCAAACAAGCAAGAATTATATTCTTGGTTCTGTTTTAGGGACTGTCTTGCTTACAGTTGCTATGGTTATTCTTAACTATATTTATGCAGTACCACTCTATGCTAAATTTGCCAACTTTGATATTGCGCAATTCATAGGTCTCTATAAATACCTTTTCGCTATGGTAGTACCTTTCAATTTACTTCAAGGATTGATTTTTGCGGTAGCCTTTGCTCTGATTTATGCTCCACTTAAGTCTATTCTAGTAAAATTATAAATATGAAACACAAACACACACATTATATTTATGCTTCTTTTGCCTTATTGTTATTTGTTGCTCTCGGTTATATGGTTAAGTTCTACCCTGAAGCCTTAACAGGATTTGATAGCAACATT
Organism: uncultured Streptococcus sp.; assembly: GCF_902463925.1. Taxonomy (GTDB): domain Bacteria; phylum Bacillota; class Bacilli; order Lactobacillales; family Streptococcaceae; genus Streptococcus. The sequence continues at coordinate 83,389 of NZ_CABQHE010000003.1, read as the reverse complement.
CAAACTTGGGTTCGAGGGGACTTACCAGCAGGATTGACACGATTTTTTAAAACGATTACCATACTTGGAAATACACCCGTGCAGGCTATTATTGCAATCGTAGCTGTAATCTGGCTTTATCTATGTCAGTATAAAGTAGAAGCTATCTTTGTAGGTGCTAGTGGGCTTCTCGCTAGTATCTTGATTGTAAGTTTGAAGTATATTTATCAGCGTCAACGCCCATCAATTACGCATTTAGTGCATGCTAGTGGTTATTCTTTCCCTAGTGGTCACTCTTTGGGAACTTTTATGATTCTTGGAGCAATTGCCATTGTCCTTGCTCAGCGTTTGGCGAAAAAAGAATCTAAAATAGCAGTTTATGGTATTACTGGGCTTCTGATTTTCCTTGTTGGACTTTCGCGTATTTATGTGGGTGTTCATTATCCAACAGATGTTTTAGCTGGCTTTACCCTAGCGTTTGGCTTGCTTAATGTTATCTATCCAACTTATGACCGTATTCGCTTTGAATGGCGATTTCAAAGTAAACAGAAATAAAAAAATGCAGTGCTTAACTGCATTTTTTTGTTATTTTTGTATAAAAATATCATATTTATGACTAATATTCTGTTAAAATCGTATCAACTGCATATTAAATATATTACAATTGTGATATAATAATTGTAAAATTTTGATATAAAGGAGATTCTCTTGAGCATAAAAGACAGCATTGGACTAAGAATCAAAACTGAGCGTGAATACCAGCAGATGTCACGTGAAGTGCTATGTTTAGATGGTGCGGAATTGACTGTTCGCCAGTTAATTCGTATTGAAAAGGGGGAGTCTCTCCCATCTTTAGATAAATTATCGTATATTGCTAAACGTTTAGGAAAAAGTATGACAGATTTATTGGATCAAGACAATATTACCATTCCTGACGAATATTATGAAATGAAGAATCGTTTAATTAAGTTTCCAACGTACAGAAACCCCGAAAGAATAAAGTCTAAACTTGCATTAATTGAGGAAGTCTATGAGAAATTTTTTGATATTCTTCCAGAAGAAGAATTATTAACTTTAGACATTCTCGAAAATATATTGAGTTTTACTAGCTGGGAGGAGAGTCCAAAGGTTGAGGAAATATACGAGGACTTGTTTGAACAAGTCAAAAAGAAGAGGAAGTTCTCGACTAACGATTTATTAGTCATTGACTATTATTTCTTTCATCTTTATGGGAGAAAACAGTATGACAAAAAACTATTTGAAAGAATTGTAAAGAGAGTATTAAATCAGGAAATTTGGACAGATGATGTTTACAATATTGTTTTATTTAATGATTTGATGGCTATTGCTGCTTTAAAGATTTTTCATAAGTCCTTCTCAGACTTCTTAATAGTTATAGATAAAGCATTAACTGTCATAGAAAAATCACAATTATATAGCTACAAGCCTAGTGTTTTTGTACTTAAGGCTAAATATGAACTTCTGCATAAAGAAAACAAGAAAGAGGCTGCAGAGAATTATGATAAGGCCATAATGTTTGCTTCCGTTTTGGAAGACTCGGTTTTAGAGGAAAGTATAAAGGCAGGAAAATTGGCAGATGGTTTATAGAAATGGTGGTGACATAAATGTCACTACTTTTTTAATGGTTAAATGTTTACTATAGAAACATAAATAAAAGTTAAAAGGAGTTATATTTTGAAAACACTAAAAATATTTGTATTATTTTCACTACTTATTGCTATCTTGCCTTATTTTGCAGGATGTCTTTAATAAGGAGTCATCATGTCAAAATATCCATATATTTCACAGGTTGATCAGCGTGATTGTGGGGTAGCTACCTTAGCTATGATTCTCAAGCACTATGATTCATCCTATAGTTTGGCTTATTTGCGGGAGTTAGCTCAGACTTCTCGTGAAGGCACTTCTGCGCTTGGTTTAGTTGAAGCGGGCAAGCAGTTGGGGTTTGAAACTCAGGCCATTCGTGCAGATTTAGACTTGTTTAAACAAGAAAACCTATCTTACCCTTTTATTGTACATGTGGTTAAGGATGGTGGTCTTCAACATTATTATACAGTGTTTGGTAAGGACAAGGGGCAAGTTGTAATTGGTGATCCAGATCCTAGCAAGAAGGTCATTAAACTGTCCCTAGAGGATTTTGACAAGGAATGGACAGGGGTTGCTCTATTTTTTGAACCAGGAGAAAACTACATTAAATATAAGGAAGAGGTACCTGGTCTTCTTTCGTTTTTACCAATTTTATTTCGTCGTAAGGGATTGATAGCAGTCATTGTTTTGCTGAGTTTTCTAGTGACGCTTGTTAATATTATTGGTTCTTATTATTTGCAATCTATTATTGACCGCTTGATTCCTCAAGAAGACTATGCTCTTCTGACTATGATTTCTCTAGGCCTGTGTATCGCTTATCTAGCTCAACAAGTTTTTACTTTCTTCAAAGATTATCTATTGCATCGATTGGGTAATTACTTGTCCATTGCGGTCATCCTTCCTTATATCAAGCATGTGCTTTCTTTGCCCATTAGTTTCTTTAGTTCACGTCGTACTGGTGAAATTACGTCACGTTTTGGAGATGCCAACACCATTATCGATGCTCTAGCTTCAACAATCTTATCGATTTTCCTAGATGTGACCATTGTGATAACTTTAGCTGTGGCTCTTATTTTACAAAACCGTTCTCTTTTTTTGATGACCTTAACGGTAGTTCCTCTTTATGTTTTGATTATTCTGGCCTTTTATAAGCTTTTTGAGAAGGAAAATTATCAATTAATGGAGGCAAATAGTCAGGTCAATACCGCTGTTATTGATGATTTGCGTGGCATTGAAACTTTAAAATCTTTAAGAGTTGAAGAGAGGCGTTATCAGGAAATTGAGGTGAAATTCCATGATTATTTGAAGAAATCCTTGTCTAAGGCCAAGTGGCAATTAACCCAGGATGGCTTAAAAACAGGGGTCCAGTTAGTTTTCAATATTTTTATCTTATGGTACGGGGCACAATTAGTTATGGAAGGACAACTATCTTCAGGTCAGTTGATTACCTATAATATGCTACTTAATTATTTTACGACTCCTTTAATTAATATTATCAATCTTCAATCTAAGATTCAGCAAGCCAAGGTAGCCAATAATCGTCTTCAAGAAGTTTATGTTGTGAATAAGGAAGAAAAAGGTCAACTCAAAGATTTATCCTTTAAACAATTAGACTTAAAAGGTGTTAGTCATCGTTTCAGCTACCAACAAGAGACACTTCACAATATTGATTTGACGATTAATAAGGGAGAGAAAATCGCCCTCATGGGTCAGAGTGGTTCTGGGAAAACGACTTTAGCGAAGATTTTGTCAGGTTATTACACAAAATCTAGTGGTCATGTAAGCCTAGACAAAGGTTCTATTAGCCAAGCAGAGTTGCGCCAGTTGGTGACCTATGTTCCACAACAGACCTATGTGTTTACGGGAACAATATTAGAAAATCTGTTATTAGGCCTTGAAGGAGAAGTTGATGAGCAGGTTATTCTAAGAGCCTGTGAACAAGCTGATATTTTGGCTGATATTCAAAAGATGCCCCTAGGTTTTCAGACCCAAGTATCTGAAGATGGTGGTCTATCTGGTGGTCAAAAACAACGATTGGCGATAGCGAGGGCCCTCTTGTCCAAGCAACCAATCTTGATTTTTGATGAAGCTACCAGTGGTCTCGATAGTGATACTGAAAGCAGGGTCATGGCTAATCTTGCTAAGATTAAACGAACAATGATTTTTATTGCTCACCACAATAGTGTCCGTCAACATGTTAGTCGTGTAGTGACCATGGTGAGTGGCCAGATTGAGTCAGACAGTCCTAATTTCAATCCATTCCAGTTTATTTAAAATAATCTTCCTATTATATTATGTAGAAAACTTAAGAAGTCTAAATATTCACATCTTGCACCTATCTATTTAATATAGTATACTGGTAGCATACTATTAAGAGGTGTAAACATGTTAGAGGCATATAAAAATTTTTGGTTAGGGTATCTCGATTTTTATGGTCGTACAAAACGATCAGACTATTGGTGGGTTGTCCTGATTAATGGCGTTATCGGTAGCTTGGTTTTTCTACTGATGGACTTGCTTGGGCAAACAAAAGCTGCTGGATTTACATTGACGGCTTTCATTCTATTTATAGCAGCAACGGCACTTCCTACGATTGCAATTCAGATTCGTCGTCTACGCGATGCTGATTTTAATGTTGCTTGGATAGTTTTAAAGGCAACTCCTTTAACGGTAGCTCTTTGGGTGATGTATGCCTTCCCCACAAGAGATTCAAAATAACTCCGATGAAAAAAGGGGTGAGACTAGAAAATTTAGTTTCACTCCTTTTTCTTATAAAATAAAGCTATTCAAGAGACTAGCTAGAGTCGCATAAAAGATGGCTAGACGAGTGGTTTGAGTGGGTTTATAGAGTCGAATGAGCGTAAAGATACACCAAACGAAGAGCACGGTCACAAACCATCCTGACAATAATCGTCGTGGTGTAATACCATAAAGTGCGATATAGATACTAAAGAGTTTCTAATCAGTGATGAGGGTAAAGAGGCTAGCAAAAGTAAAAAGTAGCATACTAATCAAACGAAGCCCCTTGTGGGTGAAGAGGTCTTCTTTTGAGAAAATGTAAAGTCCAACTAGAACAGCAAAGTTAAGGATAGAGACTCGAACCAATTGCCAGAAATCTTGAACAGCAATGTGTGAGGCTTGACAGGCCGGAATGTTAGCTTGATTGAGAGAAAGGAGTTCACTCATTTGCCTAGTGGCAGTTAGCATAAATAGTGCATAAGTGAAGTATAGATTTCCGAGCACAATATAGGCTGCCGTTTTTGGGAAAAGACGAGTCTTTTGAGACTGGCCTAAACTGCTTTTGGCTGAGTGGCTTGTCATTTGCCAAATAGACTGCTACAAGTTGGGAAAAAAGCCCTAGAGCAAGTGGGAGACTTATCACTAAACGAGATATAAATAATCCACTGTTTTCGAAATTGATATTGCAATTAAGTAGGGAAGCAAGTGTTTGGAAGACTTGTTGCCATAGCTGAGCGAAAGAAGGCAAGACCTGGCTAAGCTGGTTAGCAGCAAATACAGTAAGTACCAAGGCAGTGATAATACTAATGAGAATCATTCGTTTGTATAGTTGGTCTTCACGTTTGACTTCTTCATCAAGCTTTTGTTTAAGTGTCTTTTTATAAAATTTGGTTTGCAGACTTTCCTCTTCGTAGGGATACTCCTGAGAGACTATCTGTAAATCGGTGTTGTAGTTATTTGTTTCCATCATAATTCTCCTTTAGGTTTTAACTCAAAAGAAGACGTTATCATAAAAATGAAGATAATTGTTACATAACTGTAAAATTACTAAAAATGGCTCTATGGACTTAGAACTAGAGAAGTAGAAAGAAATAAAATGCCCCCATAAAAATTTTTCTCACACCGGATGATAGAATCTGGCTAATGACTGCCAATATCTTTCTCATTCGAAAAAGCATTTGCCTAATTTATAAATGGTTTGTCAACTTTCATCCGAAATAGTTTAAGGGACCATTCGGCTTGATTGTCAAAAGTGACGCTATTTTTGACATTTTATGTGATATTGATATCATGTTGATGTTGCGAAAATTCTGAAAATTAGTTGACATGTGTTGTCAAAATAGTATGATATTAACATAAAAAAATTTAGGAGGTTCTTATGTTAGGTGTCATCCTACTCTATGTTGGCATGGTTTTAATGAGTAATGGATTTCATCGCTTGGAAGGTATTCCCGACAAATCAAATGTTGTTATGAATATCTTTACAGGTGGTTTGGGTTTGATTCTCAACATTATTGTCATTGCTTATGGAGCTTGTACAGGTCAAGGCGCTGAATGGTTTTATGGTAGCGCCACTGGTCTTTTATTTGCCTTCACCTACCTTTACTCAGCTATCAATACGATTTTCGATTTTGATCAACGTTTGTATGGATGGTTTAGTTTATTTGTGGCAATTAATACGCTACCAGCAGGGATTCTTTGCTTAACATCTGGATACGGTGGTAATGCTTGGTATGGTATTATTTGGTTCTTGTGGGGAGTTCTATGGCTAACTGCCTTTATTGAAATTAACCTTAAGAAGAACCTAGGGAAATTTGTTCCTTACCTAGCTATTTTCGAAGGAATTATAACAGCTTGGATTCCAGGGCTTTTGATGCTTTGGGGCAAGTGGTAAGCATTGATTTAAGGAGGAAAAACGATGCAATTAACAATGCGTGAGCAGGAAAAAATGATGATTAGTCTTGCGGCTATGATTGCTCAACGACGTAAAGATAAAGGAATTAAATTGAATCACCCGGAAGCAGTCGCTTTGATTACAGACTATGTACTTGAAGGTGCAAGAGAAGGTAAGACGGTTGCGCAATTGATGGATGAAGCCCGTAATCTCTTAACACGTGAAGATGTTATGGAGGGAATTGCAGAAATGATTCCAATGATTCAAGTTGAAGCTACTTTTACAGACAGTACAAAATTGGTTACTGTTCATGATCCTATTCAGTAAGGAGAAAATGTAATGATTCCAGGTGAATACCATGTGGCGAGTGAGCCAATTGATTATAACGGTGGTTACGAAGCCATTAGTCTTGAAGTGAAAAATGTGGGTGACCGTGCTGCTCAAGTGGGTTCTCACTATCATTTTTACGAAGCAAACGAAGCTGGTCTTCAATTTGATCGTGAAAAGGCGAGAGGCAAACGTCTAGATATTCCAGCAGGTACAGCCATTCGTTTTGAGCCAGGCGAAACGAAAACAGTACAACTTATTGACTTTGGAGGGAAACGTCGTATTTTTGGTTTCAATAACAAGGTCAATGGTTTCTTAGACTAGAAAGAGGACAAATCGATGAGTTTTAAAATGGATCGTGAAGAGTATGCTCAACACTACGGACCAACTGTAGGTGATAGCGTACGTCTTGGAGATACCAATCTTTTTGCAGCCATTGAAAAAGACTTTACTGTTTATGGACAGGAATCTAAGTTCGGTGGTGGTAAAGTTTTGCGTGATGGTATGGGTGTTAGTGCTACGGAAACACGTGATAATCCATCAGTTGTTGATACTATTATTACAGGTGCAACCATCATTGACTATACAGGTATTATTAAAGCAGATATCGGTATTCGTGATGGTAAGATTGTTGCTATCGGTCGCGGTGGTAACCCAGATACAATGGACAATGTGGACTTTGTTGTGGGTGCTAGTACAGAAGCCATTGCGGCAGAAGGTTTGATTGTGACTGCTGGTGGTATTGACCTTCACGTACACTATATTTCTGCTGATCTTCCTGAATTTGGTTTGGATAATGGGATCACTACCCTCTTTGGTGGTGGTACTGGTCCAGCTGACGGAAGTAATGCAACAACATGTACACCAGGTAAATTTCACATCACTCGTATGTTGCAAGCTGTTGACGATATGCCTGCTAACTTTGGTTTCCTTGCCAAAGGTGTTGGTTCTGAGACTGAAGTGGTTGAAGAGCAAATTAAGGCTGGTGCAGCAGGAATTAAGACACACGAGGACTGGGGTGCGACTTACGCAGGAATTGATAATTCCCTTAAAGTTGCGGATAAATACGATGTTTCCTTTGCGGTCCACACTGACTCTTTGAATGAGGGGGGATTTATGGAAAATACTTTGGAATCCTTCCAAGGTCGTACCGTTCATACCTTCCATACCGAAGGTTCAGGTGGTGGACATGCTCCAGATATCATGGTCTTTGCTGGTAAGGAAAATATTTTGCCATCATCAACTAACCCAACCAACCCCTACACTACAAATGCTATTGGTGAGTTGTTAGATATGGTTATGGTTTGCCACCACTTGGATCCAAAAATTCCAGAAGACGTCTCTTTTGCTGAATCACGTGTACGTAAACAAACAGTGGCTGCGGAAGACGTTCTTCACGATATGGGTGCCCTTAGTATCATGACTTCAGATGCCATGGCTATGGGACGTGTCGGTGAAGTAGCAATGCGTTGTTGGCAACTAGCTGATAAGATGAAGGCTCAGCGTGGTCCGCTTGAAGGCGATTCAGAATTTAACGATAATAACCGTATCAAACGTTACGTGGCTAAATATACAATTAACCCTGCTATCACCAACGGTATTGCAGACTATATCGGTTCTGTAGAAGTTGGTAAATTTGCAGATTTGGTTATCTGGGAACCAGCACAATTTGGTGCAAAACCTAAGTTGGTGCTTAAGGGTGGTATGTTAACTTATGGTGTTATGGGTGACGCTGGTTCAAGTCTTCCAACACCTCAACCACGTATCATGCGTAAATTATATGGTGCTTACGGTCAAGCGGTTCATGAAACAAATCTTACATTTGTCTCTCAATACGCTTATGATCACGGTATCAAAGAAGAAATTGGTTTGAATAAGATTGTTCTTCCTGTTAAGAATACGCGTAACTTGACTAAGCGTGATATGAAGCTTAATGACTACGCTCCAAAAACAATCCGTATCGATCCACAGACCTTTGATGTCTTTATTGATGATGAGCTGGTCACTTGTGAGCCAATCCATACGACATCATTGTCTCAACGTTATTTCTTGTTCTAAGGAAGACGCTATATAAATGAGGCTGGAATTTTTCCTCCAACCTCTTTTGTATTTTATAGCCATAACGTTTTTAGCGCTTTATTAAGTTGCTATATGAGTTTGATGCTAGATTTTTAAAATGTAATAGAAAAGGAAAAAGTATGATTTTTACAAAAGTAGATGCTCTTGTTAAAGATATCGATGTGGACAAATACCATATTGAAACAGTCATTCTTTCGAGTGATGACCTTAACAAAAAAATTATTCGTGTGAAGAGTGATCACGGGAATGAATTTGGTATTCGTCTTGATAAGGGACAAAAATTGCAAAATGGCTCTGCCTTTTTTATCGATGATCACCATGTCCTAGCTATTGGGGTTGAGTCACAGGATTTGATTGTCATTTCACCTAAAGATATGGATGAAATGGGAATCACAGCTCATATTCTTGGGAATACTCATAAACCGATTGAGGTGAAAGATGCTAAGATTTATTTAGAGGTTGACCCAGTTGTAGAGCAAGTCTTGACTCAAAAAGAGATTGCCTATACGATTGAAGAAGTGGTCCTTGACAAACCCCTACGTCATGTGAATTTAACTGCCCATGAACATTAATCCCTTTGCGAATGTGTCTTTGCAAGATTATCTTGAAATTGTACAAATTGTCGATTCAACTTTTCCAATTGGATCATTTAACCACTCTTTTGGGATGGAAAATTATCTGCGCGAAGACACTGTAACAGATGATAAAGGTTACGAAGAGTGGCAAGAAGCCTATTTAGCTAGTCAGTTTAAATATGGTGAAGGTCTTGTAATCAAACTGGTTTATGATGCTATGGCTACAGACAATCTAGAGCAGGTTTGGCATTATGATAAGGTCTTGACAGTTTCGACGCAAGCGCGTGAAACAAGACAGGGGACTAAAATGATTGCTAAGCAAATGCTTCGACTCATTCAAAGGCTCCATGCTATTCCAGTATTGGATGACTATCAGTCCAAAATACGTAAGGGTGAGGTTTTCGGCAATCCAGCTATTGTCTTTGCACTCTATGTGTTTAACAAGGGTTTGGGATGTAGTGAAGCCATTGCACTTTATGGCTATAGCGTAATTTCGACGATGGTTCAAAATGCTGTTCGTGCCATTCCCCTTGGACAGTTTGCTGGACAGGAGATTGTTTTACGTGGCTTTGCACAATTAGAAAAAATGACACAAGAAATTCAAGAACTAGACGCGTCCTACCTTGGGGCCAATACGCCTGGTCTTGAATTAGCTCAGATGAAACATGAAACACAGGTCTTCCGCCTATTCATGTCCTAAAATATCAACAAGGTTGAGAGGAAAAAACAATGACAAAACGTACTGTAATTATTGGAGTTGGTGGACCTGTTGGTTCAGGTAAAACCCTTTTGCTTGAGCGTCTTACACGACGTATGTCCGACTTAAATTTAGCAGTTATTACTAACGATATCTATACAAAAGAAGATGCTCTCTTCTTGGCTAAAAATTCAAGCTTAGATGAAGACCGTATCATTGGCGTAGAAACTGGTGGATGTCCTCATACTGCTATTCGTGAAGATGCTTCTATGAACTTTGAAGCGATTGAAACTCTTCAAGAGCGCTTTAACCATGACTTGGATGTTATTTTCCTTGAAAGTGGTGGTGATAACTTGGCTGCGACCTTCAGTCCTGATTTGGTTGATTTTACGATTTATATTATTGACGTTGCTCAGGGTGAAAAAATCCCACGTAAGGCTGGTCAAGGGATGATTAAGAGTGATTTGTTCTTGATCAATAAGACTGACCTTGCACCTTATGTTGGAGCCAACCTAGACCGTATGCGTGAAGATACCCTTCATTTCCGTAATGAGGATTCTTTCATTTTCACAAATTTGAATAATGATGATAATGTTAAGGAAGTGGAAGAATGGATTCGCAAGAATTTCTTGTTAGAGGATTTGTAAGATGACGCAAGCATATGATGGCTTCGTCCATCTTGGATTTTCAAATCGAAATGGTCGTACAATTTCCCACAAGAAATACCAAGAAGGCAACTCTCGAGTATCAGCAGATAATTCAGATGCCAATGGGGTTCCCTACTATTTCCTCATTAATATGGGTGGGGGCTTTGTCGAGGGTGAGCAGTATCAAGTGACCATTGATGTTAATAAAGATGCTCATGCCTTGGTAACAACTCAAACACCTACCTATGTTTACAAGTGTGAAAGAGGACAGTTGACACAACAACATACGTCCATCTCACTTGAAGAAAATAGTTATTTGGAGTACATGGCTGATGAAGTCATTCCCTATTTAAAATCACGCTATTTCCAAACAAGTCGGATTGATATGGATAAGTCTGCCCACTTGATTTATTCAGATGGTGTGACGGCAGGTTGGTCTCACGAGGATTTACCATTTCAATACCATTATTTTCGTAATTTGACACAAATTTACCAAGAGAATGAGCTTGTTTATAGCGATCAGACCCTCTTAGAGCCTCAGAAACAAGATATGTTTAAACTTGGTTATTTTGAAGGATGGCGTAATTACAATAGTTTGGTAATGGTATCACCAAATATTGACGAGGCTTTTGTTAAGGCTTTGCAGAAGCACTTAGAAGATATGAATTTAGAGTCTGATTTTGCTATTTCATCCTTAGATATTCCAGGTCTGGTGTTACGTATCTTAGGAAAAACTGCTGAGGATAATCGTCGCGTCATTTATGCCTGTGCAGACTATTTTAGACAAGAAATACATGGATTAACCACTTTGAATTTGAGAAAAAATGATATGAGGAGATAAAAAATGCATATTCCTGAAAATTACCTAAGCCCTACAACTTGTGCTGCAATGGGGGCAGTTATGTTGCCTATTTGGTATAAGGCCGTCAAGGAAGTGAAGGTTAAAGTTGATACTGATAAAAAAACGATTCCTATGTTGGGAATCGGGACTTCCTTGTCCTTCCTTATCATGATGTTTAATCTTCCAGCCCCAGGTGGAACGAGTGCCCATGCTGTTGGGGCAGTACTAATTGCTATATTGTTAGGACCTTGGGCTTCCTGTTTAGCAGTTAGTGTAGCCCTGGCTATGCAGGCATTGCTCTTTGGTGATGGTGGAATCTTGGCCTTTGGTGCTAATGCCTTTTGTATGGCCATTGTTATGCCATTTGTAGGTTATGCTGTTTATAAACTCTTGAACAAGTGGACAAAGAACAGGATAATTGCTAGCTTTTTTGGAGGTTATATTGGGATTGTAGCTGCAGCTCTGACTGTTGCGGTTTTACTAGGAATACAACCTATTCTCTTTAAAGATGGTAGTGGTAATCCGCTTTACAATCCATACCCTTTGGGAGTGACGCTTCCAGTAATGGGCTTGACTCACCTCCTCATCGGTCTGGTAGAAGGATTCTTCACAGCAGGTGTTCAAGAATTCATTGAACGTTTGAATATTGATAATACTCAGGAACTAACAACTAAAAAACTACGTCCTTTATTGCTCTTTATCCTAGCCTTGATTATCTTAACGCCACTTGGTTTATTGGCGACGGGAACAGCTTTTGCGGAATGGGATGTCAAAGAGTTGGTAGAAAAATTGGCTCATTATCATGTGGAAGCCCAAGCACCAAAAGGAATGTTGAATGGTTTCTCATTTAATGCCCTTTTCCCAGATTATAGTATCGCAGGCATTCCAGAAGTCTTGGGTTATATCCTGAGCGCTGCCTCTGCTGTTTTGATTTTCTTCATCCTCTATCGCTTGATTTTCGGTAGAAAGGTTAAAAAATGATTCTGCCAAATTGGATGTCGGAAGAGCGTCCGGTAGTCATTAAAGTCGGTAGAAATAACTTTCTTATCCGAAATCGTCACCATCTGGAAGCTCTGCTTCAAAAGTTTGAAACGCATCCTTTAAAAGTAGCATCAGTCTTTCATCCAACAGCTAAGGTTTTACTTCTCTTTTTCTTACTTATTTCAGTGGGAATTAGCCGAAATCTCACAGTTTTGTGGATTCTAGCCTTGTTTTTAGGAGCTGGAGTGGCTTTTTTACCACATTCTGTTTTAGTAAGAACTTTGAAAAAGACCGTTGTCTTGCTAATTTTCCCTTTAATTCTTTACCTACCACATCTCTTGCTTAGTGGAGGTCAATCGCTCTTTCTTTTTAGACTTCCTTTGATTGCCGTAGCCATTGCTTATTATTCAGAGACGAGTACAATAAGTGAGATGTTAGTGGCATTAAAAGGGTTGCATTTTCCTGATCTTGTTCTGCTCCAGTTAGATATCACCATAAAATATATTGATGTCTTTGGAAAACAATTAATGGATTTGCTCAAAGGGATTGAAGCGCGAAGCTTTGGTGGCAATCATCGTTTCCGGATTGGAAGTAATATCTGGGGAATTTTATACCTTAAAGCTATACGCTATGGTGAGGAACTGACTCAAGCTATGGAAGCACGTTGCTTTGTTGGTGAGTATGTCAAGTCATCACAGTCATTCACATGGAAGGACTGGCTGGCCTTGATAGGTCTAGTAGCAGTGATTTTAGGACAGATTCTGTTAGGAGGATGAGATGTTTCAATTGAAACAAGTGGCCTGTGCCTATGAACAAAAAAAGGTTTTTACTGGTCTTGATTTGGAGATTGGGCAAGGACAATATGTGATGTTGATGGGGGAAAATGGGACTGGGAAATCAAGTCTTATCAGTTTATTAACTGGCTTCAAGCAGGAAGAATCTGGTCGCATTCTTTTCTTAGGGAAGGACCTCAAAGAATGGTTGAAGGACAAACGTCGAAAGCGAGATTTTTATAGCCGCCTCGGAATCCTCTTTCAGGATGTGGATAGTCAATTATTTAATAGTACTGTCTATGATGAGATTGCTTTTGGTCCTCGTCAGCTAGGTCTGATTGAAGAAGAAGTCTCACAGCGGGTTCAAGATACACTATCCCTGCTGAAAATTGAAGATTTAAGGAATCGCGTTCCCTATAAACTGTCTGGTGGAGAAAAGAAGAAAGTGGCCTTTGCCAGTATCATGGTAACGAATCCAGATGTCTATATTCTTGATGAACCCTTCAATAATCTTTCTAAAGAATATGAAGAATTTTTTAGGGAGCTTCTACATGAGCTTCATTCAGCTGGGAAAACCATTATCATGTCTGCTCATCACTTTAAGCACCTTCATCATGAAAAGGCTGATGTTCTTCTTTTTGAAGATGGCAAAGCTGATTTCTTTCCTGCTCAGGAAGTGCTCAATAACCAGCAAGTGATTGAGCGTTTGTCACATTATTAACAAGGATAAGTAGAAAATCGTTATTGGTTTTCTACTTTTTCTTTGTCAAACAATTGAAATTTTGAGGTGATAGTATTTTCTTATCACCTTGATTATATTTAAGTATTAGTTAAGCTTAGTGAATTCTGTTACAATAAAAACAATCAATCTCAAAGGAGAATATTATGAAACTTAAAAAAATTCTTGGAATTACGGGTGTAGCCATCGCTTCAGTAGCTTTGCTTGCTGCATGTTCATCTAAATCATCAAAAGAAGCATCTAAATCTTCAGGTGGCAAAGAAACAATTAACTTTGCTACTGTTGGGACAACGGCACCATTCTCATATGAAGAAAATGGTAAATTAACTGGTTACGATGTGGAAGTGGCTAAAGCGGTCTTTAAAGACTCTGATAAATATGAAGTGAAATTCCAAAAAACAGAATGGTCTTCAGTATTTACAGGTCTTGACGCAGCTAAATACCAAATGGCTGGTAACAACATCTCTTACTCAGAAGAACGTGACCAAAAATACCTCTTCTCATACCCAATTGGTACCACACCATCTGTATTGACTGTTCCAAAAGATAGTAATATTAAGAAATATGATGATATCGCTGGACACTCAACACAGGTTGTTCAAGGAACATCAACAGCTACTCAATTGACTGAATTCAATGATAAACATTCAGATAAGCCAGTTGAACTCAACTATACTAATGAAAATATTACACAAATGTTGACAAGTTTGAATGAAGGCAAGTACGACTTCAAGATCTTTGATGCACCAACTGTTAATGCAATCATTAAAAATAATAAATTGAGTAACTTGAAGACTATTGAACTTAAATCTGATCAACAACCATACATCTACTTCTTGTTCGCAGATAACCAAAAAGACCTTCAAAAATTTGTTAACAAACGTTTGGAAGAACTCCAAAAAGATGGTACTTTGGCTAAATTGGCTGAAAAATTCCTTGGAAATAAAGATTATATTCCAACTAAAGACGCTTTGAAAGTTCCAAGCAAAAAATAAGAAAGGAGCTGGGAGTGATTCTCAGCTTTTTCATATAATTAAAATCTAGGACGCATTATAGTTAAAAACTATAGATATATACAATTATAAACAATTTGCTACAATTCTCATCCTATGGGATAATAATTTTACACTTAAAACAATTAAAGGGAGTTCGTTATGAAATTTAAAAAAATTCTCGGAATTACAGGATTGGCAGTCGCTTCAACAGTAGCTTTGGCTGCTTGTGGTGCTGGTGGTAATAAATCAGCTAAAGATGATAAAACTTTGACAGTTGGTATCATGACTTTGGATGATACAACTGAGCCATTGTGGGATAAAGTCAAAGAATTGGCTAAAGACAAGGGTGTTACTATTGAGTTGAAAGAGTTCACAGACTACAACCAACCAAATGAAGCCCTTAAAAATGGCGAAATCGATGTTAATGCTTTCCAACACATTTATTTCTTGAACAACTGGAACAAAGAAAATAAAGGTGATGTAGTTTCGGTAGCTGACACACTTCTTAGTCCAATCCACCTTTTCTCAGGTACTGAAAACGGAAAAGCTAAGTATAAAGATGTTAAAGAGCTTCCAGAAGGAGCTACAATCTCAGTACCTAATGATGGTACAAATGAAAGCCGTGCATTGACTCTTCTTCAAACAGCTGGTTTGATTAAATTAGATGTTAAAAAAGGTGAATTGGCAACTATCAAGAACATTTCTGAAAATCCAAAGAAATTGGACATCAAAGAAATCTCAGCTGAACAAGCTGCCCAAACGCTTTCATCAGTAGATGCAGCGGTTGTTAATAACTCATACGCCCAACAACAAAACGTTAACTATGATACAACTCTCTTCCAAGAAGATCCAAGTCAAGATTTGAAAGATTGGGTTAACATCATTGCAGCTAATAAAGATTGGAAAAAATCAAATAAAGCTGATGCGATCAAAGTTTTGATTAAAGCTTACCAAAATGATGAAGTAGCACAAATCATCTATGATGCATCTAACAAGGTTGACCTTCCAGCATGGAAAGGTGCACCAACACAAGATCAATTGAAAGCTAATTCAAAGAAATAAGCTAAGGGCGGAAGGGCGTGTGAGAACACGCCGTTTTGTCTTGTATGAAGGAGACGAATTTGATGGCATTTTCTAGTGAAGAAGAACAGTTACAAAAGTTCCGTAATGACGAAACTGCTCAACACTATTTTGAAGTTTTGCGGACTTTGATTTCTAAAAAATCTATTTTTGCTCAAAATATTGGTCTCTATGATGTGGCTGCTTACCTTGGTGAGATTTTCTCTGGTGTTGGCGCAGAGGTGACAATTGACGAGACCTATACGGCACCTTTTGTCTTGGCAAAATTCAAGAGTTCAAATCCAGATGCGAAAACAATTATTTTCTATCAACACTATGATACGGTTCCTGCGGATAATGATCAGCCATGGACAGATGACCCTTTCTGTCTGACTGTTCGTAAGGGCTACATGTATGGTCGTGGTGTTGATGATGATAAGGGGCATATTACAGCTCGTTTGACAGCCCTTCGGAAATATATTCGAGAGGTTGGTGACCTTCCTGTAAACATTACATTTATGATGGAGGGCGCTGAAGAATCTGCTTCAACCGACCTTGAAAAATATTTGGAAAAATACCGAGATGACCTTCTTCCAGCAGACCTATTGGTTTGGGAGCAAGGAAATCGAAATAGTAAAGGTCAATTGGAAATCACAGGTGGCAACAAGGGAATTATTACCTTTGATTTGTCTGTCGAGAGTGCTGATGTTGATATTCATTCTAAATTTGGTGCCGTGATTGAATCGGCTTCATGGTATTTGCTTAATGCTATTTCAAGCATGAGAGATGATCAGGGACGTATCCTTATCGACGGCATCTATGAAAAGATTGTCCAACCAAACGAACGAGAGATGGATCTTATTGAAACTTATGCCATTGAAAATGCAGATAGTCTTCGTAAGATTTACGGCTTAAAACTACCCATTTTAGAAAGTGACCGCCGTGCTTTCTTAAAAACTTATTATTTTGAGCCTGCCCTTTCCATTGAAGGGATTTCGACAGGTTATCAAGGGCAAGGTGTTAAGACCATTCTGCCAGCTCAAGCCAAAGCTAAGATGGAGATGCGCTTGGTCCCTGGTTTGACACCTGAGTATGTTTTGGATTGTATCAAGGCTCACCTTAAAAAAGAAGGATTTGACCGTATCAAGGTAACCTTCACTCTTGGTGAAGAAAGTTATCGAAGTGATATGTCTGATCCAGCTATTGTCAATGTTATTGAGTTAGCAAAAGGCTTTTATGAAGAAGGTGTTGCTGTACTTCCAACGGCAGCAGGTACAGGGCCTATGCATATGATTTATCAGGCTTTGGGTGTTCCGATGGCAGCCTTTGGTATAGGAAATGCCAACAGTCGTGACCATGGTGGGGATGAAAATGTTAGCCTAGCAGATTACTACACCCACATTGAACTAATTAAGGAGTTAATTGCAAGTTATGAGTAATGTCATTATTGATTTGAAAAATATTGATATCACCTTTACTCAGAAACGCCGCACCATTCAAGCGGTTAAGGATGTGTCTATCCAGATTGAAAAAGGTGATATTTACGGAATCGTTGGTTATTCAGGAGCTGGTAAATCTACGCTTGTGCGTGCGATTAATCTTTTGCAAGTGCCTACAGCTGGTAAAATCACTATTGGTAAAGATGTGACTTTTGCAGATGGTAAGGTCCAATTGTCGACAAAAGAATTGCGTCAGAAACGTCAAACGATTGGGATGATTTTCCAACACTTTAACCTTATGTCTCAAAAGACGGCTTATGAAAATGTAGCCTTTGCCCTTCGTCATTCTAAACTAAGCAATGAAGAGAAAGACAAAAAAATTCGTGGTCTTTTGGAATTGGTTGATTTGGCTGATCGTGCCGAAAACTATCCTGCACAATTGTCAGGTGGTCAAAAACAACGTGTAGCGATTGCGCGTGCCTTGGCTAACGATCCAGAAATCTTGATTTCAGATGAGTCTACATCAGCTCTAGACCCTAAGACAACTAAACAAATCCTTTCACTTTTGCAAGATTTGAATAAAAAACTTGGGTTGACAGTGGTTATGATTACTCACGAAATGCAAATCGTCAAAGATATTTGTAACCGTGTGGCTGTTATGCAAAATGGACAACTTTTGGAAGAAGGAAGTGTTCTTGATATCTTCTCAAATCCACAAGAGGATTTGACACAAGAATTTATTGAAACTGCAGCAGGGATTGAGGATGCCTTGACTAAGATTAATGCACAACCTTTGGTGAGAAACTTACCTGCATCTGCACTTCTTGTTCAGCTTAAATATGTAGGTTCTTCAACAGATGAGCCACTCTTGACTGAAATTTTCAAAGATTACGAAGTTTCAAGTAACATTCTTTATGGTAATGTTGAGATTCTAGGTGACACTCCTGTTGGTGAATTAGTCGTTGTCTTGGATGGTGAGGCAGATAAGGTTCTTGCTGCTCAAAAAGCGATTGAAAATGCAGGTGTCAGCTTGCAAGTACTTAAGAAAGGAGCCCAATAATGGCAGATTGGATTCAACAAAACTTTCCAGATATTTATCGTATCGGTATGCAGGGGGTTAACTCTTGGCCAGATGCCATCTACGCGACACTCTACATGACGGTTATTTCTTTCATCATTGGGGGACTTCTTGGTCTTGTTATGGGCCTCTTCTTGGTATTGACAGGTCCTCGTGGAGTCATTGAAAATAAATTTATTTTCCAAATCTTGGATAAAATCACTTCAATCTTCCGTGCCATTCCTTTCATCATCCTCTTGGCGATTTTGAAAGGATTCACTTACTTTATCGTGGGGACTAACCTTGGTATGACAGCGGCCTTGGTTCCATTGTCAGCTGCAACCTTCCCATTCTTTGCACGTCAAGTACAGGTGGTACTTGCGGATCTTGACCGTGGCGTTATTGAAGCAGCACAAGCTAGTGGAGCAACACTTTGGGACACGATTAAGGTTTATCTTGGCGAAGGACTCCCAGAATTGGTTCGTGTATCAACAGTGACTTTGATTTCCCTTGTGGGTGAAACTGCCATGGCTGGAGCTATTGGTGCAGGTGGTCTTGGTTACATCGCCATATATTATGGATACAATCGTTCAAGTACATCAGTTACCATCTTGGCAACCTTCTTGATTTTGATTTTGATTTTCCTTATTCAGTTTCTCGGTGATTTCTTAACCCGCAAATTGAGTCATAAATAGAATTTGAAAGCCTGTTTACCACAGACTTTTTTCATATCTTGACGATTTCAGTAATTTATCATAATATGGAAACTATCGAATGCTTTGTGGTTGTGATAACCACAAAAAGGAGTTAATGAGTTATGAAACGTTTTATTTCAACTTGGAATAGAACCAGTCTAATTAAGCGCATTGCCATTGGTGTGGTAGTGGGTGCTGTGCTTGGTTTACTTATTCCTAAGTTTACGGTTATTGGTCTCTTGGGAGACATGTTTGTTGGTGGTTTGAAGGCAATTGCTCCACTTTTAGTCTTTGCCCTGGTTGCCAATGCCCTTTCCCAAACGCGAGAAGGTCAACAAAGCAACATGAAGACAGTTATTGTTCTTTATCTCTTTGGGACCTTTGCGGCTGCTTTGACGGCTGTTATTTCTCACTATATTTTTCCAATTTCTCTGAAGTTGGGAGCAGCGGCGGCGACTAAAGCGACGGCACCTCAAGGTGTGGGAGAAGTTTTTAAAGATTTATTGCTTAAGATGGTGGATAACCCTGTCAATGCCTTGGCTCAAGCCAACTATATTGGTGTTTTGGTATGGGCAGTTGTCTTTGGTTTTGCCATGCGAACAGCTAGCAATCACACGAAAGATTTGCTTAATACTTTGGCAGAAGTGACTTCGCAAATCGTTCGTTGGATTATTAACTTGGCCCCATTTGGTATCCTTGGTCTAGTCTTTAATACTATTTCTGAGAATGGTGTCGGTGTTTTGGCAGATTATGGTGTCCTAATCCTTGTTTTAGTGGGAACAATGGCCTTTGTTGCCTTGGTTGTTAATCCAATCATTGCTTTTGTGATGATGGGCAAAAATCCTTTCCCACTAGTTTTCCGTTGTTTGAAAGATTCAGGGATTACAGCCTTCTTTACTCGCTCGTCAGCAGCTAATATTCCCGTTAACCTTCAATTGTGTGAGGACCTTGGCTTGAATCCTGATACCTATTCTGTTTCTATCCCTCTAGGGTCAACTATTAACATGGCAGGAGCGGCTGTGACAATCAATGTTTTGACGCTTGCTGCAGTGACTACTTTGGGAATTGGGGTTGATTTTGCAACAGCCCTTATTCTTAGTGTGGTTTCAGCTATTTCTGCTTGCGGTGCCTCAGGTATTGCAGGAGGTTCCCTTCTCTTGGTACCCGTAGCATGTAGCCTCTTTGGGATCTCAAATGATTTAGCTATGCAAGTTGTTGGTGTCGGCTTTATCGTCGGTGTCATCCAAGACTCTTGTGAAACAGCTCTCAACTCGTCAACAGATGTTCTTTTTACAGCAGTAGCAGAAAAAAGTCGTTGGAAGAAATCTTAGATAAGTACTACATGGTCAGCCTCTTGGGCTGACTTTTTGATTTTAGAGGGAAACATAGGTAAAGGCTATAACTAGCTCAAGAATTTGTCGTCTTTAAAATATCTATAAAATGTGATAAAATAAACGTCTCTAATAGAAAAAGGTGAGATACTTATGACTAATAACCTATTAGTACTTCAATCGGATTTTGGTTTGGTTGATGGTGCTGTTTCGGCCATGATTGGTGTGGCCCTTCAGGAAGAACCTAGTTTGGGAGTTCATCACCTGACACATGATATTACTCCCTACAACACTTTTGAGGCTTCTTATCGTTTGTTTCAGACCGTTGAATACTGGCCAGAGGGGACAACCTTTGTTTCGGTAGTTGATCCGGGTGTAGGTTCCTCACGTAAAAGTGTAGTTGCCTTAACAAAGACGGGGCAATATATCGTCACACCAGATAACGGGACACTTTCTTATATCAAGAAGGTTGTTGGTATCGAGGCTGTTCGTGAGATTTCCGAGGTTGAGAATCGTCGTAGTAATACAGAACTTTCCTATACCTTCCATGGTCGTGATGTTTATGCCTATACAGGTGCCAAATTAGCTTCTGGTCATATCAGTTTTGAAGAAGTTGGTCCTGAGTTACCTGTGGACAAAATTTTAGAACTTCCAGTGGTTGAAACCATCATAGAGGATAATTTGGTTCGTGGGGCTATTGACATTTTGGATGTCCGTTTCGGCTCTCTTTGGACCTCTATCACACGTGATGACTTTTACGCGTTGGCACCAAACTTTGGTGATCGATTCGAAGTAACCATCTTTAACAATGATATGTTGGTCTACCAAAACCAAGTTACCTATGGGAAATCTTTTGCGGATGTTCGTATTGGTCAGCCAATTATTTATATCAATTCCCTCTATCGTGTTGGCTTAGCCATTAACCAAGGGTCTTTTGCTAAGGCCTATAATGTTGGTGTAGGGTCTAACTGGCACATTGAAATTAAACGTTTAGGAGATTAAAGTAAGATTATGAAAAATAATTCAATTCGTACAGTAGTTGCGACAGGTATTGGTGCAGCACTCTTTATTATCATTGGTATGTTTGTTAATATCCCTATTTTTGGGAATACTAGCATCCAACTTCAGTATGCTGTTCAAGCCCTATTCTCAGTGATTTATGGGCCTATTACAGGTTTCTTTATGGGCTTTATTGGCCATGCGCTTAAAGATGGCATCCAATACGGAAATATCTCATGGGCTTGGGTACTTGCAAGTGCTATTACAGGTCTTGTAATTGGTCTCTTCAACAAAAAATATGATGTGACAACTGGCAAGTTTTCTTTGATGAATATGATTTGGTTTAACCTAGCACAAGCATTGGCCCTTCTCGTTGCCTATGGTATTGTTACCCCTATTGGTGATAGACTCCAATTTGCACAAGCCTGGTCATACCTTTATGCACAAAGTTTTGTAGCTGGCGTAGCTAACTTTATTACAATTGCAATTGGAGGAACCCTCCTTCTTGCAATCTATGCTAGCTCACGTACACAATCTGGTAGTCTTACCAAAGACTAGCATGACTTATAGGAGAGTGGGACTGTCAGTTTGTTTTGATACCTCCTCTCTTTTTTAGTAGAAACATGGATAAATACATTAGTTTTAATCACTTTACATTTCAATATGATGCGCAAGCAGAAGCGACGCTTAAAGATATCAGCTTTGATATTGCCAAGGGCGAAAAAGTCCTCATCTTAGGTCCTTCTGGTAGTGGAAAGTCGACCCTAGCTCAGTGTCTCAATGGTATCATACCTAATATTCATAAAGGACAGGCACAAGGCCAGGTAAGGATAGATGGTCAGGATATTTTCAAGCAATCTATCTATGATAAGTCACAGTTGGTATCGACGGTATTGCAGGATCCAGATGGTCAGTTTATTGGCCTAACAGTAGCCGAGGATTTGGCTTTTGCTTTGGAGAATGATTGTGCTGATCAAAGTGAGATGAAAGATAAGGTAGCCCTCTGGGCTGAACGCTTGGATTTGGGTTCCCTTTTGAATTATCGACCTCAAGATTTATCGGGGGGGCAAAAACAGCGGGTCAGTTTGGCTGGTGTCTTGATTGATGAGAGCCCCATTCTTTTATTTGATGAGCCTTTAGCAAATTTAGATCCTAAATCAGGACAGGAGACTATTAATCTAATTGATAAGATCCACAAGGAGGTGGGAGCTACGACGATTATTATTGAGCATCGTCTAGAAGATGTTCTTTATCGTCCCGTTGACCGCATTTTACTGGTCAATAAAGGAGAGCTCCTCTTTAACGGTAGGCCAGATGAGCTTTTATCGAGTACACTTTTGTTGGAAAATGGGATTCGAGACCCCCTGTATCTGACGGTTTTACGTCAGTTGGGATTTGATACAACTAGAGCACAAAATCTTAGCCAACTAGATGCTTTGGATTTGTCTGGATTAGGTATCCCAGATAGAGTTTTGAGAGATAAAATGGAAGCTTCGACCGATTCTATTTTGAAGGTTGAGGGGCTTAGCGTTTCCTATGGAGATAATCCAGCAGTCATAGAGGATATGTCCTTTAGCTTGAAGAAAGGAGAGCGACTAGCGATTGTCGGTAAAAATGGGGCTGGGAAGTCGACGCTTGCTAAGGCTCTATGTGGTTTTGTCCCTAGTCAAGGGAAATTAATTTACAAGGGTCGGGATATTAGTCAGGATAGCATTGCCGAGCGTTCAGAACGTATAGGCTTTGTTTTGCAAAACCCAAATCAGATGATTAGCCAAACTATGATTTTTGATGAGGTGGCTCTTGGTTTGCGCTTGCGAGGAATTGAAGAGACTGAGGTTGAAGAGCGTGTTCATGAGGTCCTGAAGACTTGTGGCCTCTATAGTTTTCGTAAATGGCCCATTTCTGCGCTTTCCTTTGGTCAGAAAAAGCGCGTGACCATTGCATCTATCTTGGTTTTGAAACCTGAAATCATTATCTTGGATGAGCCAACGGCTGGTCAAGATTACAAGACTTACACAGATATCATGAATTTCTTGGACAGTCTTCAGAAGCAAGGTCATACCATTGTGATGATTACCCATGACATGCAGCTCATGTTGGAATATAGCGATCGTTGTCTCGTTGTAGTTGAAGGTAAAATCATTGCAGATGATAATCCTGTTACCATTCTTAATCAGAAGGACCTACTTGAGTCAGCTAATCTCAAGCAGACATCTCTTTATAGCTTAGGTCAGAAGTTGTTATGTGATCCGGTAAAAGTAACCCAGTATTATATAGAAAAAGGAGGGCCTTATGTCTAATCGTTTAATAGGTTATCAACCAGGTCGAGGTTTCCTCTATGATTTGTCTGGGGCGAGTAAGATGCTATTCTTTATCCTGGTTTCAGTTGCTTGTATGGCCACCTATGATCCACGCTTTATCCTAGCAGTAGGTCTACTTTCGATTTATCTCTTTAACTTGGCTAACATTTGTTGGAGGGATATTTCTTTTGTTGTGAAGATCATTGGCTCGATTGCCCTTTTTAATTTACTTATGGTCTACCTTTTCGCACCTGGCTATGGTGAAGAAATTTATGGAGCTAAGACAGTTCTGATTGAAGGATGGGGGCGTTTCTATTTAACCAGTCAGGAGCTCTTTTATCTTGCAAATCTTTTGCTTAAGTATTTTTCAACAGTCCCTCTTGCCATCCTTTTTCTTATGACGACCCATCCCAGTCAGTTTGCGGCTAGTCTTAATCAGATTGGTATTCCCTATAAATTTGCTTACTCCGTCAGTTTGACCTTGCGTTATATTCCAGATGTTCAAGAAGAATTCTTTACTATTCGTAAGGCTCAAGAAGCGCGTGGTTTGGATTTGTCACAAAAGGCGGGACTGGTCAAACGTATTCGTGGGAATCTACAAATCGTTCTCCCTCTGATTTTTTCGTCACTCGAACGTATTGATACTGTATCGACGGCTATGGAATTACGTCGATTTGGTCAATACAAAAAACGTACATGGTATGTGCACAAATCCTTGACTAAACAAGATTATCTTGTAATCGTATCAGCTACTCTTTTATTGGGAATTAGTCTGGAGTTGATTTATCTTAACCATGGGCGTTTTTACAATCCATGGATTTGAAGTTGTCTTTCAGTGAGTTCTAAATAAACGATAGAGTTCTGAGATGTCTATAGCATCTTCAGAGCTTTTTTAGTTTTTTATTCCCAATTTTTGAATGATATTTGTATGAATTTTTCAATAAAGTACTTTATTGTGAAAACATTTCTGTGATATAATTAAGGGAGTATTGATATAACTAAAAGAGTCTTGATATTATTAAGGAGGAAATTATGTCTAACCTTTCAGTAAATGCTATCCGTTTTCTAGGGGTAGATGCGATTAACCAAGCTAACTCTGGTCACCCTGGTGTGGTTATGGGTGCAGCACCAATGGGTTACACTTTGTTTACTAAGCAAATTCATGTCAATCCTGAAGTTCCAAATTGGATTAATCGTGACCGTTTTGTTTTGTCAGCAGGTCATGGTTCAATGCTTCTTTATGCGCTCCTTCATTTGTCAGGATTTAAAGATTTGAGTATTGAAGAGCTTAAACAATTCCGTCAATGGGGTTCTAAGACACCTGGTCACCCAGAATTTGGTCATACAGTTGGTGTAGATGCTACCTCAGGTCCACTTGGGCAAGGTATTGCTACAGCTGTTGGTATGGCACAAGCGGAACGTTTCTTGGCTTCTCGTTACAACAAGGAAGGTTTCCCAATCTTTGACCATTATACTTATGTTATTGCGGGGGATGGTTGCTTTATGGAAGGCGTTTCTGGCGAAGCGTCATCTTATGCTGGTCTTCAAAAATTGGATAAATTGATTGTCTTGTACGATTCAAATGATATCAACCTTGACGGTGAAACTAAAGATTCATTTACTGAAGACGTACGTGCACGTTATGAAGCTTATGGTTGGAATACTGAATTTGTTCAAGATGGAACAGATGTTGAAGCTATCAACGCCGCTATTGAAAGTGCAAAAGCAAGTGGTAAACCATCTTTGATTGAGGTTAAGACTGTTATTGGTCATGGTGCTCCTAATAAACAAGGAACCAACGGTGTTCACGGTGCTCCTCTTGGACCAGATGAAACAGCAGCTGCAAGAGAAAACTTGGGTTGGAACTATGCTCCATTTGAAGTTCCAAAAGAAGTTTATGCTGATTTCAAGGAAAATACAGTTGATCGTGGTCGTCAGGCCTATGACGCTTGGATTGCTTTGGTAAATGAGTACAAACAATCTTACCCAGAACTTGGTGCTGAACTTGAACGCATTCTTGGAGGTAAGGATGCAGTTGAATTCCAAGCTTCAGATTTCCCAGCTCTTGAAAATGGTTATTCACAAGCAACTCGTAATTCAAGTCAAGATGCTTTGAATGTTATTGCTGATAAAGTGCCAACATTCCTAGGTGGTTCTGCGGATTTGGCTCACTCAAATATGACTTACATTAAATCTGATGGTCTACAAGATGATGCACATCGTCTTAACCGTAACATTCAATTTGGTGTACGTGAGTTTGCGATGGGAACAGTCTTGAATGGTATGTCTCTCCATGGTGGACTTCGTGTTTACGGTGGTACTTTCTTCGTATTCTCAGACTATGTAAAAGCAGCAGTTCGTTTGTCTGCACTTCAAGGACTTCCAGTTACTTATGTCTTTACTCACGACTCTATTGCAGTCGGTGAAGATGGACCGACCCATGAACCAATCGAACATCTAGCTGGACTTCGTGCTATTCCAAACCTTAATGTTTATCGTCCGGCAGATGCGCGTGAAACACAAGCTGCATGGTATCAAGCTGTAACTTCTAAATCAACACCTACGGCGCTTGTTTTGACACGTCAAAACTTGACTGTTGAAGAAGGAACAGATTTTGATAAAGTCTCAAAAGGTGCTTATGTTGTTCATGAAACAGCAGCAGATTTTGATACTATTCTCCTTGCTTCTGGTTCAGAAGTAAATCTTGCAGTAGCATCAGCAAAAGCTTTGGAATCAGAAGGTTACAAAGTTCGTGTTGTGAGTGTTCCATCAACAGATGTCTTTGATGCACAAGATCAAGCCTACAAAGAGGAAGTTCTTCCAAATGCAGTTCGTCGTCGTGTAGCAATCGAAATGGCAGCAAGTCTACCATGGTATAAATATGTAGGTTTGGACGGTGCTGTGATTGGAATTGATACATTTGGTGCCTCAGCTCCAGCTGCTAAAATTATTGAAGAATATGGCTTTACAGTAGAAAATGTTGTTGAAACAGTAAAAGGTATGAACTAAGATAATTTGAATTCTTAGACAAAAAAACATTGGTTGTAAGGACCAATGTTTTTTTGTCTAATGAAGAAAGGGTACCTAGGGCTGTTAACGATGTATTTGAGACACTGGGTGGCCCAATCTATCATGGTGCAGACTGTCATTTCTCTAACTACTTTGCAAAACATGATAAGGACTTTGATATTGAAGTAGCTATCAATAACTATCTAGGTATTCAAGAAATGTTAGTCTATTTAAGTCATTTTATTTCAAATATCCTAAATAATCAAATTTTTCTAGTGTTCGATTGTCAGCGACAACTAGTATGATTCCTTCATCAGGTAGTTTCTTACTTGGGTCAAAGTGAGTGTTTAACTTGCCACTTTTCTCATCTCTAAAACCTATAACATTGACGTTATATTTTTGTCTTAGATTTAAAGTATGCAAGGACTTTCCAGCCCATTCATTAGGGATTTTCAACTCAATTAAAGCCACATCATCCTCTAAATGAAAAACATTTGATATGTTATAGCGGAGGATATTTGAAGCCAATTCTTTTGCTGTGCTACGTTCAGGAGTGATGACCCAGTTGGCCCCCATTCCGTAAAGAACTTCCTCATAATTGTTATTCGTAGCTTTGGCAATAATATTCTTAATACCAAGTTTTTTGCACTGCAAGAGCGCTAGCGCAGACGATTCTAGGTGCTCTCCAGTTGCAATAATGACTGAGTCGCAAGTATCGATACCAGCAGAACGTAGAAATTCAATGTCAGTAATGTCCCCAACAGCAGCCTTAGTCACCTGATCAGCAAGAGAATCAATTGTTATAGAGTTGTTGTCCAAGGCAATGACATCTTGTCCAAAAGAGGAGAGTTCGGTTGCAATTGTTTGTCCAAAGATTCCTAAACCTAGGACCCCAATAATTTGTGTTTTCATATAAAATCCTTTCAGAATATTGTCAATTAATAAAATAGTTTAGCCGACTGAAATGTCGGTTGGGGCATAAGAAACATGTTTTTCTTTTTTTGTCATCAAGCTCAAGAGAACAGTAATAGGTCCGACACGACCAATGAACATCAGAGCCATGATAACGAAGCGTCCTAGGGTATTTAGATTAGGGGTCAAATCCATTGAAACACCAACGGTAGCAATGGCTGACACACTCTCAAAAAGTAGGCCTAGTGGTGAGAGAGTAGGATTAGTTTCCAGCAAAATAACATAGCCGACAAAGAGCATTGATAGGAAAAAGAGTATAACTGTGAATGCTTGCAAAATGGTTTTGTTAGATATAATACGGTTTCGGAAAACCACGCTCGAGTTACCAGATAGCTCTGACTTAAAAAGTAGGAACATGATAGAGGCAGTTGTCACCTTGATACCGCCAGCAGTTCCCCCAGGACCACCCCCAATAATCATCTGAATCATAAAAAGAAGATTTGTAGAAAAATCAGCATTGGTGTAGGAAATAGTCGCAAAACCAGCGGTACGCATGGTTACAGTCTGAAAGAAACTTACCAGAAGTTGCTGCCAGACATTGAGGGTACCGATTGTCTTAGAGTTATCCATTTCCAGTAACCAAGCAAGTAGGGTTCCGACTAAAAGGAGACAGCTGGTGCTCATAAGCACAAGACGGCTTTGATTACTGAAAGGTCTCCAAGCTAATTTCCAATTCCTTGGACGATCTTTAATATAACGTCTTATTAGTTGAATCAAATCAATCCAAACTGCAAATCCCAAGCTTCCAGACATGATGAGAAAAGCTACAGCAAGGTTAATGGTTGGATTGGTTGCATAATCCTGTAAACTGTTAGAACCTAAGTTATCAAATCCAGCATTACAAAAGGCAGAGACAGCTAGAAAGAGACTATTAAAAATGCCATGACCAAGTCCAAAACGAGGAATGAAGTCAGTCATAATCACGAGTGCTGATAAAGCTTCAATAGAAAAAGTTATTTTATAGACCTTAAAAAGATAAGCCTTCAAATCTTTTTGGTTATCCCTACTAAGTGCGGATTGAAGGAGATCTTGATCGCTCAGTCCTAATTTATTTTTAAGGGTATAAGTACTAAAGGCTATAAGAGAGACTAGTCCAAGTCCTCCTGTCTGCATGAGAAGCATAGAGAGAATTTGACCAAGACCATTGTAAGCCTTACTGACCGGGACAACAGAAAGTCCAGTTACACAGACCATTGACACAGTATTGAAGAGATGGTCTAGGTAGCTTGTTTTTGGACTGTTAGCATAGTGGCTTATGGGAAGGCTAAGTAAGATACTCCCAACTATAATGACAAAGACAAAGCTGAGCACAAGCTTTTGCGTGACAGAAAGACGATTGATCAATGAAAACCTCCGAGTTATCATAAGAGTAAATAATAATCCAAGGAGTAAGAAACATCCTTGGATAAACGTTATAACGGCTTCTTGTTAGGCATCCCAGCACGACGTGGGTACTTATTTGGGGTTTCTTTTTTCTTATCGACAATGGTGATATTACGGCCATCCTCATTTGGCAGTTTATAGTTCTCGTTGAGAACAGGCTTGGCAAAAAGCAAGTTCAAGGCATTTTTAGCATTGGCTAGCTCTTCGTCAGCTGCTGCAGCTTTAAGTGCAATAAGCTGCCCACCCACTTTTAAGAAAGGAATGGTCAATTCTGAGAGAACCTGCATGCGTGCAACAGCACGGGCAGTTACAATATCAAACTGAGCACGGAAGGCCTTGTCTTGTCCAAAATCCTCTGCACGTCCATGATAGAAGTGAACACCGCTGAGCTCAAGTTCATCGGCCAAGAGATTAAGGAAATTGATGCGTTTATTAAGAGAGTCAATGATAGTCACATCAAGTTCAGGACAAAGGATTTTCATAGGGAGACTTGGAAATCCAGCTCCAGCACCGATATCCAGAAGTCGAATACTTTGATTTTTAATATGTCCTTGGAGAACAGGAGCTAGGGAATCGTAGAAATGTTTGAGGTAGACCTCGTCTCTTTCTGTGATTGCAGTAAGGTTGATCTTTTCGTTCCATTCTACCAAGAGCTCAAAGTAGCGTTGGAATTGGTCTTTTTGTTTTTGGCTGAGATCGAACCCCAGTTCTTTCAGAGTCTTGTAAAAATCTTCAGGTGTCATTTTATATTCCTTTTATCTAGTTTCAATGCCCCTATTTTACCATAATTAATTTCTTTCATCTAATGGCAAAAGATTGTTTCAGATTAAGTAAGAACCAGTTTTTAATAAGCTGCTAAAAAATTCCTAAGTTTAAAATTATGTAATATTAAAGATGTTATTTTCTCTTTAAAATCTGATATAATGTTAACTAAGTCTAAAATCATAATTACTCGCTTTAATGAAAAGTGAATATAGGGGATTATGGTCTTGTGGATTGAAAATAGATCCCTATGGGAAAATTTAATTTGAGGATTAAAAATGATTTATCTTTCAGAAGTTAGAAAGTCTCCAGAAGGGCTAGCCTTTAATGAAGCACCTTCTTTGTTGGAGTCAATTAAAGAACGCTATGACCAAGTTTTAAATCTTGAACAACTTCAAGCAAGTGGTCATGTAGTCTATGATAATGGCTTATATCTTTTAGATTATCAACTTAGCTATGATATTACTTTGCCATCTAGCCGTTCACTTGAGCCTACGACACTTGGGTTTAATTACCCAGTCTCGGAAACCTTTATACAAGAGGCTGATGCTGCTCTTCAAAAGGAATTAGTCGAAGAAAATCTAGTTCTTATCTTGGATGGCGATACTATTAACCTTAATGAGAGTATTTTAGATAATATTCTTCTTAATATTCCTTTGAGAGTGCTGACACCTGAAGAGGAATCAGGACAAATTTCGCTCTCAGGTAATGACTGGGAAGTCTTGTCAGAAGAGGATTTTGAAGCTCTTAAACAAGAGAAGAAAGAGGCAAGTAATCCTTTTGCTCAATTGAATGGACTATTTGATGACAATTAATTCAAAAACAAACTAAAAATGTTTGACAATTTTAAAAATCTATATTATTCTATGATTATAAGCTAATTTTCGAATTTATTCATTGGGTAAATCTAAATACTTTTTGGGAAAATGGAAGTCAAAAAAATTTTTTATGAAAGTGGTAAATAGTTATTATGAGCAAACGCATTTTGATTGTTGAAGATGAGAGAAACCTTGCTCGTTTTGTCTCTCTTGAACTTCAACACGAAGGATACGACGTTGTGACAGCAGACAACGGACGCGAAGGACTTGAAATGGCACTTGAGAAAGATTTCGATCTTATTCTCTTGGACCTTATGTTGCCTGAGATGGACGGTTTCGAAGTGACACGTCGTCTCCAACAAGAAAAAAATACTTATATTATGATGATGACAGCTCGCGACTCAATCATGGATATTGTTGCCGGTTTGGACCGTGGAGCTGATGACTATATTGTAAAACCATTTGCGATTGAAGAACTGTTGGCACGTATTCGTGCAACCTTCCGTCGCCAAGATATTGAAGCTACTAAGAGTGCACCAGCTAAAGCGTCAACCTATCGCGATTTGAAATTGGATGTTCAAAATCGTGCAGTTGTCCGTGGTGATGAGGCGATTCCATTGACAAAACGTGAGTTTGATTTGTTGAACACACTTTTAAGCAATATGAACCAAGTAATGACCCGTGAGGAACTCTTGCTTCAAGTCTGGAAATATGATGACGTAATTGAAACAAACGTTGTAGATGTTTATATTCGTTACTTACGTGGGAAAATCGATATTCCAGGTAAGGAATCATACATTCAAACAGTACGAGGGATGGGTTACGTTATCCGTGAAAAATGAGTAAATTATTTGGTAAAGTAACCATTAGAAAAAAGTTGACCATGACAGCTGCTGTGGTCTTCTTTCTTGTATTGTCGATGTTCACTTTGGTTGTTGTTTTCTCAGCCAATACGCTTCTTTTGCAACGTGAACGTCAAAATGTAAATAATACAATCTCAAAAGTTGTTACTTATATCGAAAAGGACTGGGACTCTGATGAAGAGTTGAGTCCAGAACCGCTTTTAGCGGCCCTTTATTCACCGAAAAATATCTATGCATCAATGGTTAATGGAGTGCTTTCTGAAAAGCATTCCTTAGATGGTCAAGTTGCGGTTTCTAATAAATTATATTCCAATCAGTCTGTCTATGTTTATGACAAAAAGGGAACTTTTATCTTTACTTCTGAGGAGGATACAGACTCACCTCCAGGCATGTCTGAGGTCAATAAACTGAAGTCGGTTTCCTATAAGGGTAAACGTGGTTTCTTACTACAAGTTCCAATCTATGGCAAGGATAAGAAGACCATTGTTGGGTATGCTCAAGTTTTCCATGATTTGGAATTCTACTATGCGTTAAAAGAGCGTCTAATTTTCCTATTGATATTCCTTGAAGTAGGAATGGCGGTCTTAGTTATTGCAGTAACTGTAGTTGTTTTGACATCTATTCTTCGTCCGATGAGGCAGTTGCACGAAACGATGGGTATGATTACAGATTCGCCAAGTGATTGGGAGCTTCGAGCTAAGATTGAGAGTCATGGTGAGATCGGTGATGTGGCGCGTATGATGGATAAAATTCAAGAAAATAATCAGATGCAGATGCGTTTCTTGAGTGACGTCAGTCACGAATTACGTACTCCAATTGCAGTTATTAAGGGATATATGGACCTCTTGCAACGTTGGGGTAAAAATGATCCTGAAATCCTTGAAGAAAGTCTTGAAGCTGCAAGTCACGAAGCCAACCGTATGACGATTATGATTAACGATATGTTGGATTCTATTCGTGTTAAAGGGTCATTTGACAATCATAGAAATGATACATGTGATTTGAATTCTTCAATCCGTACGGTTATTGGGAATTTCCGTGTCCTACATGAAGACTACCAATTCTACCTCAATGATTTTGATAGTTCAGAGCGTCCAGCACAGATTTACAGCCAGCATTTTGAACAGGTTATTACTATTTTGATTGATAATGCGGTCAAGTATTCGCCTGTTAATAAGGAAATCCATGTTACTATCAAGGCTCTGGAAGATGAGATGTTGGTACAGGTACAGGATAATGGTGAGGGTATCTCTAAAGAAGATATTGAACATATCTTTGAACGCTTCTATCGTTCAGATAAGGCGCGTAATCGTACGACAACCCAATCTGGTGTGGGTATTGGTTTATCAATCCTCTATCAAATTGTGGAAGCTTATCGATGCCATATCGATGTCAGTTCAGAACTTGGTGTGGGTACATGTTTTGACCTCTACATTCCTTTTGCAGGGTCAGAAACTACGACACCTTAACTTGAAGGTTAAGTCAACTTACAAGAGATTTATACTAACGCTCAATCATGATCACGTCTAGTTAAAGGCGTGCTTTTTATGTGTTTTTATGGTAAAATAGAGTACCGAATTTCAAAGATTGGTGGTGAAGTGCATGCGTTGTCCAAAATGTCAACATAATAAATCTAGTGTTATCGATAGCCGTCAGGCAGAGGATGGAAATACTATTCGTCGTCGTCGAGAGTGTGATGCCTGTCATGCCCGTTTTACTACATTTGAGCGTGTGGAAGAAGTTCCACTTTTAGTTGTCAAAAAAGACGGTACTCGTGAACAATTCTCTCGCGATAAGATTTTCAATGGTATCTTGATGAGTGCTCAGAAGCGCCCAGTTTCAAGTGAGGATATTGAAAATGCCATCACCCGTATAGAGCAAAACATTCGTCGTAACCATGATGGAGAGGTTGATAGTGAGGTTATTGGGAATTTAGTCATGAAAGAACTAGCAGACCTTGATGAAATTACCTATGTCCGTTTTGCCAGCGTCTACCGTTCTTTCAAAGATGTTGATGAGATTGAAAAATTGCTTCAAGAAATCACCAAGACAGTCCGTGCGAAAAAAGAGTCTAAAAAATGAGACCTATTGAAGAATTTGTCTATGTTGGCAATCAGGTTATCGTTCCCGATCAGGCAAGTTTGATGCGTTGTTATTATCCCATTATCGGGAGTGAGGGATACGCTCTCTACCAGTATTTCCTGGCTTTTTATGACAATGGTAATCACCGCCATAAGTTTGCGACTATTCTGAACCACCTTAACTTTGGAATGCAGCCCCTTCAGGAAGCCTTGGCGGTCCTGACAGCGGTAGACTTGTTGGCCTTCTATCATTCTCCTCAGGGAATTTATGTTGTGGAGCTTAAGTCTCCCTTATCAATTGAGCATTTTCTAAAGCATGCGGTTTATAGTTCACTTCTCGAGCAAAAGATTGGTGAGCCAGCAGTAGATGCTTTAAAACCGATAAGTTTACATGGTTTACAAGACTTATCTAAACGTTTTTCGGATGTTTTTACTGATGAGCGTTTAGCTCAAAAATCTATTTCTGAAATTAAGCCTAAAAATTCATTTGATTTAAGTAGTTTCAGGAATCGTATGCAGGCTGATGGGCTTGTCTTTGCAGATGAAAAGACAGATGTGCTAGAAATCTATAAACTGTCTGAAACTCATGGCATGAATTGGTATGATACCTATCTCTTAGCTAAAAAGACAGCTGTAAACCACCAGATTATTGTCAAGCGTATGCAGGTACAATTAGAGCAAGCTCAAGCTCAAAAATTGGGTGGTGATTCTGCATTGACGGATACAGAGGAAAAGATTCTTAAAGCTGTTAAATCTGAAAAACCTATTGATTACTTACAGAGTGCTAAGGGTCCAGGAGGGACTGTAACTAATTCTGAGAAAAAAATTCTCACAGACTTGGCACAAAGAGGCTTTATGGATGAGGTCATTAATCTAATGGTTGCCTACAGTTTGGGACGGACACGTTCAACAAATGTGAACCGAGAATATATCTCTAAACTTGCCAACGATTTTGCCTTTAAGAAGATTGTTACTGCTGAACAAGGGCTTTTGGCTTTGCGTAGTGGTTACGACAAGAAATCGCAGCAAGCAAAAGCTGATTCTAAGAAGAAAACAAATGTGCCGAGCTGGAGTAATCCAGATTATGATAATCAAACCAGTCAGGCTGATCAGGCCAAGTTGGATGAAATTAGACATCGGGCTTTGGCAAAACTAGAAAAAGGAAAGGAGTAGCCAATGGAAAGAGTTGGACAAACCCTCAACCGAACAGGGCATCATGGGTCTGGCAATGCAACAGATTTAACGAAGCAAATCTTGGCAGATACAAGAGTGGCTGGCTTTATTCAAGAACATGGCTTAAGTCAGGACCAAATCAAGCGTAGTCTTCCAAAGTTCAATCAATTCTTGGTGGAATGCCGTAAGGTCAAAGAAGGTGATGTCACCTACATTGCCAAAGGGTATGAGCCGATTCTGACCATGAATGAAGGCTATGCTGATGTGACTTATAAGGAAACGCGTCAGCTTAAGGAACAACAAGAACAACAGGCTATTTCTAAGCGGATTAACTTGTTGAGTTTGCCTCAGTCTTATCGCAAGATTACCTTTGCTGATATCGTACTAGATGATGTCGCTCGTGTTGATACTTTTGAGGCACTTGTTGATTTTGTGGCTAATTACCCTAGTCCAGACCAGAAAGGTCTCTATATCTACGGGGATATGGGGGTTGGAAAATCCTTCATGTTGGCAGCTATGGCCCATGAGCTTTCAGAGACTAAGAAGGTTGCAACGACCATTATTCATTATCCATCTTTTGCTATTGATGTTAGAAATGGGATTAAGGACAATTCTGTGAAGGAACAAATTGATGCTGTCAAAGAAGTAGAAGTCCTAGTTTTAGATGATATTGGTGCAGAGCAATTCTCTTCTTGGATTAGGGATGAAGTTTTGCAAGTCATTCTCCAGTATCGCATGATCAAGGAGCTACCGACCTTCTTCACATCCAACTATAGTTTTGCAGACTTAGAAGTTAAACTATCAAATGGACGTCAGGGAGACGAGACTTGGCAGGCCAAACGTGTGATGGAACGTATTCGTTTTCTAGCTAAAGAGGTTCACTTGAAAGGTGTTAATCGCCGTTAAGGTGATCCTAATAATGATAAGGAACAAGCGTGTTTGCTTTCCTTGGTGGAAGTGAGATTGCTAAATGAAGAAAGGAATCCCTAATTTAATCAGGGACTTAAATATATGACATTACCTACAGTTGCTATCGTGGGTCGCCCAAATGTTGGGAAGTCGACCCTATTTAACCGAATTGCGGGTGAACGTATCTCCATCGTCGAAGACGTTGAAGGGGTAACACGTGACCGTATTTATACCTCTGCTGAGTGGCTTAACCGTCAGTTTAGCTTGATTGATACAGGTGGTATCGATGATGTCGATGCTCCATTCATGGAACAGATTAAGCACCAAGCTGACATTGCCATGACTGAAGCTGACGTTATTGTCTTTGTCGTTTCAGGCAAGGAAGGCGTGACAGATGCGGATGAGTACGTTGCCCGTATTCTCTATAAGACCAACAAGCCAGTTATCTTAGCGGTAAATAAAGTGGATAACCCTGAAATGCGTGCAGATATCTATGATTTCTATTCTCTTGGGCTTGGCGATCCCTACCCAGTTTCATCTGTACACGGTATTGGTACGGGGGACGTTCTCGACGCTATCGTTGAAAACCTCCCAACAGAAGTTGAAGAGGAAAACCCAGATATCATTCGTTTCAGTTTGATTGGGCGTCCAAACGTCGGAAAATCAAGTTTGATTAACGCCATTTTAGGTGAGGACCGAGTGATTGCAAGTCCTATTGCTGGTACGACTCGTGATGCCATTGACACAAACTTTGTGGACAGTGAAGGTCAAGAGTATACCATGATTGACACCGCTGGGATTCGTAAATCTGGTAAGGTTTATGAAAGCACAGAAAAATACTCTGTTATGCGTTCTATGCGTGCCATTGACCGTTCTGATATTGTTCTTATGGTTATCAATGCCGAAGAAGGTATCCGTGAGTATGACAAGCGTATTGCTGGTTTTGCCCATGAAGCTGGTAAAGGGATTATCATTGTAGTTAACAAATGGGATACGATCAAGAAGGACAACCATACTGTTTCCAACTGGGAAGCAGATATCCGTGATCAATTCCAATTCTTGAGCTATGCCCCAATTATCTTTGTATCGGCTGAGACGAAACAACG
Organism: uncultured Streptococcus sp.; assembly: GCF_902463925.1. GTDB lineage: Bacteria > Bacillota > Bacilli > Lactobacillales > Streptococcaceae > Streptococcus. The sequence goes on along the minus strand of NZ_CABQHE010000003.1, from coordinate 46,562 downwards.
TCTTAACAAGTTACCAGAGATGATCAAACGCATCAGTGAGAGTCAAAACCGTCGTATTTCATCGGCTGTCTTGAATGATGTTATCATGGATGCCATTGCCATCAACCCAACACCAACTGACAAAGGAAAACGCCTTAAGATTTTCTACGGCACACAAGTTTCGGTTAAACCACCAACATTTGTTGTCTTTGTCAATGAAGAAGAGCTTATGCACTTCTCATACATGCGTTTCTTGGAAAATCAAATTCGTCAGGCCTTTGGTTTTGAGGGAACACCAATCCACTTGATTGCTCGTAAACGTAAATAAAAAAAGAGACCAACCAGAATAGAATCTTTATGGGTTGGTCTTTTGGCATTGTAAGGAGAAAACGATGTTAGAAAATGTTCAAACTTATTTATCCAAACAAGGAGTTAAGTATATCAAACCTGAAAAAGCGGGGCCACATCAGGAAGAGATGGAAGACCTCAAGGCACTTGGTCAATCAGCTCGTAAGGAGATGCAGACTTTATCAAAACGTCTAGAGAAGCGTTTGGCACCCTTTAAGATGGATCGTGTTAGTAATTGGGCCAATCAGGCACAATTATGTCGGCCACACTTTTGGTGCTATTACAGGGCACCTGAGGACAGTTTAGATGATGTTGCTATGGCGATTCGACTCTACGGTCAAGCTGAAGATTGGGGAATATCGGTTGAAGTGAGCTTTGTAGAACGGAAAAAATCAGATACTACTCTAGCGAAGCAACATAAGGTTCTAGACTTACCGATTGTCCCCTCTCTATACTATTTTGCCCAGGAAGATGGTGTCAGCCATCGTGTGGAAGGAAGTGAAGAGAATCGTCAGATGCTTAAAGAAGCAGTCAAAGATGGTCGTGTTCGAAAGGTCTTGGTTAAATATGATGTTCCTGTGACGGATAGCTTGACTAGGGATGACTTGCTAGATCAACTAATGGAAGGCTTTCAACTGATAAGTCCTTATTATGATAGTTGTCAGGATGCCAATAAGTTGTTGGAAGATTAGTGTAAAAGAGGAGAGTAAAAATGCAAGGATTATTAATGATTGATATGCAAAGGGCTTTTGATAATAGTTCATGGGGAGAACGTAATAACCCTCAGCTTGAAGTGAATTCCCAAAAATTGCTTAATTTTTTTAGAGAAAAGGGATGGCCAGTACTTCATGTTCAACACGTATCAGAGAATACTCAATCACGTTTTCACGAATCTCAAGGTCAAGATTTTAAAGATGGCTTTCAACCATGCCCAAGTGAACCTGTTTTCCAAAAGATAGTTAATAGTGCTTTCATTGGGACAAATTTAGAGAGCTATTTAAGAGATAAAAGAATTGATAAGTTAGTTATTGCAGGCTTAACCTTGCCACACTGTGTGTCTACCACAACTCGCATGGCGGCTAATTTAGGGTTTAAGACGTTACTTATTTCAGATGCAACGGCCAGTTTTGCCCTCCCCAATTTAGATGGTCATTTGATAGATCCAGAGGTCCTACATACCATAAATCTAGTATCCTTACACGATGAATTTGCTCAAGTAATGACAACAGAGGAGTTCATGGGGGAGGGATGATAATGAAGAGCTCTATGCCATCTTCTAGGGGCTTTTTTGATGAATTAGAAGGTATGGGGCTTTTAAAAAGGGAGTAGATAAATTACAAGATTTTAATTTATTAAGTCTAGAGTAATGATATAGATTCTGATAAATGCTTGTTATGGTACTGCTCATTACTTTTTAGATATTCCAGAAAAGTTTCATTATATTTCCATTTTCTTCAAAGATGTTATGTTTGTGGTGAAATCTTTGAAAAAGTTTGAAAGAATGAATTGTAAGTGCTGAAATATTACTGTTCGAAAGAATAAAAGGAAAAATTACTACCGTGGCATTTTCATCAACCGTAACTAAAAAAGGAAGTCTTTATAAAATCACAGCAGAGTTTAATTTTTCTAAAGAAAAAGCACAACTTGTAAAATATGATGGGCAAGACTGTAACAGTTGTTGCTGAAAAAACTTATTTTAACTGTTTTGAAGATAAGCTGTTATATAAGATGACATCTTGATTAGTAAAAATGTAAATAATGTATCAGTTAGATTATTATACATTCTTCTTTAAGGTAATACTACCTATTATAGCTATAAAGAGTAAAAGTGGTGAGATAAAGATAATTTGTTTCGTAATTTTTCTATTGTTCTGTATATATGAAATTTTTCTTATTTCCCTTCCATTTTCTAAATGATAATGATACATAAGTAGTAAAACTATATAAGTTTATATTACTAGCGTTTTTATCAGATATAATAATCTGAAATGTGATGGGTTATATCTCCAAAAATATGTTACGAGGAACTTGACTTATCATCTTAGAGTCAGGTTCTTTTTTTGAATGAGAACTTTAAATTAGCACTCAAAGGTATCCCTTTCGTAATAACATGCCCACAAGGTTAACTTGGTCTCTCCTGAGCTAGAAAGTGGACGAAAAGTTCAGTTTACTACTGCATCATTTGTATAAAGTAAAATAAAAACGAGGTTGGAACAATTGTCTCAACCTCATTTATTTATTTATTTCGGTGAAATCACTTCAGCACCACCCATGTAAGGACGAAGAACTTCAGGGATAGTTACTGAACCATCTTCGTTTTGGTAGTTTTCAAGGATAGCGGCTACTGTACGTCCAACAGCAAGACCTGAACCGTTGAGAGTGTGAAGAAGTTTTACTTTACCATCAGCTTCGTCACGGTAACGGATTTGTGCACGACGAGCTTGGAAATCTTCTGTGTTTGAACATGAAGAAATTTCGCGGTAGGTATTTTGTGCAGGAATCCAAACTTCCAAGTCGTAAGTTTTCGCAGCTGAGAATCCCATATCGCCAGTACACAAAGTGATGACACGGTATGGCAAGTTAAGTTTTTGAAGGATATTTTCAGCGTTAACTACCATTTTTTCCAATTCATCGTATGAGCTTTCTGGTTTTGAGAATTTAACCATTTCAACCTTGTGGAATTGGTGAAGACGGATCAGTCCACGTGTATCACGGCCAGCTGAACCAGCTTCTGAACGGAATGAAGGGCTCATGGCTGTGAAGTAGATTGGTAATTCTTTTCCGTCAAGAATTTCGCCACGGTAGTAGTTGGTTAAAGGAACTTCGGCTGTTGGGATAAGAACGTAGTCAGTACCATCAAGCTCGAAAGTGTCTTCTTTAAATTTTGGATACTGACCAGTACCAAACATAGAGTCGTGGTTAACCATGTAAGGTGTAATCATTTCAGTGTAACCTTCTTTAGCATGTTCATCCAACATGAAGTTGTAAATCGCACGTTCTAATTTTGCTCCTAAGCCTTTGTAGAAGAGGAAGCGAGAACCAGTAACTTTAGCACCACGTTCCCAATCAAGAATACCAAGGTCTTCACCAAGATCCCAGTGAGGTTTAATCTCAAAATCAAAGTCACGAGGTGTTCCCCAACGACGAACTTCTACGTTCTCGTCTTCGTCAGCACCTACTGGAACAGAGTCATTTGGTGTGTTTGGAAGTGTCACAACGATACTGTTAAGTTTTTCATCAATAGCAGCAAGTTCAGAATCAATTTCTTTAATTTCTGCAGAAACTTTTTGCATGGCTGCAATTTGCTCTGAGGCGTCTTCTTTATTACGTTTTGCTTGAGCAATACCATCTGAAGCAACATTACGTTGAGCTTTGAGTTCTTCAGATTTGATAAGAAGTTCACGGCGTTTAACATCAAGCTTTTTTAGTTCATTTAAAGTCTCAGCAACGACACCACGTGTAGCCAATTTTTCAGAAAGGGTATCAAAGTCGTTACGAATACGTTTTACATCTAACATAAGTTCCTCCAAAAAAATAAAACACCCGGTGAAAGTGTTGGAGTGACATGGGCCACGGTTCCATCCAACTTCACAGGAGTGCACTTGTTTATGTTTTTAATTATTAGAAACGGTAGAATTTCGTAGGTCAACCCTACCTGCTCACAGCAACCGCAGGCTTTCTGGAAAGGTCTAGCTATTACTTATCCGTCCTTTACATTATACAAAAATTATGATTTTTTGGCAAATAAACCTTTGATACGAGTACCAATGGTTTGGATGAGAGTTGGTAGTTTGACGACTTTTTCATTGCCGAGATGTTCCCTAGCAATCTTTAGAATCTTTCCAGAATCTTTAGAAGCAAAGAGGAATTTGCTCTTGTCTGTCAACACTTCAAAGTGGCGGCTAATTCTCTTTCCTGATACATTCGCACCGATTTGAGTGATGCTAGTCCATGGAATTTGAATGTATTGCTCGACATTGACATCTGGGTAGAATTCAAGAGCTACATCTCCAATTAGAAATTTACCGACTTTCCCTCCGATAGCCATGTAGGAAACGCCTGTTGTATGCAATTCAACTGTTTTGTTTAGTGATTGTGCCATATCTATCTCGCTTTTTGATTGTAGTACCTTTATTATAGCATAAGAAAAGAGTTCAGCTTTGCTAAACTCTTGCTCTTTTTACATGATTCCGAAGAAGCTTGCAACAATACCAACTACAAAGAGTCCAATGATGATTGTGATTGGTGAAACTTTCTTCTTAAGCAACCACATACATGCAAAAGTAAGGAGAAGTCCCATCAAACCTGGAATCAATGAATCCAATTGTTTTTGAAGGGTATCAACTTGAATCTTATCGAAGCTAAGTTTGTCATTAACTTGGCCGAGGATAGTCTTAAGTTGGTCACCACTGACATTGCCGTTAGGCCATTCGATATAGGCACCTTTAGACAAAACTTTACCTGGAAGGTTTACAGTGAAGACGATAGAGACCCAACGTTCAACGAGGACGGCCAAGATGAACATACCAAGGATTGATGCCCCTTTAGTAATATCTTTCAAGATACCACCAGACATGTCTTTAGTGATTTCTGAACCTGCTTTGTAACCAAGTTCTTGAGTGTACCACAAGAAGGCCATACGGATAAGGTTCCAACCGATGAAGAAGATAAGTGGACCAGCGATGTTACCAGCTTGTGCCAATGATGCACCAAGGGCACCAAGGATAGGACGAACTGTGAACCAGAAAACAGGGTCACCGATACCGGCAAGAGGTCCCATCATACCGATTTTAACCCCTTGGATAGCAGCATCATCGATGTCAGTACCGTTAGCTTTTTCTTCTTCAAGAGCCAAGGTAACACCCATGATAGGAGCAGCTACGTAAGGGTGGGTATTGAAGAATTCCAAGTGACGTTTAAGAGCTGCGGCTTGGTCTTCTTTGTTAGTATAGAGTTTTTTAATAGCAGGAATGAGTGAGTAAGCCCAACCCAAGTTTTGCATACGTTCATAGTTCCATGAACCTTGCAAGAATTGTGAGCGCCACCAAACCTTTTTACGATCCGCTTGAGATAATTGAATTTTTTCAGCCATGAGAGCACCCCTTCCTAGTAGTCTTCCAAGATATCGCCGATTGGGTCGCCTGAACCAGATGAAGTTCCGCCACCATTTCCGCCACCTTGTTTAGAAAGGTTGAGGTAGATGAAAGCGATAGCGACACCGATAGCACCAAGAGCGATAAGTGTCAATTGGCTAATAGCAGCAAAAGCAAAACCGATGGCGAAGAATGGCCAAACTTCACGAGTTGCCATCATGTTGATAACCATGGCGTAACCAACGGCTACGACCATACCACCACCGACAACCATACCGTGGTTGAGCCAGTCAGGCATCAATCCAAGGGCATGTTGAACAGATTGGGCTGGGATGGCAAGAAGAAGGGCTGCTGGCACAGCAATACGCAAACCTTGAAGAAGGAGGGCGAGGTAGTGTGCACGTTCAACACCAGCGATGTTTCCGTTTTCTGCAGCTTTATCTGCGACATGAACAAGGGCAACAGATGCTGTACGAACAAGCATAGTTAGGAAGAGACCGGCAACCGCAAGTGGGATAGCTGTTGCAGTCGCAACACCGATACCTTCAGTTGTGAAGTTACCACCTTTAACCAAAATAATGGCAGCAGCAACAGAGGCAAGGGCAGCGTCAGGAGCGACAGCGGCACCGATATTAGCCCAAGCAAGGGCAATCATTTGAAGGGAACCACCAAGCATGATACCTGCAGTGAGGTTACCTGTAGCAGCACCAATAAGAGTACAAGCAACAAGTGGTTGGTGGAATTGGAATTGGTCAAGGATACCTTCAAGACCAGCAAGGAAGGCAACAACTACGACCAAAATAGCAGAAATAATTGACATATCTGACATGGTTATAATTCCTTTTCTATTGAGTTGTGATTAGCTGGGAAAATCAACTAATGTATCCGAATGAAGGTTATTGAACGTTAGCTTTTTTGATAAGGTCGAACAAATCTTTCTTAGAATCGTTTGGAACCTTACGAACGTCAAATGCTACGCCAAGGTCACGCAATTTTTCAAAACAAGCAACATCGTCTTTGTCCATTGACAAAACGTTGTTAACCATTGTTTTACCAGTTGAGTGAGCCATAGAACCAATGTTAAGTTCTTTAATTGGCACGCCACCTTCGATAGCACGAAGGGCATCTTGAACAGTCTCGAACAAGATAAGAGCGTGTGTGTTACCAAAGCGAGGATCTTTAGAAGCATCAATCAATTTTTGAATTGGAACTACGTTTGCTTTAACGCCATTTGGTGCTGCTTGTTTAATCAACTCCTTACGCAATTCGTCTTTAGCAACATCATCTGATGCTACAATAATGCGGTCCGCTTTAGATGCAGGTGTCCAGTTAGTCGCAACCTGACCATGCAAAAGACGTGTATCCAAACGTGCCAAGTTAATCTTGAGCTTACCATCTCCAATAACTGTCCCTTCTGGGATAGCTCCTTGAGGTGCTGCTGCTTCTTGAGGTGCTGCTGTAGTTTCTTCCGCAGGATTAAGCTCCTCTGGAAGTGCTTTAATACCACCCTTAGCTTCCTTGATGATATTACCAGCAACTTGCTCCGCTGTAGCGTTAGCATCCATCATACGTTCTGTGTATGCTTGGATAAGCATTGGCAAGTTAAGTCCTGTGATGATGGCAATCTTGCGATCTGGATTTTCTCCAGCGATACGACTGGCTTGGTTAAATGGTGAACCACTCCAAAGGTCAGCCAAGACAAGAATCTCATCATCAGCATCGAATTGTGCGATGGCATCGTTGAAGTGGCCGTAAAGGTCATCAGGACCTTCACTTGGCATAAAGGTAACGACTTGAACCTTTTCTTGGTCTCCAAAAATCATAGATCCTGATTGGTGGATTCCCTCAGCGAACTTACCATGGCTGGCGATAATAATACCGATACCCATTCGTGTTCTCCTCCTTTAAAATATTTTTTCTTAGGCTTAAAAAGACTATCTCCGATTTCATCAAGACGGCAAAAAAAGCGCCTCTCAATCTTTTTGAACATAAGAAATCAAGAACAATTATATTCTAAAACGCTTCCACTAAAATGTCAATAGCTAGTGAAACAAAAATGTAAAACAGACCAATCGCTATCAGAAATGAGCGTGAAATGATAAAAAGATTATCCAATGATTAGACTGGATAATCTTTTTATCATATTTAGAGACTAGTTCTTCTTAACAATGAGTCGGAAGAGATTTTTAAAACCTTGTTTGAGAACAACTAGAAAGCTAGGAGCTTTTCTTAAGCTTTCACGTGGAATTCTTTTTTGAATTTCTTTTAGAGTTGTTCTGCTTTTTCGACTGGCAAAACGGAAACGTCCATTTTGCTTAGTACGGATTTCAAAGCGTGGGATGAACTTACCACCGAAGTAGACATCGGCAATCACATAAGTGACTTCATCCCAAGGAATTTGAACGTAGTCTTGTAACTTCGTATCATTGTAAAATTCGAAGGCCTTATCACCGACCATAATATTTCCGTAAATTGGCCCTTCACGGAACCAAGTTCCCTTAGTTGTGTGAGCCATTTCCGTATTAAGCGATTTAACCATGATTTGCTCCGATTAAAGTAGACCAATGATGTGGAGCAAGATAGCAAGGACAAAGATACCCAAGATGATGACGATTGGAGAAACTTTTCTCTTAAGAAGATACATACAAAGGAAAGTCAATCCAAGGGCAGCCAAACCAGGAATTAATTGGTTTAAGTTATCTTGCAAGGTTGTTACCTTGTTAGCTTCAAGTGATTTACCAGCAGCTTGTTGAAGAAAAGCTGCTTTGACACCAGCAATCCCTTTTGGTAGTTTATCCCAATGAATGAATGCTTCATCTTGTTGTTTAACAGTAGAAACAACTGGTGTAAAGGTGATGCTTACCCAACGTTGAATAAGAGAACCGATAACGAACATCCCCATCATTGAAGCTCCACGAGTGACTTGTTGAAGGAGGTTACCTGACAAGTCGTCCGTAATCGCAGTACCAGCACGATAACCGAATTCTTGAGTATACCACTTAACGGTAGCTACCATGACGTTCCAAAGAACGAAGAAAACGATTGGGCCCATGATGTTACCTGAAACAGCCAAGCCTGCTCCGAGTGAGAGGAAGATTGGACGAAGGGTAAACCAGAAGAGAGGGTCACCGGCACCTGCAAGAGGTCCCATCATACCGACCTTAACCCCTGAGATAGCAGCGTCGTCAATGTCAGCGCCGTTGGCACGTTCTTCTTCCAAGGCAAGTGTAACCCCAAAGATTGGGTTGGCCATGAATGGTTGTGTATTGAAGAATTCCAAGTGACGTTTAAGGGCAGCTGCACGTTCTTCTTTTGATTGATAAAGTTTTTTGATTGCAGGAATAAGGGTGTAAGCCACACCACCATTTTGCATACGTTCATAGTTGAATGAAGCTAAAAGAAAGTATGAGCGCAAGAAAGCTTTAAAACGATCTGCTTTTGTTAATTTAATTTTTGAATCAGCCATTTTCTTTCCTCCTAATTAAAAGTCTTCCAGAATTTCACCGAGGGGATCACCTGATCCTCCATCATTTGAAGAACCATTTGAACCACTAGCTTCAAGCGCGAGGTACATCACGGCAAGACAGAGACCGATAACACCCAAGCTAATCAAGGTTAATTCTTTGAGAGCAGCCAAAGCAAAACCAAGGAAGAAGAATGGCCAAACTTCACGACTAGACATCATATTGATAACCATGGCATAACCAACGGCTACAACCATACCACCACCGATTGTCATACCTGATGTTAACCATTCAGGCATAGCTTCAAGACCCGTTTGGACGATGTGTGCAGGAATCAAGAGCAAGAGGAGGGCAGGGATAGCAACACGGAGACCTTGGAGGGCCATACCAATAAAGTGCCATCTTTCAATTCCAGCAATATCAGCTGCTTCAGCACGACTATCCATAGCGTGAGCGATGAAGACTGTAGCAGTACGGACAAACATTGTCAAGGCAAGACCGGCAACAGCCAATGGAACTGCAAGGGCGATGGCAGGACCAATCCCTTTAGCTCCTTGACCACCCAAGATAAGGATAATGGTAGAAGCTACTGCGGCAAGTGAAGCGTCTGGTGCCATAGCAGCACCAACGTTAGCCCATCCCATAGTGATCAACTGCAAGCTACCACCCAACATAACGCCGAGTTCGAGGTGGCCAGTAACCAAACCAATAAGGGAACAAGCCACGACTGGTTGGTAAGTTTCGATTTGGTCGTTAACTGAGCTACAACCAATGATGAAAGCAACAATTACGACTAAAATAATTTGTACTAAACTCATTTATGCATCCTCCAAAATTACTTCTTCTCTGCTAATTTAGTTTCAGCTGACTTAATCAAGGCATCAACGTTTGCTGGGCTATCACTTGGTACCCCACGGACGTCAAATTTGACACCCAATGATTGCAACTCTTTGATAGCATCCACATCTGTTTGGTCAAATGAAAGAGCCTTAGTAACGTTGACTTTTCCTTCCTTATAAGCTGAAGAACCAAGGTTGATTTCTGTAACGTCAACACCAGCTTTAACAGCAGCAAGAGCATCTTCAACAGATTCAAAGAGAAGCATAGCGCGTGTATCGCCAAAACGTGGGTCATTGTTTGCTTTGACCATGTTTTTAATTGGGATAACGTGAACTTGAACACCAGATGGAGCAGCTTGTTTAATCATGTTTGTACGAAGTTTATCATGACAAACAGTATCAGAAACTACGATGATACGGTCTGGGTGGGTTGAGTGAGTCCAACCAGTTGCCACTTGACCGTGGAGGAGACGTGTATCAACACGAGCCAAAACGTATTTGATTTTTCCATCACCAAGAACTGTTCCTTCAGGAATGCTACCCTTAGGAATTGAAGGTTTGGTGTCGGATGATTTAGTGTCTTCTTCAGGGATAAGGCCTTCTGGAAGGACTTTAACACCTTCTTTTGTTTCCTTATAAATGTTTGCGACAACCTCTTCAACGCTTGCATCAGGAGCTACCATACGTTCCGTATATGCTTGGATAAGCATTGGCAAGTTGAGTCCTGTCACGATAACCATCTTGCGATCAGGGTTTTCTTCCTTAATTCGGCTTGCCTGGTTAAATGGTGATCCAGACCAAAGGTCTGCAAGGACTAGAATTTCGTCGTCAGCGTCAAATTGAGCGATGGCATCTTTGAAGTGAGCGTACAAGTCGTCAGGACCTTCATTTGGCATGAAAGTAACCACTTGAACTTTCTCTTGTTCACCAAAAATCATAGAACCTGATTGGTGAATACCTTCAGCGAATTTACCATGGCTAGCAATAATAATACCGATACCCATTAGTGTTCTTCCTCCTTTAATATAATGTTTCTTAGGAATAGAAAAATGATTATTGGTATTATCATCCCTTAGTATGAAAATGACAACAATATTTTTTAAACCCTCGAAATTAGAACAGATTAATTATAAAACGCTTTCATTTCTATGTCAATAATTTTTGCGCAAAAAGTGTCAAAAAACTTAAAAAAACGTCAAAATATTGCAAATTATAGTTTGAATAAGACTGAAAATAATCGGATATAGTTTATAACTATATCCAAGTAGAGGAAATAGGATTATGCAAAATGATAATAAACACTTGTAACGTCTGCTTGTGACTGATATAATAGCTCCAATTAACTATTTAATGTTAAATCTATAAGAAAAGAGGACCTCCTTATGTCAGATTTACTAAGTATTTACAATGAGTTGCATACTAAAAAGTGGGTAGACTTGACCCACAAGATTAATGCGGAAAGCCCACACTTTCCGGCTCTTCCAGCCTTGAAACAAGAAGACCTTTTCACATTAAAAGATGGTTTCCATGTTCAAAAATTTACAGTAGTTGGTCAATACGGAACCCATATCGATGCACCGATTCACTTTGTAGAAGGTGGTCGTTGGTTGGATGAGATTGACCTTAAAGACCTTCTCTTGCCACTTTATGTTATCGACAAGTCTAAAGAAGTTGCTGCGAATCCAAACTTTATCTTGAGCAAACAAGATATCTTAGACTTTGAAGCTGAGCATGGACAAATTGTAGAAGGTGCTTTTGTCGCCTTTCGTAGTGATTGGTCAAAACGTTGGCCAGATCAAGATGCTATGCGTAACCTGGATGACAATGGGGTTCAACAAAGTCCAGGGTGGAGCCGTGAAGCCTTGGAATTCTTGATTCATGAACGCCATGTCAAAGCAGTAGGTCATGAAACCTTTGATACCGATGCTGGTATTCCAGCAGCAGAACATGGATTGGTTAACGAATATTACCTCTTGGAACAAAACATCTACCAAGTAGAAGTTTTGTTCCAATTGGATCAAGTTCCAGCTGCCGGTGCCTTGATTTCGATTGCCTTTCCTCACTGGGACAAGGCGACAGGTTCCCCAGTGCGTGCAGTAGCTATTTTACCTTAATCAGAAGAAAAGACACCGAAGAATTCTTCAGTGTCTTTTCCTGTTTATAAAAGTAGTTCCTGAAGTTTACGGGCAACGCCGTCTTCCTCATTAGTCCACTTAATTTGTTCGTTAGCGTGGGGGAGAAGGACAGAACTGGCATTTTTCATGGCATAGCCAGTCTTGGCAAGTTCCAACATCTCTGTATCATTGTGTTCGTCCCCAAAGGCAATCAAATCATCTGGAGATTTTCGCATGGCTTTGAGTAGGTAGTTCAGGGCATAAGCCTTATTAATTCCTTTAGGTGAAAACTCCAAGATATTAAGTGGTCCACCCCAAGAATCAACCTCAATTTCTTCTTTGAAATCTTTCTTAATATCTCTGGCTAGTTGGTACTTGTCTTCGTGGCGGGTCTGCATAAGAAGAGCGTTAGGATTGCGTGTGATTTTAGCTGGCTCTAAACGCATAGCCTCAATGATTTTATCAACCCCAAAGAGTTGTGGTTGAATACGCTCTGGGTGCTCCATAGTGATATAAAAGTGCTTGCGGTATTCACTAGCAAGAAAATCCATCTCTAACTCATCGTGTCGTTGTAAGAGGTTAACTAGGTATTTTTTGTCCAACTTGACCGAGTGCTCGTAAGCCCATTCTCGGTCTGGGAGATTGGTCAAGGAGCCATTAAAGGTAATGAGCGGTGTCTCTAAGCCTAATGTTTTGTAATGATCAATAGCCATACGGTAAGGACGACCGGTAGCGATAACGACTTGATGCCCTTTGTTTTGTACATCTTTAATAGTTGTTTTTGTAAATTCTGAAATAGTTCCATCTGGTCGCAAAAGCGTTCCATCAAGATCTAGTGCAATCAATTTTTTTGTCATGTTTCTATTATAACAGAAATCAGTTATTTGTTGGGGTTTGACCCAGGTCTATGGTGGAATGTTCGGTTTTTAGCGATAAAACTATCAGAAAATAAACCTTGCACCATCAAATGATTTCATGTAGAATGGTGATGTAGCATTCTACGTGAGAATGTTCCGATATCATTCGGATTTTGACAATATTTTTTATTAAGGAGTATAAACTTTCATGGAAAAGTTTTTTAAATTAAAAGAACATGGTACTGACGTCCGCACAGAAGTGACTGCCGGATTGACAACCTTCTTTGCCATGTCTTACATCCTCTTTGTTAACCCAGCGATGTTGGCCCAAACAGGAATGCCTGCACAAGGTGTTTTCTTAGCAACAATTATTGGTGCGGTTGCAGGAACGTTGATGATGGCATTTTATGCTAACTTACCATACGCTCAAGCGCCTGGTATGGGGCTTAATGCCTTCTTCACCTACACAGTGGTCTTTTCTTTGGGTTACACTTGGCAAGAGGCCTTAGCAATGGTCTTTCTATGTGGTGTTATTTCATTGATCATCACGGTAACTAAAGTACGTAAGATGATTATTGAGTCTATTCCAACAGCTCTTAAATCTGCTATTTCAGCAGGTATCGGTGTTTTTCTTGCCTATGTTGGGATTAAAAATGCTGGTTTCTTGAAATTCTCAATTAATCCTCATACCTACACTGTAGCAGGTAAAGGCGCTGATATGGCCAAGGCTTCAATTACAGCTTCATCATCAGCTACACCAGGTTTGGTTGCCTTCAATAATCCAACTGTAATTGTAGGTTTGATTGGTCTTGCGATTGCGATTTTCTTTATTGTTAAAGGTGTTCGTGGTGGTGTTCTTCTTTCAATCCTTGTAACGACTATCATTGCTATTTTTGCTGGTGTTGTTGATCTTGGAAGCATTGACTGGCACGCAGCTAGCTTGACATCATCTATTAAAGACCTTGGTCAGGTCTTTGGTGCAGCGCTTGGATCTAAGGGATTGGGATCACTCTTTGCAGACGTTTCTCGTTTGCCTGGTGTCTTTATGGCTATTCTCGCCTTTTCATTGACTGATATCTTCGATACTATCGGTACTTTGATCGGTACTGGTGAGAAGGTTGGTATCATTGCTTCAACAGGTGATAACAACGAATCAAAAGCTCTTGACCGTGCTCTTTACTCTGACCTTGTTGGTACAAGTATTGGTGCCATTGCAGGGACTTCAAACGTTACAACTTACGTTGAATCTGCAGCGGGTATTGGTGCTGGTGGACGTACTGGTTTGACAGCTCTTGTGGTTGCTGTACTCTTTGCCATTTCTAGTTTCTTTAGTCCAGTGGTGTCAATCGTTCCAAATGCAGCCACAGCGCCTATTCTTATTATTGTAGGTGTTATGATGCTCTCTAACCTTAAGAGTGTCGATTGGGAAGACTTGTCTGAAGCTATTCCTGCCTTCTTCACTTCTATTTTCATGGGATTCTCATATAGCATTACTTATGGTATCGCAGCTGGTTTCCTTACTTATACTTTGGTCAAAATCGTCAAAGGTCAAGCTAAGGATGTCCACTTTATTATGTGGATTTTGGATATCTTGTTTATCCTTAACTTCATCAGTATGGCTGTGTTCTAAAGCTTGAAAGTAAAAAGTCTGTACATTTGTCAGGCTTTTTCTTTTGCGATTTTTATCTGGAGGAATGTGAGAGAGTTACTATTGGTTAGCTTTTGAAACTATAGTAAGTTTTACAACAACATTTCTAATCTATGAGTGATTGATGTGGTCAAAATAAACACAAAATTAAAATACTCATCTTAATTTCTTGCTTAGATGATTCAATATTTATAAGTTTCTACTGTATTTTTACAGTGGATTCTAGTCCATATTTTTATTTTTTGATATAATAAAAACATGATTTACAGTCAAAATGAAGAAGAATTGATTAGTATCGGTCAAAAGCTAGGTCGACTACTCGATTCTGGAGATATAATTGTTCTCTCAGGTGATCTGGGAGCTGGCAAAACAACCTTAACCAAGGGGATTGCCAAAGGTTTGGATATTTCACAGATGATAAAGAGTCCAACCTATACCATTGTAAGGGAGTATGAGGGGCGACTGCCACTCTATCATTTAGATGTCTACCGCATTGGTGATGATCCAGATTCTATTGATTTAGATGATTTTCTGTATGGTGAAGGTGTGACAATCATCGAGTGGGGTGAGCTCCTAGACGAGAGTCTGTTAGGGGATTATCTCCTAATTTCGATATCTCATCATGGAGATGGACGTCAGTTGCTTTTTGAATCTTTCGGTCCTAGAAGTAAGGAGATTCAGGAGGAAATGGTAAATGGCTGAGCAAGAATTAGTCATTGAGGAAGCTCAAAGAGAGGATGCTGCCTCTCTAGCTTGTTTACTAGAGACTGTAGCCTTGGAATCGGATTTTCTAGCACAAGATGATAGAAGTTCTATACTGAGTGCTGAACAGTTAGCCACTTATATTGAAGGTCATCAGCATAGGCTTAATGAGATTTGTTTGGTGGCGAAATTGGGTCATGAGGTCATTGGTGTTTGTAATGTTACCTCTGATCAAGATACTAAGACTAGTCATATTGGCGACGTATTTATTGCGGTTTCTAAACCCTACTGGGGGAATGGTGTTGGCCGGTTTCTTATGGAAACAATGATTGACTGGGCAGATCATACACCAACTATCCGCCGCTTAGAGTTGACGGTTCAAGCACGTAATGAATGGGCAGTTCATCTCTATCAAAAATTCGGATTTGACATTGAAGGCACTAAGAAACGTGGTGCAAGAACTAAAAATGGAGAATTTCTAGATGTTTACCTTATGGCTAAACTCATAGATTAGGAAAAAACATGAAACTTGGACGAAAAATTTTATTGATGTTGTTGGCGATTTTTGCAACGACAGTAGTAGCTGCTGGTATTTACCTAACGACAACTTATAATTACGCCACAGGCGAATTGTCAAAAACGTTTAGGGCTTCTAAAGCAACTTCGGGGAATAGTAAGGCTATTCAACAGACTAAGCCTATAACTATTCTCTTGATGGGGGTAGATACAGGATCCAAAGAACGTAAGGAAACCTGGGAAGGAAACTCTGATACCATGATTTTGGTAACAGTGAACCCTAAGACTAAGAAAACAACCATGACCAGTTTGGAACGTGACCTTTTGACAGATATTGAGGGGTCGGGTGAAGCAAAACTAAATTCAGCATATGCTGAGGGTGGTGCTGACTTGGCTATTTCAACCATTCAAAAGGTTTTGGATATTGATATTGACTATTATGCACTGATTAATATGCAGGGTATGATTGATTTGGTAGATGCTGTTGGTGGTATTGAGGTAACGAATCATTTTGATTTTCCAATTTCGATTGCAGAAAATGAACCTGAATTTCAGGCAAAAGTTGAGCCCGGAACTCATAAAATCAATGGTGAGCAAGCTTTAGTCTATTCACGTATGCGTTATGATGACCCTGATGGTGACTATGGTCGCCAAAAACGTCAACGTGAGGTTATTCAAAAAGTTGTAGCTAAGCTCTTGAAGATGGACTCTATTGGTTCTTACAAGAAAATTTTATCAGCTGTAAGTTCAAATGTTCAAACCAGTATCGATCTTGGTGATACCAATACTTTGCGTAGCTTGATGGGGTATAGCGATGCCCTTAAAAATATTAAGTCCTACCAATTGGCTGGTTCGGATGCTATGATCAATGGAGAAAGCTATCAAGTAGCCTCCACTGAGGATATTCTTAAGGTGCAAAATCGCATTAAGAAGGAAGTTGGTAAGAAGAAAGTTTCTGAATCTAATCTTAAGACTAGTCTGGTACTCAATGGTTTTGGGACTTCTAGCTATGGTTCAGATGATTTCGTTAACTCTAAAGGAAGTTTGGCTTCGAGTGAAGTATCTGGAAGTTATGAGGCTGGACTATCTGAGGCAATAGGTGGTGGATCAGTAAGTACCTACAATGGAGGTACTACCTACAGCAATAACTATAGTGAAAACACAGGTAATTATGTTCAGGAACAAGGTACGACAACCTCTACATACGATAATAATGGTTCAGGTGTAACTACTTATAGCTCGGTTCCAGCAGCGCAATAGAACGGTTGAGAGACTTCCAGCCTTTTGGCTGTCATATGGTTATTACTTGCAATAGTTTTTAAGCTATGCTATAATATAAGGAAATAATGAAAGAGAGGCGGAGTAGAAACTTCGTCTCTTGTGTGTGTAAGGAGGTCATAATGTCGCAAAAAATTATTGATCTCGTGACGGCAGTCGTAGCTCCAGCTATTCCTGAGCCATACGAACTGGTCGATATCGAGTACGAAAAGCTTGGCGGTGACTATGTCTTGTCAGTTTTGATTGATAAGCCAGGAGGTATTACTGTAGAAGATACTGCAGACTTGACTGAAATTATCAGTCCCCTCTTGGATACTATTCAGCCTGATCCTTTCCCGGATCAATACATGCTGGAAGTGTCCAGCCCTGGATTAGAGCGTCCCTTAAAAACCAAAGAAGCTTTGAAGAATGCTGTTGGTCAGTATATTAATGTTAGCCTTTACAAGGCTATTGATAAGATCAAGATTTTCCAAGGTGACTTGGTGGCCTTTGATGGGGAAACCCTAACAATTGATTATCTTGATAAGACTCGCCATAAGACTGTTGAGATTCCCTATCAAACAGTTGCTAAAGCTCGTTTGGCAGTCAAACTCTAAAACTCTTAGTGTAAATAAAGAAAGGATGCCAGTTTTGGCTCTTAAAGGCTAAAACGACAAATAATATGAGCAAAGAAATGCTAGAAGCCTTCCGTGTCTTGGAAGAAGAAAAACACATTAACAAGGAAGATATCATCGATGCTGTGGTTGAATCACTTAAATCAGCTTACAAGCGTCGTTATGGTCAGTCTGAATCAGCAGTCGTTGAATTCAATGAAAAAACAGGTGATTTTCAAGTTTTTACCGTTCGTGAAGTTGTAGACGAAGTCTTCGATAGTCGTTTGGAAATTAGCTTGAAAGATGCGCTTGCTATTAGCTCAGCTTACGAGCTTGGCGACAAGATTCGCTTTGAAGAGTCAGTCGATGAATTTGGTCGTGTCGCAGCGCAATCTGCTAAACAAACAATTATGGAAAAAATGCGTAAGCAAATGCGTGAGATTACTTATAATGACTATAAGCAACATGAAGGTGAAATCATGCAAGGAACAGTTGAACGCTTTGACCAACGTTTCATTTATGTTAATCTTGGAACGCTCGAAGCTCAATTGTCACGCCAAGACCAAATTCCTGGCGAAAGCTTTAAGTCACACGACATCATCGATGTTTATGTTTATAAAGTTGAAAACAACCCTAAAGGTGTTAACGTCTTTGTAAGTCGTAGCCATCCAGAATTCATCAAACGTATCATGGAACAAGAAATTCCTGAAGTCTTTGATGGAACTGTAGAAATCATGAGCGTATCTCGTGAAGCTGGTGATCGTACGAAAGTTGCTGTTCGCAGTCACAACCCTAATGTTGATGCTATTGGTACTATCGTTGGTCGTGGTGGAAGCAACATCAAGAAAGTTGTCAGCCGTTTCCACCCAACACGTTTGGATGCTAAGACAGGAATTGAAGTGCCTGTTGAGGAAAATATTGATGTTATTCAATGGGTTGAAGATCCAGCTGAATTTATCTACAATGCTATTGCACCAGCTGAAGTGGACTATGTTCTCTTCGACGAAGATGATAGCAAACGTGCGACAGTAGTTGTACCAGATAACAAATTGTCTCTTGCAATTGGTCGTCGTGGACAAAATGTCCGTTTGGCAGCGCATTTGACTGGTTACCGTATTGACATCAAGTCAGCTTCTGAATACGAAGCACTAGAAGCTGAAAAAGCTGAGGCTGCTACTGATGAAGTTGTCGAAGAAATCGTTGCAGGAGCTACACCTGTTGAAGTCACAACAGAAGAAGTAACTGAAACAACAGAAACAGAATAAGAAGAACATAGAGGTGTTTGATGGCTAAAACACGAAAAATACCTTTACGCAAATCAGTTGTCTCAGGAGAAATCATTGATAAACGTGATTTGCTCCGCATTGTAAAAACTAAAGATGGTGAAATTTTCATTGATCCAACAGGAAAGAAAAATGGACGAGGAGCTTATATTAAATTAGATAATGAGGAAGCTCTCCAAGCTAAAAAGAAAAGAGCTTTTAACCATAGCTTCTCAATGGAAGTTCCTGAAAGTTTTTACGATGAACTCATCGCTTATGTGGATCACAAGGTCAAAAGAAGAGAGTTAGGTCTTGAATAACACAGAAAAATTGTCAAATATGTTGGGACTAGCACAAAGAGCTGGAAAGCTTATTTCTGGCGAAGAACTTGTCATCAAGGCAGTTCAATCAGGGCAGGCGAGACTAGTTTTTCTTGCCAATGATGCTGGTAGTAACGTGACTAAAAAGACGACTGATAAATGTAACTACTATAATATAGAAGTCTCCACAGTGTTTAACGCACTGGAATTAAGTATGGCTATTGGTAAACCAAGAAAAACGGTTGCTGTAGTTGATGCTGGATTTTCAAAGAAAATGAGGACTCTTATGGACTAAAGAATAGGAGGACATCACGTGTCAAAGAAACGATTATATGAAATAGCAAAAGAGGTTGGTGTAGAAAGCAAGGTTGTTGTTGCAAAAGCTCAAGAACTTGGTCTTTCTGTGAAGAGCCACTCCTCATCAGTTGAAGAAGCTGATGCTAATCGTATCAGTTCAAGTTTAAAAGGGGGAACAGCTAAGGCTGAAAGCAAGCCAGCTTCCAAAGCGGCACCTGTTCCTAAAGAGGAAAAGGTAGTGCCTAAGGTTGATAAGGCACCTGTTGCCAAATCAGCTCCAGCTAAAGAGGCATCAAAGGCTGAAGTCAAAGAAGCCCCTGCGACTCCGAAAAAACCACAAAGCCGTAATTTTAAGGCAGAACGTGAAGCACGTGCCAAGGCAGAAGCAGAGCGTCGTCAAAATGGCGGAGGTCGTGACAACCGTAATCGTAACCGAAATCAACAAGGAAACGATCAAGGTAAACGTCAGAATAATGATCGTCGCAACCAAAATGGAAATGGTCAAGGAAACCGTAACAATGGAAACCGCGATAATAATAGTAATCGTGACCGTAATTTCCAAGGTAAACAGCGCAATGATCAAGTTCGAAATAAACGTAACGATGCTGCCCGCAATAATCAGGCAGGTCCACGTATTGACTTTAAAGCGCGTGCAGCAGCCTTGAAAGCAGAGCAAAATGCAGAATATTCACGTCAAAGTGAAACACGCTTCCGTGAAGAAAAAGCTGCAGAGCAACTCCGTGCAAAAGAACAGGAAAAGGCAAGAAAAGAAAAACAACAGGCTGAAGTCGCTGCTCAAAAAGCAGTTGCTGAAGCTAAGCCAGCTCCCAAACCAGCACCGGCTGTTCAACCAGCTCCAGCTGCACAAGCACAAGATACACGTCGTAAAAAGGCACGTCCAGATAAATCACGTGATAATCGTCGCGAGAATGAAGATGGACCAAAGCAAACTAGAAATAATAAGTGGAATAATCAAAACCAAGTGAGAAATCAACGAAATAGTAACTGGAATAAAAACAAAAATAAAAAAGGTAAAAATAACCGTGGTAATTCAGCTCCGAAACCAGTAACAGAGCGTAAATTCCATGAATTACCAAAAGAATTTGAATACACGGAAGGCATGACGGTTGCAGAAATCGCAAAACGTATTAAACGTGAGCCAGCTGAAATCGTTAAGAAACTCTTCATGATGGGCGTTATGGCAACTCAAAACCAATCTCTTGACGGAGATACAATTGAGTTGTTGATGGTTGACTATGGTATTGAGGCAATCAAAAAAGAAGAGGTCGATAATGCTGATATCGAACGTTTCTTTGTTGACGAAGACTACCTCAATAAGGATGCTATGGTAGAGCGTGCACCAGTTGTTACTATCATGGGCCACGTTGACCACGGTAAAACAACCCTTCTTGATACTCTTCGTAATTCTCGTGTTGCTACAGGTGAAGCAGGTGGTATCACACAGCACATTGGTGCCTACCAAATTGAAGAGGGTGGTAAGAAGATTACCTTCCTTGATACCCCTGGACACGCAGCCTTTACATCTATGCGTGCTCGCGGTGCCTCTGTTACAGATATTACTATCTTGATTGTAGCTGCGGATGATGGTGTAATGCCACAAACGATTGAAGCCATCAACCACTCTAAAGCTGCGGGTGTTCCAATCATTGTTGCGATTAACAAGATTGATAAACCAGGTGCAAACCCAGAACGTGTTATCGGTGAATTAGCAGAGCATGGCGTTATCTCAACAGCTTGGGGTGGTGATAGCGAATTCGTTGAGATTTCAGCAAAATTTGGTCAAAACATTGAAGAATTACTTGAAACTGTTCTTCTTGTAGCAGAAGTTGAAGAACTTAAGGCTGATCCAACAGTTCGTGCCATCGGTACTGTTATCGAAGCTCGCTTAGATAAAGGTAAAGGTGCGGTTGCTACCCTTCTTGTACAACAAGGTACTTTGAATGTTCAAGATCCAATCGTTGTTGGTAACACCTTCGGACGTGTTCGTGCTATGACCAATGACCTTGGTCGTCGCATTAAGACTGCAGCACCGTCAACACCAGTTTCAATTACTGGTTTGAATGAAGCACCAATGGCTGGTGATCATTTTGCGGTTTATGAAGATGAAAAAGCAGCTCGTGCTGCTGGTGAAGAGCGTGCAAAACGTGCTCTTATGAAACAACGTCAACAAACACACCGTGTTAGTCTTGATAACCTCTTTGATACCCTTAAAGCTGGTGAAATGAAGACTGTTAATGTTATCATCAAGGCCGACGTACAAGGTTCTGTTGAAGCCTTGGCAGCATCACTTCTCAAGATTGATGTTGAGGGTGTTCGTGTTAATGTTGTTCACTCAGCAGTAGGTGCTATCAACGAATCTGATATTACTCTTGCGGAAGCTTCAGATGCTGTTGTTATCGGATTTAACGTTCGTCCTACACCACAAGCACGTCAACAAGCGGAAACTGATGAAGTTGAAATTCGCCTTCACAGCATCATCTATAAGGTTATCGAAGAAATTGAAGATGCCATGAAAGGGATGCTTGATCCTGAATTTGAAGAAAAAGTCATTGGTGAAGCTATTATCCGTGAAACCTTCAAAGTTTCTAAAGTCGGAACAATCGGTGGGTTCATGGTTACTAGTGGTAAAATCACTCGTGACTCAAGTGCCCGTGTCATTCGTGATGGTGTCGTTATTTTTGATGGTAAATTGGCAAGCTTGAAACACTTTAAAGATGACGTTAAAGAAGTCGGAAACGCTCAAGAGGGTGGTTTGATGATTGAAAACTATAACGATATTAAAGTGGATGACGTTATCGAAGCTTACATCATGGAAGAGATCAAACGTTAATCACATCAGATTTCTAAGGAAGCTTATTTAGGGGACAAAGCTGGGTCATCTGGCCTGGCTTTTGTTCCATTATAAAAAAGAAAGGATAAGACTATGGGAAATTCATTTCGTGTAGATCGTGTTGGGATGGAAATCAAACGTGAAGTCAACGAAATTCTTCAAAAGAAGGTTCGTGATCCACGTGTTCAAGATGTAACCATTACAGATGTTCAAATGCTTGGTGATTTGTCGGCGGCTAAGGTTTTCTATACCATTCACTCTACTTTAGCGTCAGATAACCAAAAAGCACAAACTGGTCTTGAAAAGGCTACTGGGACAATCAAGCGTGAACTTGGTAAAAAATTGACTATGTATAAGATTCCGGATTTGACCTTCATTAAGGATGAATCTATCGAATATGGTAATAAAATTGATGAAATGCTTCGTAATTTGGAGCGTAAAGACTAAGCAAAAATTCCTGTCAGTTATGGCAGGAATTTTGCGTTATAATAGAGTAAAAAGGAGGACTTCGATGAAAGTAACAGTCTATTTGGGAGCTAATATGGGTGACAATCCTGGTTTTAAAGAAGCAGCGATTGCCTTGGGGAGATGGATTGCTAAAAATGGTCATATCCTAGTTTATGGTGGCAGTAAGATGGGACTTATGGGAGTTCTAGGTGATACGGTTTTGGAATATGGGGGTCAGGCTCATGGTATCATGCCACAGTTTCTCAAAGATAGGGAAATTGCTTATGAGGGATTGACCTCAATGACGATAGTAGAAACGATGGCAGAGCGCAAGACTGCCATGTTAGAGCAAGGTGAGCTATTTATCGCCCTTCCAGGAGGCCTTGGCACCCTTGAAGAAATCTCAGAAGCTAATGCAGCTGCTCGTGTGGGTAAGTTGGACAAACCCTGTGTTTTCTTTAACCTCAACGGTTATTACGATGCCATGAAGGCCATGCTAAATACCATGGTTGCTCATGATTTTTTAGAGGCCGAAACGGCTGCAAAATTCCTTTTTACAGATGATTTTTCAGAAATTGAAGCCTTTGTCCAGTCTTATGAACCACCTCAATTGCGACGTTATAGGTAAGCATCAGTGAAGAAAAGTTCTTCCACATTCAAGTGGAAGGACTTTTTATAATCAGAAGAAGATTAATGTAAGTTTCAGAAAATATCTCAAAAGGCTTAACAAAAGTGATAATTTAGTATATAATGATGCTTGTAATTTTAATAATCAAATTAATTTTTCTTTCCATCTGTGAGTACCATTCATAATCACCCAATGCCCCTCTTGGTTTGGAAAATTTTGCTAATCATTAAAAGTATTTAATGATTTTAGGGAAATGTGGGATATAGGTTGAAACGGAAGGGATGATAGTAATGTCTATTAGGGTTAAATGTGTTAGTTTTGAGGATTATCAAAACACACAGGTAACTGCAAAGTGTGCCAATTTTCTGCAGTCTGCTGAAATGGCCAAACTTCAGGAAAGCCAAGACCATATAGAAAAAGTAGAAGCTCTGGTTTTCGAAAGAGATGGCTTAAGGGTAGGTCAAGCCATAGTTGTTTATAAGGAGAGCTTTCGTATATTTAAAAAGGCCCTCTTGTTACATGGTCCCCTGTTAGATTACCACTCTCTGGCTAGTTTGACAGAGCTACTCGAGGCTTTAATACTCTATTTAAGAAAGAAAAATATTGCATCACTTTCTATTCATCCCTATTTGACCAACCTTATTAGGAATGAAGAACTTGAAATCATTGAAGAAGATAAGGCTAATGAGGTCTCCAAGGTATTTGAAAAATTAGGTTTTGAGCAGTATTTAGATCCAGAACAGGCTCTAGTTGTTAATCAGATGTTTGTAAAGCCAATTGACACGTTTACGACTTCTGATGAGATACTATCAGCCTTCTCACCATCTTTGAAGCGAGATTTAAAAAAATTCACTGCTTTGAATGTCAAAGTTGAAGAACTAAGTGAGGACAATCTCAACCAGTTTTATGACATCCTAGTTCGGACAGCAGAGAGAAAGGGATTTTCTGTTCATCCGCTAGTTTATTTTCAAAATCTAAAAAAATGTTTTGGCGAATCTGCCAAGTTTATGTTGGCTTATTTAGATTGTCCAGCTTATTTGGCTTATCTTGATGAGAATATTAAATCTTTTGAAGCCAAGATTCAGGCTTTAAAAGAAGGACCTCAGAAAAAACGTACCAAGGGTCAAATAGCAGATGCGGAGGATCAATTGAGAAGCTACTATAAGCGGTTAGAACAATTCAAGTCTTACCAAATCAAGACTGACAAATTACCGCTTTCAGCTTATCTTTTTATGGATTATGGTTCAGAAATTGTGAGCTTTTACGGGGGTAATGATGAAGCCTACCTTAATTTCGGGGAGCGGTTTTGCTTCATTGGGAGATGATAAAATATGCTAAGAGTAAGGCTAAAAAACGCTTTAACTTTTACGGGACCATCGAAACTGAGGCAGCTAGTTCTGGCAAAGGAAACTTTAATTTTAAGCGTCAGTTTGGCGGACAATTAGAGACGCTTGTTGGCTCATTTACTAAGACCCTCAATCCTTTCTACGATATTTTTAAGAAGACACTAGGTAGACACTAGTGTTTCGATAGTAAAAAAGCCAATTGAGATGATGATCTTCATCTCAATTGGCTTTTTAAGTTATTATTTACAAATATTTTTTAGCGACTTCAATATCGCCAGCATAGTTATCACGTTTCCCATTTATGATTTGGAAAGCATCAGCACCTTTACCGGCAATAACCACAGCGTCTTTGGAGTCTGTAGTCTCAGACATGGCTGTTTTGATGGCTTCTTCTCGATCGACAATGATACGAACTTTACGATTGATATGACTAGCAATTTCTTGACAGATGGTAAGGGGGTCTTCCTTGTTAGGGTCATCAGCAGACAAGATGACATCTACCTCGGGGTAAGTGTTGAGGACATGACCAAAGTCTTTACGACGGCTTTCCCCCTTATTTCCAGGAGCCCCTAGTATCAAAGTAATCTTACCTTTTTGATGGTCAGTTACGACTTGTAAGAGCTTGTCTAGGCTGTCACCATTGTGAGCATAGTCAACAAATGTCTTAGCCCCATTAGTTTGGGTTAGAACCTCCATACGCCCTGGAACAGAGGTTTGAGCAATCCCTTTTTTGATGTCTTCAAGACTGGCTCCAAGACGTAAGCCGGCTAGACCAGCGGCCATAGCATTGTCCTGATTAAAGTCACCGATGAGTTGGATATCGTAATCACCAGCTAGTTTACCTTTTGTTTTAAAGCTAAATCCTGAGCTATGTTGAACGGTATTCTCGGAGTCCTTACCATAGAAGTCGTGGTCTTTATCAGCGACTTCCTCTGCAACAAACTCGAAGTGATCCATACCGCTATTGACGATAACAGCTCGACTATTTTCCAAGAGCAGACGCTTGTGGTAGAAGTAGTCTTCAAAGTTTGGGTGTTCAATAGGCCCGATGTGGTCTGGACTGATGTTAAGAAAGGCACCTACATCAAAGGTTAACCCATAAACACGTTTGGTTAGATAGGCCTGACTTGAGACCTCCATAATCAGATGGGTCATGCCATTAGCAACAGCTTCAGCCATCATACGGAAAAGGTCCAAACTCTCCGGTGTTGTTAAGGTAGACTTGAAGAAGTTTTTTCCGTCTAGTGTCGTGTTCATGGTTGAAAGCATAGCAGGTTTATGACTTTGCTTGAGAATATTGAAGGCAAAGTAAGCTGCTGTAGTTTTCCCTTTTGTCCCAGTAAAAGCCAGCAATTTAAGCTTGTCTTGAGGGTATTGGTAGAAGGCCTGAGCAACGAGGCTCATAGCCTGCTTAATATCTGATACGATAATAGCAGGAATTCCCACTTGATAATCTTTTTCAGCTACGTAGAAACTCAATCCCGCTTTGATAGCATTCTCTAAAAATTCAGGCTTAAAGGCAGCCCCTTTGGCAAAGAAGAGGGAAGATGGTGTGACATCACGACTGTCGTAAGAAAGATGATCAAAGGTCACCCCAGTCCATGAATAGTAGTAGTTGTCTTGATCGATGATATCTCTAAAATTATGGTCCTTTTTAAGAACCTCTAGAACTTGTTCAATAGTAATCATAGTTCCTATTTTAGCCTTAATGTTCTTGTTTTACAAGTCAGAGCCAAAAGTTTATAATTAACTAGATTGTATTTTATTATCTAGAAAGAAAATTATGACTGAAACTAAAACTGACAGGCAGCAGCAGCAAATGCTAAGAGGGACGGCATGGATGACAGCATCCAATATTATCAGTCGTCTCTTAGGGGCACTTTACATTATTCCTTGGTATGCTTGGATGGGTAAACAGGGCGACCAAGCCAATGCCCTCTTTGGTCAAGGGTATAACATTTATGCCCTTTTCCTTTTAATTTCTACAGCAGGGATTCCAGTCGCAATTGCCAAACAGGTGTCAAAATATAACACGCTTGGAAAGATGGAGACGAGTTTCTTCTTACTCAAGCGTATCTTGTATTACATGATTGGTCTCGGACTGATCTTTGGCGTGTTCATGTACTTTGCTTCGCCGTGGATGTCTTACCTTTCTGGGGGAGACGAGGATCTGGTTCGCGTCATGCGCAGTCTTTCTTGGGCGGTTGTTATTTTCCCATCTATGTCTGTTTTACGAGGCTTTTTCCAGGGCTTTAACAACATGAAGCCCTATGCCCTAAGTCAGATAGCAGAGCAGATTATCCGTGTTATTTGGATGCTTTTGGCGACCTTCTTCATCATGAAAATTGGTACAGGTGACTATGTGACTGCAGTTGTCCAATCGACTTTTGCCGCTTTCATCGGTATGTTGGCTAGTTATGGGGTACTTTTCTTCTATCTTTGGAAAGAAGGCAAGCTCAAGAGCCTTTTTGGTAAGCAGGCCGTTCATCCTGATATCAATCCAACTGTAATTGTTATTGAGACATTTAAGGAAGCCATTCCCTTCATTATTACTGGATCAGCGATTCAACTTTTCCAGTTGATTGACCAATGGACCTTTATTCGTACTATGGAGAAGTTTACAAGCTATAGTAACAGTCAGCTTCAGGTTCTCTATGCTTATTTGTCTTCAAACCCAAGTAAGATTACTATGATTTTGATTGCTGTTGCTATTTCTATTGCTGGGGTAGGAATCCCACTCTTAACGGAAAATATGGTAAAAAAGGATCTTCGGGGAGCAGCCAAACTCATTATTAATAATCTACAGTTACTCTTGCTCTTTATTGTTCCTGCTATTGCAGGATCAGTGATTCTAGCCAAACCTCTCTACACCGTTTTTTATGGTGCACCGGATAGTCAGGCTCACTTACTCTTTGTAGCTAGTTTGATTCAAGTGATTTTCCTGGCCTTGTATAGTGTTTTAGCACCAATGCTTCAGGCCATCTTTGAGACCCGTAAAGCTATCAATTATTTTGCGATTGGGGTGCTGGTTAAGGCCATTCTACAGCTACCGTTGATTATTTTCTTGGGAGCTCTTGGTCCGGTTATTTCGACAGCCATTGGGTTAGGGGTTCCTATTGCTTTGATGTATAATCGCCTTCACACAGTTACTCACTTTAGTCGTAAGACAGTCTTTAGAAAAGCCTTACTCATCTGTATTCTTACAATGCTCATGGTTATTCCAGTTGCTGTTTTCTATTGGTTATTCCAATTTATCCTATCTCCAACAAGTCGTATGGGTAGTGTGATTCACTTAGTGATTGGAGGAGGTCTTGGCGTTTTAGTCTATGGAGTGCTTGCTCTTGTGACACGTATGGCTGACCAATTGCTTGGCGCACGAGCAGGTAGATTACGAGCTAAATTACATATTAAATAGTATTTGAAACCAAGTTATGTGGCTTGGTTTTTCTTTTCAACCTTTTTTGAAAAAAAGAGTATAATAGGTGTAAAAATATGAAATCGCTTTAATGATTTAGAATCGAGGAAAGGATTATGAGTAATTCTAGACAGAAAGGTACTAAATTAGGAACCTGTGCCCCTGATCAGGTTTATCAGGTGTTGCAAACTAGTCTTCAAGGGTTAAACTCACAAGAAGTAAAAAAGAGACAAGCAACTTATGGTCCTAACCAGTTGAAAGAAAGTAAGAAAGAACCTATTTGGCTGACCTTTTTCAGGCATTTTACCAGTCTCATGGCCCTCTTATTGTGGGTTGGTGGCTTTATTGCTGTGATTTCTCATAGCTTGGAGTTGGGGATTGCTATTTGGTTGGTCAACATTATTAATGGTCTCTTTAGTTTTATTCAAGAACATAGAGCAAGTCAGGCTACGGCAGCCCTTAATAAGCTTCTTCCATCTTACACAAGGGTTCTTCGGGATGGGAAAGAAGATAAGATTCTTGCTCAGGACTTGGTGCCAGGGGACTTGGTTTTCATTGAAGAAGGAGACCGTATTTCTGCAGATGGACGCTTGGTCGCTGTGACAGATTTGCAGGTTAATCAATCGGCCCTCACTGGTGAGTCTAATCCTATTTATAAATCAGACCAAGCGGATTTGACTCCTGATAAGACTGATTTGGAATATGACAATATGGTATTTGCAGGTACCACAGTTTCCGCTGGTTCTGGACGTTTTATAGTATCAGCCATCGGTATGGAAACTGAGTTCGGCCAAATTGCAGACTTGACGCAAAACCTAGCTCAGGAAAAAAGTCCACTGCAAAAGGAACTAGACCATTTGACCAAACAGATTTCAGTTATTGCGGTGTCTGTTGGTCTCTTCTTTATGGTAGCAGCGACTCTATTTGTCCATCAGCCTTTGTCTCAAGCCTTTATTTTTGCATTGGGGATGATTGTGGCCTTTATTCCTGAGGGACTTCTTCCCACAGTTACTCTCTCTCTAGCCATGGCCGTTCAGCGCATGGCTAAAGAACATGCTTTAGTGAAGAAATTGTCTTCTGTTGAGACTCTTGGAGCAACCTCTGTTATTTGCTCAGATAAAACAGGGACCCTAACGCAAAATGCGATGACAGTTAATCACTTATGGACCTTGTCAGGTAATTATGAGGTAACTGGGCTAGGTTACGCACCAGAAGGAAACATTGAGCAGGATGGTCACCCTGTTTCTCTTAAAGAAAATTCTCTTTTGAATCGTCTGGTCCGCTTTTCTCATTTGGCTAGTAATGCTCAAGTGGTGGCACCAAGCGCTGAAAATCCCAATTATACAGTCTTAGGAGATCC
Organism: uncultured Streptococcus sp.; assembly: GCF_902463925.1. Taxonomy (GTDB): domain Bacteria; phylum Bacillota; class Bacilli; order Lactobacillales; family Streptococcaceae; genus Streptococcus. The sequence goes on along the minus strand of NZ_CABQHE010000003.1, from coordinate 17,205 downwards.
GACTGAAGCTTGTCTTAATATTCTTGCAGAAAAAGCAGGACTTGATTTAAATGACAACCACACCTGGGCGCCTCGTATTAAAGAAATTCCCTTTGATTCTGATCGTAAACGGATGACAACGGTACATCGCCTCGAAAAAGGTTTGGATGGCAGTCATCATATTTCCATCACTAAGGGTGCGCCTAAAGAAGTGATGGAACTTTGCTCAGACTATTACGATGGTCAAGGAGCAATCAAATCTATGACCACTACAGAACGTCAAGCTATTCTTGCTGCTAACGACCAATTTGCTCGTGACGGCTTGCGTGTTTTAGCTGTTGCTTATCGTCCTTTGGAAAGCCAACATATCAAAGAAGACGAGTGGGATATGCGGACCCTCGAAGAAGATATGGTCTTTGTGGGACTCGTTGCCATGAGTGATCCCCCACGTCAAGGTGTCCGTGAAGCAATTGAGCAATGTCACCGTGCCAGTATTCGCATTATCATGGTGACAGGTGACTATGGGTTGACAGCTCTTAGTATTGCCAAGAAAATTGGAATTGTAAAAGGTGACAATGCCCGTGTTGTTTCAGGACTTGAACTGGCAGATATGACCGACGAAGAGCTCAAAGAAGCTCTTAAAGGCGAAATCGTTTTTGCTCGTGTGGCTCCCGAGCAAAAATATCGTGTGGTCAATGCACTTCAGGAACTTGGTGAGGTTGTTGCTGTTACTGGTGATGGTGTTAATGATGCCCCTGCTCTTAAAAAGGCTGATATCGGTGTAGCTATGGGGGTATCGGGAACTGACGTAGCCAAGGAATCTGCCGATATGATTTTAACGGATGATCACTTTGCTTCTATTGTCCATGCTGTTGAAGAAGGACGTGCCGTTTATCGAAATATTCAAAAATTCCTGACTTATATTTTTAATTCCAACACGCCAGAAGCCGTACCCTCTTCCTTCTTCTTGTTCTCTCTGGGACGCATTCCTCTTCCCTTAACAGTTATGCAAATCCTAGCTATTGACCTGGGAACGGATATGATGCCAGCTTTGGGACTAGGGGTTGAGCCACCTGAAGAAGGCGTTATGGACAGGCCACCAAGACGCCTATCAGATCGTTTGTTAAACCGACGATTACTCTTAAAAGCCTTTGCTTGGTATGGACTGATTGAAGCAGCCTTAGCTATGGGGGCTTTCTTCCTTAATTATTGGGTTAATCAAGGTAACTTAAACCATTTGACCAGTTCAGGTCCTCTCTATCGAGAGGCAACTACCATGACCTTAGGAGCTATTATCTTTACCCAAATTGGTATGGCTATGAATAGTCGCAAGGGTAGGGGATCTATTTTCCAAGTTAAACCATTTGCTAATCGGATTATTAGCTTAGGGATTGTTTTAGAAATTGTTCTCTTTATCATCCTGTCTTACGTGCCTTTCTTCCACACGTTATTTAACACTGCGCCTATTGGACTTGATGATTGGCTCTATTTACTTGCTTGTCCATTTGTTATTATGGCTTTGGAAGAAATCAGATATCGCTTATTTGATAAAAAGTAAGTCGGTGGCTTAGCTTAGATTGAAGCAAGACTTTTAAATCGTTTCTTAGTGCTTGAAATTATAATGTTTCAGGCACTTTTTGATGCTTGAAAACTTACTTTTGACAATCTCAAAAATTGGCCTTATTTTAAATTAGAGTCAGTATCTATCTGTCTTTTTAGGTTATAGAAATAAACTATAACTAACTATCAAGAATCCGTATGATGGACTTACCATTATTTTTCAGAAAATAGTGATAAAATAGAGGTCATAGATATGGAGTATATCCACTTTACCATGTAGAAAGGGCACATTATGACACAAGAATATCAATTAGAAACCATTTTGGCACACGCAGGAATCAATTCGGATGAAGCAACAGGAGCCTTGGCTTCACCAATTCATTTTTCAACAACTTACCAACATCCAGAATTTGGTCATTCTACTGGTTTTGACTATACACGAACTAAAAATCCAACACGCGCAACAGTGGAAAAAACACTTGCAGCTATTGAAAAAGCAGATTATGCTATTGCGACAAGTTCAGGGATGAGCGCCATTGTTTTGGCCTTTGAAATTTTCCCGGTAGGCAGTAAGGTTGTAGCTGCGCGTGACCTTTACGGAGGTTCTTTCCGTTGGTTTAATGACAAGGAAAAAGAGGGCCGTTTCTTTTTTGAATACACAAATACAGAAGATGAGATGATTGCGGCTATTACAGAAGATACCGATATTGTTTACATCGAAACACCGACAAACCCACTTATGATTGAGTTTGATATTGAAAAAGTGGCAAAAATTGCTCATGATAAGGGTGCGGTGGTTATTGTTGATAATACCTTCTATAGCCCAATCTACCAAAACCCGCTTACTCAAGGTGCTGATATCGTTGTACATTCAGCTACTAAATACCTATCAGGGCATAATGATGTCCTGGCTGGTGTTGTTGTGACTAGCAATCCAGAATTCTACGATAAACTTTATTATAACCTCAATACGACTGGTCCAAACTTGTCCCCATTTGATAGCTATATGCTCATGCGTGGACTTAAGACCCTAAAACTTCGTATGGAGGCATCAACAGCTAATGCTCAAGAAGTTGTAGCTTTCTTAGAAAAGTCACCAGCTGTTAAAGAGGTTCTCTACCCAGGTAAGGGTGGGATGATTTCCTTCAAAGTGGCTAACCAAGATAAGATTCCAACTATTATCAATACTCTTAGGGTCTTCACCTTTGCGGAAAGTTTGGGTGGTGTTGAAAGTTTGATTACTTATCCAACAACACAAACTCACGCAGATATTCCAAGTGAAGTGCGTGCTTCGTATGGATTAACGGATGACTTGCTTCGTCTTTCAATTGGTATTGAAGCAGCAGAGGATTTGATTGCTGACTTGGAAAATGCCCTTAGTCTTTAAGGAGTTATCTATGACACGTTATGATTTTACAACACAACCAAATCGCTTAAATCAAAACACTATGAAATGGCACGAAGCCGAAAGTAATCCAGAACTACTTGAGCTTTGGGTTGCTGACATGGACTTCTTACCTGTCCCTGAAATTAGAGAAGCGGTCATCAACTATGCTGAAACGCATATCTTTGGTTACCCTTATCCAAGTGATGAGCTTTATCAGTCCATCATTGATTGGGAAAAAAATCAACATGGCTATTCAATTGATAAGGAGAGCATTGTCCTTATTGAAGGTGTTGTTCCAGCCATTTCAACAGCTATTCAAGCCTTTACGAAAGAAGGCAATGCTGTTCTCATTAATACACCAGTTTATCCGTCTTTTGCTCGTTCTGTCCGCTTGAATAATCGCAAGTTGATTGAGAATAGTCTTGTTAAGGTTAACGGGCATTTTGAAATTGATTTTGAGCAATTGGAACGTGATATCGTAGACAATGATGTAAAACTCTATGTCTTTTGTAGTCCACATAATCCAGGTGGTCGTGTCTGGACTAAGGAAGAATTGACCAAGGTAGCAGACCTTTGCCAGAAACATGGTGTTCTCTTGGTATCTGATGAAATCCATCAAGACTTGGCCTTGTATGGAAATAAGCATATCTCTCTAAATACAATTTCAGACGCCTATAAGGATTTCACTTTGGTCCTTAGTTCGGCTACTAAAACCTTTAATATTGCTGGTACCAAGAATAGTTTTACCATCATTGAAAATGAAGACTTGCGTAAGTCCTTTAAACAAAAACAATTGGCTAATAATCAACATGAAATTCCAACCATTGGTTTGATTACAACCCAAGCTGCCTTTACCTACGGTCAACCTTGGTTAGAGGAATTGAAAACTGTCTTTGAAACTAATATTGACCTTTTAACCAAGGAACTTAGTGAAAAGACTAATATCAAAGTCATGAAACCTGAGGGAACTTACCTGGTCTGGCTTGATTTTTCAGCTTATGATCAAGATCATAATGAACTTGGACGTTTACTTAAAGAAGAAGCCAAGGTAGTGCTAAATGACGGTATTACTTTCGGTTCCGAAGGAGAAAAACATTTCCGATTTAACGTAGCTACGCCAACTAAAGTTGTTGCTGAAGGTGTGAAACGTTTGGTTTCTGTCTTTGGAAATTAAGAAAAGTGAAGCAAATGGCATCACCTTAAATTGAAGACGGAGTCTTCTTTTGAGATTTTCCTTATTAACCGTAGTAGTATTGCTGAGTGCTGAGAATAAATCGACATGGGCTCCAAGCTTCCTCATTAAAATGAATGAAGCTGATACTACAGAAGTTCTTCCTAAGATGACCAACCAAAGGACTGGATTTGGGATAAACCTGGTGAAATCTTGGTACATGTGGCTGATCAAAACAGTGCTAAATTGCCAAATGAGGACTTTAACGTGGATTATTAAGCGGTGTTAGATTATGGTCTTAAACCACATGCTTACAGTCGACGGTTCAACGAGAATTTCTGATGCTCACGGTGTGTTAACTGTTAAAGACGGTGAAGATAAGAAAGCAGATAAATCAGAAACTCCAGTAAATCCAACAGATGGAAACCATTCTTCTGATGATAAGACTTCTAAACCAGCAGATAATAATCAGCCATCAGCTGATAAAGTAACTAAGTCTGATGAGAGACAACAACACTAAAGTTGCTGTCAAACTTGCTACAACTCCTAAGATACCAAGTGATTCAGAAGATTCTTTCAATTTTGGCAGCCTTCTTTGCGGTTATTGGTAGCTTAGCACTTTTTGGCTATGTTTTAGTTACAGGTAAGATTCATCTACCTAAAAAATAAAATTTGACCCTTTTCAAAAACGTTTGCAAGTAAAGCAAGCGTTTTTTTTGTGTTTTTGATATAATAGAGTGAATATAAAGCAAAGGAAGAAACTATTATGGGTAAATTTCAAGTTATTTCACATCCATTGATTCAACATAAACTCTCAATCTTACGTCGTGAGGATACCTCTACTAAGGACTTCCGTGAGTTGGTTGATGAAATCGCTATGCTTATGGGTTATGAAGTATCGCGTGATCTCCCTCTTGAAGAGGTTGAAATTCAAACACCAATTACAAAAACAGTTCAAAAACAACTTTCTGGTAAAAAATTGGCAATTGTTCCAATCCTTCGTGCGGGTATTGGTATGGTCGATGGTTTGCTTAGCCTCGTACCTGCAGCAAAAGTTGGTCATATTGGTATGTACCGTGATGAAGAAACACTTGAGCCAGTTGAGTACTTGGTTAAATTGCCAGAAGATATTGATCAACGTCAGATTTTTGTAGTGGACCCAATGCTTGCAACTGGTGGTTCAGCAATTTTGGCGGTGGATTCACTTAAAAAACGTGGAGCAGCTAATATCAAGTTTGTATGTTTAGTTGCCGCACCAGAAGGTGTCAAAAAATTGCAAGATGCTCACCCAGATATTGATATATACACAGCATCTTTGGATGAGAAACTTAATGAGAATGGTTATATTGTTCCAGGTCTTGGAGATGCAGGTGACCGTCTGTTTGGTACAAAATAAGTCGAAAAGGGAAAATCTCCCTTTTTTTAATAGGGTAATGACTTAGGAAAATCTCAATAATAACCTGTTTTTTACTTATTTAGCACTCTTTTTAAATGAGTGCTAAGAAAGATGTTTTTTATTTGACCTAATTTGACTAAAATCATATAATAACATCAAGACAATATTAAAAGGAGAATTCATATGATTCCTGTAGTTATTGAACAAACATCACGTGGTGAACGTTCTTATGACATTTACTCACGTTTGCTCAAGGATCGTATTATCATGTTAACAGGTCCTGTAGAAGATAATATGGCAAACTCAATTATCGCTCAACTCTTGTTCTTGGATGCTCAAGACAATACAAAAGATATCTATCTTTATGTTAATACACCAGGTGGATCAGTTTCAGCTGGTCTTGCCATTGTTGATACAATGAACTTCATCAAGTCTGATGTTCAAACCATTGTTATGGGTATGGCAGCATCAATGGGTACAATTATCGCTTCAAGCGGTACCAAAGGTAAACGTTTCATGTTGCCAAATGCAGAATACATGATTCACCAACCAATGGGTGGTACTGGTGGTGGTACTCAACAAACGGATATGGCTATCGCAGCTGAACACTTGCTCAAGACTCGTAATAACTTGGAGCAAATCTTGGCTGATAATTCTGGTCAGTCAATTGAAAAAGTTCATGTCGATGCTGAACGTGATAATTGGATGAGTGCCCAAGAAACACTTGAATATGGCTTCATTGATGAAATCATGGCCAACAACCAATTAAAATAAGCTTAGCTTATCTAAGATAAAAGTCAGATGCTAATCGGTTTATATAAGAACCATTTCATCTGACTTTTTGTGCTATAATAGGAAACATGTTAATAATCAATGAGGAGCTACTTGCTATTGATCAAGCAATAGACAGTCTTGTTTTACATTTTCTAAGACTGCCAGAAGTAGAGAATTACCGTTTAAAACGGCAGAAATTTGAAAATACCAGAGAACTTCAAGAGCTACTTTTGGAATTTCAGGAATTAAAGGAAAGCTATGATAAGGCTAAGGAGTATGAGTCTTTTAGACCAGAGGTGAGGGACTTGAAACGTCAGGTTTTGCGAATGAAGCGCCAAATTGATCTAAACGAGGTGGTTATAGGCTATCGTCAGGCGGAGTTCGATTTGCAGATAATACTAGCTTCACTTGGCGAGGAGGTTGCTCAAGCTATCTCAAATCAGATTTTCATTGATACTGGGCTACCTCTTGCACCTCATAAACCTCATCATAAAAAGGGTGACACTAACATAAAGGAGAAGATGAGTCATGATTAAGCGTCAAGGAATTATTGTTTATTTATACTATAATAGAGACTTACGTAAAATTGCCAAGTTTGGCGATGTTGTCTACCATTCTTATAAGATGCGTTATGTACACCTTTATGTAGATCAAGACAGGGTTAAGGACATCTTGACAGAGCTTGAAGGAATGAAGGCGGTCAAAAAAGTTCTTCCTTCTTATTATTCTGATATTGATATGGATTTTGTAGGTAGTCTGGAACGCTACGACACCTCTGTCCCTGAACATTTTAAAAACTTTTCTCTTTAGCTAGGAGAAAAGTTTTCTATTCTTAAAGTGTTAGTTTAAAAGCAATGGAAACGATTACTGTAGTTGAGGATTAGTTATGTGTGGTTGACAATTGTCTGATAATTCTGTAATCTATAAGGTGGACTTTTTTAAGAAAATATTAAGGAGAAATCTTATGTCTAAAAAGATCACACTTATTGTGTTAGCCTTTTTTGCTTCCATTTTCTTGGTTGCCTGTGGCAAGTCACCAGATGTGACTGCTAATGCCAAAGGTACTAAGATTGGGGATACAATCAAAATTGGTGTTAACATGGAGTTGACAGGTGCTGTTGCGGCCTATGGTAAGGCGGAGCAGAATGGTATTAAGTTGGCTGTTGATGAAATTAATAAAGCAGGTGGCGTTGACGGCAAAAATCTAGAGCTCGTCACAAAAGATAATAAATCTGAAAATGCTGAAGCTTCAACATCTTCAACGAACCTGGCTATTCAGAGTAATGTAAATGCTATCGTTGGTCCAGCGACATCAGGTGCTGTTGCTGCTGCTAGCCTCGTGTCACAAAAAACAGGGGTTCCTTTGATGACACCTTCAGGTACGCAGGATGACCTTACGGTAGATGCTAACGGAGCTAAGAAATTTGTTTTCCGTACAACCTTTAAGGATAGTTACCAAGGTAAAGTTTTGGCGGTTTATTCTTACAATAATTTGAATGCTAAGAAAGTAGTTCTCTACTATGATAATGCTTCGGATTATGCCAAGGGTATTGCGGATGAATTCAAGCGTGAATATAAAGGTCAAATTGTTACTGAGGCTACCTTTGCGTCAGGTGACAAGGACTATCAGTCAGCTTTGACTAAATTTAAAGACCTTGATTATGATGCGATTGTAATGCCTGGTTACTATACTGAGACTGGAATTATTACAAAACAAGCACGTGACCTTGGAATTGATAAACCAATTCTAGGACCTGACGGATTCAGTGATGCGAAATTTACAGAGCTTGCAGGTAAAAAGAATGCTTCGAACGTCTACTATGTATCAGGGTATTCAACAAATATTGCTCTTTCTGACAAGGCATCTGGTTTCATTGAAGCATATAAGAAAGCTTACAAAACTGAACCAAATATGTTTGCTGCTCTAGCTTACGATTCTGTTTATATGGTTGCAGAAGCATCAAAAGGTGCGAAAACATCAGTAGATATCGCTGATAATTTGGCAAATCTGAAAAACTTTGTTGGGGTTACCGGTAAAATGACAATTGACCAGAATCATAACCCTATTAAAGCAGCTCTTATGGTTAAAAGAGATAATGGTAAAGAAGTTTCAGCGGAAGCCGTTGAAATTGAAAAATAATCTATTATCTATACTGAAATTGAACTAGAAAGTTTGGTTATATATGTTTTTTGAACAACTTCCCCAACAACTAGTCAATGGTATTATCTTGGGTAGTATCTATGCACTACTTGCCCTTGGATATACCATGGTTTATGGGATTATCAAATTGATTAACTTTGCCCACGGAGACATCTACATGATGGGTGCTTTCGTTGGTTACTATGCGATTAACAGCTTGAAGATGAACTTCTGGATTGCCCTTGTGTTTTCTATGATTGTCTGTGCAATTTTAGGGGTAGTCATTGAATTCTTGGCTTATCGCCCATTGCGTAATTCAACACGTATTTCTGCCTTGATAACGGCCATCGGTGTGTCATTCTTCCTTGAATACATCATGGTTTACTTTGTAGGTGCAGATACACGTTCATTCCCACAATCAATCAAAATGTATACTTATCATTTTGGGTCAATCTCTGTGACAAATGTGCAATTGCTCATTTTGGTAGTTGCTCTTGTACTTATGGTTGCTCTTCAGTTGATTGTTAAGAAGACTAAGATGGGTAAAGCTATGCGTGCTGTCTCTGTAGATAGCGACGCAGCAGAGTTGATGGGTATTAATGTTAATAATACGATTAGCTTCACTTTTGCTCTTGGATCATCACTTGCAGGGGCTGCCGGTGTCCTCATTGGTCTTTACTATAACTCAATTGAACCTCTTATGGGGATGACTCCAGGGATTAAAGCTTTTGTTGCCGCTGTTCTTGGTGGTATCGGTATTATTCCTGGTGCAGCACTCGGTGGTTTTGTTATCGGTATTTTGGAGACTTTGTCAACCGCAATTGGTTTATCAAGTTACCGTGATGCCATCGTTTATGGTGTCTTGATAGTTATCCTCTTGCTTCGTCCAGCGGGTATTCTCGGTAAAAATGTGAAAGAGAAGGTGTAAGGCATGAAGAAAAATCTAAAAGTAAACCTTATTTGGTTTGGTCTTATCATTGGACTCTTCCTTATCTTGAAAGGTCTTGAACTTTCAGGTATCATGAATCTTTACTACATCCAAATCTTAATGGGGATTGGGATTTCAATCCTTATGGGACTTGGTACTAACTTAGTTCTTGGTTTTTCCGGACAATTTACACTTGGACAAGCCGGTTTCATGGCAATCGGTGCGTACTCATCAGCCATCATCACTGGCATGATGCCAACTTATGATGGTTTCTACCTCTCAATGGTTGTAGGTGTCATCATCGCAGCTGTCGTTGCCCTTATTTTTGGTATACCTACCCTTCGTTTGAAAGGTGACTATCTTGCCATTGCAACTCTCGGTATGGCTGAAATTATCCGTATCATTATCGTTAATGGTGGTGAATTGACCAATGGTGCCGCTGGTTTGACTGGAATTCTTCCTTATACCAGCTGGCCTGTCATCTATTTCTTTGTTGTTATCATTACAATCTTGGTACTCAATTTCTTGCGTTCAGCAACTGGTCGCCAAGCAATCACTCTTCGTGAAGATGAAATTGCTGCTGAGTCAATGGGTGTTAATGTCACAAAAATGAAGGTTATTATATTTGTTATCGGTGCCATGATTTCAGCGATTGCTGGTTCACTTTATGTCAGCTATATCGGGACCGTCGTGCCAAAAGACTTCACAATCATGAAATCAATTGATTACCTTATCATTGCCGTTCTTGGAGGTCTTGGATCAATTACAGGTACTATCATTGCTGCTGTTGTTCTTGGTATTATCAACATGTTCCTCCAAAACGTTTCAAACCTTCGTATGATTATTTACGCATTGGCTTTGATTCTTGTAATGCTCTTCCGTCCAGGTGGGCTTCTTGGAACAAAAGAACTCTATCTCTCAAAATTCTTCAATAAATCTAAGGAGGGCAAATAAAAATGGCACTTCTTGAAGTTAAAAATTTAACTAAAAACTTTGGTGGTTTAACTGCTGTTGGTGACGTTTCAATGGAACTCAATGAAGGTGAGTTGGTTGGGCTTATCGGGCCAAATGGTGCTGGTAAAACAACCTTGTTCAACCTTTTGACTGGTGTCTATGAGCCAAGTGAAGGGACTGTAACGCTTGATGGTACAGTTCTCAACGGTAAAGCACCTTACAAGATTGCGTCACTCGGTTTGTCACGTACTTTCCAAAATATCCGCCTTTTCAAAGACATGACTGTACTTGAAAATGTTCTTGTTGGTTTATCAAATAAGCAACCTTCAAACTTCTTCGCATCACTTTTGCGTTTACCTAAGTACTATTCAAGTGAAGAAGAGTTAAAAGCAAAAGCTATGAAACTCTTGGCTATCTTCAACTTGGATGGAGAGGCAGAGACACTTGCGAAAAACTTGGCTTACGGACAACAACGTCATTTGGAAATTGTTCGTGCACTTGCAACGGAACCTAAAATTCTTTTCCTTGATGAACCAGCTGCGGGTATGAACCCACAAGAAACAGCTGAGTTGACTGCTCATATTCGTCAAATTCAAAAAGACTTTGGTATTACAATTATCTTGATTGAGCATGATATGAGTTTGGTTATGGATGTTACTGAGCGTATCTATGTTTTAGAATATGGACGCTTGATTGCAGAAGGAACACCTGATGAAATTAAGAATAACAAGCGTGTTATCGAAGCTTACTTGGGAGGTGAAGCGTAATGGCTATGTTAAAAGTTGAAAATCTCTCAATTAAATATGGTTCTATTGAGGCTGTTAAAAACGTTAGCTTTGAGGTTAATGAAGGTGAAGTTGTAACTCTTATCGGAGCCAATGGAGCAGGTAAAACATCTATTCTTCGTACAATCTCAGGTCTTGTTCGTCCAACTGAAGGAACTATTTCTTACCTTGGAAACGACATTCACAAAACACCAGCTCGAAAGATTGTTGCAGACGGTTTGGCACAAGTGCCTGAAGGACGTCACGTCTTTGCAGGATTAACCGTAATGGAAAATCTTGAAATGGGTGCTTTCCTTCATAAAAATAAAGAAGAAAACACAACTCTATTGAAAAAAGTCTTCCAACGTTTCCCACGTCTAGAAGAGCGTAAGAATCAAGACGCTGCAACACTTTCTGGTGGTGAGCAACAGATGTTGGCGATGGGTCGTGCCCTTATGAGTCGTCCGAAACTTTTGCTTTTGGATGAACCTTCAATGGGGCTTGCTCCAATCTTTATTCAAGAAATTTTTGATATTATCGAAGATATCAAGGCACAAGGAACTACAGTTCTTTTGATTGAACAAAATGCCAATAAGGCTTTATCAATTGCGGATCGAGGTTACGTTCTTGAAACTGGTAAAGTGGTTCTTTCAGGTACTGGTAAAGAACTTCTTGCATCAGACGAAGTTCGTAAAGCCTATCTTGGAGGATAAGAAAAAGCGCCCAAGGGCGTTTTTCTATAGTCTCATACTGATTGTAAGGTATTAATTTTTCAGCAAAATAATGCAATCGGTTACAACTAGTGTGGTATAATACAATTAAGAAATCATTCGGAGGAAAATGAAACATGGCAGTAAAAGATTTTATGACGAAACGTGTGGTTTACGTTTCACCAGAAACAACAGTTGCAACAGCTGCAGACATTATGCGTGACAAAGGTTTGCGCCGCTTGCCAGTAATTGAACACGATAAACTGGTTGGTCTTATTACAGAAGGTACAATGGCGGAGGCTTCACCATCAAAAGCAACTAGCTTGTCTATTTATGAAATGAACTATCTCCTTAATAAGACAAAAGTAGGAGATATCATGATTAAAAATGTCCTTACTGTTTCCAAATATGCTAGCCTTGAGGATGCTATCTACATTATGTTGCAAAACAAGGTTGGAGTTCTTCCAGTAGTAGACAATGACCAAATTTCTGGAATTATTACAGATAAAGATGTCTTTCGTGCCTTTTTGGAAATCTCTGGCTATGGTCAAGCCGGAATCCGTATTGGGCTTGAAGTCTTAGACACACCACGTGTCCTAGAAAAAATTGCCAACCTCATTTCTAGTGAAAATCTCAACATTGAACGTACAATTGTTGCACCAAAAACTGATACCGTGCTTCGCGTTGAACTACAAGTTGAAGGGGATGTAGAACCAGAATACCTTAAAAAAGTTTTTGTAGAAGCAGGGTTTACAGTTACTGAAATTGCTGAGACAGAAGCAAAAGAATTAGACTAATAAGAAAAGGAGTCAAGACTAAACGAGTTTATTTCGGTGTCCTACTCCTATAGGTCAGTATATTAGCAACAGGTTGTTTTTCTATTGGAACGATTAGCAGCTGGCTATAAGTTTTTAACAACAAAAAAGAAGCTAGAACATTAAATGTTCAGCTTCTTTTTTGTTAGTTTTAGAAATCATAAAGTGTTGTAGAAAGGTAACGTTCACCATTATCAGGCAAAAGTGTCAATACTTTTTTACCTTCGCCGAGTTCAGCAGCAACTTTAAGAGCAGCAGCAATAGCAGCACCTGATGAGATACCAGCTAGGAAACCTTCCTCGCTACCCAATGTACGTGATGTTGAGATAGCTTCATCAGAAGGAATACGTACAACGCTATCATATGATTTTGTATCCAATGTGTCAGGGATAAAGCCAGTTGAGATACCTTGGATTTTGTGTGGTCCTGGTTTATCACCGTTCAAGACAGCAGATTCGTCAGCTTCAATACCATAAACTTTGATATTTGGGTTAGCAGCTTTCAGAGTTTTAGAAACACCCGAAATAGTACCACCGGTACCGATACCAGCTACGAATGCATCCAAACCATCTGCCCCAAAGTCTTCAAGAATCTCTTGGCCAGTTGTATCAGCATGGGCAGCTGGATTTGAAGGGTTAGCAAATTGGAGTGGCACCCAACCATCGCGCTCAGCAGCAACTTCTTTAGCCTTAGCGATAGCACCTTTCATTCCTTCGCTACCAGGAGTCAAAACAAGTTCAGCTCCATAAGCTTGGATGATTTTACGACGTTCAACGCTCATTGTGTCAGGCATTACGATAACAACTTTATAGCCTTTAGCAGCTCCAACCCAAGCGAGACCAATACCAGTGTTACCTGAAGTTGGTTCAACAATGGTATCACCAGGTTTAATCGTACCAGCTTTTTCAGCATCTTCAATCATTCGAAAAGCAATACGGTCTTTTACTGAAGAACCAGGGTTAAATGCTTCGATTTTAACGTAAACATCTGCTGATCCTTCTGGAACAATAGAGTTAAGTTTAATAACAGGTGTTTTTCCAACAAGTTCAGTGATTGAGTTGTAAATTGTCATATTTAAAATCCTCTTAATCTTTGATTGATGGTTTTAAGTATACGACGGTAGAACTAACTTGTAAAATACATCTTCTTTATCACTGTGATAATGTTTGACTATCAGACAGGAATCTCAACAATTTTCTTTCCAGATATTTCATAATTAACTTTCCCCTGATAGAACTCAGTGAGCTCTTGACCGAGTCTTTCAATCTCAGACTCTTCAACAAACAAAGTGGTAGAAACTTCTGATAAGAAAGTTGTATCAAATTCTTGGAGACCTTCTTTTTCAAGGAAGTTAGAGAAAACTTGGTATTGAGAGTAGGTCAACTTTACAATTAGGCCCATTAACTCTTTGATTTCCACTCGTCCAATTTCTTCGATTGCATGGGCAACGCTACCAGAGTAAGCGCGGATAAGACCACCTGCCCCAAGTTTGATTCCTCCAAAATAACGAGTCACAACAGCTACGACATTAGTAAGTCCTTGTTTTTCTAGAACAGTAAGCATAGGCACACCAGCGGTTCCAGAAGGTTCGCCATCATCACTAGAGCGCTTAATTTGACCATCTTCTCCGACAATCATTGCAGAGCAAGAGTGATTGGCCTTGTGATGTTTTTTCTTAATCTGAGCGATATACTCTCTCCCTTCTTCTTCATTGCTAATACGTTTCAAATGACAAATGAAACGAGATTTTTTGATTTCTTCTTCAACGATTTTATCGTTGGCAATTGTTTTGTAGTCCATAAAAAAATTTTATCATAAAAAGGTGAATTCAAACATATTTTCGAATAGAAAGATATGATACCTAAAGAATATTATGGACGACTATTTACGAAAGCACAGTTACCAGTGGACTATCTCTCAGAGGCTGTAAAATTAGAAAGTATGATAAAGGTTGATAAAAAACTTAGATGTAAAAGATGTTATAGTCAAATAGAGGGAGATTGGCAATTACCGAATGGCCAGTATTATTGTAGAGCATGTATTGTCTTTGGTCGAAACCAAGAAGGAAAAGAACTCTATTACTTTCCTTCAGAAAAATCAGAAGTAAATTTTCCTGTCTTGAAATGGTTAGGAAAACTGACTCCTTATCAAAATGAGGTCTCGGAAAAGCTTTTAAAGACTTATAAAAACCAAAAACACAGTCTAGTTCATGCAGTGACTGGTGCTGGTAAGACAGAGATGATTTATAAGATTGTTGCCTATGTTCTTGAAAATAAAAATCGTGTCGCCATTGCAAGTCCCCGAGTTGATGTTTGTCGAGAATTGTTTCTACGTATGCAGAAAGATTTTACTTGTAGTATTTCTCTGCTTCATGCTGATAGTGAACCATATGATGGTAGTCCGCTCGTTATAGCTACCACTCATCAATTACTAAAATTTTATCATAGCTTTGACTTGATTATTGTTGACGAAGTTGATGCCTTCCCCTTTGTAGGGAATGTCATGTTAAATCATGCTGTTAAACAAGCAAAGACGGAAACAGGTCGGTATATTTACTTAACAGCAACTTCTACATTAGCTTTAGAAGAGCAAGTTCGCCTTGGAGCTTTAGAAAAGCATCACCTTGCCAGACGCTTCCATGGAAATCCTTTAGTCTTTCCTCGTTTCTTTTGGCAAGGAAGGTTACAAAAGTCGTTGACGAAAGGCAAGCTCCCAAGTCCTCTAATTCACCAGATTAAGAAGCAGCGTAAATCAAATTTTCCTCTATTGATCTTTTTCCCAAATATAGCAATAGGTGAAAAATTTAGTATTACCCTAAAAAAATACCTTCCTACTGAAAACATAGTCTTTGTTTCATCAAAAAGCGAGGAGCGTTCAACCATCGTAGAGAAATTCCGAAAAAAAGAACTGTCAATCTTAGTGACAACAACTATTCTCGAACGTGGTGTTACCTTTCCACAAGTAGATGTTTTTGTTTGTATGGCAAATCATCACTTATATACTAGTTCGAGTCTTATTCAGATTGGTGGTAGGGTGGGGCGTTCGCCCGAGAGGCCTACAGGGAAACTCTATTTCTTTCATGAAGGATTATCTAAATCAATGTTGCAATGTCGGAAAGAAATAAATGCAATGAATAAAAAAGGAGGCTTTGAAAATGAAGTGTCTACTATGTAATGAATGGATTGAATCAGTAGCTCAATTAAGTGATTTAATTATGTTTAAACAAAGAAGAGAGTATTCTTGTGAAGATTGTAAAGGTCAATTTAAAAAGCTTGGGAAGGGGAGATGTCCAAATTGTTGTAAAATAATAGATCGCAATGGTTGCATTGATTGCAAAATTTGGGCGAAGAAAGGCTATATTCCAAAACATTTTGCCATTTATTGTTATGAAGAAAATATGAAAGAGTATTTTAGTCGCTATAAATTTATGGGAGATTATTGCCTTAGAAAAATATTTCACCAAGAAATTAAAACCAATTTAAAGTCTTTTTTAAAGAAAGGATATATCTTAGTACCTGTCCCCTTGTCGGAAGAACGCTTGGAAGATAGAGGATTCAATCAAGTTAAAGGATTGCTAGAGGGAATCCCCTATAAAAATATTTTTGAGAAAAGAGATATTGAGAAGCAATCCTCGAGAACACGCGAAGAGAGGTTAAGTCAAGATAATCCTTTCAGTTTGAAGAAAGGTATTGAGCTGCCAAGTAAGATCATCATAATCGATGATATTTACACAACAGGATCTACCCTGTATCAAATGGTCAAACTATTAGATGACTTGGATGTTAAAGAAGTTTTGACCTTTTCCTTGGCTAGATAATAAAAACCCTTGCAAATTTTCATGAAAAGGATATAATAAAGATAAAGAAAACGCTAACAAGCGAGAAAGAGGTCTTTTATGATTAAATATAGTATCCGTGGCGAAAACATCGAAGTAACTGAAGCACTTCGTGACTATGTTGAAAGTAAACTTAGCAAAGTTGGAAAATACTTCAACGAAGACCAAGAACTACATGCACGTGTAAATCTTAAGGTTTATCGCGAAAAGACAGCTAAAGTAGAAGTTACTATCCCTACAGGTTCTGTAACACTACGTGCAGAAGATGTTTCACAAGATATGTATGGTTCTATTGACTTAGTGGTCGATAAGATTGAAAGACAAATCCGTAAAAACAAAACAAAAATTGCACGTAAGCATCGTGAGAAAGTTTCAAGAGGTGAAGTGTTCTCAGCTGAATTTAATAAAGAAGAAATTGAAGAAGCACCAACTGTTGAAGTTGTAAGAACTAAAAATATTGAGTTGAAACCAATGGATGTTGAAGAAGCAATTCTTCAAATGGAGTTGTTGGGACACGATTTCTTTATCTATACTGATAGCAAAGATCATATGACTAACGTACTGTATAAGCGTGAAGATGGTAACTATGGCTTGATTGAAGCAAAATAATAAGCAGGTTTATACCCTGCTTATTATTTTTTTAAAAACCTCTTGACAGCTATCCAAAAGGGTGTTAAGATATAAAAGTTGTCTTAAGTGATTTGTCTCTAACTCGTAAAGGTTCCAAAACTTTAAAAAAGTTATTGACAAGACAAGATAGAGATGATATTATAAATAAGCTGTTTCGGAAGA
>NZ_CABQHE010000002.1:0-249125 GCF_902463925.1 uncultured Streptococcus sp. | reverse complement strand
TAGCTCCAGTGAGACCGCGTTCACCTTGGTCTCCTTTTTCACCTTTAGCTCCAGTGAGACCGCGTTCACCTTGGTCTCCTTTTTCACCTTTAGCTCCAGTCAGACCGCGTTCACCTTGGTCTCCTTTTTCACCTTTAGTTCCAGTGAGACCACGTTCGCCTCGGTCTCCTTTTTCACCTTTAGCTCCATCTTTAATAGCAATTTTTTGAACAAGTTCGTCTACACCTTCAGTATAAACACCGTTTCCATCGTTATCAAGATAGAAAGTGAGGTTATTTGTATCACCGACTTTATTTTGATCGACACGTGGTTTTACTGTATCGATCAGCTCTTTAGCCACACCAATTTGCATAATACGTGGCTTAGCTTCTTTAGTAACAGAATTACTAATTGGTAATCCTAAAAGTGTTTCGTTACCAAATCGATGTACTTTATAGGTAATTTGACGTTGTCCTTTTTCACCTTCTCGAACTAATCTAGTTTGACCTTCTAGTAACTTACTAGTTGGAAGATAGACAGTTTAGAAGTCAATGTCTTCTGAAACAGTCTTGTTATTAGTACCACCATAAGGGTTTGCATCCAAGTATAGTGGGTTTGCTCTATAATAATAGTTGGAGTTGCTGTATGGGTCATTGCTAGTAGCGGCACTACCACCACCTTGGTCCACGTTAAAAGTAACTGGTTTCAAACGAACAGACAAGTCACCATTTGGATTAATGATAGGCAAACTAAATCTGATTGTTTGTTTTTCACTCGTTGATGTAGCAGAAGTCATACTGTATCCTGAGTGCGATACGAAGTTGCCACCCTGACTAACAGGTCTTGTTTGTTCTCTCAACCTTGGAGTCGTGATGGTTGCATTTGAAGGATTTCCAAATCCATCCCCTTTATCCAAGATAAAGTTATTATTAACAAATTCACCTGGACCAGAATAGTCGATTGTGAAATTCAATTTATTACCTTGACGTACTGTTGTTACATCGTAATGAATGGAATTACCACCACGTGAGTTCCCGTAGCCACGGAAACTATAACTACGACCACCTTGACTAATATCTGTAAATGCAACTGTATTTCCAGAACCTGAAACAATTGGGTTTGCTGGATTGCTAGACGCTCTAAAGCCACTGTGTCCCTTATCTAAGTCTTCCTTACGAATTGCTGGATTTTGACGAGCATCAGAAAGGCTCAATCCTGGTTTCAAGATTTCATTAGTTGCTTCTACTTTAGCAGCTGTGCTAGTTGGCAAAACAACACTATCAACAGCTGAGCGATCAGACGTTGTTGCAGCTGGCTTAGCCTCTTCTTTTGCTTCAACTGTATCAGCTTTCTTCGCTACAGGCGTTTCTGATACAGTTCCTTTGTCAGAGTTAGAACGAAGCTCTAGACCAATATTAGCTGATTTATCTTTTGCTTCTTCAACTTTTTCTGCTGGTTTAGTAGCTTCTTCAGTTTTAACCGGAGTCGTTTCTACTGGATGAGTAACAGTTGGAGCTGCGTAAGTTGTTTCTTTTTTAGGTGTAGAGACTTCTGCTAGTTTAGTAGCTTCTTCAGTTTTAGCTGGAGTCGTTTCTACTGGATGAGCAACAGTTGGAGCTGCATAGGTTGTTTCTTTTTTAGGGGTAGAGACTTCTACTGGTTTCGTAGCTTCTTCTACCTTATCAACAGTAACAATGTTAGTTACTTCTGGATTTTGTTCCTCCGCTTGTACTGCTTGCGCATTAGCAGCAGCTCCCAAGACTAAGGCTGTCCCGAGCAAGACACTAGCCGCACCAAAGTGATACTTACGAATAGAATATCGTTGATGCATGCTATACCAGTCAAATGCTTTCTTATGTGAATGTTTCATTTTGAACTCCTAAATAATATTCTACAATTTCTAATCTACAACCATCTGATATATAAATCAATATTTTCTAAATAATCGATATATTATGTTTTTGCACCTAAGAGTCGCTTATATTATTCTAAATTCTCTGACTACTAACGACAATTTTCTGATTCTAATTTTATTGTACTTTTTAGACAAGAATGTGATATAATCAACCGAGGAGGAAATTATCTACATGCGTAACCTTTTATCTACGAAAGATCAGCGACAATTACGTTTAATGGAAACCCTAATCCAACATCGTGATTGGTTGAAATTACATGAACTTGCCGACATGTTAGGATGTACTGAGCGAATCTTAAAAAGTGATTTAAATGAATTGCGTACTGCCTTTCCAACTATAGATATCCAATCTTCCATTAATGGAATTATGATTGATTTAGAAGTTAATACTAGTTTTGAAGATGTTTATCAGTATTTTCTAGCTCATTCTCAATCTTTTCGATTACTAGAGTATCTATTTTTCAATGAGGGCCTACCTATTTATCGAACAATAGAAAATCTTCATTCTAGTAATGCTAATCTCTATCGATTAGGTCGAAATATTACAAAAACTCTATCATCTCAGTTTCAAATAGAATTATCTTTTACTCCATCCGAGATACGTGGGAATGAGATTGATATTCGCTATTTTTTTGCCCAATATTTTTCTGAGCGCTATTATTTCCTTGATTGGCCTTTTCCTGACCTTCCTGAGGAAGATTTAACAGAGTTTATTGACTTCTTCTATAAAATTACGAATTATCCAATGCGATTTTCAATTTATAGAATGTACAAACTGATGATAGCTATCAGTATTTACCGCATCAAAAATGGTCATTTTATCGACTTACCAAATCATTTCTATGATGAATACTATCCTATTTTGGAAAGTATTCCAAACTTTGAGGAGATACTTGTCCATTTCTCTGAGAAATTGGGGCTGGAAATCACTCCAGATATCATTGCCCAAATTTTTATATCCTTTATTCAAAACAATCTTTTCTTAGATCCTCAAGAATTCTTCAACTCTTTAGAAGAGAACAGTGAAGCAAGATACTCTTACCAATTACTTAGTCAAATATTAGAACGCCTATCAAAACAATATAAGATTACTTTTACCAACCACGATGAACTGATTTGGCATTTGCACAACACTGCTTTATTTGAAAGACAGGAAATCTTTTCTACCCCAATCTTATTTGAACAAAAAGCATTGACGATTCAAAAATTCGAAGTTTACTTCCCAGACTTTATGGGAAGTGCGCGTCAAGAACTGGCTCAATACCGTCAAGCAATTGGACAGCATGACCATCCTGAACAGTTGGAACACTTGATGTACACCATCTTAACCCATGCTGAACACCTCTCTACTCAGTTGTTAGAAAATCGACCACCTATCAGGGTTTTGATTATCAGTAACTTTGACCATGCTATATCCCTTACTTTTGTTGATATGCTCTCCTATTACTGTAATAACCGCTTCACCTTCGATATTTGGGATGAATTAGAAACAAGTCCTGAGATTTTAAATCAGACAGATTACGATGTCATCGTGTCTAATTTCTATATTCCAGATATCACCAAGAAGTTTATTTGCCAAAACCATCTGTCAATCATGGATTTGGTCAATCATCTTAATACTTTATCAAATGAGATTCATTTATCCAATACTTTATAAGCTAGAAAAAAGTCAGCATGATGTGCTGACTTTTTCTCTTATCTGATTTATATACTTCCTTAACAAAAACCAATTCCTGTAACTTTTGTAGTGGATAAAACTCTATAGATCTTATGGAGCCTATTTGCTTGTAGGAAAAAGTCCCATAAGATCTATAAGGAAAAGTAACAGAACAACTCATTAGAAATGAATTATATGAAAGAATTACACTTTATCACAAAGCCACTCGATATTTAAGACTCTAATATCCAGATTCTAGACATCATCAATAAGGATACATACAAGAAGATCATCGCTTAACTGGACTATAATGCCCCATCTTGTCCTGATTGCGAAAGCCAAATGAAGAAATAGGATTTTCAAAAAACGTCTAAGATTCCTTACCTTGAAATGACTGGTACGCCTACCAGAATTCTGCTGAAAAAGCGTTGTTTTAAGTGCTACTATTGTTCGAAAATGGTGGTCGCTGAGACATCTTTCGTCAAGAAAAATCACCAAATTCCTCGTATCATCAATCAAAATATTGCTCAAAAGTTAATTGAAAAGACTTCTATGACCGATATTGCACATCTGCTCCCCATTTCAACGTCAACTGTCATTTGTCATTCGTAAGCTCAATGACTTCCGTTTTAAGTATGATTTTTCTCGTCTTCCAGAGATCATCCGAAATCACTTTCTTAAATATGATAGAGTAGTCCGATGTCGAGTGAAAATCATTACTATGGATATGTTTAGCTCTTACTATGACTTGGCTAAACAGCTTTTTCCACATGCTAAAATTGTACTTGATTACTTTCACCCTTCGTTATTATATTTCTAAACTCAGGCTGAAACAGTTCAGTGAACAGTTTTACTCCAACACCTTAGATCTTATCCGTACTATGAGTCATATGCGTGTTCAAATCATAAATCAATTTGAGCGAGAACCTCATGGATACAAGACAATCAAACGTTATTGAAAGCTCATTCAACAAGATAGTTGTAAACTCAGTGCTAAGCGATTTTATCGTCCTACTTTTCGCAGGCACTTGACGAATAAAGAAATTCTAGACAAGCTTTTGAGTTTTTATGCCCCTATCTAGATATTAGCTTTTCGTCACCCACTACAATTGACAAAGAGCTAAAAAATAGGAAAAGCCATCCAAATGGACAGCTCTTTCACTATTTAGAAAGACCAGTAAAGAAATCTACAATAGCTTGCCAGATTTTTGAGAAAATATTTTTGCTATTCTCAACTGCTTTGTTGGCATTAAAATTTAGGTTGATTCCAGAGAAGGTATTACCAGCTTTCGAAACGATAGAATCTTTAAGTGAACTCAAGGTTGACTTAAAGTTAGCACTATCAATGATTGAAGACTTAGATAAATTCATAGCAAAATTCACCAGAAGGTTAATTTGTGTACCAGAAAGATCCAAGTTGTAATTATTGATCGTTTGCTGAACAATCGTTTTAGCTTGGTCTTCAGTCAACTTATTCCCCTTATTAGCAACTGCTGACTTAATATCAGTCATAGCTACATTAAGCTTATCCGCATCATAGTTACTCTTACCTGAATTTTCCTCATTGATTTGGGAAAGGGTTTTAAGCTCCTCCTGAGCAAGCTCTTTGCTTTCATCTGAGACTTTAGCTCCATTCTGCTCTAGAGAATAATAAATACCAGCCAAGGCACTTTCCCCAGTTACTGGAATAGGTGCTGCTACTGTAATCTTAGCATGTTCGATACCAAGTGTCGTGGCAGCATTACGGTACATATCTGGAGTGATTTTTGTGATATTTTGTGGTGTCACAATCTCTACACTCAAGGTTTCCTTAGCACCTAGCTTAGCAATCTTTACTGAAGAATATAGCTGAAGACTAGAATCGTCAGCAACATTCATGATATTCGCATAAGCAGATGTCGTAAGTGTCTTAACATTGGTATCCTTACTACTATCATACCCTAACAAATTCAAGGTTTCATTACGTTGCTCTTCCGACAATGAGTAACCCATCACATAGTCTGGTTGAACATAAGATTCATCAATAACCTTTTGGACTTGCGATGACGTTGCTGCTTGCGCAACCGAAGTGAAGGCTGTTACTGAAGCCAATAAAGCCATCCCAGTAACAAGAAGTTTTTTCAATTTCATGTGTGTTTCCTTTCGAAAATAGAATATTATTCCATAATCTCCTGAAAGACGACTGGTATGAGACCAACCGTGAATTTATTATACCATGACTTAAAAAATTAAGGTCAAAAAAAACTACTCATGCAACTCCAAGGGAAGACCATCCGGATCAGCAAAGAAAGTCATCTTTTCACCGGTAAAAGTGTCCTTACGAATAGGTTGGCAGGAAATACCCTTTTCTTCTAAACTCTTGACAACCTCTTCAATATTAGCCACTTTAAAAGCTAAATGACGTAATCCACATGCTTCAGGATAAGACAGACGTTTTGGTGGCTCCACATAGGCTAGATCACTAGTCTTATTTCCAAAGATTTCCAGTTCTATATCACCACAACGTAGATCTAATTTATAATCATGACGTTCCGGACGATAATTTTCACGTATAATTTCAAAACCTAGTTTATTAACATAAAAATCTCGAGATGAATCATAATCAGAAACAATGATAGCGACATGGTGTATTGTTTTCAAAAACATTTTTTCCCTCCATAGAAAAAGGCCTTATGGCCTTTTCTTAACTTTGAAATTGATTGTATGACTTATTGAAGGCTTCAATAATATCTGAACTTGCCTTGTCAAAATCTACCTGTGATTTCAATTCACCTTTGACGATTGTACGCTGAGTTGCTTCAGCATCCGTACATGTTACAAGGGTAATTTCAGACTTGCCAGGTGTATCATCAACTACTGCTACTTCAGTTGGTTGGACAACCTTCACCTCACTAATAACATAAGTATAGACCTTATTTTTATCCGTAAGATAAATCTTCATGCCATTTTTTGCTCTATCTAATGGTGAGAAGAGCATATCAGAAGCCCCAGCGATACCAAAGACGTGGTGACTAGCTAGTGAATAGTTGTTTTTTCCCCCCATGACTTGATTTTCCTTCATAGTTCCAGCACCGTAGGTAAGCTCTGTATTACCAAGTCCTTTGAAAATAGGGAGATTAATACCAACCTCAGGGATAGCAATACCACCAACTACTGGAAGTTCTTGAGCATTCATTTGTGCCTGCAAGACAGACTCAGTGCTAATTGATTTAACGGTATCAAAGTCAAAGCTCGTCTTAGCTTCCTTGTTTTTCTCAATAGTCTTCTTAGAAACCTTACTTACTTGATATTTATTAGTATTCCAAGCAATTACAGTGTTTCGAATCGATTTATTGAAAATTAAAGCTAAACCAACAACCAAGAGAACAACAATCAAGATCCAACGAAGGACCTCAAGCCACTTACGATGCTTTTTAGGCGTCTTATTTTTGTTATCTTTTCTCATTAATTATCACCACTTTCTTGGTCTTCAGTAACTTGATCAACTTCTTCAGGTTCAACCAAAGCAAAGGTGACAATACGAGCAGTATCATCTAAACGCATGACCTTAACCCCTTGAGTTGCACGACCAGTTTGAGAGATATTAGCAACTGCAGTACGGATAATGACACCCGTATCAGTTATGACCATAATATCCTCATCACCAGAAACTGTTACAATACCTGCTAGGTTACCATTTTTATCAGTGATATTAGCTGTCTTAATACCTTTACCACCACGACCCTTAGTTGGGTATTCAGTAGCTGAGGTACGCTTACCGTAACCTTTTTCGGTGACAATCAATACTTCTTGGTCTTCAGTAATAGCTGCTGCACCAACAACTTGGTCACCGTCACGAAGGGTTACCCCTTTAACACCAGCGGCCATACGACTCATACTGCGAATAGTATCCTCTTTGAAACGCACACTGTAACCAAATTTAGTACCAATAATAATTTCTTCATTACCAGTAGTCAAGAAGACATTGATTAGCTCGTCACCTTCTCTAAGTTTCAAGGCAATCAATCCATTTTGACGGATATTTTTGAATTCCGCTTCCTTAGTTCGTTTCACTAAACCTTGGCGAGTTACAAAGACAAGGTGATTATTATCTGACGCTTCATCACTCTTAGCATTAATCACTGTTTGAATTGTTTCACCTTCGTCCAACTTCAAGAGATTGACAATAGGTAAGCCTTTGGCCGTACGACCATACTCAGGGATTTCATACCCCTTGAGACGGTATACACGCCCCTTATTAGTCATGAAGTAAAGGTGATCATGAGTGCTTGTTGAGACAATATCTCGAACAAAGTCGTCATCGTTCACACCTGTTCCTTGAACTCCACGTCCTCCACGTTTCTGAGAACGAAATTCGTCTTGAGCCAATCGTTTGATATATCCCTTGCTAGAAAGAGTGATAACGACATCTTCTTCTTCGATTAGATCTTCATCTTCAAGTGAGACAACTTCACCGACCATCAGTTCTGTACGACGGACATCTGCGAATTTACGCTTACTTTCATCCAACTCTTCCTTGATGATAGCAATGACACGTTCTGGTTTTGCCAAAATATCAGCCAAATCAGCAATCAAGGCAAGGAGATCATTGTACTCATTTTGAATCTTATCACGTTCCAAACCGGTCAAACGACGCAAACGCATATCAAGAATGGCTTGACTTTGACGTTCAGTGAGTTCAAAGCGAGCCATCAACTCGGCTTGAGCCTCTGCATCAGTTTGACTGTTACGAATAATCGTAATCACTTCATCCAGATGATCAAGCGCAATTAACAAGCCTTCTAAAATATGGGCACGTGCTTCAGCCTTATCCTTATCAAACTGTGTACGACGGACCACAACCTCTTGTTGGTGAGCAATATAGTCAGCCAAAATTTGACGCAAGGAAAGGATTTTGGGCACACCCTTTTCAATGGCCAACATATTGAAGCTGAAGTTTGTCTGAAGTTGAGTTAATTTGAACAAATTGTTCAAGATTACGTTGGCAGATGCATCACGACGCACTTCGATGATAAAACGTACCCCCTCACGAGAAGACTCGTCACGAACTGCTGTAATCCCCTCAATACGTTTTTCCTGGGCCAAACGAACGATGTGTTCATGGACCTTAGTCTTATTGACCATATAAGGAAACTCAGTGACTACAATGCGCTCACGACCTGATTTTGTTGTTTCAATTTCGGTACGCGAACGAAGAACAATAGAGCCTTTACCAGTTTCATAAGCACGGTGAATACCAGATTTCCCCATGACCAAACCACCAGTTGGAAAGTCTGGACCAGGAAGAACTTCCATCAATTCACGGGTTGTGACTTCAGGATTGTCCATCATCAGTTTAACGGCATCTATAGTTTCAGCCAAATTGTGTGGTGGAATGTTGGTCGCCATACCAACCGCAATCCCTGTAGCACCATTAACAAGAAGATTTGGAATACGTGATGGAAGAACAATTGGCTCACGTTCAGAACCATCGTAGTTATCTTGAAAATCTACGGTATTCTTATTGAGATCACGGAGCATCTCCAGGGCGATTTTAGACATACGAGCCTCAGTGTAACGCTGAGCGGCTGCACCATCACCATCCATAGAACCAAAGTTTCCGTGGCCGTCAACCAACATGTAACGATAACTCCACCATTGAGCCATACGAACCATGGCTTCATAGATAGATGAGTCACCGTGTGGGTGATATTTACCCATAACATCCCCGGTAATACGAGCAGATTTTTTATGAGGCTTATCAGGTGTCACCCCAAGCTCATTCATTCCATAAAGAATACGACGTTGTACCGGTTTTAAACCGTCACGAACATCTGGGAGTGCACGAGATACGATAACACTCATGGCATAATCGATAAAACTCGTTTTCATCTCAGACGTCAAATTAACGTCAATTAAATTATTATCTTGCACTCTAAAAATGCCTCTTTTCTTTCATTCAAATCATTCTAAATTCTCATAAAAGAGAATGGAAAATTTCTATAATATTATACCATAAAACGCTTTATATTTCAGTTCCCTAAAACGCTTTCATTTGATAATTCCTTAATATTTCGTGACATCCATCACTTAAAATGGTAGAATAAGCAGTGTATGGGGTAACCCAATAAAAAATTAAGGAGATGTTTAGACCATGACTGCAACTAAACAACACAAAAAAGTCATCCTTGTTGGTGACGGTGCCGTAGGTTCATCTTACGCTTTCGCACTTGTAAACCAAGGTATCGCTCAAGAACTAGGTATCATCGAAATTCCACAATTGTTTGAAAAAGCTGTTGGTGATGCGCTTGACCTTAGCCACGCACTTGCTTTCACTTCACCTAAAAAAATCTACGCAGCTAAATATGAAGACTGTGCGGATGCTGACCTTGTAGTTATCACTGCTGGTGCTCCACAAAAACCAGGTGAAACTCGTCTTGATCTTGTTGGTAAAAACCTTGCTATCAACAAATCTATCGTTACTCAAGTTGTTGAATCAGGCTTCAAAGGAATCTTCCTTGTGGCAGCTAACCCAGTTGACGTATTGACTTACTCAACATGGAAATTCTCAGGATTCCCTAAAGAACGCGTTATCGGTTCAGGTACTTCACTTGACTCAGCTCGTTTCCGTCAAGCACTTGCTGAAAAACTTGATGTCGATGCTCGTTCAGTTCACGCTTACATCATGGGTGAACACGGTGACTCAGAGTTTGCGGTTTGGTCACACGCTAACATCGCCGGTGTCAACCTTGAAGAGTTCCTTAAAGACAAAGAAAACGTTCAAGAAGCTGAATTGGTTGAATTGTTCGAAGGTGTTCGTGATGCAGCTTACACAATTATCAACAAAAAAGGTGCTACATACTACGGTATCGCAGTAGCCCTTGCTCGTATCACTAAAGCTATTCTTGACGATGAAAATGCAGTACTTCCATTGTCTGTATTCCAAGAAGGTCAATATGGTGTAAGCAACGTCTTTATCGGTCAACCTGCTATCGTAGGTGCACACGGTATCGTACGTCCAGTAAACATCCCATTGAACGATGCGGAACAACAAAAGATGAAAGCTTCTGCTGATGAATTGCAAGCTATCATTGATGAAGCATGGAAAAACCCTGAATTCCAAGAAGCTTCAAAAAACTAATCTTACTTTAGTTAAATAAAAGCCTCCAGTTGGAGGTTTTTTAGTATTTTAAAAAGAAAAACAGCTAATTCAAATGAATTAGCTGTTTAATATTATTTAGCGGAGATAGCTGCTTTAGCAATATAGCTAAGTGGTTGGTTAAAGTGTGGCAAGAAGAACAAATCAAGCAATTGTAGACGATCAATTGTTACTCCTTCTTGAATTGCCAATGAGAACATGTGGATTCCCATTGAGATATCCATGTGTGAAACCATTTGAGCACCCAAAACTTTACGAGTATCTTTATCATAAACAATCTTGATAGTTACATCGTCATTTTCATCTTCCATGAAGGCAGCTTTTTGAAGATCTGTTGATTCTACTACTGCTGGATTGAAACCAAAACGTTTTGCTTTCTCTTCAGTCAAACCAGTAGAAACCATGTTCAAACCATAGATAGAGATACCATTTGATCCTTGAACACCGTTTGATTCTACATCACCACCACCGGCATTGTGTCCACCTACAATACCTGAACGAACAGCATTTGAAGCCAAGGCAATGTAGTTGACATCGTCAAGAGCATTGTCATAAACCGTAGCACAATCACCAACAGCGTAAACGTCCTTAACTGATGTTTCTTGTTTCTTATTAACAAGGTAAGCACCATTTCGGAATGTTTCCAATTTACCAGCTCCAAGGGCTGTATTAGGACGGAAACCAACGGCAAGAACAACCATATCTACATCGTAAGCATTTTTATCTGTTACGATGCGTTCTACCTTAGTTTCACCTTCTACTGCTTTAACAGTTTCGCCAAAGGCCAATTGGATCCCATGGTCTTCCATATTTTTAGCCATACGGTCTGTAAAATCGCGATCATAGTATCCTGCCAAACATGTGTCAACAACATCAATAAGGATAACTTCTTTACCATGACGTTGGAAAGCTTCAGCCAATTCAACACCAATGTAACCTGCACCAACGACTGCTACACGTTTGATGTCTTGTGACTTATCGTTCAACTTATCAATAACTTCTTGAGCGTTTTGGAAAAGTTTAACGAATTGAAGGTTTTCAAGAGTCGCTTCGAAAGTACGACTCCCTTCTTTAATCTCAGCACCATCGATTGGAGGTAAGATTGGCTGTGAACCAGTAGCTAAAATCAATTTGTCATATGATTCAACATGCTCTTTACCATCAACAAGAGCTGTAACAGTTTTACCGTCAAAGTCAATAGACTCAACTGGTGAGTTCATATAAACTTTTGCACCCTTGCTTTCGAGGCCTTCTTTGTTGGCATAGAAAAGGCCATCAGAACCTGAGATTTGATTACCAATCCAAAGTGCCATACCACAACCCAAGAATGAAATGTTAGAGTTTTGATCGAAAACAACTACTTCATTTTGGTCTCCGTAATTATCAAGAATAGTATTAATACTAAAAGTACCAGCATGGTTAGCACCAACAACTACGATTTTTGACATAAGTTTATCCAACTTTCTTTTGATAATAGTTTACTATATCATTTTACCACAATTAGAAAACGGTTACACGTTTTATGCTCAAACTTTGTTACTTTTTGAACAAAATAAGACATTTTTATTTAAAATCGTCATTTTATTAGCTCAATTCATATTAACTAGTGTGCTATGTTAAATATTCTTATCACTAACTGACCCTAGAGTCTCTATCATTAAGCTATTATCAAAACCTAATGACTACTACTTGGCTCTTTGACCACTCAAAAAAAGAGTGAGTGACACTCCAACTCATTGAGAAGATATCAACACTCTTTTTGATTATACTAACTCATTAAAATCCCAAACGTCTGTCCAACCTTCATAAAATTCAGGTTCGTGACATACCATTAGGACACTACCTTTAAATGCCTGAAGGGCACGCTTCAATTCGTCCTTTGCATCAACATCCAAGTGGTTGGTTGGCTCGTCCAGAACAAGGACATTATTTTCACGATTCATAAGAAGACAGAAACGAACTTTAGCCTGCTCTCCTCCTGACAAGACCTGAATTTGACTTTCAATATGTTTAGAAGTTAAACCACATTTGGCTAATGCTGCACGAACCTCAGCTTGATTTAAAGCTGGGAAAGCATCCCAAACCGCTTCAAGTGGGGTCTGACGTGATCCTTCTGCTTCTTGCTCAAAATAACCTAGGTCAATAAAATCACCCGTTTCAACTTCTCCTTCAAGAGGTTGAATAATCCCAAGTAAACTTTTCAACAAAGTGGTCTTACCAATACCATTGGCACCAACGATAGCTACCTTTTGATTACGTTCGAAGGTAAGATTCAAAGGAGCCTTAGTCAAAGGGCTGTCGTAACCAATAACGAGGTCTTTGGTTTGGAAAATAAACCGTCCTGGCGTACGGCTTTCCTTGAAATGGAATTCAGGTTTTGGTTTTTCCGCTTGCAACTCGATAATTTCCATCTTATCCAATTTCTTCTGACGAGACATGGCCATATTTCGAGTAGCAACGCGTGCTTTATTACGGTTAACAAAATCTTGAAGGTCGGCAATTTCCTTTTGCTGACGTTCATAGGCAGCTTCTAATTGTGCTTTTTTCATAGCATAGACAGATTGGAAATTGTCATAATCACCTGCATAGCGAACCAAATCTTGATTTTCAACATGGTAGACAATATTAATCACATCGTTTAAGAATGGAATATCATGCGAAATGAGAACAAAGGCATTCTCATACTCTTGGAGATAGCGTTTAAGCCAGGCGATGTGTTCAGCGTCCAAATAGTTTGTTGGCTCATCGAGGAGCAAGATATCTGGTTTTTCAAGCAATAACTTAGCCAAGAGAATTTTGGTACGTTGACCACCTGAAAGATCCGTCACATCGGTATCCATACCAAAATCCATAACACCCAAGGCACGAGCAACCTCGTCTATCTTGGCATCTAGGGTATAGAAATCACGAGTCTCCAACCGATCCTGAAGCTCACCTACTTCTTCCATCAAAGCATCAACATCGGCACCTTCTTCTGCCATAGACATATAAATCTCGTTGATACGTTCCTCAGTTTTAAAAAGCTCATCGAAAGCTGTACGAAGGACATCACGTACGGTCATCCCCTTTTCAAGGACAGCGTGCTGATCCAAATAACCCGCTGTCACGTACTTAGACCACTCTACCTTACCTTCATCTGGCTGCAATTTTCCAGTAACGATAGACATAAAGGTTGATTTTCCTTCACCGTTAGCACCGACAAGACCGATATGCTCACCTTTGAGCAAACGGAATGAGACATTTTCAAAAATAGCACGGTCACCAAATCCGTGACTAAGATTTTTGACTTCTAAAATAGACATAGCATATCTGGGCTAAAACAGTCTTCAGCCCTTTCCTTTCTTGACATTAACTTAACTATTTTACCATTTTTTAGTATAAATTTGGACCTTTGCTTATGTAAAATCGAAAAGAAAAAGCAGGACCCGCCTGCTCAATCTTTAGTCTTTTTTCAAAATGCGTTTGAAGACAGGATATAAAAGAGGAACCGCAATGATTGTAACAACTGATGTTCCAAAAGTTCCACCAATTTTAGTAAGTGCCAATACCATGGCTGCATTGAGTGGTAAAGCCGCAACAACACTATTAATAATCGTATACTTAACAAAATTTAAAATAATTTTGGTCACTGCCGCTATGACTCCAATGATTATGATGTTAGTCATTTTGTCATTTGATTTTAGAAGCTTTTCAAAAACAAGATAGAGAACATAACAAACAATTAAAGATTCTAAAATAGTAATCCAAACCTCAGCAGCATAACCATTGAAAATATCAAATAACCCTAACCCTACTGTTGCGACTAGCGCACCTTTTCTAGCACCAAAAATTAAGACAGCAATGACAACCAAGGCATTTCCCAGATGGACAAATTGAGGTCCAAAAGGAATACGAATAAACTGTACACTCACAATAATTAAAGCTGCGTACAAACTCAATTCAACTAATTCACGAGTTTTATCATTTTTCATTTTTCTCCTCCAATAGGGCGTTAAAACCACTGAATAAATAACCGATATGGGGCTCATAGCAAAGACCATATTTTAAAGGACGGCTATCGGACAGTGTTGACGAAAGAACCCTATCCATGACATCCAAGGCTAAATCACAAACCTTTAGTAAATCAAGATCATAAAAGTAACCTGCTGATATGATTGCCGTTAGTAAATCGCCACTTCCATAAAAATGATAGCGATAACGTTTTTGCATGCGATAAATCGTTCGATTGGTCTCTTTATCAAAATAAGCCAACCCAATTTTATCTGTCTCAAATGAGATACCTGTCAAAATAACTTTTCGAGGGCCAATCTTGATTAAATCTCTCAGAAGCTTCTCAACAGTGACTTTATCATAGGAACCTGCTTCAAGATATGGAGTATCCGTCAACAAAGCAGCTTCTGTCAGATTGGGAATGATGACATCTGCCTGTTGACAGAAAGCCTTCATAGCTTCTACATAGTTTCTATCAAAACCTTGATAGAGACAACCATTGTCACCCATAATAGGGTCAACAAATAGAGCTATCTGTTTATCGCGAGCCAATTGACCTACACGCTTTAGTGCTTCTTCTGACTTAAAATAACCACTCACAAGGCCATCTACTTTAAATTCCAAGTGCTCCCACTGCTTACAAAACCCTTTTAGGTCATCTGTAAGATCCCGTACATAGATATTTTCAAACTCCCCTGTATGCGAAGATAAAAGGACTGTTGGTAGAGGAAGAACTTCAGTTTGACAAGCTGACATGATAGGGAGGCTACTAGTTAAAGCAACCTTACCCAGACCAACCAGGTCATTGGCAACAATTACTTTGGTCATCTATTTTCCTTCCCAGGTCTTTTTAAACTGTTTAACAAAACCTGTGTGGAAATAAATGTAGTAGGCCACTCCTAAACCAAGAATAGCAGCTACAATGTCAAAAGGAATCTTCATAATAGCATAGGCAGGCGTTCCATAGATAAAGGCTCTTCCTAAGCCATATCCGACTAAGTCAATAATAGCCCCAATCAAGAGACCTAAAGCTGCCCTAGACTTACTCAATTTTCCTAAGCGTCCGCCAACAATGAGTGCAATAGCAAGAACTTGAAGGCTGTGTGTTACTAGGGTTACCCACATAGGAAGGGGGTAGAAAAGAAAATCTCCAATAAAGGAACCTACTCCGGCAATAATAACTGCTTCTGTAGGTGGAAAAATTAAACCAACTAGGAAAATAATAATCCCGTTAAAATAGAAATGACCTCCTGGCACTGGAATAGATAAGAAACTCGAGCTCAAAATAATGACAAGTGCCATGAAAAATGCAGAAATGGTTAAACGTTTTGCTGACATACCTAAAACTCCTTAGTCAATAAATATAGTATAAGTTTATGAAAATTCTGACGATTAAACAAGATAGTATTTTTACTACTGTCTGGGTACAGATTTAAGACAATAAAAAAACACCACACATTCATGTGGTGATAAGACTTATTGAGCTTTTTTTTCAAAGTATTTGACAGGTGCCTTTTCAAGATTTTGTAGTGAAAGCTTGGCAGTCGCGTTAGCCTTAGTACCGTAATCAGAAAAATCAATGCTAAGTTCATGATCAAAATCTACAACGGCATAGTCAACAACGATTTCTTTAACTTCCTTAGGAGCAATCTTGGTTTTATTAGCAATCTTGTCTCTGTCATCATCTTTAGAGAAGACCATTGTCGCAACCTTCAATTCTTCCTTCTCCTGTTTAACATCGAGAACCACCTTCATCAAAAGAGTGTAGGCATTCATGGTTTCTTTACTTGAGTTGCTAAGTTTATAGTGAATACGTACAGCTTTCTGACCTTCTGGTGATTCGATTTTAGTTGCAGAAAGAACTTGTACGCTAGCATCTTGTCCCACAAATTGCATTTTGTTTTTATCGTATGTCCAAGTAGTCTCTTTATCCGGCGTACAGGCTGACAAACCAATAATGGTTAAGCAGGCAAGAGCGATAAGTCCTAAGACTTTCTTAAATGTCATTCTTACAATCTCCTTAAACTTGTTTAAAATAGGAATTTAGTATTTCCTAATAACCTTTTTATTATGTCAAAATCTAATAATCTTGTCAAATGTCTCCAGACATCTTGCTCTCAGAGAACAAATAGGGTAGAATAAGAAAAAATCTGTAAGGGGGCAGTTATGAGCATTTATCAAGAAATAGTTGAGACTATCACCAAAGATATCCAAAACGGTAATTTGGAGAAAGGAAGTAAATTACCATCTATTCGTCAGCTTAGCCAAACTCATGGTTGCAGTAAAGATACTGCTCAAAGAGCACTCTTGGAACTCAAGTATCAAAACTATATTTATGCCGTCCCCCAAAGTGGCTATTATGTTCTCGAGGGCGTCTCTAAATCCAACGATAAGGTTCTACTCAACCTTAATGACTATAATCAATTAGCCTACGAGGATTTTCGTCTTTGCTTAGATGAAAGTTTAGCAGGCCACCAACACTACCTCTTCAACTATTATCATGAGCAAGCTGGACTAAAAGAACTGGTTGAAGCATTAAAAAATCGCCTTGCATCTGACGACATTTATGTCAATTCAAATCAAATTGTCATTACTTCAGGAAGCCAACAGGCCCTCTATATCCTATCACAGATGGATTTCGGTAATGGTGCTCACAAAATTCTTTTGGAACAACCTACCTACCACCGTATGAACCAACTAGTCAATCGTCAAAATCTATCTTACGCGACGATTAACCGTGGTTTTGATGGTTTAGATTTTGACCGCTTGGAAGAGTACTTTAAGTCTGGTCAGTTTAAGTTTTTCTATACCATTAGTCGTTACTCTAATCCCCTTGGATTGAGCTACACTGCTAGTGAAAAAGAAAAACTGGCTCAACTAGCCAGTCAGTATAATGTTTATATCGTCGAGGATGACTATATGGGGGACTTTAGCGATAGTAAAAATCTACCAATTCACTACTACGATACCCAAAATCAGACCATTTATATCAAATCCTTTTCCATGGCACTTTTCCCTGGATTACGTTTGGGGAGTGTTGTCTTACCACCAAATCTCAGAGCTACCTTTTTGGCTCACAAAGGACTTATTGACTATGATACCAACCTCATCATGCAAAAAGCACTTTCAATTTATCTCGATAATGGTATGTTCAAAAAAAATATTAAAAAACTTAAAGACCTTTTTCAACAAAACATGGTTAAAAGTCAGAAAACTATCGAGAAAGCTAAGGTTTCCATTCCCTATCAGATTTCTCCTAGACACATTACCTGGAAGCTTCCAAAAGGGGTCTTATTAGATAATTTCAAAGCTCAGAAACAAATTCGCTTTTTAGAAACATCCTTTATAAGACCGACTTCTGAGACTTATATGCAAATAGTACATGGAAAAGAACTGAAGACTTTTTTAAAACTTTTGAAAATGACAGACTAAAAACTCAGACACACAAAAAAGCCATCAAAGCAATGGCTTTTTATTATTTAGTCTGTTCAAAGCGTAGGTGTACGATTACTTTGTCACCATAACCGTTACGCTCCAAATCTCGTTGCAAACGGTATGAAATATAATGCTCGGCAATATTGATAAAACCAGCTTCCATGAGACGATTTTCAACCAATGATTGAATCATGTTAATGGTTGGTCGTTCCACTTGAGCATCTTGTAGATCAAGTACTACTTTTTTAGTGACTTGAGCAAGGTTTTGACGCCAAGCATCATCAATAACATACACAGTCTGGGCTGCTTTTAAGATGGCTTGGTAGATTTTATCAGGATCAAATTCAGCAACTTGACCATTACGTTTAATAATTTGCATGGCTACCCTCTTTTCAAGTTTTTTCTTTTATTATGCAAAGAATTTACATATTTGTCAAGTGCAAGTCACTGAAAGAGCTATTCGGACTGCTTATTCCCAGAATTTAGCAATGTAAAGTGGTTTGCCATGTCTATCAAAGGATAGAGTTGAGGGATAGGACATTGACTGATTATGTCGAATATGATTAGCAATTCTTTTATCGCCGTTTATCAGGTGAATGTCATAAGTCTGCCCGTCAGAACTTTCAAAGTGAGCATTAATCCTAGCACTACTCGTTTTAGACCCAACATGACTAATATCTATTTGTTCAACTTTGCCATCAATGGTTTTAGCTATAGGTCCTCCATAATCCTTGTAAATAGTAACGGTAGCTAAAACATCCTCAACCAAAACATAGGTCATTCCGAAAATAAACAGATAAACTATTGGGATGACAATGAAAGATAATTTACTTTGACAAAACCTTTCTTTATGCCAAGCCCAGATATCTTGAGGTGACATGATTAAAAACTTCTTAACATTCTGATGAACGAGTAACCTATATACTAACACTAAAAATGTTAATTGCCCCAAGGGATAGGCAAAACTGGGTAAGCCATCAATAAGTACATTGACTTTATCAGATTCAAAAGTGTAATGTCCCCACACCCCGTTAAAGAACTCTAAAAACAAATTATCTCCTCTATGTAATATCGTCTAATAACTTAAAAATCCATCTTCTCAGATGGATTTTCTAACTATTAACGTACTTCTGCTTTAACTTTTTCAGTGAGAGCTTTAGTAATTTTTTCCATGTATTTGGCAACTTCTTCGTCTGTGAGGTTGTCATTTGGATTTTGGAAGGTAAGGCTATAAGCCATTGATTTCATACCTGCACCAAGTTTTTCACCTGCGTAAACATCGAAGAGTTTAACGGCAACCAAGCGTTTGACTCCTGCAAAGTAGATAGCATCCAGAACTTCTTGATGAGTGATTTCTGCCTTGAGAAGAAGGGCGATATCACGTGATACTGCAGGGAATTTTGTGATTTCAACAAATGGTTGATCTGGTTGCAAGGCAGCTTCTACAGCACTAAGGTTAATTTCAGCCACATAAGTCTCAGGAATGCCATAGTTTTTGGCAGTTTGTGGGTGAACTTGACCAAGGAATCCAATAGTTTGACCATCAAGTACAATAGCAGCTGTACGACCTGGGTGCATACTTGCGAGATCTTTTGTCGCTACATAGTCAACTGAAACTTCAAGTTTATCAAAGAGTGCTTCAACAATACCTTTTGCATAGAAGAAATCAACTGGTGTTGCTTTGGTTTGGAAATCTTTTTCAGCTACAAGACCAGAAATAGCGAAGGCAAAGGTATTGATTTCATTTGGCAATTCCTCTTTTGGATTACCCTTTTGTTCAAAGACCTTACCGATTTCGTAAATAGCAACGTTACTATTCTTACGGTTGACGTTGTAAGCAACGGTATCAAGCATACCAGAGACCATGTTCTGACGGAGGGCTGAGCGATCAACAGTCATTGGCCACATCAACTCAGTCAAATTACTTGGTGTCACAGCAAATTCAACAGCTTTTTCAGGTGTTGTCAAAGCATATGAGATGATTTCAGTCAATCCAGCACCTTCAGCAATGGTACGAACCTTACGGCGAAGTACTTGTGTTTCAGTCAATTCACCGGCTGTCCCTGCTGCTTCTGGAAGTGTCGTAGGCAATTTTTCATAGCCATAGATACGTGCAATTTCCTCTACCAAGTCTGCTTGGATACTGATATCCCAACGACGACGTGGTACAGATACTGTGAATTTATCGGCATCACCTGTCAATCCAAAACCAAGTTTCGCAAAGACATCTTCAATATCTGCAAAAGTCAATTCTGTACCAAGGCGAACATTCACATAGTCAAGACTTGTAGAAACTTGAACTGGCTCTGTATCAACTGAACCTGCTTGAACACGGCCTGCAAGAACAGTACCATTTGCCAATTCTTGCAACATAGCTGCTGCAAAATCAAGCGCTTCAAGGACAGTATCG
This sequence comes from uncultured Streptococcus sp., assembly GCF_902463925.1. Taxonomy (GTDB): domain Bacteria; phylum Bacillota; class Bacilli; order Lactobacillales; family Streptococcaceae; genus Streptococcus. The sequence goes on along the minus strand of NZ_CABQHE010000002.1, from coordinate 228,601 downwards.
TTATTGATACCTTTTTCAAAACGTGATGATGATTCTGAACGAAGGTTAAGACGGCTGCTCGTCTTACGAACAGATTTGCCATCAAAAATAGCAGCTTCAAGAACAACGTTTTTAGAATTGTTGTCAATTTCAGTTGAAGCGCCACCCATAACACCTGCTAGGGCAACTGGTTTGTCAGCAACTGTAATAACAATATCTTCAGTAGTCAATTCACGTTCTTCACCATCGAGAGTCACCAATTTTTCCCCCTCACGGGCATCACGGGCAACGATTCGTGAATCTTCAAATTTGTCCAAATCAAAGGCGTGCATTGGTTGTCCAAAGTAAAGAAGAACATAGTTTGTCACATCTACTACGTTGTTAATTGGACGAATACCAGCATTCATGAGAAGGTTTTGCAGCCATTGTGGACTTGGTTGAACAGTAACATTCTCAACCACACGGCTAGCATAAGTAGCCACTTTATCGCTTTCGATAGCTACTGAAATCTTATCAGAAGCTGGTTTGCTGTCTTCAGTAACTGTTTTTTCTGGGAAATGAACAGATTTACCATAGATTGCAGCAACTTCATGAGCCACACCACGCATAGAAAGAGCATCGGCACGGTTAGGTGTGATTGACAATTCGATAATTTCGTCATCAAGGTCGAGATATGGGAAAATGCTATCTCCAGGTACAGCATCTTCAGGCAAAATTTGGATACCATCCGCAAATTCTTTAGGAATAATGTTATCTGGAAGTCCAAGTTCTGCCAAAGAACAGATCATACCGAGAGATTCCATGCCTCGAATCTTCCCTTTTTTAATTTTGTAATTGTCTGCAATTCGGGCACCAGGAATGGCAACAATTACCTTGATTCCAGCAGTGACATTTGGAGCACCACATACAATTTGACGTGGACCTTCAGCATCTCCTGTATCTACTTGACACAAGTGTAAGTGTGTTTCAGGCACATCTTCACATGTCAAGACATGACCAACAACCAATTTAGACAAGCCTTCAGCAGGTGTCTCAACACCTTCCACTTCAATACCTGTCGTCGACATTTTTTCAGCGAGTTCAGCAGTGGTAACATCCACATCAACCAACTCTTTTAACCATTTATAACTAACTAGCATAATTATGATACCAAGCCCGTTAATAGCTCTCCGCAAAAATAGGAAAGGCAACGTTGGTGCATCAGCACCTAGGCGACTTTATCTTTTTTGCCCAGAGCTTAGGGTGGGTTCAAATCCTTTCTGTATGATTAGGAACAAAACATTCAGATTTAAAAACAACTAATCTCGAACTTTGAGGTCGTATTCAAATCCTTTCTGTAAAATTATCAGCTTAACTGATAAATGTAAAAAGAACTTCAACCACTCTTAGGGCGGGTTCAAATCCTTTCTGTAATTTAGGAATATGTATATCTGATATAAGAGGAAGACGAACTAACACGTTTAATCGTCTTATCAAATCCTCTCAATCAACTTAATAATCGGTTTATAGTTTTAATTTAAACAACCAGTCTCGGTCTACTTTTCCATCACCAACTAGAAAATCGTGTTCTGCGAATTTTTCGAAGCCATATTTGTCGTAAAATATCTGTGCTTTGAAATTCCTTTCCCAAACACCCAACCAGGCCCAATCACAACCTAAATCACGAGCTTCTTGTAGGGCAAATTCAAAGAGTTGCTTACCCAAGCCCATGCCTTGGAAGGCCTGACTGATATAAATACGTTGAATTTGAAAGGCATTATCCAAGTGCTGCTCTGTTTGAGCAGAACCTACATTAGTCTTTAGAAAACCTGCCTTTTCACCATCAACGAGAATGAAAAAGTAACGCGATTCTTCATGAGTGATTTCATCTAAGAGAACTTCCTCAGAAAGTGCGGTGTCAAAGTAACCTTGCAACTGGGCTTCGGTATTATCATGAGCAAAAGTCTCTCTAAAGGTATCTTCGGAGATAACTTTTAATTCTGCTACTTCTTCCGGAAGAACCTTACGAATAACGACTGACATGACAACCTCCTAAACCTTATTTAAACTGTTCTGAGAAGCGAACATCTCCTTGGTAGAAACCACGAATGTCGTTGATACCATAACGAAGCATGGCAATACGTTCTTGACCAAGACCGAAGGCGAAACCTGAGTATTCTTCAGAATCAACGCCTGACATCTCAAGCACTTGTGGGTGAACCATACCAGCACCGAGGATCTCGATCCAACCTGTCTTCTTACATACGTTACATCCTTTACCACCACACTTGAAGCATGACACGTCAACTTCAACTGAAGGCTCAGTGAATGGGAAGTAAGAAGGACGCAAACGGATTTGACGTTCTGCACCAAACATTTTTTGGATAATCATTTCAAGCGTTCCCTTAAGATCACCCATTGAAATGTTTTTACCAACGACCAAACCTTCGATTTGGTGGAACTGGTGACTGTGAGTCGCATCATCTGTATCACGACGGAAAACACGTCCTGGTGAGATCATCTTAAGTGGACCTTTAGAAAAATCGTGTTTATCAAGTGTACGAGCTTGGACAGGACTTGTGTGAGTACGAAGCAAAATTTCTTCAGTAATGTAGAAGGTATCTTGCATGTCACGGGCTGGGTGGTCTTTAGGCAAGTTCATACGTTCAAAGTTATAATAGTCAGTCTCAACTTCAAACCCATCAACGATTTGGAAGCCCATTCCCAAGAAAATGTCTTCGATTTCTTCAGCTGTTTGGCTAAGAATATGACGGTTACCGAGTTTAACTTGGCGTCCTGGAAGGGTTACGTCAAGACTTTCAGAGTCAAGTTGGGCTTGAATTTTAGCGGCTTCAACAATTTTAGCGGCTTCATCAAAAGCTTCAGTCAAAACGTCACGAACTTCGTTGACCATTTTACCAACTTTAGGGCGTTCTTCATTAGGAAGGTCTTTAAGCCCCTTCAAAAGATCTGTCAAAGAGCCCTTTTTACCCAAAACTGCAACACGCAATTCTTGTAATTCTTTAGAGTGTTCACCACGCATTTCAGCCAATTTAGCCTGTGTTGAGGTTTTCAACTCTTGCAATTGTGTTTGTAAATCCATGAGATTCCTTTCTGATGTAACAATTTCGAATCGCAAACAAAAAACCACATGCCAAAACTCCAACCCGGAGCGTTGACACGCGGTACCATCCGTTTTTTATCTGGTTACCCAGACCTTGATTCGTCAGTCGTTTTCATGAGTGAATTCGCCGAACTTCCCTTGAGGAGGCTTCCAGTCCATGGCCCCCAATCCCTGTCAATTTCCATAAGGTTACTAGTCTCTACGACTTCTATTTAATTACCACCATTCTATCAAAAATTAGTTGTGCTTTCAAGTGCCTACAGTTACGTCAATTCAATAAGGTATTTTTGAAACTATTCTTTTTGGAGAAATCATTCAAGTAATGGTCAATGCCCGTATCAAATAAGCCTAGTCTCAAACTGAAAAAGATGAGCAGTAAAATAGACGCGGCAACCTTATTTTTTTCTGAAAGTCATTTCAATTTTTTGAGACTATGAAAAAAGATAGTGATAAAGCTATCAACTATCTTTCATGAAAATATAATCTATTTTTAGTCTAAATCAAGGTCTTTCAGTTTGACCGAAACGATTTTCGAGACACCAGATTCCTGCATGGTCACCCCATAAATAGAGTCTGCTGCTGACATGGTTCCCTTACGGTGGGTAACCACAATAAATTGACTAGACTTGTCAAAACGATTAAGGTAGTCCCCGAAGCGTTTAACATTGGCTTCATCCAAAGCCGCTTCTACTTCGTCTAGGATAACAAAAGGTATAGTCTTAACACGAATGATGGCAAAGAGAAGAGCCAAAGCTGACAAGGCCTTTTCACCGCCTGACATAAGGTTAAGTGATTGAATTTTCTTACCTGGTGGCTGCACAGAAATTTCTACCCCAGCCTCTAGGAGATTGTCTGAGGTCAAAATCAAGTCGGCAGAACCTCCACCAAACATCTGGGTAAAGGTCTGTTTAAAGCTTTCTCGGATAGCCTCAAAAGTTGCTTTAAAGCGTGATTTCACTTCATCATCCATGTCATTTATGGTATTCAGAAGGAGACTCTTAGCTTCGAGCAAATCATCCTTTTGTCCGTTCAAGAAATCAAGACGTTGCTTAACCTCTTCAAATTGGGCAATAGCATCTACATTGACCGGACCCAAAGCTTTAATCGAACGCTCAAGACCTTGCAGATTCTGGCGAGTTTGTTCGACATTGTCAAGAGGACTAGCCTGACCTTTGGCGACTTCAAGTGTCATCTGGTAATCTTCAGCCAATTGAGTCGCAAACTTACGAAGTGATTGACTAATCTGACTTTCACGCTCTTCCAGGCGAGTCTGCTGACGAATCAAATCCTCATTACGATTGCCAGCTTTAGCCAAACGCTCCTCCAAGTCTTCCAACTGACCTTCGTAATCTTGCACCTGAATCTTGGCACGGACAAGAGCTTGTTCCAAATCGTCCTTACGTTGGACAGCTTCTTTATGCTGTGCTTGCAAATGCGGAAGACGGTCAGTTTGGTCATCATTGACCTGATTATTAAGGAGCGCTTTAAGACTATCCGATTCCTTCATTAACTCAGACAAGTCGGCTTGAAGACGATTGCTCTCTGTCTTAGCAAAACGCAATTCTGCTTGCAATTCACGTTCCTTCAAATGAAGTTCAGATTGCTTGTCTAAGAGAACCTGTTTTTGTTGGCCAAGTGCGTCTTTGTCTTCCTTAATAGCCTCAATACGGTCGTTAATGGCCTCACGCTTAGATGCAATTTGTGCTAACTCTGCTTTAAGTTGTTCAGCCTTATCTTGAAGATTTGCCCCATCAGTTCCCTGAGAATCCTGTTTGAAACTATCCACGAGAGCCTGATTTTTCGCCACCTCTGACAAGGCTTGTTGGTGTTCTAAGCCTAGTTTTTGCTCCTGAAGACGAGCATTTTCACCATCTATCTTAAGGTCTTCTATCTCTTTCTGTAGAGCCTTACGTTTGATTTGGAGGGCTTCAACTTTGGCTTCACTATCACTTAATTGAGCCTTAATCTGGTTAATTTCAGCAGTCAATGCATCCAGTTCAGGCTTGATAAAGAGACTATTATTTTGCTTATTAGCACCACCTGCAAAGGCACCACCGGGACGGATCTCAGACCCGTCAAGAGTAACCATACGTACCTGGAAACGAACAGCTCGAGCAGCCTTATTAGCATTGTCAATGGTATCAAAGATTGCCGTTACCCCTAAGAGGTTTTGGAAAATATTAGATAAGCGATCCTCATAGGTAACCAAATCGGAAGCCATACCAATAAAACCTGGTGCATTGGCAAGACTTTGAGCAAATTGTCCATTAAGTTGACGTGGTTTAATTGTGGTCAACGGCAAAAACGTCGCACGACCCTGACGATTGCGCTTCAAGTAGTCAATCGAACGCTTAGCAGCCGCTTCGTCCTCAACAATAATATTTTGCCCACTAGCCCCCATAGCGATTTCAAGAGCCGTCTGATAGCGCGTATCGAAGGTCAAGTGTTCACTGACAGCACCAATAATTCCCTGAATGGATTGGGCATTTTGAAGGACAGCCTTAACCCCTGCATAGAAATTACTATGATTTTTTTGGATAGACTCTAAACTTTGACGACGGGCATCTTTACTCTTAAGGTGATCCATGAGGTCAAACATCTGCTTTTGAGCCTCTTGATAGTCCTTATCAATAGTTTGATAAGCCTGAGCCTTTTCTTTGTAGTTAGCTAGGAGACTTTGAAGACTCTCTTGGGCCGCTTGATAAGCTTTTTGGGCTTCGCTAGCTATTTCCTGAGCGGAGAGCAAGTCTGCCTGAGCTTGTTTATATTCTTCAGCTTGAGCTTCCAATGCTTGAGTCTGACTATCCATGTCGTGGGTGACCTGAGTCAAACTGTTGGAAACCTTGGCTTCCTCCTGCATCAGACCAACATAGTCCTCACGTAAACGTTCAATAAGCGTATCTGGATCATCAGAAAATTGCTCCAAATCTTTTTGAATGGCAGTCAGCTCCTGAGCAATAGTATTCAATTCAGCATTCAATTCAACTTGGCCTTGATTAACCTTATCGAGTGATGCCTGAGCTTCTGCTTTCAAACTCTCTAACTCACCGAGACGAGCTTCAGTTTCCTCTTTTTTCTCTGAACGCTGCTGACTCTCCATGGTATAAAGATCAATTTGACGATCAAAGTCACTAATAAGACGTGTGACATCCACCAAAGTTTGTTGGTCAGAAGAAATTTGTTCTGAAATTTGATGACGTTTCTGCTTGAGTTCTTGGTTCTCAGTCTCTAGGCGATGGCGTTCCTCATAATAGCTGGTTAATTTTTCCTTGACCTCTGCCAAATCCTCTTGGGTCTGGCTCAACTCAGACTTACCAACTTCAATATCGTGGACCAAAAGATTAAGCTGAGTCTGTCTACGTTCCTCATCTAATTCTAAATAACGTTTGGCAGTCGCAGCTTGCTTTTCAAGTGGTTTAACCTGACCGTCCAGCTCGTAGATGATATCTTCCAAACGATCAAGGTTATCCTGAGTTTGATTAAGCTTGCTCTCCGTTTCTTTCTTACGTGTCTTATATTTGAGAACCCCTGCTGCTTCTTCGAAAATAGAACGGCGTTCTTCAGGTTTGGCATTAAAAATAGCCTCAACACGACCTTGGGAAATAATGGAAAAAGAATCACGCCCCAGACCAGTATCCATGAAGAGGTCATGAATATCACGCAGACGAACCTTGCGACCATCAATCAAGTAATCGTTGTCACCGTTTCGATAAATGTGACGCTCCACACGAATGGTTTCACCAGCACCCGCGATAAAGCCATCACTGTTATCAAGAGTGACTGCCACTTCCGCATAGTTGAGAGCCTTACGAACCTCTGTCCCTGCAAAAATAACGTCAGGCATCTTGCCTCCACGCAAACTCTTGGCAGAGGATTCACCCAGTGCCCAGCGTAGACTCTCTGTAATATTTGATTTTCCCGATCCATTTGGACCTACAACGGCTGTTACTCCCTTGTCAAAGACGACTTGCGTCTTGTCCGCAAAGGATTTAAAGCCCTGCATTTCAATTGATTTCAAATACATGCTTAATTTCCTAGTTGTTCAAGGGCAGCCTTGGCTGCTGCCTGTTCAGCTAATTTCTTAGATTTTCCAAGACCTGTGCTGAGCTCCTTACCATCAACAGCTACCTGCATAGTAAATTCTTTGGCATGAGCTGGTCCAGACTCATCAATAACGGTATAAGTAATATCAACCGTACCATTGACCTGAAGACGCTCTTGCAAGGCTGTCTTATAGTCTGTTACACGGTCAAAGTTCCCCTGTTCAACCTGAGGAATCATGACCTGATTCAAGAATTTCTCAACAGCAGGCAACCCTTGATCCAGATAAAGGGCACCGAGGAAGGCCTCCCAGAGGTCACCAAGAATAGTGGCACGCTCACGGCCACCAGATTTTTCTTCCCCTTTACCAAGACGAATATACTGCTCGAAACCGCAAGCCTTTGTAAAGCCTGCCAAACTCTCTTCACGAACGATAGTACTACGCATCTTAGACATTTCCCCCTCTGGCTTGTTAGGGTAGCGTTTGTAAAGATAAACAGAAATGACTAGTTGCAGAGCCGCGTCTCCTAAAAATTCCAAACGTTCATTATGTGAAATGTTTAGGAGGCGGTGCTCATTGGCATATGAGGTATGTGTAAATGCAGTTTCTAAGAGATCCTTTTGGTTAAAAACAATACCAAAGTCCTGCTCAAGTTTTTGTTCAAGTTGATTCATAAAACTTCCTTTCTATTTAAACACACTAACTACAATTATATCAAAAAAAGCAGATTTTCATGATGGAAAACTGCTTTTAGAGCCTATATTTGCTGATTTAGTGACAATTACACTATTGCACTAAAAAAGCTGAGCATTATACTCAACTTCATTTTCTTAATAATCTGGACGAACGACACCTGTAACTGTCTCACGTGTTGCTTCAACATCTTCTTCAAGGACAACCTTGATGATACGTTTAGCCTCTTCTGAAGTACATGCAACTAATGGCAAACGAAGTGGTCCAACTTCGAAACCAAGATGGTTTAGAACAGCCTTGACAGGGGCAGGACTTGGTACTGAGAAGAGAGCGTTAACTTTAGGAATGAATTTACGTTGGATAGCTGCTGCTGTTTTGAGGTCACTATTTTCAATAGCTTCAAGCATGGCATGCATCTCATCACCATTTGTATGAGAGGCTACTGAGATAACACCATTAGCTCCAAGGTTCATTGCGTGGAAGGCATCTCCATCTTCACCGGTATAAATCAAGAAATCTTCAGGTTTATGTTCGATAAGGTAGGCCATGTTGGCAAGACTGGTACATTCTTTAACACCAATGATATTTGGATGTTCAGCCAAACGAAGCATGGTATCAGGAGCCATTTCAACAACCACACGACCAGGGATATTATAGATGATAATTGGCAAATCAGAAGCATCCGCAATGGCTTTGAAGTGTTGGTACATACCTTCTTGTGATGGCTTGTTGTAGTAAGGCACGATAGCAAGACCAGCTGCAAAACCACCAAATTTGGCAACTTCTTTAGCAAACTCGATAGAGTCGCGTGTATCGTTGGTACCGACACCAGCAATCAATGGCACACGTCCATTAACAATTTTCTGAACAGCTGCAAAGAGTTCCAACTCCTCATCGTGAGTAAGTGTTGGACTTTCAGCCGTTGTTCCCGCCAAAAGAAGAGCTTCTGTATGGTGAGCCAAAAGATGCTCAATCAATTCTGGAAGGGCATCATAATTGATTGAGCCATCTTCGTGGAAAGGTGTAATAAGGGCTGTGATCAGTTTGACATCTCTTAATTGATCAATTGACATAATATTCTCCTTCAACCGTTTTCTAATCCTTTCCATTTTACCATAATTTTGACCAGACAGACAGATAAGTTGACAATTTTCTGAAAACATGAGGACTGATTGTTTCAATTTGATGACCAATAAACAAAAAAACAGAGAGAAATCTCTCTGCTTTATAGGATTCAGATTAATTTTAGTATTTAAATACAACACTAATTCCTTACTGATTCCTGAATCATAACGCAGTGGTTGATTGGAACTACTTATGTCTACAACATTCGTACTTCCTAATCAACTGTGCGGGGGCGAAACTACGAAATCAAACTCTTCGAGTTACTGCTTTCTGCTTCGCTTCCTATTTCAATTCAAATTTCAATTCTGAAGTTGGACGAACCAAACCACGTTCGTGGAGTGTTTCTGCGATTTGGACTGAGTTCCAAGCGGCACCTTTAAGGAGGTTGTCTGAAACAACCCACATGTGGATCCCTTTTTCAGCATCCAAGTCTTTACGGATACGTCCGACAAATGTATCACGTGAACCTACAGCATTAACGGCTTGTGGGTAGACTTGGTTAGCAACGTCGTCTTCAAGGACTGCACCTGGGAATGCTGCAATAGCAGCTTTCACTTCGTCAATTGGTGCCACTTCTTTTGTTTCAATGTAGACTGACTCTGAGTGAGCTGACAAGACTGGAATTCGCACACATGTTGCTGATACAGCAATGCTATCGTCTTCCATGATTTTCTTAGTTTCGTTTGTCATCTTCATTTCTTCGTAAGTATAGTCGTTTTCAGTGAAGACGTCGATTTGAGCCAAGGCGTTGAAGGCGATTGGGTAGTGTTTCTTATCACCACCACATGGCAAGATTTCAGCTTTAACATCACGTGGGTTAACGCCGTCATTCAAAACTTCTTTCAACTCACGTTGTGTTTCAAGAATAGCTCCCATACCAGCACCTGAAACAGCTTGATAAGTTGACACGATGATACGGTCCAAGCCCCATTTTTGACGCACTGGCTCAAGGGCAACCATCATTTGAATCGTTGAACAGTTAGGGCAAGCGATAATACCGTTGTGAGCATCAAGCGCATGTGCATTGACCTCAGGTACAACCAATGGTACATCTGGGTTTTGACGGAAGTAAGATGTATTATCAACGACTACTGCACCAGCTTTAACAGCGTATGGTGCATATTTAGCAGAGGTAGATCCACCAGCTGAGAAAAGTGCAATATCTACACCTTCAAATGCGTCTTCAGTCGTTTCCTCGATGGTCACATCTTGACCTTTAAATTGCAAAACTTTCCCTGCAGAACGTGCAGACGCAAGGTAGCGAATGTTATCGATTGGAAGTGTTGATTCTTCCAACATTTTGATCATTTGAGCACCAACGGCACCTGTAGCACCGACAACAGCAACTGTGTATCCCATAGTAAAACCTCTTTCGGAATTTTCTATCAATTTAGTTTAGTGAATCTATTATACTACGTTTAAGCCCAGTTGAAAAGGGTTAAACCGTCAAGAATAAAGAAAAAATCCCCTACCAAATGGTAAGGGATAGGAGGCATCTTTCGATGAGAGTAGCAGGTTCACACAACTACTCAAGGTCCGCTCCTGCGTTACAATCTAATGTAGACCTCCTCAGCGCAAAAGGCTCCAAAGAGCCAATCGACTCATCGCATGTTTCTATTCTAGCATATTGAACGCCAGAGTCAAGCTCTTGAGTTCTATAAATACTTACTTCCCTCACGAATGCTAAGAGATGCCATTTGACTAGCATGTTGATCAATAAAAGCTCGAACCCAATCAGGATTTACCTTTGAGTAATTGCGCAAACTCCAACCGATAGCCTTGTTGATGAAAAACTCAGTCTGACCAAAGTTGTTACAGATAACCTCAGCTAAGAGGTTTGTATCAGTCAATTCTTTACGCATAAGCTGGTGGTCGATGGCAATACGTCTCAACCAAAAATCCTCATCCAGACTCCATTGACGCATGATATTCTTGGTTTCTGGGTAGTGGAAAGTAATCTCCCCGATGATACGGTCCAACTGATCTATACTGTCCCACCATGATCTGGTTTGAGCCAATTCCTTCAGCTTTGGAAAATCTTCAGGTCTAAGCTCCTTCTTCTTTTTATCCAGATAATCCATAGCAATATATTGAAACTCACGGTAAGGTTTCTGCCAACACTCTTCCACAAAAGTCCAATCAATTGGATCCTTTATGGAAAGCTTAAAAAACTCTCTTTCAATCTTTTTGAGAATTGGTTTTTGAACGCCAAGAAAGCTGAATTTATTTTTCATATAAGCTTCCATAGCTGGGACTTTCGCTGGATCAGCTTGGTCTTCTAACAGTTTCAAAAGAATTTTTGTATCCATATGAGTACTCCTCTTCTACAATAAACTGTAAGCACATTGTGAGTATCTGCCTGCATTGAGCAATTTATTCTAGTTTCATTTTAACATAAGTAAAAGGCAGAAATAATTAGCCATTGTAGTTTAGGCTCGGCAAGCTTCTACTGTATTTTCCTGACAGGACCATCTATGGTCTTTTGCATCCAAACAATATCGTGCCATCGATCAAACTTGTAACCTACTTTTGGAAAATGGGCAACTTGAACATAACCACGTTTTTCATGCATGGCAATACTAGCCTCGTTAGGAACTGCAATGCAGGCTAGGAAACGTAAGAAGCCTCGTTTTTCAAGTTCCTCCTCTAGGGCATCATAGAGCTGGCTTCCCAAACCTCGACCACGTGCATCTTCATGAAGATAAATAGATAACTCTGTCGTCCAATCATAGGCTGTACGAGCATAATAAGTTGAAGCATAAGCATAGCCTAAAACTTGGCCATCCTCTTCTGCTACTAAATAGGGATAGTTTTCTAGCGTCTTACTGATGCGTTTTTCAAACTCTTGAACACTGGGAACCTCATATTCAAAGGTTATGGCTGTCTTCTCAACATAAGGTGCATAGATGGTCTGGATAGCTTGTGCATCTGACAAGCTGGCTGGACGAATGGTTAACATCATTTTCTCCTTTGACTTCATTATCTTTATTTTAAACTATAAAAAAGAGGGCTCAACCCTCTTCTAACAAGTCTTGTCACTACATCAATGGCGCAACTAATCTGATCAATAAGCCCAAGCACTTCTGGTGGAATGGTCGATTTTTAACATCAGCCATACTGACTCGGTGACACTTGGCCATTGTCTCTTGGAAATCTTCCTCAATACCAACCACTGATGACGTCCTGTAAAGATAGGTCGCACACTCAAAATGATGATATAGACTTCGGTAATCTAAATTAATCGTTCCAACAACAGCCCGACTATTGTCACTCACAAAGACCTTGGCATGAATAAATCCAGGTGTGTACTCATAGATTTTAACGCCAGAGGCTAGCAGTGTTGGGTAGTAAGTCTTAGCTAGGTAGTAAGCTGACTTTTTATCAGGAATACCAGGCATGATGATACAGACATCTACCCCACGCTCAGCCGCAAACTTCAAAGCATGCAGTAACTCACCATCTAAAATAAGATAAGGTGTCATGATATGGACAAAATCACGCGCATGGTTAAGAATATCAATATAGACATTCTCACCAACCTTATCCTTGTCCAATGGAATATCTCCATAAGGAACAACAAAACCAGGAGTATCAAAGGCCTCATGTTCAACCATATAGGGTGTCACATCCAGTGTTTCATGAGAGTAAGTCCACATCTGAAGGAAGAGAACTAAGAAAGTATCGACTGCTGGCCCCTCAACCATAAGTGCAGTATCTTTCCAATGGCCAAAACGCACAATTTTGTTGATGTACTCATCAGCTAGATTAACCCCACCTGTAAAAGCAACCTTACCATCAATCAGCAAGATTTTTCTATGGTCACGATAGTTGTAATAGGTCGACAAGAAAGGCGTTACAGAGGCAAAAACACGAGATTGAATCCCAATTCTCTCCAAACGTTTCTTATAGTCGAAACTTAAGGTTGAAAATTCATTCATTCCGTCATATAGGACTCGCACTTCCACCCCTTCTTGAACCTTTTGTTTCAAGATTGCTAAGATTTCACCCCACATCTCCCCTTCATCAATGATGAAATATTCCAAGAAAATGTACTTCTCTGCTTTAAGGAGTTGCTTCTTCATTTCCTCAAACTTGGCTTCACCACTCTGAAAATAGGTCGTCTTCGTGTGACGATAGACAGGAAAATTCCCGTTTATATTTTCAAGATACTGAACCAAGTTGTAGTTGCTCGTGTGACGTTGCTTAAGCTCTTCGAGGGCCTGATTATCTTGTTTAAGAATACCAGAACTGCGATCAATATTGCTCTGAATCGCACGCTTCATCCCTGTATAGCCCAGATCTAGTTTTGTATAAGCCAGGAGCAAGGTTCCAATAATAGGAAAAGGCAATACAATCAGGAGCCATGTATTGACGGCTGTTGATTCCATATCACTTTGGAAAAGATAAATAACGGCCAGAATACGAAGTATGACTTCTGTTACTTGCAGGTGTATCCTATATTGACGCAACCATAGATAAGAAACGGCCACAACAACAAGCTGCAGTAAAATGATTAAGAAGATAATCGTAGCACGACTAAAGATTCCACGAAGAAAGCCGCGACGACTCTTATCATAAAGACGTTCAATTTTAGCTTCGTTTTTGATAGCAGGACTCCTTCCCTTTTTAATTATTCTTATTATAACAGAAAAATGGCTTAATTAATTTAAGTTTCTTTAATGACTATCTTGGCCCAACTTATCCAATAGAGCCCGAGCTACTTTTTCTGGAATGCCAAGTGCTTGGATATCCTCAACGGTAGCTTTTTGGATAGCTGTCATAGACTTGAAGTGTTTGAGGAGTTTTTGTTTACGTTTAGGTCCAAGGCCCTCCACGCCATCCAGTTTAGAGCTGAAGCTATTCTTGCTACGGACTTGTCGATGGAAGGTGATGGCAAAGCGATGTACTTCATCCTGAATACGGTGAAGGAGGAAAAACTCCTCGGATTGACGTGGCAAATCAATGACTTGCAAGGGGTCCCCAAAGAGCAATTCATTGGTTTGGTGCTTGTCATTTTTCTGAAGACCTGCAACTGGGATAGAGAGATTCAATTCATTGCGCAGGACATCCTTGGCGACATTGACCTGACCTTGACCACCATCCATAATAATGAGGTCTGGTGGCGTTAGCCCATCGCGTTTGACACGACTATAACGGCGACGAATGACCTCACGCATGCTGGCATAATCGTCAGGCCCTTCAACCGTCTTAATCTTGTATTTGCGGTACTCTTTTTTATTTGGTTTCCCATTCTCAAAGACGACCATAGCAGAGACAGGGCTTGTTCCCATGATGTTAGAGTTATCGAAGGACTCAATGCGAACTGGTGTCGGAATGCCCATGAGTTTGCCTAGATTTTCAATGGCTCCTTGAGTTTTGGCAATATCTTTTTCAAGGAGATCAAATTTTTGGGTCAGACTGACACGGGCATTTTTCGTCGCCAGATTAACCAACTGCTTCTTCTCTCCACGTTGAGGTTTAAAGACCTTGACCTCATCTCCAACTAGAGCTTCGACAGACTCTTGATCAATATCTCCTGGAATGAAAATCTCCTTAGGCTTGAGATGACGGCTATCCAGGTAAAATTGCCCCATATAGGTCAGAAAATCCTCTTCGGCTTCATTGTAATAGGGGAACATATTGACATCACGCTGAATGAGTTTTCCCTGACGGACAAAGAAAACCTGAACACACATCCAGCCCTTGTCCACGTAGTAACCGAAAATATCACGGTCCTGCATGTCTTGACGAATAACCCTCTGCTTGGTTCTAAGGGTCGAAACCGCCTCAATCAGATCTCGATATTCTGCTGCCCGCTCAAACTCCATCTGGTCAGACATGTCCTTCATCTTGGCCTTAAGCTGATTAACGATTTTATCATCATGCCCATTTAGGAAATTCTTGACATCCTCAACCAAACCTTGCCAATAGTCCTCGGTAGTGTGACAGATGGTGTGGGCATTACATTGGCCAATATGGTAATAGAAACAGACCTTGTTGGCGGGATTTTTACATTTCTTAAAGGGAAAAATACGGTCCAACAGCTTCTTGATTTCATTGGCTGCCCCAGAGTCTGGGTAAGGACCAAAATAGAGGCCGCCATCCTTCTTAACCTGGCGAGTAATCAAGAGCCTTGGATAGAGTTCCTTAGTAATCTTGATAAAAGGATAAGACTTATCATCCTTGAGGCGGATGTTGAATTTAGGCATATTTTCTTGGATGAGGTTAATTTCCAAAAGCAGGGCCTCGATATTGGACTCGGTTACGATAAATTCAAAGTCTACAATCTCAGATACCAAAAGCTCCGTCTTGGTATCATGACTTCCACGAAAATAGCTACGCACACGATTTTTTAAATTTTTAGCCTTACCGACATAGATAATATTGCCGAATTTGTCCTTGTGGAGATAGCACCCCGGGTTGTTTGGAAGCAATTCCAACTTATGTTTAATCAGATCATTCATGCTTTCATTGTAGCAAAAAAAGAGCTGAAAAGCTCTTAATAGTCATAGGTGAATACAATTTTGAGGACTGGTCTATTTGCTCAAAATTGTCAAAATTTCTTGGTAGTTTTTGACTTGATAGGTTGGAACAGCTGGAGTCTCATTAACCAAACCTTTTGGATTAAACCAAATGCTGTCAATTCCTGCATTATTACCACCTTGGATATCGGCAGTTAGACTATCACCAATCATAAGCGCTGAGGCGGTATGAAAATCATGCACCTGATCCGCAATTTTTTCAAAAAAGTCCGTAGACGGTTTGTGGGCACCCACCTCATCAGAGATGAAAATATCATCGAAGAAAGGTAAAATACTTGAAGCCTGCAGGCGGCCACGTTGGATAAAACTAACACCATTAGTTACTGCATAAATCTTGTGACCACGATCTTTGACATCCGCTAAAAAAGCATGAGCTTGAGGAAGTTCCTGCCCCTGTTGACTCAAAAAATGTTGGTAACGTCCAGCTAAATGTCTACCATCTACTTCTTTTCCAAAGTGCTCAAAGAGACGTGAAAAGCGCGTGTGAAGTAATTCATGCTTTGTAATTAAACCATGGTTGAGGTCTTCCCACATGGCACGATTCATGGGAATATAGTGGTCTTTATAAACCTTAAGCTCTTGGGAAGCTACACCAGCTTCTTCTAGTAGGAAAGTTAAGGCCAAATCTTCAGCACGGTCAAAATCTAGGAGAGTGTGGTCGAGGTCGAAAAGTAAATGCGTGTAGGTCATGACGGATCCTTTCTGACAGTTAAAACATCAGTGTTTATTTTATCATAATCTAGCTCTATATAAACAAAGAAACACAAAAGGACGACCCATAGGCCGTCCTCTCTGATTTATGAAAAATAAGTATTGCTTACTTAATAGATTAGATATTATATCTGTTAAAACTTAAAGAAACCTTAAAATAGGATATTTTTTATTTTAAAATACAATTTTACTTAAACACCTGATATCACTAATTCATGGTATACTGGGAATACAAGATTAATCAGACGAGGCGTGCTATGAAAAATTTAAAATTTCAATCCGTTTTTGACATCATTGGGCCTGTCATGGTCGGACCTTCCTCTAGCCATACTGCAGGTGCTGTTCGTATCGGAAAAATTGTTTCGGCCATCTTTGGTGATACACCCACTGAAGTAGAATTTCAACTTTTTAATTCCTTTGCAAAAACCTATAGAGGTCATGGAACAGATGTGGCTCTTGTAGCTGGTATTTTAGGTATGGAAACAGATGACCCTGATATTCCGCGTGCACTTGATATTGCACACGAAAAAGGCATTAAGGTCTATTGGAAAATCAACAAAGATAGCAATGCACCGCATCCTAACACCACTCGTATTACACTAAAAAATGCTACAAAAACCATTTCTGCCACAGGGGTTTCCATCGGTGGAGGGAATATCCAAGTGACTGAACTCAATGGTTTTGCGGTCAATCTCAAGATGAATACACCGACTCTCATCATTGTCCACCAAGATGTTCCTGGAATGATTGCCCTTGTCACAGATATTTTGTCGCGTTATGGTATCAATATCGCTCAGATGACTGTTACTCGGGAAAATGCCGGTGAAAAGGCCATTATGATTATCGAAATTGACTCTCACCAGTGTGATGAAGCCGTTACTGATATCGCAAAAATTCCAAATTTGCATAACGTGAACTTTTTCAGTTAAGAGGAGGCTTCCATGTTTTACACTATTGAAGAATTAGTTCAACAAGCTGACCGAGATTACCAAGGTAATATCGCCGAGCTCATGATCGCTACAGAGACAGAGCTAACTGGACGGGAACGTCCTGAAATCCTTGCTCTCATGACTCGAAATCTCGAAGTGATGAAAGAGTCTGTTCAGGCTGGTTTATCCCCTGAGAAATCACCGACAGGCTTAACCGGGGGAGACGCTGCCAAACTGGATGCCTATATCAAAAAAGGAAATACCTTGGCTGATTCTGCTGTTTTGGGTGCTGCTAGAAATGCCATGGCTGTTAATGAATCTAATGCCAAGATGGGATTGGTTTGTGCCACACCAACTGCTGGATCTGCTGGCTGCCTACCTGCTGTTCTTACAACTGCTATCCAAAAACTGGGCTTAACCGAATCACAACAATTGGATTTTCTCTTTACTGCTGGTGCATTTGGCTTAGTAATCGCAAATAATGCCTCGATTTCTGGTGCCGAGGGGGGATGCCAAGCCGAAGTGGGTTCCGCCTCCGCTATGGCTGCAGCCGCTATTACAATGGCTGCTGGTGGAACACCTTTCCAAGCCAGCCAGGCCATCTGCTTTGTGCTTAAGAATATGTTGGGACTCATTTGCGACCCTGTAGCCGGATTAGTCGAAGTTCCTTGTGTCAAACGGAATGCCATGGGAGCAAGCTTTGCCCTAGTAGCTGCCGACATGGCCTTGGCAGGCATCACATCAGTCATTCCAGTCGACCAGGTTGTTGACGCGATGTATCAGGTTGGTTCAGCCATGCCAACTGCCTTCCGTGAAACTGCTGAAGGTGGCTTAGCAACAACTCCGAAAGGAAAAGCACTCGCAAAAAAAATCTTTGGTTGATTTTTTAGAATAAATCATAACCACCCGTCTAACAGGTGGTTTGATCAAGAGCTATAAGCCCATAATACCAGCCAGCGCCTAAAGACGCTGGCTTTCACTTTGTTCAAGCCTTATTGCTTTTGACTCGTCACAAGCCCCTCAAAGAGGCATTCACATTACTTACCGTTATCCCTAAAAGCATTTTCATATTCTTTTACGTTTAATTTGTCCAAAGCGATATCATGCTTCTCTTGTTCCTGAATATATTTCTTAATCGTGGCTTCATTAAGCCCTACTGTACTCACATAATAACCTTTCGCCCAGAAATGCCGATTTACAAACTTGTACTTGAGATTGGCGTGTTTATCAAACATCATTAATGCACTTTTACCTTTCAAATATCCCATAAAACTAGCTATACTCATTCGTGGTGGAATACTTACTAATATGTGTACATGATCTGGCATTAAGTGACCTTCTATTATTTCAACGCCTTTATGCATAGTCTATGAAAAATCTCTCCCAGACTACTCCTATATTGATTATAGATGACTTTTCGTCTATACTTAGGGGTGAACACAATATGATACTTACAGTGCCACTTTGTGTGCGATAAACTATGAGCCTTTTGTGCCATATTTTTCTCCTTTCGCTTTACAATTGGCTTGAACACCTTTATTGTATCGCGTTTGGAGTTTTTTGTTATAACGGTACAACCTTCGATGCGCACCCACATAGCGGGTGGTTTTTGGTGGCTCTATAATTTCTGTAGTGGGTAAAACCACTGTAGAGATTATAGAGCTTTTTGAATGTACACAAAAAGTCCCATAAGAACTAAAATGAAAAGCAACCAAACCATCATTAGGAAGAATTTATGAGACTTATTAAGAATACCACAGAATTAATCGGAATTAAAGACCCTAACATCATTATTTCTCTTGTTTTTGAAACTGATACTCATATGCCAGAAAAATCTTGTTCAAGTGCATTCACAATATCGCTTCAGCTAGCCATACCAATCCTTGCCATATCTCAGATTTCTATGAGAAACGAAAAAGACAATCGCAGACAACTTCAACTAAGCCTCATACGATTGCCTCTATACATCGCCTTATTAGGACAATGTATTATCTTATAATACATAATAAACTTTACGACTATACTTTAGCCCAAAGTCATTAAAGTCGTCTATGCCCTATAATTCTAACACCTTGTTTCAAACAATACCAGATGAGGTGTTTTTTAGCATGCCCATTTATGGATCAAAAAGTGTTAAAAATAAGACAGTAACCTCAGAATAGCTACTGTCTTATCTCTTTTTTTACTTAAAGTCTTGATAGACTTGACAAATGGTAGAAAAGAGCCGTTATACAGAACACAGTCTTTATTTAGTATTTATTTCTAATTATAAAATTCCCAATTCTTTCATACGTATTTTCAAGGTCTTTAAACGTAATCGTGACACAGGACAAGTGGTTCCCTCAAAAAACATCACTTCCTTCGTCTTTGAGTCATAACTAGCAATATTTTGAACATTAACAATAACTGATCGGTCAACACGTTGAAAATGGTTCTTCGTATCCAATTGCAAAATTTCAGACAAGCTACCATAAAACTCTTTGATAAACTCACTAGTATAAATGACTAAGCGATGCGATTTTACAGAAGTTTGAATAAAAAGAATGTCTGAAATGGGAATGTTGATGCCTGGTCTTCCTTGATAACTATAATGTAAAATTTCCTCATGCTTATTCGTCTGTCCATGTTTTAAAACCTGCTCTAAGCATTGTTTGACACGTGCTCGATAATCTTTCTCAGGTAGGTCTTTTGTGATAAAATCAAGTGCTGAGACATGATTTTTAAAGACTAAAGGCATAGCTTCTGAAAGAGTTGTCGTAAAAATAATAACAGCATAGGGATTTGTTTCTCTAATAGTTTTTGCTATTTGAAATCCTTTGTCTCTATCTCCATCAATCTCCAAATCAAGGAAGTAAACTTGGTTGACAGCTTCCTTTTGTTTATAGTCTTCAAACTCCTCTAATGTTGTAGCGCACTCAACATAAATATGAAGGTTCAAGTTTTTTGCAACATCATAAAGCGCTGATTCTAGTCGCAACTGATGATGAATATTGTCCTCTAAAACAATGATACGCATACTCCACTCCTTTACTGAATCGTCATTATCTGAGTAAAGTCCTCTTGACCGACTTTCGTCTCTAAACTTAATTGAGGATAATCTCCCAATAATTTTTTGAGATTATACAAGCCCAATCCTCTATCGTCTCCCTTACTTGATACACCTTTTTCCCAAATACGACGTTTATTTAAAGGTATTTTTGAACGTGTATTATAAATCATAACTGTTATAACATTATTTTTATTTGTTATAGCAACCTCAACGAGAGGTTTATCAGCTTCTTGCGCTGCTTCAACTGCATTTGTTAGAAGGATTGATAATATCCTAATCATATCAAGCATAGAAATATCAACAACTGGAATATGCCCTGGTACATCACACTTGAAAGTGACGCCTTGTTTTTCAGCTTCTAACATCGCTTTAGCAAGAGCATTTCTAAAAGCCAAATCATCAATATTTTTCAAATCAAAGGCAGAATAGTCTAACTTTTGAAGATTTGCATTTGTGGTTAGCAAAACATCTTTGTAAACTAACTCTATCTCATTAATATTTCTTTCTTGGATAACTGGAGCTAGACTGGCTATAATACCAGCAAAATCATGTCTAAATCCTCGAATTTCATCATATAAACTACCAAGCTTATTAACAAACTGATTAAGCTCTTTGTTCTCATCCTCTCGTCGTTTAATCTCTTGATGAACCATGTAAGTATTTTGTTGAGATTTAAGATATTGAGCGACATATAAAAAGAGTAGCAGGTGAACCAAGGAAATGGTTGAACCAAACGTATTAATAAGAAATGCATGGTTTCCCATGATAATAGTCCACATAGTCATGGAAAGAAGTAAAGCAATAAAGATAATATTAGCTTTACAGACTATCTTTTTAAAATCATCTTTTTCTAGCAGATCAAACCTAAGGTCTATATTTTTTAAGACAAGAATGAGACAAAATAAAGGAACCAGATATTCGACAAAACTCACAGCTAAAAAAAAATTAAAAAACAAATGATAAAGACTATCAAGATCAATAATCTTAGTCATGACACTGCGAAAAAAGCGATGGAAAGTGTCATAACTAAGTACTATAAAAGCTGCATTAAAAAAGGAAAACGCTCTATTCTTTTTATTAGCCAGACGAAAAAGGATATAAAAATAGGCAATAAAAAGAAATGGTTCAAAAAAGTAGGGTAAATTGACAGCAACAAGGTAAAAAGGAAAAAATATAAGCCAATAAACTTTACCAATACTACAGCCCAGTTGCTTACAGATAGCGTAAAACGGCAGATAAGCCATCAAAAGCATCTCAAGAATATTTAGTACCGTTATGAGCGCTACAAACACATAAGGTAACATTTACTATCCTATTCTCCCTTTTCCCCTACAATTAGTCAAATCACAAAAGAAATGATTGATATCATTGAAAATCGACATTCCTCCACCTTGAACAGTGGCTAATTCTTCATTCTTTAATACTTCAAAGTGTTTTTCTTCTGCTTTACGATGGTTTCCATTTAACATAAGATTTTCCTCTCTCCCAATCATTTTTTTGTAAATATCATAAATGATCAATATGAAATAATTTTTTAGGAAATACCATTATTCTGTTATCACCTAAAAATACCCTTTATTCACGATAAAACTTTATTACAAATTCTAATCATCATAATAATACAACCTCTCACTATATATGAGCTTTTTATTCAATTATACCACAATAATCTCATTTTAATGAATTATCAATTGAAATGTCGGTTTTTGTTCCTGAACTAAATTTATTCTAACTTTATTGCAAGCTTTTTATCATGTTCGTACAAAGATACCTCCATGATATCATCTTTTCTTCATTTACATCTAAAACCATAAAGTATTGATGTTAGTATGATTTTATGGACACGTTTTGGTAGACTAGTATCTAACCAAAGGAGATGTCCAAATGAGCCAAAAATATACCAAAGAGTTCAAGGAAACAATTGTTCAATTGCATGAAGCAGGACAGCCTGTTTCAGATCTAGTCAAAGAGTACGGAGTTGCCAACTAAACTATATACAAATGACTTCAGCTATACGGGAAATCTAAAAATCAAAATGTATCCCTTCATGAACTCCAACAAATGCGCAAAGAGATGGCTAAAATGAAGGAGGAAAATGAAATCTTAAAAAAGCCTTGAAGTTCTTTGCGAAGAAATAAAAGATTCTACTATCTTCCAAATGATTGATCATCTTTATGCTAGTCATCAGTTTTCTATCAAGGTGATGTGTCGCTTATTCCAAGTTTCACGGTTTAGCTACTACGCCTTTAAAAGCCACCAACCAAGCCAACGAGATCAAGAAAATAAACTTCTTAAAAAGGAGATTATGATCTCTTATCTTGCTTCTTCTAAGCGATATGGTGCTCCAAAGATCCATAAAGATTTATTGGAAAAGGGATACCAGATTTCCGAAAAGAGAGTACAAAAACTGATGACTGAATTAAATATTCGTTCGATCGTTAGAAAGAAATACCGACCTGCTTCATTGTCAAAACAAGAAGCAAAAGAATACCCCAATTTGTTAAAACGTGATTTTTCAACAGATAAAATCAATCAAAAGTGGGTAACTGATATGACATATATTTACACACTTTCGGATGGCTGATGTTATTTATCAAGTATTTTAGATCTTCATTCTCGAAAAATTATTGCTTGGAGACTTTCCAGACAGATGGAAACACGACTCGTTATAGAAACACTACAAGATTCCTTAAGTACGCGAACTGTAGCAGATGGGCTTATCCTTCACTCAGATAGAGGGAGTCAATATACAAGTAAGGAATACAATGATTATCTTGAACACCACAGTATTCGACACTCCTATAGTGCCAAGGGATGCCCATATGACAATAGTTGTATAGAGTCGTTTCACGCTACGATTAAAAAGGAGTGTATTTACGCCAAAACTAATGTTGGTTATAAAGATTTTCAGACCTGTTACAATAGTATTTTTAAGTATATTGAAGGTTTTTATAATTCGAGGAGACGTCACAGCAAACTGAACTATATTTGTCCGAATGAATTTGAAAAACAAAATGCTTAGTTAATAGCACTCCTTCTACGAGCTTATAAAATTCATTTTATGATCTCGTAGAAGAGCGCTAGCCTTCAAACTTTCCTCCCAAAATGTGTCCAAAATATTGACAGAATTCCAGACAGAGACGTACTGTTATAAATTTTAAAGTAGAAAGATTAGAAAATGTACAAGTATAACGGGAAATGATAGATACAGAATGTATAATAAGAAATCAGATATAAATACTTAATATTATTGTAATTACAGTATATAATATCTCTGTTGATATAGGAGTATCATACATTTTAGGCTTTATTGATATCATTTCAGGAATTATCATAGAATGTAAACGTTTTTACGATATACTATAAATGTCTCGAGATAAAGCAATTTTATTTAGGAGGTATTCGTTATGAATGCAGTGTTAAATCAATTTGAAGTTATGGATAATATTAAGCTTTCTTCTGTTGAAGGTGGTGGATGGGTAAGATGCGCCCTAGGAACGGCTGGTTCCGCTGGTTTAGGATTCTTAACTGGATCTGGGGCTGGTACCTTTACTTTTCCTATTGTTGGAACTATATCTGGCGGTGCAATTGGCGGATGGTCTGGCGGCGCAGTTGGTATCGCAACTTTTTGTTAAATTTTTCAACTAATGAAAATATTAAGTGTTTTTATAAAAAATATACTTCTTATATTTTTTATAATACTAGGTTGTATCAATATATTTAAAGACCAGACCATTTTCTTGAAAACTTTAAATATAATTGGGCTATTTGGATTTGTCATAATTGCTTTTAGAGTATTTAGTAAAAATAGAAACTAATTCATACTCTAGAGTATAATCGTACTTTACGATGAATATTATATGATAATCAGAAACAATGAGCAGTGATGGACTTCTGTAATTTTAAAGTCTGTCATTGCTTTTTTATTTTATTAGCGAGTCAAAATAATAAAGTATTCTTCTCCTTCCTCTGTAAGGTTCACATAAAGAGATCGAACAGAAAGTATTAGTATTTACACATGAATGGTTAACCTAATATTTTTAGGGCATGTTCATGACCACATAGGTAAAGACACTTCAGTGTAAACGTTTTTGTGACATATTGAGTATGCCAGAGTTGCAACGAGACAAACTAAAATGAAAAGGAGATATTGACTATGATGACAGCAATGGAACAAAATGTATAATAAGAAATCAGATATAAATACTTAATATTATTGTAATTACAGTATATAATATCTCTGTTCTTATTTAAGATTCTATAGTTTTGATATTTAGTACAAGATGAGTATAACTGTAACATTACGATGGTTATTATTAACTATAGTGGGTTGATAAAAACTATGTAAGAGAGAACGAGATTCGTTCTCTCTTTATGTGTTCAAAGTGATGAGAATCTTAATTTTAAAGTTTTTGAAGTTACGAAATCCGAAAACCTACTGTTTGATGTCCTTGATAAGTTTATTGGTAGCTTCCAGTTTAGTGTTGAAATAAAAAGTGTCAATCAAGACCTAATTATAACATTTTAGGCAAAAACGTAAAATAATAGAAAGCCTGTGCTATACTTATCCCATCTTAAGAAATAGCTTAAGATAAAAATAAAAAAAGGAGACAATAGTAATGAATACTATTAAAGACTTTAAAAGTCTAAACACTGACGTATTAGCTACTGTTGAGGGTGGCGTTTGTAGACCTGTTTTATATGGAGCAAATGGCTATGGTTGTCTAGATACTAGGACTCATCAATGGCGTTATGTCGTTACCACAGGAAATGTTCAAGCAACTGTTAACACAGTTGTTAATGGCTGGATGAAGTATGGACCATGGATTCCTCGTCGATAATTAAAGGTTGATCACTTACATAAGGGGACCATAAGCAGATGATAAGCACACATAGTAATAAAAAAGAAGTTAAATTGACAAAATTGCTTGATGATTGTCTTGATTCTAAATTGTCTCAGTCTGAAAGGGTGATTTTACAAAAAGCTAAAAGTGATTTAGAAAAAAAGAGTTCTTATTTTCCACGAATTGTAGCTGATTTGGAATCTTCACTTCGTCCTTTGGCAATTAATCAAAAGTTATCAGATAGTGTAAAGCTCCTCTATATGACAATTACTAGTCATGAATATAAAAATAAAGGACTTGGAATCGGTTTGATGAGTATTGGACAATGGTTGTGAGTTTATTTTAGATAAAAGAGCTATTCTCCATTTGTTGAGTGCGAACTTTATTTTATTCCAATATTATGAATTAGTTGACAATAACTTAAACTAATGGGATAGTAAGGCTGGTTAGTGTCATAAAGCGAAATGCAAACGTTTGAGACTATAGTAAGTCTTATTATATTAAAAGTTTCAAGCTGAGCTTGTTCAATGGTTGTGAAATGAGCATCATTGACAAGCTCTCTTTTGATGTCTTATTTTCTTTCTAGATAATTCTCGAAATCATACTCTAGTATATTTATTGAGAGCTTTGGTAGTATGAACGATAAATCCTTCTTTAGGTAATACCTTCTCGCTTAGAAACATTTATGTACAAGATTGAGACGCATTAATGAGAAAAGGTCGACAGTTAGAGTATCTATATTTGTAGTATCTTCCCTTAGCAAAGAATTCTAACTGATGAGGTTGTGTTCTGCCCCATTTATGATTAATCTTTGTTTTTTTTGCCCAAAAAGCACCTTTTGGGCAAAAAACTATACCTTTTAGGAAAAGAAGAAAAAAGAGAGTTTCTTTTATGATATAGTCTTAAGACAGGAAACTTAAAAAGTGAAAGGATGATAACTATGATCAAAAAGCAACTAAAACAGATAACAGTGTTAACAAGTATCTTATTTATAGCTAACTTTCCAAATGTTTTAGCAGATGAAACCAGTTCTATAGATCAAAAAACAGCGATTATAACTGAGGATACGGTTGGTCAAAATAATTCAACCGTTGATGAAATACCAGAAATTACTGAATCCACAGATAGTTTTACACAAGTACCCGCAGTCGTTTCTGAAGAGGCCACAAGTACTAATATGGAAACACCTGTTGCTGAAGAAGCGTCCGATATAGAAGCTGAAGCTGCTCCAGAAGTTACACAAGAGCAGTATCAAGAAAATGTAGAGAACTTAACTAAAGTTTCTATCAATGATGTATATCAAATGTTTACCCCTGATGAGAATAAACATCTTCTTTATGTTGGGCGTCCAACTTGTTATTACTGTCGCCAATTTTCACCAGAGTTGAAAAAATTAAATCAATTAACACCAGTTGAATACTACAATACAGATGGTGAAGATTTTGATAAGAATGCAAGTGATTTTCTTTTCGGTACTGTGGGTATCCCTGGAACACCAACTCTTATTCGTCTTGAAAATGGACAAGCTATCTCTGGCTGGGTTGGCGGCGGCGGAGCCGATGATATTTATCGCTATATGTTTAAAGATCTAGATAAAAAAAGTAGTGAGGTAGCTTTTACTGAGAGTAACGTAGGCAACAGCGAACAAGAAAAGCAACTCCCTAGCGTTGGAGAAAAAACCGAAGCTACTAACAAAAATACAGGTGTTAGCTATACTACTTTATCAATAACGCCTACATCTTCAAATGAAAAATCTATTGGTACGGCAATAGTTGCGCAGTCAAATAATCTTCCTAAAACGGGAGATAAGAAAGATTATTTGACAATTATTGGAGGTATTATGTTGCTGATAGTCTATGGACTACTTAAGAAAATTGATAAAAAGTATATCAGTTAACAAATAATCACTTGTTTTCAAGGGAGATCAAATGAACTTTCTATCACTTAAGACAAATTCTAGAGTTTATCAGTTTGCTCTTGAAGATATTTATTACATTAAGACAATCAAGGAGCATAAAATTGAAGTGGTAACGATTGATTGGTCTTATTCATTTTCTTCAATACTTATATTGAAAAGTGTAGGAGGTAACCATTATGAACAAAGTTTATTTTAAGAGATAAATTGTAAAACATAGTGCAACAAAAACTCTAAGCAGGCTCTGCCTGCTTAGAGTTTTTTGTGTTTAAAAGTTACACGATGTCCTACTCACGCGCGTGCTGAAAAAAAGTGACAGGCTATTCTACCCATCACTTGTTGTATGAATTTTACCCAAACAAATATCGGAATAACAATACCAAGAAAAAAGCAAATATGACATAAAGTATTGGAGTCATCAAAAACCATAAAAACTTGTTAAAACCTGATAGTTGTTTTCCATAGTAAATAGGATGTCATACAGCTATATTAATGAATTTAAAAGCTTCGGTTATTAAGAATCTAGCATAAAGAATTGATAAAATCTTAAATGCTACTAATAACAAAATAATTAGCACAGTAATATAAAGTGGATTTATATCCGATACTAACATATTTGTATATAGTTTGGTTGGCAACTCCGTACTTTTTGACTAGATCTGAAACAGGCTGTCCTGCTTCATGCAATTGAACAATTGTTTCCTTGAACTCTTTGGTATATTTTTGGCTCATTTGGACATCTCCTTTGGTTAGATACTAGTCTATCAAAACGTTTCCATAAAATCATACCAACATCAGTCTCCCTTTTAGGAATAAAAATATACTGTTTGGGAATACGTTCTCCAATTTATATCTTACTATGTCATAATTAATTGAATTATCAAAAAAGGAAATAATGTATGAAACGGTATGCTTATGTTGCTCAAATGGATATGCGTGACTGTGGTGTCGCTGCCCTTGCCTCCATTGCCAAACACTACGGTTCTGACTTCTCACTAGCTCATCTTCGAGAACTTGCAAAAACGACAAAAGAGGGTACTACTGCCCTAGGTATCACTGAAGCTGCCAAAAAAATGGGATTTGAAACCAAGGCAATTAAGGCAAATATGGAATTGTTTGATATGACGGATATTCCTTATCCGTTCATTGTCCATGTCAATAAAGAAGGGAAATTGCAACATTTTTATGTTGTTTATAAAGCTAAGAAAGATTATCTGATTATTGGTGATCCAGATCCGAGTGTAAAAGTTACTAAAATGTCTAAGGAGCGCTTTGAGCAGGAATGGACAGGTGTTGCTATTTTCTTAGCACCAGCTCCTAGTTACAAGCCTCACAAGGATAAGAAAAACGGTCTTTTAAGCTTTCTCCCTTTAATCTTAAAGCAAAAAACACTAATTACCTATATTGTCTTAGCTAGCCTGCTTGTCACTTTGGTCAATATTGTTGGTTCTTACTATTTACAGGGAATTTTGGATAAGTACATTCCTAATAATATGAAATCAACTCTAGGCATTATTTCTCTAGGACTTGTCATCACCTATATCCTGCAGCAGCTCATGGCATTCTCCCAGTCCTATCTATTAAGAGTGCTTAGCCAACGACTGACAATAGATGTCATTCTATCCTACATCCGCCATATCTTTACACTGCCTATGTCTTTCTTTGCAACGAGGAGAACTGGGGAGATTATCTCTCGTTTTACAGATGCTAACTCCATCATAGATGCTTTGGCTTCAACTATCCTATCCCTCTTTCTAGATGTTAGTATCGTTTTTATTGTTGGTAGTGTACTAGTGCTTCAAAATATACAGCTATTTCTTTTGACACTCGTAGCTTTACCGATTTATACAGTCATTATTTTTGCATTTCTCAAGCCTTTTGAAAAAATGAACCATGATGTGATGCAAAGTAATGCCATGGTTAGCTCAGCTATTATAGAGGATATCAATGGTATTGAAACGATTAAATCGCTAACCAGTGAAGAATTGCGTTACCAAAAAATTGATAGCGAGTTTGTTGATTATCTCAATAAATCTTTTAAACTAAGCAAATATGAAAATGCCCAAACTTCATTAAAGCACGGTGCTCAACTCATTTTAAATGTTGCTATTTTATGGTTCGGGGCTAGCTTAGTGATGGATAGTAAAATCTCAATCGGTCAACTCATCACTTACAATACTTTGCTATCTTATTTTACAAATCCTATTGAAAATATTATTAATCTTCAAACAAAGTTGCAATCTGCTAAGGTTGCTAATAAACGTCTTAATGAAGTCTATCTCGTTGCTTCTGAATTTGAAGGCACAACTAGTATGACGTCAAAACTTTCTGGTGACATCACTTTTCATGATGTGTCTTACAGATATGGATTTGAGACCTACACTCTAAGTGACCTCAATTTAACTATAAAACAAGGAGAAAAAGTCAGTTTAGTTGGAATCAGTGGTTCTGGTAAAACGACACTTGCAAAGATGATTGTAAACTTTTATGAGCCTAACCAAGGCAATATTCGACTGGGTAATATGGATTTGAAAATGATTGATAAAAAGCAACTCCGTCAGTACATTAACTACCTTCCACAACAATCATATATTTTTTCAGGATCTATTTTAGACAATCTCACCTTAGGAGCAAGTCCAGACATTACTCAAGAAGATATCCTTATGGCTTGTCAAATTGCGGAAATTCGAGCAGATATTGAAGCTATGCCCCTTGGTTATCAGACAGAACTATCTGATGGAGCTGGCTTATCAGGTGGACAGAAACAACGCTTAGCTTTAGCACGTGCTTTACTAACCCAAGCTCCTATTTTGATTCTTGATGAGGCTACAAGCGGTCTAGATGTTTTAACAGAGAAAAAAGTCATCAATAATCTGATGCAGCTAACAGATAAAACAATTATTTTTGTCGCACATA
Source organism: uncultured Streptococcus sp. (assembly GCF_902463925.1). Classification (GTDB taxonomy): domain Bacteria; phylum Bacillota; class Bacilli; order Lactobacillales; family Streptococcaceae; genus Streptococcus. The sequence goes on along the minus strand of NZ_CABQHE010000002.1, from coordinate 198,753 downwards.
GACTAAGTATCGCTAAACAGGTTGACCGTGTTATTGTCCTTGACAAAGGAAAATTAATTGAAGAAGGTAGTCACCAAGAATTGATCAATAAACAAGGCTTCTACTACCATTTATTCAAGTAAGGAGAGTTTTATGAACAACCACTTATTTCAATCAGCGGAGTTCTACCAACGTCGTTATCATAACTTTGCTACTATACTCGTGCTACCTTTGACGCTACTGGTCTTATTCATTGTATTATTTTCTTTGTTTGCTCATACAGAAGTAACGGTAACAAGTACTGGAGAAATCACGCCAACAAAAGTAATCGAGGTTATTCAATCTACTAGTAATAATATTATCTCAACTAACAATCTTAAAGATAATAAGACAGTAAAAAAAGGAGACCTTCTCGTTAAATACTCTGATAAACTCGAAGCTTCTCAGAGTAATAGTATTCAGCAGCAAATAGATAGAGATGATAGACAAGCTGCTGCTTTAGAGACGTTAATTAACAGTTTAAAACAAGGAACGAATCTTTTCGGAGATAATGATGAATTTGGCTACTCTAGCACAATCAATGCCTTTTTAAACCAAGCGATTACTATTACTAGCCAAGTTAATCAAGCCAATGCCACAGTTGCAAAGCAAGAGGAAAGTGTCAATAAAGCTAATTCTAGTATTTCTAAACAAAAAACAGAACTACAAACACAGGTCAGTCAATATCAAGAACCACAATCAGACATTAATCAGGGGCAAACAAGTCTATCTAAAAATAATCCTTTAACCTCTATACTTAATAGTTACCTTCGCCAGTTGGTACAAAGTGATGGAACTGGCGAACAAGTCAAAACACAATACTTATCCGAAATCCAATCAAACAACAACGGCCTACAATCATCCATTGACAATCTTAATCTTAATCTGAAGCTTTCTAGTAATGTATCCACTGTAACTTACGATAATAGCGCTTCTTCACAAATAGAGACACTGCGAAATCGGCAAGTATCACAAGCTCAAGAACAGCTTAATCAAGTCAATAAAGACAAAGAAAGTCTTCAAGCCCAACTTGAACAAGCTAATATCAGAAAAGAAGCAACTAGCCTGTATGCTAACTCAAATGGTGTCCTACATCTCAATAGTCAAATCAAAGGCGAATCTTATATACCTCAAGGAACTGTTATTGGACAAATTTATCCTAATCTTTCTAAAGCTAAAAATGTAGCCATAACATACTATGTCAACTCAAACTATATCAACCAATTGAAAAAACAACAAACTGTAAGATTTACACTAAATACCGTTGGAAAAACTCCTACAGTTATAGAAGGAGAGATTGTCTCACTAGATAAAGCTGCAACAGAAACAAAAAACGGTAACTTCTTCAAAGTAACCGCTAAAGTCAATGTAACATCACAAGATAGAGAACATCTTACCTATGGTATGCAGGGAAAAGTAGTGAGTGTTATCGCTAAAAAAACTTTCTTCAACTACTTTAAAGATAAATTATTGAATAACAATTGAATCCTTATCGTTACGTTTTTTATCGGCTCTATAATTTCTGTAGTGGGTAAAACCACTGTAGAGATTATAGAGCTTTTTGAATGCAGACAAAAAGTCCCATAAGAACTATAATGAAAAGCGACCAAACCATCATTAGGAAGAACTTATGAGACTTATTAAGAATACCACAGAATTAATCGGAATTAAAGACCAAAATATCAAGATTTCACTTGTTTTTGAAACTGACACTCATATCGAGATTCAAGCAAAACTCGATTACCCTGCACCATTATGTCCTCATTGCCATGGAAAGATGATCAAGTACGACTTTCAAAAGCCTTCTAAAATCCCTCTTCTTGAGCAAGCCGGAACTCCAACACTACTACGTCTGAAAAAACGTCGTTTCCAGTGTAAAAGTTGTAGACGAGTCATGGTAGCTGAGACATCTATCGTTGAGAAAAACTGCCAAATCTCTAATCTGGTCCGACAAAAGGTTACACAACTCCTAACTGAGAAGGTGTCACTAACTGATATTGCCAGAAGGTTTCGTGTGTAGACGTCCACTGTCTATCGTAAGCTTGACCAGTTCACTTTCAAGAAACATTATGACAAACTTCCAGCTATAATGTCCTGGGATGAGTTTGGGTTCAAGAAAGGGAAATTGGCTTTTGTGGCGCAGAATTATGAGACAAACGAACTCATAACCATCCTTGATAATCGCCGTCAAACCACTATACGAAACTACTTTTTAAAGTATCCATTAAAAGCTCGCCAACAGGTGCAGTTTATCACAATGGATAGGTCTGGAGCCTATATCCCACTAGCCAAAAAACTTTTCCCAAACGCCGAAATCATTATTGATCGTTTCCACATTATCCAGCATCTTGGTCGAGCTTTTTTAAAGACAAGAATTGCAACCATGAACCAGCTCGATAAGAAGTCACTACCCTATCGAGCCTTGAAAAATCATTGGCGACTTTTCCAAAAGGACAGCCGTAAACTATCTCTCAACTCTTTTTATTCAAAGACTTTCCGCCAAACTTTAGCACCACATGAAGTTGTTGAGAAGACATTGAATTTCTCAGAGGAACTCGCTAATTATTCTAACCTCTATCAGCTTTTACTTTTTCACTTTCAGGAAAAAAGAGTGGATGATTTTTTTGAACTCATAGAGGAGAATATAAGCAAGGTCAACCATTACTTCAAAATAGTCTTTAGGACTTTTCTTAGACACAAACAATACATCAAAAACGCACTAGAAACACAGTACTCAAATGCAAAATTGGAGGGGACCAATAAGCTTATCAAAGATATTAAACGTCTGGGCTTCAGTTTTAGAAATTTTATCAACTTTAGGAAGCGTGTTTTCATCACTCTAAACATACATAAAAAGAGGACCTATCTGGCCCTCTCTAGATGTTAGCTTTTCGTCACCCACTACAGTTGACAAGGAGCCGATTTAAACTAGATCGTTTATTATTTACAATTTACACTTCTTTATTTGTATTTTTACGGTGTTTTCCGATATATAGGATACCAAATAAAGACATTATTGCCATACCCACAGTAGTGAGAATTGAAGATTCGTCACCAGTTGATGGCAATTTATTTGCATCTTTAGCCACACGTGAGCCAACAGATGTTTCGCCAGCATTTACAGAACCAGTGTTAGGAAGTTCTTTCTTATCTTCTGCTTTCACAGCTGTAGTATCAGAATTTTCACGCGGTGAATTTCCAGGTGTTCCAACTTTAGCTGGGATTGGGAAATCAGGAGCTGTTTTTTCAGGTCTTGATGGCGCTGGATTTTCTTTATTTGATTCAGGTAATTTACCTTCATTTAATTTTGATAAATCAAACTCAGGTTTTTCTTCAGTAGTAGCTGCTTCAGCAGCATTCACGCCTCCGTTGAACTCTGGAACTTCGTTAACAGCAGCTTCTACAAAATTTACTCCACCTTTGAACTCAGGAAGTGCTGGTTGAACTAAAGCCTCACCTTTTGATGATTCAACTTTAGGTTCTGCTGGAGCTTCACCTTCAGGTTTATTAGGAACAGTAGGCGCTTCTTCATCATTTACACCACCATTGAACTCTGGAGTTGCTGGTGTTGTAGGCGCTTCTTCATCGTTTACTCCACCTGTGAATTCAGGTTTTTCTTCAGCTGTTGGAGCATCAGCAGGATTTACCCCACCATTGAATTCTGGAGCATTAGGAACCGTTGGAACCTCATCCGCTTCCTTAGCAGGCTCAGTAGTTGCTTCATCATCATTTACGCCACCACTGAAGTCTTTAGGTTCTTCGCCTTTAGGAACTTCTTTTAAGTTTTCGATATAACCTAAAGTTGCGTTGTAATCGTCAGTTAGTTCATCAATTGCATCTTTGTAAGCTTTTACTGCTTCGTTAACTTCGTCGAATTTAGCTTGAGCTTCATCAGCGGCAGTTTTAGCAGAAGCAACAGCAGCTTCTAATCTAGTTGCAGCATCTTGTAATCCATCTTGGATAGATTGTTCAGCATTATTTTTCTTAGCTGTTTCAAGAGCAGCTTTAGCTTTTTCTAAAGTTTCTTTTTGTTTATCTAATGCAGCATTTTTTTCTTCTACTGCTTTAGCTTTTTCAGTAGCATCAGCTTTATCTTTATCAGCTACTTTAGTTAATTTTTCAATTTTTTCAGCGATATCATCAGCGATATCTTGAAGTTTTTTAACGATTGGTTTAGAAGCTTCTTTGTTGTAAGCAGCGTCTAATTTTTCTTTATCAGCAGCTGGAAGCTCAGATAGATTTTTACCTTCTTGTTTTGTAGCACCGATTTCGTCAGCTTGAGGATCTTGATCTTTAGTAGCTTCAGCAGTCGCATTTTGATTTTCTAATTCTTTAAGAACATCTCCTGCAGTTAAGTCGCCTTTTTCAACTGCAGCTAAAATATCTTCTTTACCTAATGCTTTTTTAGCTTCTTCTTTATTTGTAATATTAGCATCAGCATCGATATCTTTTTCAAATTGATCTAATGCATCTTTAAGAGCAGTTCTAGTTTCAGATTCTTCTTTTTTAAGTTCTTCAACTTTTGCTTTAGCTTTGTCTGCTTCTGCTTTGGCTTTAGTCAATTCAGCTTCTGCGTCAGCTTTAGCTTTATCGGCTTCATCTTTTTTAGTTTGAGCAGCTTTTACATCTTCAGCTTCTTTAGTAGCTTTAGCTGTAGCTTCTTCAACTTTTTTAGCTGCTTCAGCAACTTTTTTCTCTAATTCAGCAACCTTAGCATCAGCTTCTGCTTTGGCTTCAGCAGCTTTTTCAGCTTCTGTTTTTTCTGCTGGTTTAGCTGGTTCTTCTTCTTTTGGCTTAGCTGGTTCGCTAGCTTCTTTTTCTTTAGCAGCTTTTACTTCTTCTAGAGTTTTGTTGTACTCATCAGTAAGTTTGTTAAGTTCTTCAGCGTAAGCTTGAGTATCAGAAGCAGCTTTATCGAATGCATCTTGTGCAGCATCTTTAGCTTTTTCGATAGCTTTAACAGCTTTATCTAATGAAGCAACGATATCAGAATCAGAACCGTTATCTGTAGCTGATTTAAGAGCTTCTTTGGCTTCTTTTAATGTATCTTCTTGTTTTTTAAGAGCTTCCGCTTTTTTATCTTCTTCAGCTTTTAATGCTTCAGCATCTTTTGTAAGAGCGTCAACATTTTCACCTAAATCATCAGCTTTATCTTGAAGTTTTTCTGATGCTGGACGAGCAGCATCTGCTTTTTCAGCTTTGTCAATCCCAGCCTTAATGTCTGCTGGTAATTGATCTTTAGTTTTAGCTTCGGCTGGAGTTGTAGCAGTGTTACTTGCAGTATTGTTATCGTTTTCTAATTCCTTAAGAACATCCCCAGCTTTTAAATCACCAGCTTCTACAGCTGCTAAAATATCTTCTTTACCTAATACTTTTTTAGCTTCTTCTTTATTTGTAATCTTAGCATCAGCATCGATATCTTTTTCTAATTGAACTAAAGCTTTTGATAAAGCATCTTTAGAATCAGCTTCTTCTTTCTTAGCGTCTTCTTCTTTTTTAGCTTCTTCTTTTGCTTTAGCGTCAGCTTCAGCAGCTTTTTGTTTAGCCGCAGCTAATTCATCATCAGCAGTTTTTTTAGCTTCTTCTGCCTTAGTTTTTGTAGCGTTAGCGTCAGCAGCTTCTTTTTTCTCAGCCTCTAGTTTAGTAGTTGCTTCGTTAGCTGCAGTAGTAGTTGTATCTACTTTTGCTTGAGCTTCTGTAACTTTTGCTTCTTTAGCTTTAGCATCAGCTTCAGCTTGTTTAATCTCTGGACTTGTCACCTCTGATTTAGAAGTGTCAGTAGCTCCAGTTTCGGCAGGCTGAGTAGCTGCTGGTTTAGCTGGAGTAGTAGTAGTATTAGTTGCTGTATTAGTAGAATCATCAGCTTTTACAACTGACGGTTGAGATGCAGCAAGCGCAGCACCTAAAACAGCTACACTAGCCAAGCTTGTTAAAATGGTTTTCTTTTTATTCATTTTGGAACCCCTTTCATAAAATCGTATCCGGAGTTATTATAGCGCTTTCTAAAAAGATAATCAAGTAATAGGTTATTTTATTTATACAATTATATACTTATGTTAATTTTCAAATACACCTCTCATAGCAGAAAAAGAAAGCCCGTTTTATAAGCTTTCTTTTCATTATTTACATTTTCGATGGTAAATTTTACACTTTTAAACCCACTCACCGTTGGCATTTACTGTATAACCATTGATTGTAGTGCTTACTGCAAGGACTCCTGAACTATAAGCATAGTACCATTTACCATCTACTTGGAACCAACCGGTCTTCATAGCGCCTGAATTATTAAGATAATACCAACTACCACCTTGTTTCAACCAACCAGTTTTCATAGCACCTGAACTATTTAAGTAGTACCAAGTACCACCAACTTGAGCCCAGCCTGTCGCCATTGCACCTGCACCATTTAGATAATACCATGTGCCACCGTCTTGCAACCAACCAGTTTGCATTTCGCCTGAACCATTTAAGTAGTACCAAGTATCACCTTATTTAAACCAACCAGTCTTCATTCCATCTTCTTTAGAGAAATAATACCAGTCACTCTCAACCTTCTTCCAGCCAGCCTGACGATTTCCTTCACTATCGATAAAGAATTTTTTACCATTAATCACAACAATCCCTTGCTTAAGAACACCTTCCTCATCCAAGAAATAATGTTTCCCATCAACAGTAATATCACCCGTTAGACGAACACCTTCTTTGACATAGTAAGTTTTATCATCGATTTTAACAAAACCAGTTTTCTTCTCACCATCTTCTACAAAATAATAAGTCTTATCAGCAACTTTTACAAAGCCTAACTTTTTAACACCATCTTTTTCATCTATAGCTTTTGTCTTAATCTTAATCTTTTTTCTTCAATCCAAGAAATGCACCTACAGTAAACATTATTCCGGCAACTAATGACATGAAGACTTCGCTAACTGTTCCGGTTTTTGGCAACCTATCATTGTTAGTAGTTGATTTACTATCAATATTGGTATATTTATTATCTATGTTCTCTGGTTCATTAAGATAAACTTCCTTCTTATTTTCAAAGTTTTTATCATTTTCATCAGGAACTGTAACTTTGACATCCTTAGTTGAATCAGATTTGTGTGAATGATTTTCTCTTTGTAAATCCTCTTTTCTAAGACTTTGATTTAATTGACTAGGATTTACCTGTACGTTATCTTTCTTTTTGGATACATCAAAAGTAGGTTTATTTTCCTCTTCCTTTTTCTCCTCTATTTTCTTGAATACAGGTTTTATAAGGGTATCTTTTGATACATTAAGAACATAGCCAGCCTCTTTTTTACCTTCGACACCAGAAATTTCCCAGCCATCAAATTGATATCCTTTTTCTGATTCGCCCATATAGACAGGTAAAATGAAATCTTCTTCCGACACTATCGTTGAACTCACTTCTTTTCCATTTTGAATGGTCACAGTTACCGTATGAGGTTTTAGTTCGCTTACCTCTCCCGTATCTTTGTTTAAAATGAATTCTTTTACGGTTGTATTTCTTGCAAAATCTTTTACAACAATCTTAATGTTTAGTGTCTTATCTGTTAGTTGTTTAATATCATCAAATGATTTATATTCTTTTCCATTTACATAAATATGTTTGTCTTGAATCTCACCATCGAATCCATTATTTCTTTTATCATTGATATTAAAGACTACAGATTTTCCGTCAGCATATTCAATACTAGTATTTCCCTTAGGATCAATGTTTACTTCTGGTTTAACATTATCATATAAAAATTGATAGTGTACTCCAACCGCTTTCGCATTCAAATCGCTATAGCCAGTTTGAAGATAAACATTTCCATCCATATCTGTTACCTTATCTGGGAATCCGTTTGCTTTATAGTCTTTCATTCCCCAGTCCATGATGTCACCGTCTTTAACATTAAGCTTAATGTTAAAATCTCTAGTGTTATCAGTGTGTAAATCTCCGTAGATTAAATAATTATCTACAACCGATTCATTAACTCTCAACTCCCAGTTAAAACCACCCTTATCAGAAATCTTACCTCTTAAATAAAATTCTGGATTTCGTACATAAATTTTATTAGATTTAGATGGATTAAAGTAGTTCTTGTCCATTGAAAGATTTACTGGTTTGGTATCAATAAATAACATAGAGCCATCTTCTTTTATAGCTTCTACGTTGGACTTATCCTCCCCATGATACTCTTTATCATCTTTACCCAATAATACAAGTTTAGAAGAATCTGTTACAAGATTTCCATCTTTATCGATTGCCTCCCCTTTATCATTCATTTTAAAGGTAAACACTTGATATTTTACAATGTTAAAGCCATCCAAAGCCGACATTAATACTGATTGAGTACTTCTTCCATCTTCAACATTTCTACTATCAGCATAAATTATTTTTTCTGATAGGACTCTTAGATTAGGATTGGCCTTTTGTATTTTTGCTATATCTTCCTGGCTATAAACTCCATTTCCTTCTAACATATCCGTTTTTCCAGGATTATAGGTAGTCACTTTTAGTGCATAGCCTTTTCTTAGAATGATGTTATCCTTTAACAGATATTGTTGTTTTTCTGAATCAGAATAGATTTTACCAGGTTCCATTTCCGTTAAATTGTTTGGTTTGTTCTTTGAAAGATCACCTTCTCCTAATTCTATGACATTCCCATAACTTGATGCATAGGGATATTCTGTTTTAGTTTCCTTATTTTTTTCAGGCATTCTAATTTTAGTTTCAGCTTTTATCTGATCATCATCTGTAACAAAGAATCTCATATCTCCTGCAAAAGCTAATCCATCCACAATATCATTAATATTAGCGTATAAATCAAATGTCATCGTTTTTGAGTGGGAATCATACTTGGTCGTTTTGATTTCTATAGATTTATAGTTATTGCCATAATATACCTTGGCATTTTTAGAAACATTACTTATCTTTCCAAGAATTTCAAAGTGTCCATCTTTAGACGGGCTTAGAACACCATAAATTTTTGATTTGATTTCGTCAAGCTTTTCAGTTTCATATTCTAAGGCACTACCATCGTCATAAGCAATGATATTTCCCTTATCATCGTATTTATAATCGTATTCCTCTGTTCTCTTACCAGTTTCACTTGTAAAGTCATCAACTTCTCTAAATTTCTTTTTAATGAGTTTCTTTAAGTCTTTACTTTCAAAATTTCTAATTGTTGAAATAGTTTTATGAATAGTCAAGCTAGATTTTTCTTCGATAGACTCTTCATTTTCTTGATGATGTTCTACTTCAGTTGTATCTTTTTTAAGACTATCCTCTTTTCTATTTTCTAAATTTTTAAATTTAGATTCGGAAATCTCGCCAAGCTTTTGGTATTTAGATGAATCTTGATCAGGATCTACTAGATAATAGGAAATCATCCCCTTTTCATCAGCATGATCAGCAAATTTAATTCTATGAATCTTTGTGAAATTGCTAGCTCCATCTAATGCAATGACTTCAATGATTTTTCCTCTTAAATCTCCTGCACCATTAATTTCATAAATCGTATTTCCGTCTTTGTCTAGTTTCCTATTTCTTCCTTGACCCTCACCTGCATAAGTTACTTCAAGATTTTTCTCAACCTCTCCATCTTCATTAACCAGAGCGGCGCCTGCATACCAAACTTCGTTTGCAATCTCGTCAAATTTTTCAGGATGTTCTTTTTGATCTCTCGCAAATAGGGTTTCATTCTTGTATTGATCTTTTACCTTGTGATAAGTATCCTTTGTAATCAACTTAATTTTTTCAGGATTTGAAAAATCAACCGAAACAATCTTAGGGGCTGTATTATCAATTTTTACAGGAATATAGGAAACCTGCCATGGGTAATCTTTAGTTAATCTATATTTAAATTTATAGAAATATTGACCTTCTGCAATCGGTTCAAATTGTCCTCTTATCTTAGTAGCAGGATCTTTGGTATCCTTGCTTTCTGGTGCATTTTCTTCTCTACCTCTAGGGTTATAGATGAGTCCATCCCATTTCAAGTCGCCCCAAACTTTTAGCTTAGAAGATTTGATTCCCTTTGCATCATTTCTCTTAGAGTTTAAAATTCCTTTAATAAAGTGTTCTCTCGAAATGACTTTTAAGTCTCTTTGATTTTCTCCCTCTTTATTTGTATTTACTATTGAAATCAATCCTTCTTCTGCACTTCTTAATACAAGTGGAGAAGGTGTTAATCCTCTCTCAAGTTGAGCATCTTGAGGATTTCCATTTGAATCTAAAGGATAAATTTTAGCAATATTAGAACCACTTGATGATGGTACGTTGATCCCTTCGTTATTGAAAGCAAACAATTCTGGATTTTGATCTAGGGATGTTGTATTTTTATCTTTTCTATTTTGTATAACTCCTGCTGGATTAAATTTATCTATACCATGTTGTTCTCCACCAATCCCCTTATTTAAGGTTCCTGGAATTTTCGGTTTGCCATCATCATCATAACCTTCCATTGTTTTTGATCTTGAACCTTCTTCCCAGGCCCATTTATCAAGGATTGGTTCGTGGTTCCAATCCCCAGCAAATCCCATTAGAGGCATCGATAAAGAAGGTTGGAAGTTTATTTTCTTCCCGTTGGAGTTCAGAGCTTCCATTTCTTCCACTGACTCAAAATGAATAAATGATTCTACAAATTTATTTTTGTTTTTAGCCTCCCCAACATTTATAACCGCATTTAAATCAAAGCTAGAATTTGGGCTTATAGTGAAAGTGTCATGCTCAAATGTAATATTTGCTCCTTTGATTTTTTCTGGGTGGATTTCTGGAACAATTTGCTTCCCATCTGGAGATTTTTCATCTTTGTATGTTTCATCCAGTTTGAGTCTGTCAGTTAGAGCATCTGTAGTTATAGCAGATGCTGAAACTTTAAAGGTTAAAGGTCTGTTTGATGTATTGTGAAGCTTAATTGTAAAATATTTTTTATCTCCTTTTATTTCTTTAAGAGAAATAGAACCATAAGAGTTTACCAAACCTTTAGAATCCGTGTTTTTAAAAGTAGCTACGACTTCATTTCTCAAAGCATTGGCAACATTAATTAGCCCTGCTCCCTGTTGTCTAGGTGATGCAAAGTATTGACTTTTTTCTTTCCAAGAAGTTGCATCCATCATAGGGCGTGCAGTATTTTGTAGGGCTATTTTTGTAAGACTTGTAAGATCTATTTTGTCATCTCCCTTAAGATTTTTCAACACAGGTCTTTCAAGCATTTCCTTTAATTTTGGTCTAATCAAAACAGTAGAAGCTGCCACGATTGGAGCTGCCATACTAGTCCCTGACATATAACCATAAGTTGATTTCCCATTAATGACATTGAGAGTGGATTTAATATTTTTACCGGGTGCTGAAACATCCGGTTTTAAAAGTAAATCTATTCTTGGCCCCCAAGATGTGGACCCTGCTGGAACGATAATCTCTTCTTTATACAGTTCTTTGTCTGTGTCAGGTGCAAACTTAAAGTCAATCTCTTTTTCGTCACCTACATTCGGTTTATTAGAATTATAGCTTGCCATATCAATTGGATAGTATTGCTCCAATTTATCTTTAAAATCTTCCTTATTATTTCTTTTGACTTTAGTTTTTTTATCAGGGTTAATCATGTTCCATAACTTTACACCATCATCTCCTGAAATTGAGAAAACTTGACTAGTAGTTCCTTCATCCTCTTCATATCCCATAGCTGGGAGCTCTGTCCAATTATCTCTATTGTAGTAATTTACAGTATTTACAACCATAATGGCGCGTGCGCCCTTATCCGTTGCACGTTTAAAAGCATTTTTTAAATCCTTTGTATAAATTCTATCCATTACTGCAATTTTGCCCTTAAGATCCAAACCTATCAAATCTTGGTCTTGACCTTTGCCTATATATACAAATTTCAATTTACTAGGAGCTTTTGAACCATCTTCGTTTGTTATGATTTTATTCTTATCGAAAAAGGCCCCTATATTTCTATATTTAAAACTTTCTCCACCTATGTTAACTTTATCAAACTCAACTGTCTGATTTTTAGCAGAAGCGACCGCTATCGCATCTTCATGTGCTGCAGTTCGTGTTACATTTCCAGTGTCGGTCATTTTCAGATTATTATTTGCCACTAAATCCCATGAAGAACTTGAAGCAGAAGTCGCATAGTTACCCGTAGCTACAACCATTGGAATGCCTGCTTTTCTTAATGCTCTAATAGCTTGCCAATATTTCTCACCTACAAGACCTGTTCCTGTAAAGCCAGATGATATCGAAACAACATCGACATTGTGTTTGATCGAATCTTCAATAGCATGAAACATTGTTTCATCTCCTGCGAAGCCAGATCCTGCGTCAGAGTACATTTTATAAGAGAAAATCTGTGCATTAGGAGCAATTCCATCTATTCCGTTAAAGTTTTTAATATCTTTTTCAGTATCATTTCCCGCAAGAATCCCTGCAATATGCATCCCATGTGGATCAAAAAAATCGCTTCCATCATCAGCTTTTTCTACAGTAATTTTACCACCATTATAATAATTGAAAGCATGAGGAATTTTATCACTCAACCAGAAATTTTTATCAGTACCTTTTAAGTCTTCTTTTTTAAATCTCATTGAGCTTTTAGCATCATCATCAATCCTCATGGCCTTATGCCTATAATCCGTTCCCGTATCGATATTTGAAATGACCATACCTCTACCATCAAAGTTTTTCCCAAATGGTGCATTGATAGATTTTAGGTAATCGATTGCCTCTTCAACTCCAATTTCTTTTCTAGCATGATTCATCATAGGTTGGACTTTTTGTGACCTTTCAACCGATGAAATACCTTCTATTAGTTTAATTTTGTCCAGAGTATCTTTGGTTGTTTCAATAGCGCTACCGTTAAAAATTCTATCATAAGTATATAAAACTTTTGTATTCTTAAGATTTGATAGCTCCTTGATTGCTTTTTCTCCAGATTCTTTATCTTTAAATTCAGCAATATAGACAAGTTTATCCTCTTTTTGGGGACTTTCTGGGTCTTTACTTGCAGACGAGTCCGCTTTCTCTCCTTGGGATTGATTGGAATTTTCTTCTTTGATTTTTGCTTCTTCATTGCTAGTGTTATTGTCTATCACAGGATTTTTACTAACAACTTCTTTTTCCTCAACAATTGTTGTTTTCTTTTCTTCAGTATCCTTTGAAGTTTCTATAACATTATGAGTATCTTCAAGTTTTTCTTCGTTTTCGTTTTGTTTATCTATTACTGTTTCTTTATCAGATATTTTTAAGGAATCTTCAGAACTAGGTGTATCTGCTAGGATTACCTCATTAGGGACATATGCTGCTAAAATAACTGCAGCTGTGGTTAATGACAATACTGTACTTTTTTTCATTTCAATTCCTTACATATTTATTTAACTTCCAATAGATAGTAAACTTTAACTTTGCTAGCATTTGTTATAAAAAGTTTTACTAATACTCTTCGGAGATCACTTCAAACCGCGTCAACGTCGTCTTAGCGTATGTATGGTTACTGACTTCGTCAGTTCTATCTACAACCTCAAAGCAGTGCTTTGAGCAACCTGCGGATAGTTTTCTAGTTTGCTCTTTGATTTTCATCGAGTATAAGTATTATCTAGGAAATAGAGTAGTACATTTATATATAATTGTTAGCTCTCCAAAAAAATAGTATATCATTTAAAAAATGTAAGTCAAGGAAAATTAACATACATTAATTTATTTTTTTATACTAATTAAAAATATAGAGTCGAAAACTTTCGTAGTTAGCTGGGGTACATTATCAGAACATTCACACCATCAAAAATAGTAGCAATCAACTTAAAGCACTAGCAACATCACAAAGTCAAACATCATTAATGAAATATCAGCGCTATTAAACAATATAAAAAACCGCTAAGAATAAGACTTAACGGTTATCTTCTACATATCTATTTTTTCAAATCCTCAGTCGTTTATCTACCTATAACCTAGGCTTTACGAGTGCCTTGCTCTACCAACTGAGCTAAATCGGCGATTACCCTTACAATATAGCACTCTGAGAATAGATGTCAGGGAATTGTCATCTCTATTAGAAAAAGCCTGTCCTGAGACAAGGCTTTAAGTTTCTTCATCTTAGGAACCTGCACTTTCATAGGAATCCAAGCCCTTGTCCCAGAGTTTAAGGGAAATACCAAAAAAGACAAGGGAGATCAAAATCAAACCACCGATGTTAAAGAGCCCATTCTTGCCCTGCAAGAAATAGCTAGCTGGATAATAAGCCGTAAAGGCGAAAGGCACGATAAAACTGATCAACCAACGAAGAAGCGAATTGTAAATAGATATCGGGTACTTGGCAAAATCATTGAACATATAAAAAATATAAATCATAGCACCTGACTGCTTGGTCCAAAAAGCGATGCTGGCTGTCGCGATTTTCAAGGAAGTATAAATCAAGGTCGCAAAAGGAATACAGACTAGAAAAAGTAGAAATTTGGGAAGCGTCCAAGCAATGCTTGATACTGTTGTTCCCAATAAAATTCCACCGACCAAGAGTTCGCCCAAAGCATCAATCTGAAAGGTCTCTACGAGGATGTGAAAGAGAGGATTGATAGGACGAGTTAGGTACTTGTCAAACTCCCCTTTTCGGACTAGTCGTTGACCTAAAGCCCAGAGATTGTCAAACAAGAGATGGTCCAATCCCTTGGGAATCAAGGAAAATCCATAGATAAAGGCAATTTCTTGAAAAGTCCAACCTTCTAGAGATGGAATATGTTGAAAGATGACATTGAGAAACAGGAGGTTCAAGCCTTGAGTCAGAAAGACTCCCAAGACACCAACCACAAAATCGACCTTGTACTCCATGATTTGCTTGATGTATTGTCTGATAAAAATTAGATGCATGCGTTGATATTTTTTCATACTATCCTCCTTGAATGGTGATAAATGACTGGACTCGTTTCCAAATCAACTGAGACAAGCCCAACATCACTAAGAGCCAGAAAAACTGCAAAGCGAGTGCCTGAAGAATCTGACTGGCATCGTATTTCCCAACAATGATCATGACTGGGGTATAAATCAAGGATGAAAAAGGCAAGAAGGACAGAATATCTGAAACAACCTTTGGAAAGAAAGCCAAGGGAATCAAGCTGCCAGACATAAAAGCCACCAAGGAATTCTTGAGGAGATTTGACCCCCAAAGATTTTTAAATACAAAGGCTGAAAAACCAAAGCAGATATTAAAGAAAAAGTTAATCAGGTAGGCGAGCGTTAAGCTAAAGAGATAAAGGACAGTTAAACCCAGCACTTCTACAATACCTTGCCCAGATAAGATTTTCATCAAGACAATGACACTTAAAAATGGAAGTCCAACAGTGATAAAAATCAACCACTTGGACCCAATCTCGGTAAAGAGGTAAGAAGCCGCAAAATGCACTGGTCGCAACAATCGCATGATAATAGAACCATCCTTGACCTCCTCCCCAATCATAAAGGACGAATCTGATCTTGTCAAAAGATTAGTCACAAAACTCATGATGATATAAAGGGTAATGTCTGCCATGCTGAAGCCCTGAATCAAGGACTCCTGTGAGGAATCAAAGACTGCCTTCCAGAGATAAAAGGCCACAAAAGCCCCCATCACATCCCCAATACGATAAAGAATAAAGTTGACTCGGTAGGTAATCAATTCCTGAACACCCGCATTGATAAAGGGTTTATAACGTCTCCACAATTTGGTCATCTTAGAGCTCCTTTCGATAGAAGCGGCGGATAATATCCTCAATATTCGTATCCACCACCTTTAAATCACGGATTTCAAAATCAGACAGGGTTTGCTTGATAATGTCAGCTGACTGGTAGCGGGAACTATCGTATTGAATGTTGATGCTATTTTCTTGTCTATCAATAGTCATATCAGGCAAACCTTCATAGTGAGAAACGAGATGACTTTGACCTGGCACCAGTTCAAAGGAAAGAGTCTTCATCTTGCCAAAGGTTTCCTTGAGCTGGCTCACCGTTCCATCAAAAATCTCCTGCCCCTTGTCAATCATAAAAATCCGATCACAGAGTTGCTCAATGTCACTCAGGTCATGAGTGGTCAAGAGAATGGTTGTTTTTTCCTCCTGATTGATCTGGGTGATAGCTCGACGAATGTTATCCTTGACCGAAACGTCCAAACCAATAGTCGGTTCATCTAAAAAGAGAACCTTGGGATTGTGAAGCAAGGAAGCCGCAATATCCGCCCGCATCCGTTGACCTAGTGAAAGAGTTCGCACGGGGTCCTTGATAAAGTCCTTCAAATCCAAGACTTCATTCAAAAAGTCCATGCGCTTATGAAAGAGCGAGTCTGGAACATCGTAAATTTCTTTTAAAACCGTGTAGGTCTCTTGCAGTGCCAAATCCCACCATAGCTGGGTGCGTTGTCCGAAGACCACTCCAATATCCTTGACATAATCTTGACGATTATCCTGGGGAATCTTGCCGTTAATCCGACAAAAACCAGATGTTGGTTTTAAAATCCCTGTCAACATTTTGATGGTTGTCGACTTTCCAGCACCATTTGCCCCGATGAAACCTAAAATCTGTCCCTTAGGAACCTCAAAGGTCAAATCCTTGACCGCTTCAAAAGTCTGCTTTTCAGGATAAATAAAGGAGCGTAGTGCCCCCTTCAAGCCCGGTTCCTTAACAGTCTTCACAAAATTTTTCTGAAGATGCTTTACTTCTATCATTGCCATATCTATCTCCCTATCGTAAAAAATCAACAAATCTTGTCATCTAAACACAAAAAGCCGATTTCTCATCTCCCAAAATCTGCCTTCTTTCTCACACCAGAAGGCCTCAGTATGACTCTATTATAAAGCAGTTAAAAAAGGAAACCAAGTATTATTCTCACAAAAGAGAAAATAATTTTGATATTTTAAGAAAACAAAAAATCTGTCTATAAAGACAGACTCAGAATGTATGATATAAAGCATTTATAGGAAAACATCCTTGGCGGTATATGGCGAGGAAAGGTATTCCCGCAAATATGGCGAATATAGGGATAACAATTAAAATTCCAGGGTCAAAAGCTTTCTCTGCAATAATGTTAATTGAACACAACCAAACCCAACCAAAATATATTAGACTAAAAATCAACATGACTAGCATGACAAAAATAAAGATTGGTATTTTAAGCAAAGTCGCCTTCTTATTGAAAAAATTATTCCAAAACTTATTGGTACATACAGCCTGTGAAAAAGCCTCGTTGGTAGAAAGAACGATATAGTTAACATTGTAGTATAAGTACTCCTCCATAAAAAGGATGTGCAGTAAGGGAGTTACTATTGAAAGCATAATAAAGGGAGTAATCATCAGCTTTGGATAATACATCCCATGAAAATCTGGTATCAAAAACATCAGTACTTCCAAAATTAAAAATATTTCTTCTATAAATTTCCCTTAAGTGAGTTGGGACGTCAGCGATCTTCTTCAAAGTTACATAACTCATTTTTGAGCCTAAAGTCTCAAAAATCCCGTGCAGCTAAAACCAAATTGTTTCAACCACTTTTCTCACAACGGAAAGTTTTACTTAAAAATACTTCACACTTACTAATTAATCTAATTCAAATTTTTAGTTACAGCATAGTGATAGAAAATTTATCTATTTCTCCTCACACTAGCCAGTCTTTTTCTTTAGCAATGCGGACAGCTTCTGTTCGGTTGCCTGCGTCAAGTTTGGTCAGGATGGCTGTCATGTAATTTCGGACGGTTCCATTTGATAAAAAGAGACTTTCGGCGATTTCTTGGTTGGTTGACCCTTGGGCCACCATGGCCAAGACTTCTTGTTCTCGTTGGCTGAGTGGGTTATTGTCAAAGGCGACACCTTCAACTAGCTCTGGCGAGTACTCCTTTTGACCTGCTAGGACGGTATGGATGGTTGCCATGAGATCACTGATGGAACGCTCTTTGAGCACGTAGGCATCCACGTGGGCTGCAAGGGCTCGTTTAAAATAGCCTTTTCGTTTGAAAGTAGTCACAATAACGACCTTTGTTTCTCTTTGATTAGCACGAATCCACTCCAGGACATCAAGGCCTGTTTTAACTGGCATTTCAATGTCTAAAATGGCTACGTCGACTTCTTCTTTTTCTAAGAGAGCAATGGCTTCTTGGCCATCACTAGCAGCATGGACCTCTTGGACATCGTCTTCCAACATGAGGAGTTGGCAGAGGGCATCCCTCAACATTGACTGGTCTTCAGCGACTAATAATTTCATGCTTTTCCTCCCTCTTTCAAATGTACACGAATAATGGTTGGATGCGATTGTGACAGGATTTCCAAATCTCCATCTACCAAACTGAGGCGCTCCCTGATACTGTGTAGCTCTTGCCCAGTGACTTCCTTGAAGCCACAACCATCATCCTCGAACTCAAGCACTATACCACGATCACGAGTCAGACGAATTTGACAGCTATCCGCCTGACTATGTTTGATAACATTATTGGCCAGTTCACGAAGTACCATGGACAAGGTCGACTGGCTAACTGGTGACAGGCTGTCTAAGTCAAGACTACTATCCACGGTCAAGATGATATCTGATAGGTCAAAGAGGCGCTCGAGTTCCAGTAACTCCTCTGCTACCGTTCGGTACTTGAGCTTATTGACAATCTCACGAACCTCGTACATGGAGTCACGACTAATCTGGTTCAATTCTTCCAGATTCTTTCTCGCAGCATCATACTGCTCCTTGTCCATCTGTTTCAGAGCCAACTCGGTTTTGAGACTCATCGTGGCAAAGGTATGTCCTAAGGTATCGTGCAAATCACGGCCGATACGATTGCGTTCATTTTCAGCGGACAGGATATTGATGGTCCGATTCTGCTCCGCAAGGGCTTCTTCCATCTTTCTCTCCTGACGCATACGATTTTGAAAATAGTACATTCCCAAAGAAAAAAGAGGAATAGCCAGAGACATGAGATGCGTGCTCAAATCGTCTGTCAGTAGAAAGGATGATGACGTCAAAATCAAGAGTGTCGCTAGAAAGGATAAAAAGCGATAAGAAGATATGCTATCCTCAAAGCGCCATACGAGAAGGTTAACATTGAAAAAAACAAACCACATCATGCCACCCTCGAAGGTCACAGACATAAAGATAATGTAAGCTAGAGTATAAAACCACAGAAAGGGAATCCACTTGCTATAAGATTTTTTCAAATACACTATAAGGAGATAAGAGATGGTAAACAAACCTGTCAATAACAGGGTCCAGACTGGAAAATACCCGCCAAAAACTCCAAAGATTGGGAAAACAAGGAAAATCAGACTAGCAAAATAAGCAAAATCATTTTTCTGGTAAGTTCTAAACATGGTCACTTTCTCTGTAAGATTTGATAAAAAGGGCTAAGCCTGTAGCTATTGTAGCATAGACCAAGATAAAAATGAGTGATTTCCATGAAAATTCCCCTTTTTTTGCAAAATTGACGACTAACTGATTGATATGATAGATAGGAGTCCACTCCGAAATGTGCTGAACCCATTTTGGAAACATGGTTACTGGCATCCAAGAACCACCAATAATAGCTAGACCAAGAAAGATGATATTTCCGACGATAGCCATGATTTGTTGAGACTTAATTTGGGCAAGGAGCAAGCCAAAGGATAGGAAGACTAGGCTTGACAAGAGTAAAAGAGCCCCTGAACCGAGCCAATGTGAGAATGGCATCTCAACATCACGCACAAAAGCTCCCACACAGAAAGTCACTAGGATAGCAACCATAAAGTTCATAAGAACTCGGAAGATTTTTGACAGGTAGTAGGCCTGAATACTGATTTTTGAATGTTCGATGTAGGTTAACCAGTGCTCCGTTTGATCCTCTCTAAGCATGTAGGGGAAGGTAAAGAAACCAAAGCTGGACATGGAAAAGCCAGTCATGGTCAACATATAGGACAAGATAAAATCTTTTTGTGACGTTGGGTCAGGACTCATTTCCATACCTGAATACAAGAGGAAGAATCCGACGGGCATTCCGATGGACATGATGAAGACTGGCCAACTGCGCCATGTTTTTATCCATTCGATTTTAAGTAGTGCTTTCATGACTTGTCCTCCCTTGTGCTATCAAATAGGCTATCTAAAAGTGTCTTGTTTTGAATTTCAATGTCAGAAATGCGACAGCCTAGAGCTTGTAAACTACTCCAAATACTTTCAATATCTTTAGTCATAAAGGTGACAACATCACGTTTTTCAGTCACATCATAAATGGCTGCCAGTTTATCAAGACTTGGTGCAAAGCGACTTGGTAAGGTGACTTGTTTTTCCTTTTCCTCGCTACGCATAGCATGTGGCGTAGTATCCCTGATGAGTTTCCCCTGATGAAGGACCAAGATGCGGTCAGCTGTGTGTTCCACTTCTTCGATATAGTGGGACGAATAAAGAATGGTCACACCTGACTTTTTCAGATCATTGATGATTTCCCAAAAACGTTGGCGTGTCGTAGTGTCCATCCCTGCTGTCGGCTCATCTAAAAAGAGAATGTCAGGCTTGCCAATAAGACAGAGAACAAAGGCAAGAAGACGTTTTTGTCCCCCTGAGAGTTTGTCTGCGAACTGCTGATACTGGTCGTCTTTGAATTGTAAGAGTGCTTGTATCTCTTCTTTAGATAAGCCATTTTCAGAAATATCTTGGAAAAAAGCAATCAGTTCCTTAACTCTTAGTTGTGAGGGAATGGTATTTTCTTGGAGGAGAACCGCAATTTGATCTTGTGCTTTCCCCTTTTTGCCCTTGATAAAAACTTGACCGCTACTAGCTTTCTTATCACCAAGAATGCAGGACATCAAGGTCGTTTTACCAGCACCATTTGGCCCAATTAAAGCAAGACAATCGCCTTGTCCCACCTCAAAGCTAATATGATCTAAAATTGTTTTTCCTTTGATTTTTTTGACAAGATTTGTGACTTGAAGGATTGCTTCACTCATGTGTGTGATTTCCTTTCTTTTGATAGAAGGCTAGAAAAACATAACAAGCTGCAACAGATACACCCATGACACTGTAGAGAATATCACTACTGCCATGAAGTAGGACATAGGCAAAGAGGATGGTCCAAATTACCGCAAGGAGCATGATGCTTAGTATTTTAAATAATTTCATACTGGACCTCCTAGTTTTACAATTCTTTAATAACAAGGTCGATAAAACTTTTAGCCATAGTGATGAGAATATAGGCTGAGATAGACAAGCCAATAATCATGCCCAAATTGGAGAAGATAGCTTCAAAGTTCCCTTTTTCAAAGATGTCAGTAAACATGCTAAGTCCAGCAAAGACAGTTCCAATAACAGCGTAGATAAGGTAAGATGTTTTGATTTTCATGAGATGACCTCTTTCGTTTTTTATTATTTCTAAGTTATGACTAAAGTATATCTTTTTGATCATTCTCTTTTTAGCACCAGATGTCATGACATGACATGACATTTGTCATGTGACGTAAAAAAGCCGACCCAAGGTCAGCTTTTCATTATATTATTAATTATTTTTTGAATGGTTCTTCCACCATGATGAGAGGATAGAGCCTGAGATATTGTGCCAAATACTAAAGATAGTTGATGGGATAGCAGCTTGTGGTACGAAATATTTCATGGCAAGTGTTGCCCCCAAACTTGAGTCTTGCATACCCACTTCGAAGGTAATGGCTTTTTGTTGAGGCTCTTCCAAGCCAAGGAGTTTTGAAAATCCAAAACCAAGGGCATAACCACAAAGATTATGGAGCATGACAACTGGAATGACAAGAGCTGTCGCTGCTGTGAAAATATTGGCATGGTTAGCAGAAACAACTGCCCCAACAATCAAAAGAATGGCAACCTGTGAAATCAAAGGCATAATCTTAATGATGGCATCGATTTTCTGACCAAAAATAGAGTGGATAACCACACCCAAGATGATAGGGACAACCACGATACGCAAGGTACTAAGGAAGAGGCTTTGAGCAGGGACACTCACGTACTGACCAGCCAAGAAAGACAAGAGCGTTGGAATCATGAGTGGTGCCAAAAGAGTTGAAAGGGTTTCGATAGAAACATCCAAGGCAACATCCCCACCTGAAAGAAAGGCCATAACACTAGATGAAGTTCCGCTCGGACAAGACCCAACTAGGATAACACCTGCTGCTGTCGCACCCTTAAGATGGAAAATCATACAAAGCAACCAAGCCAAACCAGGCATGATGATATAGTGGGCAACAGTCCCAAGAACAACTGGAATTGGACGCTTAGCAATTCGCTTAAAATCTTCAGTGGTCAAGGTAAGCCCCATACCAAAGAGAATCAAACCAAGCAAGTAGGCCGTATTGGGAATGACCCAACTACTTGTTGATGGAAGGGCGTAGTTAAAGACAGCCCAGAGGATAACAGCTACAGTAAACCATTTGCTGAGCCATTTACTAAAAGATACAAGTGAATCCATAGTGAAACCTTCTTTCTATTTTCACGATATAGTATAGCACTTTCATTTCGAATTTCAAGGTAAATTTCGAATTTTCTGAAATTAATTCCCCAAAAAAATAAACCCTCACACTTAAGATGTGAGGATTTTGTGATTTCTATAAACGTTAAACCTTGTCTTGCGACTTTTCTCCAAACTGTTGAGCCCGTTCTTCTCCCCACCACAGTGGCAACAATTCACCCAAAGTAATGGTTTGACGTGTTTCGTAGTCAACCATGAACTCTAAATTACGATTGTCAGGATGCAGTTCCATTAAAAATTCACGACAAGCTCCACAAGGCATGCCAGACGGTCCACCATGAGGTGGCTGGTCACGAAAGGCGATAATTCTCTTAACCTTAGTTTGACCAGTTTCTTGATACATATTGAAAAGGGCAGCCCTTTCAGCACATAGATGGAAAACACCACACGTCCCTTCCATACAAAAGCCTGTGAAGATTTGTCCATCTTCAGCCTCCACCGCAGCCACGACATGCTTAGCATAGACAAAGTCTGAGACTTCCTGTGGCTGATACAAGGCTTGGGCCTGTTCATACATTTTCTGCCAAATATCCATTATTTCTCCTTTAACCTCGATTACTTTCTCTATGAGACTTGATAAAGAGTGACGGGGATCCCGATTCCCATGATAAAGACTGGCCAGCTACGTCATGGTTTTATCAAGTCTATTTTTAATAATGCTTTCATGACTTGTCCTCCCTAAATCCTATCCTTGAGTTTTTCCACAAAAAGGTAGGCTGCTGGACAGAAAAGCGTATTTTTGATGGTCAGATGATTGATCTGATAGATTTTCTTACGATCCGTGTGAGGAAAGGCTGCGCAAGCCTTGGGACGAACATCATAGATATCACAAAGATTATCAGGTCCCAAAAATGGACAAGGCATGGACTTGAAGACCTTGTCGCCATCCTCATCGACCTGCAAGTACATCTCCTCGAAAGCAGGTAACTTCATGCGAAAATGCTTGGCAATGCGAGTAATGTCCTGTTCTGTAAAGTCAGGTCCAAGTGTCTTACAGCAATTTGCACACTGGGTACAATCAATTTCTTGAAATACTTCATTATGCACCTCCTGAACAATCTTATCTAAATTTTTAGGGGCCTTCTTCTTGAGTTGGGCTAGAAACTTACGGTGTTCCCCCTGCTTTTGACGTGCCAACTCCTCGTAACGTTTGACATCAATAGTCTGTGACATGTGTTTTCTCCGATGATTTATAATTCTTTCATCTATTATAGCATAAAAGAAATAGAGCCTAGCATGAACTAGACTCTATGTAAGTTACATTGATACGATTCTACGATAAGAACGCGACGTTAGGGCGAAAACCAAGACATAGGCTAGGAAGAAAACGCCACAAACAATAATAGTGACCACTAACATAAGATCTGGATTGAGAACCCCAATAAGACGTATAATCAAACTGAGCATATGATAGGCAAAGGCCAAGTGAATAAAGGCAAAAATCAGAGGGAGGAAAAAGACGGTAAGAACTTGTTTACGAATGGTTTTCTTGACTTGTTGATCGTCCAACCCAATCTTTTGAAGAATAACAAAGCGCTCACGATCCTCATAACCTTCAGAAATCTGTTTATAGTAAATCACAAGAACTGTACCAATCATGAAGATGATAGATAAGAAAATACCGATAAATAATGTTCCGCTAACAAAGCCATTTAGTGCCCCTTCTACATCATATCGGCTATTAGTAATGAGGTTAAACCAAGGGACACCAGTAGTTTGTCCATCTAACTGTTGCGTTTCTTTATCCGCGAGTTTGTCTAACAAATCTGAATTTTTCTTGGCATCATGTGCAGGGTCTTTGACGTTAACACCAATATAGGTAGTCTGAGTGGTTGCTGTTCCTTTGATACTTTCTTTAAAATTATCCGTATCAGGAACGACAAGGTAGCTATAGTCAGAAGATATAACTGAAAAGTTATTGGGTACTTTACCCTTAATAAAGTCATTAAGGCCATCATGAATCTGGTAGTTTTGACCATTGATAGAGACACTCTTTTGATCTTTCAATGTTTTATTTTTAGTAAATAAGCCAACTTGATTTGAAGTCAGATTGAGGTCTTTACCTGTTAATTGTTTATAAGTAGCTTGTGAGAAGACAAGAAAAATTGACTTTGGTACAACTTTTCTTTCATTCTTAGAAAAGATGGTTAACTTGTTTTTTTCTTGTTCTTTGATACCAAAGTAGATGTAAGTTACTTCCGTTTTTCTATTGACCTGATTTCCTGACTGTGATAAAAAATCATCCATAACCTTCTGTGTACTTGTTACATCTACATTCGTTCCACTAACTGAGTAATCATGTGGAGCAGCACTGGCCAGATAGTCTTTTTTTCCAGCATAGATATTTGTAGCACCTACAAGCGTCACGAGAACCATACTTGAGAGGATAGCAATGGTCGCCAGCCCAACTGCATTTTTCTTCATCCGAAAGACAAGGTTGGAAATGGAAATCATATTATTAGGCTTATAATAGTAGCTTTTCTTCTTTTTCAAGAGTTGCAGAACTACTGTTGTCCCGGCATTGAAAAGAAGATAAGTCCCTAAAATGACTAGTAAAACAGCTAGGAAAAAACTGATAATAGCTGTTACTGGATTCTTAACAGAGAGAGCAAGATAGTAACCGCATCCCATAGTCCCAAGTCCTAAAAGAGTTTGAACAACTAGGAAACGTCCTTTTTTTTCACCCTTAAGGCCATCTTTCGTTAATTGTAAAGGATTAAGCCGTAGTAATCGGAAACCATTTACCAAAACCAACAAACTAAAAATACAAGCAAAGATGACAAGAACAATAGGAATAGTCATTACTTGAAAGGTTGAAACCAAACCTGTACTTTCTCCGATAATCCTTTGAAGAAAAGCATAAATGAGTTTATCGAATAGCGCCCCTACACCTATACCTAGAAGCAAAGTTACAACCCCCATAATTATCGTTTCTTTTAATATCATGCTAAAGAGGTGACGCTTCTCCAAGCCTAGCACACTATAGAGACCAAGCTCCTTTGAACGATTTTTCATAACAAAGCTATTGGCATAAAGAACAATAATCCCAGAAGAGAGGGCGACAATTACAAGTCCCATACCCAAAACCGCCTTGATAGAATCTGCCCCATGTAAGTCACCCAGATGCGGATTAAGCAGTAAAGATGTAAAAATATAGGTAATAGCAATAACCAGAATAGTTGCCAATGTATACGGATAATATAGCTTACGATTTTTTATGAGATTGGATAAAGCCAGTCTATTGGTTAGACGAAACATATTAATTCACCTCACTTGCCATTGTAGTTAGTGTATCGGAAATTTCTTGGAACATTTGATGTTCAGACTTATCCCCTTTAAAGATTTGGTTGTAAAGAATACCATCCTTAATAAATAAAACACGCTGAGCACGACTGGCGGCCGATGTAGAGTGAGTTACCATAAGAATGGTCTGACCGCTGGCATTAATAGTATCAAAGACATCCAAGAGGGCCGCTGAAGATTTTGAATCCAAGGCGCCTGTTGGCTCATCTGCTAAGAGGATTTCTGGTTTAGTGATGATTGCACGCGCAACTGCAACCCTTTGCTTTTGCCCACCTGAAATTTCATAAGGGTACTTCTCTAGCAAGGGATGGATTCCCAATTGACGACTGACTGCTTCTACTTGCGTCATCATTTGCTTAAGTGGACGTCGAGAAAGAACCAAAGGTAGTAAGATATTATCTTTAACAGATAGGGTATCCAAAAGGTTAAAATCCTGGAAAACAAATCCTAATCTTTCACGACGGAAACTGGAAGCATCCTTATTTTTAATGGTTGCTGTGTCCATACCATTAAGGTAGACACGCCCTGCCGTTGGTTTATCAAGCATAGCAAGGATGTTGAGCAGGGTTGATTTTCCTGAGCCAGACTCACCCATAATAGCAACATACTCACCCTTTTCAACCGTAAAATGGATATCTTTAAGGGCCTCAACCTGATTTCCTTTGAAACGTGTTTTATAAATTTTTTTAACATGTTGAACATCTAGCAATGTCATAATAAGCTCCTTTATTTAGTAGATTTTGGAGAGATTTTAGGAATCTCTTACTTAACTTCTGATACCATTTTATAGAAAAAGCAGGGGCAAAACCATAACCTTTGCTTTCATTTGTGGTCATATTTCTTACACTTTTGTAAGTTATCAATCAATGGCTAACTTCTGCTTTTGAAAATGAATGGAAACTGTGGTTCCTTGACCTACTTGGGAGCTAATACTAATATCATGTCCAAGCTGATCAGCAATTTTCTTTGAAAGATAGAGGCCTAACCCAGACGACTGCTGAGTCAATCGGCCATTGTAACCTGAAAAGCCACGCTCAAAAACCCTTAAAATATCACTATCCTTAATACCAATCCCAGAATCCTTAAGATAAAGCGTATTATCTTTGAAGTAAACTTCAATACCGCCACTCTTTGTATATTTCAAACTATTTGACAAAACCTGCTCAATGATGACCAAGAGCCATTTTTCATCTGAAATAACCTTAACATCCAAGTCATATAGGTTAATAGTCAACCCTTTTTGAATAAAGAAAAGACTATACTTTCTAACAACTTCTTTAACCAAGTGTTCTAATGCAACCTGTTTCAACTGCAAATCATCATGAAAGTTTTCTAAACGTAAATACTGCAAAACCAAATGAGTGTAGGCATCGATCTTGAAGATTTCTTGCTCCAAGAGAGATCTAATATTCCTATCTGTGACATCCTGAACCAACAATTGACTAGCCGCTATTGGCGTCTTGATTTGATGAACCCAAAGAGTGTAGTAGTCCATCAAATCCGTATAGCGCTTACATCCCTCCTCAGTCTGATTCTTCTGATTCTCCCTTGCATTTT
This sequence comes from uncultured Streptococcus sp., assembly GCF_902463925.1. GTDB lineage: Bacteria > Bacillota > Bacilli > Lactobacillales > Streptococcaceae > Streptococcus. The sequence continues at coordinate 171,434 of NZ_CABQHE010000002.1, read as the reverse complement.
CCAAAGTCTGGGCTAAGTAAAATTCCAAGGGACTTAAGGGAGTAATTTCCTCATATAGATATGCTAGCTTATAAGACTGATAGGATCTAAACAAGTCCCAAGCCACCATAATGATGGTCACAAAAGTCAGGATTGTCAGGGAATAATGAAGAACATCTGCTGCCTCTTCAAATAAAAAGGCAAACAAAACCAAGATGATTCCGTTAAAGATAACCAAGAGATAGAAAGGCAGACGAGACCTAATATAGTATTTGATAAATTGACACTTACCCATCATGACGCAACCCGTAGCCGACACCTTTCTTGGTTTCTATAAAATCATTCAAACCGTTTGCTTCTAACTTCTTACGTAAACGTGCCACATTTACAGAGAGCGTATTATCATCAATAAAGAAGTCGCTATTCCAAAGCTCCTTCATGAGGTCCTCCCGACTAACAATATTACCAGAACGCTCAAAGAGAACTTGTAAAATCTGAAACTCATTTTTAGTCAAAGAAACGACTTCTCCCTGATAAACCAAATCCATGGCCTTAAGGTTCAATATCACACCCATATATTCCAGGAGACTCTGATCCTTACCAAACTCATAAGAACGACGTAAAAGCCCTTGAATTTTCGCTAGGAGAACATTTTGGTCAAATGGTTTAGTCACAAAGTCGTCTCCACCCATATTGATTGCCATAACGATATCCATGGCTTGGTCTCTAGAGGACAAGAACATAATAGGGACCTTGGAGACCTTACGAATTTCCTGACACCAATGATAACCGTTGAATAGAGGTAAACCAATATCCATAAGAACCAAGTGGGGCTCTACTTTTACAAAAATAGATAATACTTCCATGAAATCTTCAACAAGAACAACTTCATAACCCCACTGTTCTAGCATTTTTTTGACTTGTTGACGGATAACCTCGTCGTCTTCAACTAATAAAATCTTATGCATAATTCAACCTCTTTCATTTCTCACTATTATAACAAAAATGACATAAGAATCGCACTTTCTCAGCAAATCTTACAATAGTGTTAGATTGAATTTTCCAATTTTTTAAAGGGTGCGTTTTCATGGAAAAATTCTTTGAGTCTTCAAAGAAAATATAGTATTATAATAGAGTTGATGTTGGTTTATCATCAACCAATGACAGCTTCATCGAATAATGAAAACATTACTTATTTATGTCACGAATGGGCGTGACGTTTCTACAAGGTGCCGTAACACCTAACAATGAGTAAGCTCATTTAGTCATAGAGAGATTTCACTGTCTTTTTGTGATTTTAAAGGCTTGCTTTGCAGGCCTTTTTCTATTATTCGATTGTTTTGATTTTTGTCAGAGTCTCAATAGATTCTGAAATAAATCAACACACAGCATTATTATTCAATTTATAGGAGGTAATATGAAATTACTGGAAGACCGCATTCTCAATGATGGGAATGTCCTTGGGGAAAATATCCTCAAAGTTGACTCTTTCTTAACTCACCAAGTTGACTTTGAGCTCATGCGTGAAATTGGAAAGGTCTTTGCTGAAAAGTTCAAGGATACTGGCATCACCAAGGTGGTGACTATCGAAGCATCTGGTATTGCTCCAGCCCTCTATGCTGCTGAGGCCTTGGATGTCCCTATGATTTTTGCTAAGAAGGCTAAAAATATCACCATGAATGAAGGAATTCTCACTGCTGAGGTCTACTCCTTCACTAAACAGGTGACTAGTACTGTCTCTATCGCAAGCAAGTTCCTCACTCCTGAAGATAAGGTCCTCATCGTTGATGACTTCCTAGCTAACGGCCAAGCTGCCAAAGGCTTGATTCAAATCATCGAAGAAGCTGGTGCACACGTCGAAGCGGTTGGTATCGTTATTGAGAAATCTTTTCAAGATGGTCGTGCCCTTCTGGAAGAAGCTGGCTATCCAGTCGTTTCACTTGCTCGTTTGGATCGTTTTGAAAATGGACAGGTCGTATTTAAGGAGGCAGACATCTAATGCAAAACAAAGAGAAACATTCGCAGGCGGCGGTCCTAGGACTGCAACACCTACTTGCCATGTACTCGGGATCAATCCTGGTTCCAATCATGATTGCTGGTGCTTTGGGGTATTCAGCTCATGAATTAACCTACTTGATTTCAACTGACATTTTCATGTGTGGTGTAGCAACTTTCCTCCAACTTCAACTTAATAAATACTTCGGTATCGGTCTTCCAGTTGTTCTTGGGGTTGCCTTCCAGTCAGTGGCACCACTTATTATGATTGGTGAGAAACACGGTAGTGGTGCTATGTTTGGTGCCCTTATCGTTTCAGGGATTTATGTTATCCTCGTTTCTGGCGTCTTTTCAAAAGTGGCCAATCTCTTCCCTTCTATCGTTACAGGATCAGTCATTACGACTATCGGTTTGACCCTCATCCCTGTGGCTATCGGAAATATGGGAAACAATGTTGATAAACCAACTGGTCAAAGCCTCTTCCTTGCTGCTATCACCGTTCTTATCATCCTTTTAGTTAATATTTTCACTAAAGGATTTATCAAATCTATCTCAATCTTGATTGGTTTGATTGTCGGTACTGCTATCGCAGCAAGCATGGGCTTGGTTGACTTCTCACCAGTAGCTGCGGCACCTATTGTCCACGTGCCAACACCATTCTACTTCGGGATACCTAAGTTTGAGTTGTCATCAATTATTATGATGTGTATTATCGCTACTGTGTCTATGGTTGAATCAACTGGGGTTTACTTGGCCCTCTCTGATATTACCAAAGAACCACTCGATAGCACTCGCCTTCGTAACGGTTACCGCGCTGAAGGTTTGGCTGTTCTCCTTGGTGGACTCTTCAACACCTTCCCATACACTGGTTTTTCACAAAACGTTGGTCTTGTGAAATTGTCAGGTATCAAGACCCGCTTGCCAATTTACTATGCCGCTGGTTTCCTTGTTCTTCTTGGACTCCTTCCTAAGTTTGGTGCCTTAGCGCAAATCATCCCAAGCCCAGTCCTTGGTGGTGCTATGCTTGTTATGTTCGGTTTTGTTTCTATTCAAGGGATGCAAATCTTGGCGCGTGTTGATTTCGCCAATAACGAACACAACTTCTTGATTGCTGCAGTATCGATCGCTGCAGGGGTTGGTCTTAACGGTAGCAACCTCTTCAACAGCCTACCAAATGCTTTCCAAATGTTCTTCTCAAACGGTATCGTGGTCGCAAGTTTACTTGCCATTGTCCTCAATGTCATTTTGAATCATAAGAAAAAATAAAAATAATACAAGAACACCCCTTATAGATTCACCAATCCAATAAGGGGTGTTTTTATTATAGTCTTAACGTACTGATGGTAGCAAGATCTTTGGTAACAATAGCAATATCAAATCTCACCTCAAATAGAATCAGCAATTCTCCTGCGTAATCTATCGTCTTTTTATAATCTGGAACCTTTGCAATGAAATGTTCTGCCATATCAACTACCGTTTTCGAACTTCTTTTTGCGAGGCCTTTGGCTTTGACATGCTGGTTTCCAGTGTGAGGAATTGTGGTAAAGGCAATCGAAGGATTTTCTTCTATTTCCTTGACTTTGTTATTATCTTTAAAGGACGAAAAATAAAGAATATTATCACAAGGGTCGAAATAGAAATTAACGATTCTCACATTAGGAACATTATTTACAGAAGTTGCCAAAGCCATTCCTGTTTGTTCCGCCATTATTCTCAAAAATTCTGTTTTCGTGTTCATTTGCAAAGCCTCCTTTTGGTTAGGTTAATTATATATGAAAGGCTATCAAATGTCAGTCGAGAAAATGAAAGCAAATTATTTATTTGATCCCGAAACAGATTGAAAGCAAGTCATATCTATAGTACAATGAAAATATAAATGTTTGAAAAATTAATTTAGAAAGGAAAGCAGAATGCACGAAACACATTCTCTCCGTGAGCGATTCCTTGTTTTCTTCAAGATTTTTGTGCCCATACTAATTTATCAGTTTGCCAACTTCTCGGCAGCCTTTGTGGACACTACCATGACTGGTCAATACGATGCCCTACACTTGGCGGGGGTAGCCATGGCAACGAGTTTATGGAGCCCTTTCTTCACCTTCTTAACAGGTATTGTCTCTGCCCTAGTTCCTATTATCGGACACCATCTAGGGTCAGGTCGCAAGGACCGAGTGGCACCTGATTTCTATCAATTTCTTTATATGGCTTTGGGCCTATCACTTATCCTTTTCGCCCTCGTTTTTCTAGGGGCACCCTTGGTTTTGAATCATTTAGGTTTGGAGCCCTTGGTCAGAAAGGTAGCCCTTGATTATTTACGTTTTTTGAGTCTTGGGATTATCCCCCTTCTACTCTTTAGCGTGGTTCGCTCCTTCCTTGATTCCCTTGGCCTCACACGCCTTTCCATGTATCTCATGCTTTTGCTCCTACCTCTCAATGGTTTCTTCAATTTCCTCCTCATCTATGGCATTGCTGGTTTACCGGAGTTAGGGGGAGCTGGAGCAGGTCTGGGAACTTCATTGGCTTACTGGGCACTTCTCCTTATTTCCATTGCGGTTATCAGAAAGCATAAAAAAGTTACCCCCTACCACATTGGAAAAGTTCAACCCCTTGATAAAATAGCTCTACTTGATGCCCTTAAACTGGGGCTCCCTATTGGTGGAACGGTCTTTGCGGAGGTCGCTATCTTCTCAGGTGTCGGTCTGGTTATGTCTAAGTATCCGTCCCTAGTGATTGCTAGTCATCAGGCAGCCATGAATTTCTCAAATCTCATGTATGCCTTTCCTCTCAGCATTTCCAGTGCCATGGCTATCATTATTTCCTACGAATTTGGGGCTAAACGCATGGATGCGATCAAGAGCTACAGCAAGCTGGGACGGTTGACAGCCCTAGGATTTTCTATCTTTACCTTGATTTTCCTCTACTTCTTGCGCTATGATTTGGCTGAACTTTATGGGCATGAACCTGAATTTTTGAGGATGACAGCCATTTTCATGACCTATAGCCTCTTCTTTCAAGTGGCAGATGTCTTTGCGGCTCCGCTTCAAGGAATCCTCCGTGGCTATAAGGATACCAAGGTGCCTTTTTATCTCGGTGTCCTAGCCTACTGGGGCATCACCTTCCCAGTTGGCTTCCTTCTTGAAAAAGTCACTGGGCTAGGTCCCTACAGTTACTGGATTGGCCTGATTGCCAGCCTTATCGTCAGTGGTCTCTGTTACCAATGGCGCTTAAATAGAATCGTCAAACGTTACGAATCACATCCTTGATATACCTGAAGCAGTCTCATCAGACTGCTTTTTCTCTGCTCAAATCTTAAAAAAAAGCCTCCTGCATATTGAAAACAGATTAACTGTTATCAATACACAGAAAACTTCTTTTTATGAGTGATACTTTAAATTCAGACTCACCTGACATATCGCCAAACTGGATTAATTAATGAAAACATAAATGTTTAATTTGGAAAAAGGTACCACAGAGTCCAGCTGGATCAACTAAGGCACCATAAATCATGATTAAACTACACAGAGCTAGGAAATGATAGACGTAAACAACTTTCTCTTCTGTTTTGGGAAGCAAAAGGAAAGACCAGAAGCACAAGACACAAACGGCCATTAATATGATTACTTTATTCATCATTTCCATAACAGTCTTTTTCATAGCATTTAGCACAATAAAATAGGACTTAGTATTATCTGAATGTTAGCATAAAATCTAACAAATGCTGTCATTTCTCTTTAAGGAAATATCTTAGTTTTATCTTGCTAGTCTCGCTTAGGTAAGTTAAGACATATAAAATCATATTGGGAGGTTGGGAAGACTAATTATTACACAAAGTACAATAATGTTTATAGACGCCAAAACCAGCAAAATTTAAGGAGAAGGACATATTGACACTTGTCAGATTTCTCACTATTATAGTGTACTATTTTTTGTTTGAAATGTAAAATAATTTTTTCTAAATTGTTATAAAATGTAATGAAAGGTCACTTTTTTATCCTGAATGGTCAGGTCACATAACATGTTAGTTTTAAAAGGCTTTTATCTCATTTACAGCTTCTTTTGTCACATAAAAGAGGTTGTAACCAAGGGTCATCAACCTCTCTTTTAGCTTTTACTAATTCCTTCAGAATACCTAATCAGTCCACTTGATCAAGCAAGTAAGCATAACCTTCTTTTGCCATGTCAGCTTTAGGAACAAATCGCGTTGCTACCCCATTGATACAGTAACGTAAGCCACCCTTATCACTTGGTCCATCTGGGAAGACATGACCTAGATGGGAGTCGCCTACACGACTACGGACTTCGATGCGGTCCATATTGTGCGAATGATCTTCCTTGTAGTTGGCTACCTCGGGGCTTATAGGGCGAGAGAAACTTGGCCAGCCACAGGCTGAATCAAACTTATCTTTAGATGAAAAGAGTGGTTCTCCCGTCACCACATCGACATAGATACCAGGCTCAAACTGATTCCAAAGCGGACTCGTAAAGGCCCGTTCTGTTCCATTCTCCTGAGTCACAGCGTAGGCTTCTGGACTCAAACTTTCCTTAAGCTCCTCCCGATTCGGCTTGTGATAAGTACTGGCATCAATGACAGGATTAGCTGCCTGATTGACATTGATATGACAGTAGCCATTCGGATTTTTCTTGAGATAATCTTGATGGTAATCCTCAGCAGGAATAAAGTGCTCAAGTGGCAACAATTCAACCGCCAAAGGCTGACCGTATTGCTCAGTCATTTCTTGGAAAACTTGCTCGATAGTCGATAAATCATTTACATCCGTGTAATAAACACCCGTACGGTACTGAGTTCCCACATCATTGCCCTGTTTGTTTTTACACATAGGATTGATGATACGGAAGAAATGTAGCAGAATCTCTCGCAAGGACACCTTTCTAGCATCATAGGTCACCTGAACGGTTTCAGCATGACCCGTCTGACCGATAAGCTCATAGCGAGTTGTCTCACTACGTCCATTGGCATAACCCGAAACCGCATCAAGCACACCAGGCACGCGAGAAAAATACTCCTCAACACCCCAGAAACAGCCACCAGCAAGATAAATCATATGATTATTTAGATTTGACATTTTTAACACTCCCTTCAATAGAACGTTTTATCTCCACGCCTTAAGTGTAACGCTTTTGAGAAGATTTCGCACTTATAGTGACTTGGAGACACAAAAAATCCCACCACATTGTGATAGGATTTTATTTTTATTCCATTTCGAAGCTTTCGCTCTTAATCTTATCTGGTAAGACAAGAGATAGGAGGATGAGTAAGATGGCTGGAATCAACCATGGCAGTGATGCTCCTGATAATGGAAGAAAGTTAATGATGGCATTAAGTCCTGCAAGTTTGAACTGGCTGCCAATTACACTAAGCAAAGCGATAAGCGTCACTACAGCAACTGTAATTTGCATACCAAGTTTAGACAAGGCCACAAACTTATTAGCAATCACAATCATAACAATTGTGATTGTAATTGGGTAAAGAATCAACAGCACTGGCACTGAGAAAGCAATGATATTGTTAAGTCCCAAATTGGCAATCGCAAATCCAATAAGAGTGAAGACAATAGCATAGGTTTTATATGAGACTTGTGGGAAGGCCGTATTAAAGAACTCACCGGTCGCCACAATCAATCCTGCTGTTGTCGTAAAGCACGTCACTGTTACCATAACTGCTAGGAAAATCTGTGACATGGGACCAAAGATAGCCTGTGTTGCACTCGATAGAACTGCTGCTCCAAGGTTAGCACCTTCTCCCAAAGTTGATGTATCAAGTGGGAAATGATTACCCAAGAATGCTAGACCTAAGTATAAACCTGAGAACATCAATCCAACCAAAATACCTACAACCCAAATGGTTGAGATGTACTCTTTTTTAGATTTAAAGCCTAATTGATTGAGGGTTACTACTGCCACCACACTAAAGGCTACCGAAGCTAAGGCATCTAAAGTATTGTACCCTTCCAAGAAACCATTACCAAAAGCTGAGGCTTTATAAGCTTCTGTTGCAGTATGTGTGCTATGACCACCATATTTAAAGGCACCAACTACAATCAAAATAACGATTAATAGAGCAAAAATAGGTGTCAGGATTCGACCAATACTATCTAAAATCTTAGAAGGATTCATTGCAATCCATAAAGCCAAGGCAAAATAAACCGCTGTGAAGGCAAGTAACCATAGACTAGTATGACTATTACCAAGCATTGGTGCAATACCAATTGAAAAAGCTGTCGCTGCTGTCCTTGGAATAGCAAAGAATGGTCCAATAGACAAGTAAAGCACTGCCAAGTATAACAAGGCAAACTTAGGTGAGATTTTTTGAGAAATCTCGTGAATATACCCCTTCGGATTTAAAGTCCCAATAATAAGTGTTAGAATTGCAATTCCGACACCAGATAGAACAAAGCCGGCAATGGCTGGCCAGAAATGACCTCCAGATTCAAAGCCTAGCTGAGGGGGGAAGGTTAGGTTTCCCGCTCCAAAGAACATACCAAACAACAAAAGGGCTGTAAGGCCTCCTTTTTTTAACATAAGTTACTCCAATCTAAAATAAACAAGACAGATGTCCCAAAAGGAAAGGGCTTGTATATTAATATTTTTAATTAACTTAACTAGTATGACATGATTAATTTGAAAGTTCAAGCTATTGAAATTTATTAACAAAGGTTTTTAAAATTGCAAATTTTCTGTATCATTATACGAAAAAACTAGACAAGAGTCTTATCTCGTCTAGTTTGATAGTTTAGTTAAGGGTGACTCACAATCAGTTCAAGGTCTCCCTTAATTTGCCATGCTTGAACATCGCTAGGAAGAATAAAGTGGCTTCCTTTTGCAATTGGGTATTCTTGACCATCGACTAGGAGGCTTCCTTGACCGTCAAGTACACTAAACAAACTGTAATCAGCAGTCTTTTCAAAATCAGCCTTACCTGTGATTTCCCATTTATAAACGGCGAAGAAATCACTTGCTACTAAGAGCGTTGATTTGAGGTCATCTACTTTTGTTGTGACTGGACGACTGTTGGCAGGTTCACCGATATTTAGGACATCGATAGATTTTTCAAGGTGGAGCTCACGCAAGTTTCCTTGGTCGTCTTTACGGTTAAAGTCATACACACGGTAGGTTGTGTCACTTGACTGTTGGGTTTCAAGAACTAAGATTCCTGCACCAATGGCATGCATGGTACCACTTGGCACATAGAAGAAATCGCCTGCTTTAACTGGAACTTTTGTCAAGAGATTTTCCCAATCCTTACTTTCAATTTGCTGGCGTAATTCTTCTTTTGATTTAGCATTGTGACCATAAATGATTTCTGCACCTGGTTCAGCAGCAATGATATACCAACATTCTGTTTTACCAAGCTCACCTTCATGTTCAAGTCCATAAGCATCATCTGGATGGACCTGAACCGAAAGCCAATCATTGGCATCCAAAATCTTAGTTAAAAGCGGGAAGACAGGTTCCTGACGATTGCCAAACAATTCACGATGCTCTGCATAAAGCACATCTAAAGTTTGCCCAGCATAACGACCGTTTTTAATAGTAGAAACACCATTTGGGTGAGCTGAGATAGCCCAGTACTCTCCAACATGGTCGCTAGGAATGTCGTAGCCAAAGACATCACGCAAATGCGTGCCACCCCAGATTTTTTCTTGCATAACAGATTGTAAAAACAATGGTTCAGACATAATTACTCCTTTTTCTAGGAACGAGAGGCCAAAAAGTCTCTAGGAAAATTTAGAATAGTGACCTTAACATAATAGATTCTCAGATAGATGTACTCTATAGGTGTAACTCTATCATATTAAAGTCAATAATCTTCTTATTTACCAAAAGTTTAGGCAAGTTCTTATGATTGTTTACCTCAATTATAAGCATAATTTGTGAAAAATTCAACAAAGTCTTAAAGAAATCATAATATTTTGGCTTAATGTCTTTAAGTTATCCCAGAATCTAATTTACTTTTAAAGTCTAGCTCAACCCCTCATTTTCTGGATGAACTTATTGAAATTAAAGACTTTTTATCCTATAATACTAGCGATACTGTGAAAGGGAACCTATCAATGAAATTCTACTCCTATGACTATGTGCTAAGTCAGATTAGTCAACAAAACTGGGTCTTGGTCGCCATTTCCGCCCTGTTAATTCTTGTGACTGGCGTATTTGCTTTTAAGGCCTACAAAAATAGGCGTGATACTAAGTTTCGTGAACTCTCTATCATTTCTATTTTAACCTTGGTGGCTATTGTCCTTATTGCTATCAGCAATTTCCAAACTAATCAGACCAATGATAACCAGTTTCGAGCATCCCTTCACTTTATTGAAGTCATTTCGAAACAACTAGATGTTAAAAAAGAGGATATCTATGTCAATACATCTGCAGCCACTGATGGAGCTATCGTAAAAGTTAAAGACCACTACTACCGTGCCATTGCAGGGTCGGATCCTGATAGCTACTTGCTCGAACAAATTAAACTATACAAGCCTGATGTGGAACTCGTGGAGGTTAAACAATGACATCTTTTTATCTTACTGTTGCAATTAAGCTAGCCTTGGGGCTTGTATCACTGGTCTTTGTTATCAATGTTACTGGTAAGGGTAACTTAGCACCTAGCTCAGCTACTGACCAAGTACAGAACTTTGTTCTTGGTGGAATCATTGGCGGTACAATTTATAGTAGTAACGTTTCCATCCTTCAGTACATTGTTATCCTGGTTATTTGGACTATTTTGATCTTACTTCTTAAATGGCTCAACACCAATATTCGCTTTATCAAACATTTGATTGACGGTAAACCAACGGTCATCATTACTCATGGAAAATTAGACTCTGAAGCTTGTCGTGCCAAGGGACTGTCTGCCTCAGATGTAGCCTTGAAACTTCGTTCTCAAGGAATTTTCCAACTCAAAGAAGTTAAACGTGCTGTGATCGAGCAAAACGGTCAATTGATTGTGGTTCGTGTAGGTGATGAAAATCCTAAATACCCAATTGTCACAGATGGCGTAATCCAGTTGGAAATTCTTGACAGTATCGGAAAATCTGAAGCATGGTTAAACGACGAACTTACTAAAATGGGATATGACAACATTTCAGATATCTTCATCGCTGAATACGATAAAGGAAATATTAATGTGGTAACTTATTAAACAAATCACTTGCCTTACGGTTTAAGATTTTCTACAATGGTCTCATCATAAAAAGGAGGTACTATCATGAGTATCGAAGATAAATTTAATCAAGCTAAAGGCGCTCTTAAAGAAGGCGCTGGCAAACTTTCTGGTGATAAAAAAACTGAACTCGAAGGTGCTGTTGAAAAAGCTGTAGCCAAAGCAAAAGACGGTATCGAAGATGTTAAAGGTAGCATTGAAGGGGCTGTTGAAGGCCTTAAAAATAGCTTAAACAAATAAAAAAAAGTTTTCAAGCCATTGAACTGCACCCCAAAAGTTAGACAGAAAAAATCTAACTTGGGGTGTTTTTATTATGAAATTGACTTATGAAGATAAAGTTCAAATATATGAACTGAGAAAGCAAGGAACAAGCTTTAAACGACTTTCAAATCAATTTGGGGTGAACATTTCTGGTCTAAAGTATATGGTGAAATTAATTGGCCGTTATGGAATAAACATCGTCAAAAAGGGAAAGAATCGTTATTATTCTCCTAAATTAAAACGAGAAATGATTGATAAAGTTCTGCTTGAAGGTTGTTCCCAACAAAGTGTTTGTCTGGATTATGGCCTATCAAATCAAGGTTTGCTTAACAATTGGATAGCACAATACAAGAAAAATGGGTATACTATTGTTGAGAAAAGAAGAGGGAGACCGCCTAAAATGGGACGTGAGCCAAAGAAGAAACCTGAAGAGATGACAGAACTAGAGCGACTTCAAGCAGAAAATGAGTACTTGAGAGCGGAGAACGCTGTTCTAAAAAAGTTGAGAGAACTCCGATTGAGGGACGAGAAAGAGCGAAGAGAAAAACGGAAATTGTTCGAGAATTGGTAACAGAGTTTGCTTTAGAGATTCTTCTAAAGATTATTAAGCTTGCTCGTTCGACCTATTATTACCACTTAAAACAGCTGGATCAAACGGATAAGAGTCAAACTATCAAAGCTGTGATTCAAGCTATTTTACTGAGCGCAAAGGAAATTATGGCTATTGTCGAATGGCTCTTGAATTGAGAAATCGTGGTTTCATGGTAAATCATAAGAAAGTGCAACGTCTGATGAAGGCTCTTGGTTTAAGTGCTCGAATTCGTTGTAAACGTAAGTATTATTCATATCAAGGAGAGGTTGGTAAGAAAGCAGAAAATCTCATTCAACTCCAGTTCGAAGCATCCAAACCAATGGAAAAATGCTACACAGATGCGACAGAGTTTGATATTGCAAGTAGCTAACAGGGGTAGTTATATCAACACCGTATTCTCATTGCATTTTATAGTGGGTAAGGGATTCAGCCTTCCATATCACGTAAAGGCAACAGCCCATACAAAGGCATGATGGAGTCTTTCTTTTTGAGATGTTTTATGGTTATTAGAAGATGTTTAAGTTAATGGAGCATTTGAAACCAGCTATTGTAGACTATATGGATTACTACAACAACAAACGCATTGATGCAAAACTAAAACTTTCTCGCCAAGGAACATATCACCAAACGTGGGAATCCCTATGCCAGAAAGATTCTCTTTAAGTGCATTCACAACATCGCTTCAGCTAGCCACACCAATCCTTGTCATATCGCAGACTTCTATGAGAAACGAAAAAGACAATCGACAATAGCTTCAACTAAGCCACATACGATTGCCTCTATACATCGTCTCATTAGAACAATGTATTATCTCATAACGCATAACAAACTTTACGATTATACTTCTACCCAAAATCGGTAAAATTGTTTATGCCATATTATTGTAACGCCTTATCAAAAAAATCACCAGATAAGGTGTTTTTTAGCATGCCCTTTTATGGATCAAAAAGTGTTAAAAATAAGACAGTAACCTCAGAATAGCCACTGTCTTATCTCATTTTTTACTCAAAGCCTTGACAAATGGTAGAAAAAAGCCGAAAGGACTTATTTCTACAAAACAGAAGATTAAGTCCTTTGGATAAATTATAGTTTTCACTTTTGGGATTACTACAAGATAAAAGTGTAGAGAATTTCTCTTTAGGTAATATCAAGAAAGAAATTAGGTATCAATTCCTTGACTTTATCTGTATTATAGTAGAATACTCTTTTACCATTTCTGATATTGTTTACAATCCCGGCCTTTTTTAAGATATTTAAATGATGTGACACTGTTGATTCACTTGTAACCAAAATTTGTGCTAAACTTTTAGTTGTTTTTTTTCCTTCATGTAGATAATATAAAATATCAATTCTAGTAGGATCTGACAATGCCTTAAATATTTCAGACATTTCTTGTCTGGCCAGATTACCAATATTACGAGAGTTAACATTGTAAGTTAAAATTATTTTTTCATTCATTTTATTAACTCTAACATGTGGCCAAGTCACAGAACTAGGCAAAAAAATTATTTTTTCACCTTTACCTAGATAATATTTTTTGTTCATTTTAGTCTGTATCTTAATGGCATTTTTTACCCAATATATCTGGTTAGAATCAATAGATTGTATGAACCTCAAAAAGCCTTGTTTGGAGATACATTTTCTTTGTTTCATCGCATAGTGATTAAGCACATTGAATACATCCGTTTTTTGAACGAAGTCTTTGAAATAATATTTGTAGTACATTTTTAGAAATGAAAAAAAGTTTAGGAATACCAGATCCGCATTTTCTACTAGATCTTCCATTAGCTTTGAATCCTTAAAATCTTTTAGTTCATTAATTAACAAACCCTTATCTTTCCCTAAAAGATTGGTTCCAAGTAAAGATATTTGTTTCTCTATACTAGATTCCTCATAAATAATTTCTTCGATAAAGAAATTGGGAATTTTACTTTTATAAAAAGGAGAAAAGTAGTTCAATTCTTGTAATATTTGCTCATCCATTACTTGTTTTGTCTCGCTTGCCCATGTAGTCATTAATCCATGGCCATCCGGATTTAGCAATACATGTAGGCTCCCCAAAACTTCATTTAGCGGAGAGTATATGCTAAAACAATTCTTATTAATTTCTGATAGATTATCTAGAAGAGATTCCGTAAAGTAAATAGTTACTGTCATTTTGGATCACGTAATTCGCTTTCTTTGGAAAAGATTATTTAACACGATGGCTAGTATTGTCATAGTAACTCCAATGAGTTCTACGTTGGTGAGCTTATATCCAAACATTATTTCAATCAAGAAGGTTATGATTGGTACAAGATTCATGAATAGAGAGCCATTTTGAGGAGTCAACAGTTTATTCCCAATATTCCACAAAAGTACTCCAATTACTCCTGAGAAAACACTCATATATAACAATTGCCACTTAATGGTTAATAAATTTGAGAGGGAAGGGATGTGTGAAATATTCAAATGTTGTAGTAACAGTATAGCACAAATAGAACTAATATTTCCTAGTAAACAACTAAGCGTCGTGTATTTTAATGAAGACCAATTTTTAAATTCAGCACCACCTATTGTATATAGTACCCACGCGATCACGCTAAGGGATATTAAAAAGATTGGTTGTAATAATGTACTTTGATTTTTAAAGATGGATAGATTACCTTTAGTGACTACTAGAATTACTCCTACTAAAGAAATGGAAACAAGAAAAAGAGTTCTCCAACCAGGAAATTCTTTTTTTGTAATCCATAATACTAATATTGAAACCATTGGAATTAGTGCCATCAATAAGGATGCTAAAATTGTACCCTGAGTTCCAGCTATTTTCTGACCTGCAAAAACCAAAAAATTATAAGCACAGAAGGCCATTGTTCCTAAAAACAGTATTTTGGGAAATTCCTTTCTATTAAGTTTAAATCCATCCTTACCTTCTTTATAAAATAATATAATTGCTAATATAGAGGCTACTATAAGATATCTTATTAATGTAAACCAATAGGGGTCTACAATTTGTAGTGCACTTCCTGCAATGGGCCATTGAGCACCAAAAACACTCCCTGCAATTAAACAACTAAGTATTCCTTTAAAAAATCTATTTTTCAAAATGACACTCCTTAACATAATTTAAATATTCATACTTTATATCCTTAATTCTTTCAGTATTGTTGACTTGTGAAACCCTATAGCCAACATAATAGGGTGAAACTATAAAACGAGGGACTACTTTACAAATCAGATTGTTATTTTGAAGAAAGAAAAATAGATTATACGAATCACAAGATTTATTGAAGTATTTATTAAGAATAAATCCTACTACATCTTTAATGACATCAGATGTTTTGTCAATATAGGAAGTACTAGATTTAATATTAAACTCGCAATAACCCATTATAGGTTTAGTTGAGATATTTACTGAGACGTATTTGTCGTCATAAATTTTATAACCTGAAAAAGACTCTTCACTGATTTCTGAATAGATGTCTGTATTTTCAAATCCCACAATCTGAGTATGTGGGTGCCTTAAACTTCCACCAGATAATGGTCCATAGTTTTTAAACATTGCTACGCTTTTAAAACGAGATTGGTTACTCAATTTTAGAAATGATTTAATAATATAGTTAATCACTCTTCTATTATAAGCGTAGCTATAATTTGAAATATCTCCGTAATGATCTTCAGATTCAATTATTAATGTCTGATAGGTGTTTTCGATCGTATTGTATTTATTGTCTAACCAAAGCAATCCATCATTCTCATCAATAATATTTGTTAATTGCTCTAAATGACAAAAAGGACATTCATCTGAATTTGATGGTTTTTTCTTAGCAATCGAGGTATTAAAAACTAAAGGTTCCATATTAGATTTTTCTTTCTCCGAAAAGGATTTTTTGTGGCGTGAAATAGAAAATATCATTGTAAATATTTTGTGATAAATTTGAATATGAAGTTAATTTATTGAAGTAGTAATCATACCCATCGCTAACGGTCATTCTATTAGTCTGACCTAAGTCTGAAGCTATAAATACTCTGTCTTGACCGACTGCATCAATTAATTCAATATCTCTTTTTATTGTTCCCTTGTTGATCAAGTTCATTAAAATATTACATTCAAAATAAATATTTGAATATCTTTTTGACATCCTATATAGTTCTTCAACAGAAAAGTTAGTTAATTTATAAAAAGGATGAGTAACAATCAATCTTACATTAAATTTCATAGCTTCACAAAGTAGTAATTCAACTTCTTTTTTGCTAGAGTGGCCACTAGCAACAGGGATATCATTTTCACCAGCAAATTTTAAAATGTCGACGACATTTGACTTTAGTTTTTCATTTATTGAAATTTGATTTCTAGGATAATCAAAATCTAAAGCAGAATGAAATTTTTTTTGCTTTATAGAAGGAGAAACATAACCAGTTAAAGTTGGCATCCAAATTATGAATGGTTTCTGGCTCATGATAAATTGGGAAACAACAGGTGGTAATTTCAATCCTCCTTGAAACTCATTCAAAACAATGGAACCGAATATTCGTTTGGAATTAAGTGTTAGTGGAACTGTTGAATTAATATGACTTTTAAAAACAGCAAAGCTATCAGATTCAATTAGTTCTTTTTCTAGAGAATCAACGGTATATCTTCTTTGATATAAATCAGGTGATGCATGGGTATGCAAATCAAAAAATTTCATCCTTATCCTCCCAAGCATGGCTGTAATTAAATGTTTCTCGGGCAATATCCAATCTTTCTCCTTTTTTAATCACATTACGTATTTTCTTCTCTTTAGCTACTACTATTTTTGCCAGTTGAATGACTTGATCGACATGTTCTTGAGGAATCACAACGATGCCATTTTCATCGCCTCGAATGTAGTCACCAAACTTTATATGTACTTCTCCTATCTTCACAGCTACTTTACTTGCCGACATTACAGTTCTTCCTTTTCCAGACTGCATGAATACTCCCCTTGAAAACATTTTATAACTACAATCTCTGATGTGTCTTATATCTCTACAAAGTCCATCAATTACGGCTCCTGGGATCCCCTTTTTAATAGCAACATCTGTAAGTATATCTCCCCAAACAGTACAATCCATTCTTCCATTGTTGGCCAATACCGGTATGTATCCTTCAGGTATGTCATCGATAAAATTTGCTGCATTCTTTTGTTTCTTTTCTGATTCAGTAGGTTCAATGTACTGAATAGTATATGCTCGTCCTACCAAATTGCATTTTTCTGTCTGGGGGGTTATCCCAGTCAAACCTCCATTAATATTGAGACTATCTAGAGCATCAGAAATGGCTGCAGTATCAAGTGTTTTTAAATTTTTTAATTTATCATGAATTTCCATAGATTTTTACGGCCTCCTCAATAATGTGTTTAGCGGATTCACTTAGTGTGGCATCTCCAGATAAATCAAAGGTACAAAACCTCTTATCTTTCGCTGTATATTCAACAGCTTTCTGGATTGATTGACTTGCTTCTTTATATCCTAGAAAGTCTAATAGCATTGCGATACTCAAGAACATAGCCATGGGATTTACTTTGTTTTGACCTGAATA
Organism: uncultured Streptococcus sp.; assembly: GCF_902463925.1. Lineage (GTDB taxonomy): Bacteria > Bacillota > Bacilli > Lactobacillales > Streptococcaceae > Streptococcus. Next base: position 153,890 of record NZ_CABQHE010000002.1, on the reverse strand, counting down.
TTTTGGAGCCGATCCATGAACGGGTTCAAAATAGGCTGTCTCTTTGAGTCCATAATTTCCACTATAAGCTAGCCCTAGTCCTCCCATTACAGCGGCTCCTACGTCAGATAGGATGTCACCAAACTGATTTTCACAAATTACTATTTCATATTTCTGTGGTTTCTTCACTAACCACATTGCAACTGCATCAATATTTTCTACAGTATAGTTTAGCATTGGGTAATCTAGTGAATATTTTTTTATTAGTCTAAATATAATATCGCTTGAGTTTCTAAAAACATTTGGCTTATCTGCAATTACAATATTGCTTTTCCCGTGTTTCAAGGCCCACTCAGAACTAAACTTTAATAATCTATTAAATCCTTCTTCTGTGATAATTCTAATAGTAGCAGCTCCATTTTTTAGTTTATTACTATATTTAGAGGTGCTTTCATTGATAAAATTTTCTAATGGTTCAGGTATTGGATTAAAATCTAAACCACTATACAATCCTTCAGTATTTTCTCTTATAATATATACTTCAAAACTTTTGTTGTTTATTAATGAAATTATTGGTCGAACATTAGCAAATAATTGTAGCTTTTGTCGTAATTGTATTACAGGTGATACATAATCAGTGGTGTTATTGCTTTTTACTTTTAATTCTTGTTCTGCTTCATGCTTAGGTTTGCTTGTTATTGCACCAACTAAAACTGCATCACAATTCTTAATAAGATTCCATGTTTCATTTGGTACTGGATTTGCGGAATTTATCCAACATTTCCACCCAATCTCTCCATATTTCAGTTTAATGTCAAGATTTAACTCTTCGAAAATTGGAACACAAGCTTCCATAACTTCAATACCGATTCCATCCCCTGGTAGTACTGCAATTGATTTCATGAATTCTCCTCAATAAATTGTTTAATCTTTTTATAACTACTTTTTGGATTTTCTTCCAGAACCCTCATTCCAGAGTCTGGTATTGGACAAATTGTAATATTTTTAAAGAAGTCTGTGAATGGTATCGTTTCATCCATTCCTATCAATGGACTATCTTTACCGAAGATTACAAGAGTTTCTTTTTTACTTATAGTATTTTCTTCTTTAAAGTTGTGGCTCGAAATTGCTTCTAAAGATAGTTCCTCTTTGATTACACAAAAATCTTTGGATTGATTTAACGAGTTTTCTTCTAGTATTCCCCCTTTTACCCAAGAAGCCAAATTTACATTAAATCCTTTCTCTCCCATAAAATGTAAATTGTTTTTCCAGCTATTAAATACAGTTTGTACTTTTAAATTAGATTTAATTATCGTTGAAATAAAGATAGTAGGAATCTCGGAATATTTGTAAATAAACTTCTGTGCAATCATACCTCCTAAAGATACTCCGATTAACACTTTAATATTATCTATTTTTTTATCAACCAAAATATTATTTAAGACATCAGCCATATAATCTGTTGTTTTTGGAAATGTAGAATTGTTTCTTATACATAAATATTCTGGAATATCTATAATGATCAAAGTAAAGTTAGCCCCCAAAGTAAAATATAGCTTTTCCCACTCACCAACAGACATCTCATTTCCATCTTTTCTAGGTAATATGAGGACTATGTTGTTACCGTTACCGATTTTGTAATACCACTTTCTATTCATCATTTGTTTTCCTCGTCTAATAAAGAAGAAATACCTTTTAACTTATAAATTTCTTGTATTTCATCTAAATTCATATTTTTCATACCAATTATCGCACCTTCAGGTTGCGAGAGATAAAAGCCAGACTTTCTTACAACAGTGGTTAATTGATTTGCTAGTGACAAAATTTTAGTAATATTCCATTTGTAAATGAAATTTTGTCTTCTCATTAGACTTAATAGTAATTCTAGTGATAAATTTCCAGAAGATTTCCCATATCCCAAAATACTTGCATCAATAAAATCACACCCTACTTCAATAGCTGCCAGAGCATTTGGAATTGCTATTCCCAAATTATTATGAGCATGAAAACCTAACTTTTGTTTGCCTCTTTTTTTCATAATTAAATGTTTTAACGAAAAAAACATCTTCTTAATATCTTCTGGGAGCATTGCTCCATTTGAGTCAGCTAAATAAATGATGTCTGTATTTGTATCAACCAACTCATTTACCAATTCATTTAATTCTTTATGACCTAGACGACTGACACGTATTAAATTGGTACTAATAGCAATATTATATTTCGATAAAGAATTGACAATTTCTTTTACTCGCTCTAAGTTATTTTTTGTAACAGTCAATCGGACCATTCCAATACGTCTATCAGCTAGAATCTCAGCAGTTGATTGAGAAAATTTTTCAGGATTAATCATAACCGAAAATTTTCCTTCCCAATTCAGAATTTCTCCATCAGTCAGAAAGTCTAGGTACTCAGAGTCACATTTTTCTACACCAGAATCCTTAGAAATATTACCTAGATAACCGATTTCAATTAAGTCAATTTTTGCTTTGTTAAGTTCATGAACTAATTTTTTTGATTCAGATTTAGTTAATGTATTATTTACTACATAGCTACCTTCTCTGAGAGTGACATCCATTAATTTAAACATAATACCTCCTTCTAATCTAGATTATAAATAACTAGATTAGTGATTTCAATCTATTTAAAATTTATGAAATTATAACTCAATATATAAAGATGGGAAGAGATTTTTGTTCAATTTCAATTATAAAATACAAAGCTAACAAGCAATTTAAGATTTGAAGTTTATGAAATCGAAAAGGTAAATAATTCAGATATAAATAGTAATATAAAACAGAAATAGATAATTTGGCGACAAACTGAGTACATTTCAAAGTGAAATCACTTTTTGAGAAGAACAATCAAATTTCAAAAGGTTGGACCTCTAGAAATATCATTAAGAGAGGTTAATATAATTAGACGAATATTATCCGTAATAATGATACTAAGAATATCTTTATTTACATCATCGTTAACATCCATGCTTTTGGAGACAAAAATGACGAATTAGGTTGTGTTTTTTGTAAAAGAATATGTGTAGCGGTAACCGATAGTAACTTCTTGTAATTATTCTTGTACTTATATGATGAGATGCATGAGGCCTAATTATAAAAATAAACGATAAATTGCAAGAATAAGTGCAACATTTACTCTAACTCATCCATTAAAGCTTCACAAGCAGTTCTGTAAGCTAAATATTTTCATGGTCGGTGATTGGTCTTGTTCAATGCCTCATCAGAGATAGTGGCTAAATCCATTTTCTTTGGGAAATATTCTCTTGGTAAGCCATTTGCGTTCTCATTGCTTCCTCTCTACCAAGATGAATAGGCGTCCGCGTTGTTCGATGGCTGAAAACATGGATTTGGCTGTTCTATCTGGTATCTTGAAAGCTAAGTAAAAGCGCGTTTTTCGCTCCAGAAAAGTCGCTAAACACCCTTTGCTTTTGCCTCTGGAAGACACCACAGTATCAAGTTCCCAACGGCCAAAAGTTTCACTATCCCGGACCTCTTTGGGACGTTTGGTATTTGGTGTACCAATTCTAAATCTTCCACCTGTTTCTTTGGGCTGTCGACTTTTTCCTTTACGACGAAGGACGCTCAAATCCAGATCAATCAAACCAGCATAGAGCCAGTTATAGATGGTTTTATAGGTTTCCATCTTTATTCGGTCGGTTATGGTAAGATGAGAGTAGCTCATAGTTTTTCTCGGATTCTATTTGTGTGGTTACTTACAGTTTACACAATGAAACGCTATGAGTTTTTTGTTGCACTATATTTTACAATCTATCATTTGTTTTATAAACTGAAATTTCTTACGAGAATACTTGTTTCCTTTAAGGACAAAGGAAGCTAAGACAAGACTTTAAGAAAAGTTAATCTTTCCTTAAAGTAAAAAAGCCCCAAGATATTAGGAACTTTCGATCTCTAGGCTAGATAACTCTAAACTCTTCCAAAACAACTACCCCTTCATTATTGAACGTCGTTCCTGACTCATGCAAGCATTGGCTAAAGAGATTTTCATGAATATTTTACCAGTAAGCTAGGCTTCAATCTCCTTCACTTTCTTTCTATGCATGATCAACGCTAACTTGTTTAAAAGGAAGAACCACAACTTTAGTTGTTTCAATAATACAAACGGTATTTTACTTGGGCAATGGGACCTAGCTAACCGCATATAAGGCAAAAGGTGAGCTAGTTACTGTCTTTTGTACCACCAAAACCAAATTGCGAGATAGTCTATCTCTACTCCAAATATCAAAAAATGGTAGACCAAAAGGGCTCTACCATTTTCATCCTAATACTTAGAATGTTTGTAACCGTAAAAGGCATAGATAACTGAACCAATTAGCACTGCTATACCAAAGGCTAACCATGTCTGCCAACTGTACTGACTCATAAAGGAGATACAGACGATAATTGAAATAATAGGCAAGACCGGAACAAATGGAACCTTGAACTCATCCTTCTGTGGCAAGCCCTTGTCCTTACGAAGAATAATGAGGGCAATAGCCAAGAGAACTAAGTAAGCCAAGGTCGCAATGTTAACCAAGGATGCCATATTGGCCAAGGAGAAAACACCTGCTGAGATGGCTGACAATACGCCTGTCAAAAGTGTCGCATGATGTGGAACCTTATTAGTCTTTGAAACCTTTTGGAAAGTTTGTGGAAGAAATCCATCACGCGCCAAGCTATAAACCATACGGCTAAGGGCGTAGGCCATTGAAATACATACCGTAATCAAGGTCATAATAGCAACTACCGATACATAATTGGCTGCCCATGGCACACCAATGTAGCGAAGGGCATAAGCTACGGCATCATCGACATTTAACTTGGTATAGTGGACAACTCCCGTCAAGACTAATGAAACCACTGCATAAAGTGAAGCGACGATAATCAAAGCAAGAACAATACCTCGAGGAACATTCTTTTGCGGTTCCTTAATCTCATCTACTGTCATAGAGATGGATTCAAATCCAAGAAAACCAAAGAACATGAGAGAAGCACCTGCTATAATCCCCGTCTTACCACCATAAATTTGACCAAAGCCAAATGGTGCAAAGTTAGCCCAGTTGTCTGGATTAAGATGGAAAAGACCAACCAGGATGAAAACCGCCAAGGCAGAGAACTTAAGCACCACTAGGAGTGAGTTCAAACGAAGGACTTGTTTGGAATCCATGAGGAGGAGAGCCGTCACAAGCACCAAAACCAAGACTGGCAATAGGTCAATATAGGTTCCCTGACTCGGATTAAAAGGGCCACTGATAGCCTTGGGGAGCTGTAGACCAAAGCTTGCCAAGAGTCCCTTGAGGTAGGCTCCCCAACCAGAGGCAACACTAGACACGGCGTTCATGAAAACGATCATTGTAAGCCATCCGCCCATCCAAGCAGGGTACTCACCCCAAGAAGCATAGAGATAACCATAAACGCCACCAGCCGATGGATAGCGTGAGGCAAACTCAGCAAAGAAAATAGCCGACATACCCACACAAACGGCTGAAATCAAAACCGAAATAATCAGGGCTGGACCTGCCAAGGTTGATGCTGCGGTACCAGTAATGGTAAAGATACCGGTTCCGACCATGGCACCAATCCCCAAGAGGACGACATCCCTAAGGGTCAGATGCCGTTTCATCTCGGTTTGAGCCAAACCGACATTCTTTTTACGAAAAATACTCATTTTTATACTCCATTTTCTGAGAAATACCGCACTATTATACCATACTACAGGACAAAAATAGAGCTATTTCTGTGTTTTTATACCTCTATTAATAAAAAGCATATTCAAGATTAAGATTTCGTAACAAGTATTTTCTAACATGTGGCTATATCTATCAAAAACCGACTGCACAAAACTTTGCTTTAGTTGTCCATTATTCTGCGGTTTTAGTAAATTGGGATCATTTAAATTAGAAAACACTATGAAACTGAAAAGGGTTTCAAATTTCAAATTCTAGCTTTCATTTATAATTTATCTAGTAACTGGTCTTAGGATAGAAAAAATAACAAGATTTCTCAATCCTGCTACTTTTTTGTCTTATCATTTTGATAATGTTTAGTCATAGTACAGCCAATCGTCAAACTGACTGCCCGAGTTAAAGTAATTACTTGTCACCAAAAACTTTGAAACGACCTTCTGTTTGTAAGTCTTTGTCTCCTGCTGGTGCTACAATTTGACCAAATGGTGCTTGAGCACGGAGTTTCCAGCTCCCAAGATAGCCTCTTTTTCCATTTGGGAGAGGATTTCAAGACCTATAATCTGTGTATAAAAGGCCGTCTGACGAGCCAAATCCTTAACATTTAGCACTGCCTCCGCTAAACAAATCTTACTATTGTAATCGTATGTCATCTGATTTTTCTCCTGTGTTGTAATTTTTTATATGGCAATATTACACTTAGTTTTATTGTAATGTCAATTATTACAACTCGCAAATAAAAAAAGAAACCGAATGGCTTTCGATTTCTTATAGACTGAGGTCTAAAAATCAAGCTCCAGTTTCTTTCCAGTTGCCCTTAGCATCCTTTAAAATACCAGCCAAAGTTTTCTTTTCAAGCTCTTTTTCCATTGCCATTTGAACGTCTTCTAGGCTTTGGTCCAAGATCCCATGAATATTTCGTCCTACTGGACAAGCTGGATTAGGATTGTCATGAAAACTAAAGAGTTGGCCACTTGGACCGATGCAATCCACCGCACGATAAACCTGCAAAAGGTTAATCTCCTCTGGCGTCTTGGCTAACGTGGCTCCTCCGCTTCCCCTTTGAACAAAAATCAAGTCTGCTTTCTTTAGTTGAGACAAGGTTTTGCGGATAATAACAGGGTTAACTCCCACACTACCAGCCATAAAGTCACTGGTTAACTTAGTTTCATTTCCCTTATTTTGTGCTATAAGAGTCAAAATATGAACGGCAATGGTAAAGCGACTTGGAATTTGCATATTTGGGACCTCTCATTCTTCTTTGCTATTTTACTTGATTATAACAAAAAACAAGTTGTAAAACAAGAAGTTACAACAGCTTGAGGAGTCAATCTTATCACTAAAAAAGATAGGACCATTATAGCCTCTATCTGATTATGTTTGATGATAAACAACTAGAACTGATAAGCTATATTATTCTCACTTACTGAGGCTCTAGTTTGGTCTTTTGTTTCTTACGGACACCCTGCCCCTCAATATGTTGTTTGACCAGTTCCACTACTTCATCATTTGTTGGTAAATCTGAATGTTGAGCATCTTCACCTGTAACCGTAATTTCAGTATAGCTTTTTGCTTGGTTCTGATAGATATATTTTCCAGCTGACACACTAGCATCAGGCACCAACTCATCCGAATCATAAGTGATAGTCCCTGCTACTGAATAGACATGTAGGGTGGACGGAATATTCTTCTTACCAGCTATGAAATCCGCAAGCATGACCGATTTATTTTTGATATTGGTTTCAGTGAAATTATAGGGCGTCCCGATAGTCATGAGTGAGTTTATCTTAACATCATAATCACTCAGATAATTTTCAATAAAGTCTGTATAAATCAAACCACCATTGGAATGGGCCAGACCTTTGAAATTATTGAAATTGTATTTATTCTGCAAGGTTTCAAAGGCCTGATTCATCATCTTGGCTTGTTTTTTGATATTGCTGTAGCCGTCGTTGTTATTTTCAAATCCGATAACAATAATAGGTTCATTGTCATTTTTCTTGATTTTTCCTTCAAAGGTGATACGACCATTGTTCCAAACCTTGACCTTTAGGAGGCTATGCTTAGCTCCAGGACGATCTTGATTGAGCTTACGTACCAAGCCATCAAAGCGATTTTCTGTAGCGGAACTCCCTGGAATCATGATAATAGGGGACAATTTTGAATTATAGAAAGTCTCGATTTCCTTGACATTTTTCCTAGTCCAACTATAAGACGGAACAGCCAAACCAATGAGAAAGACCGCCACAAGGATAAAGGCCAACTTCGTTTTTTTACTGAACTTCATTGCTTTCTCCTTCCTCTTTCAAACCGTGTTGCACCTTATTAGACAGATGAACAAAGGGAATAAAGATTGCAACATCAACCGCAAAACAGAGCAGGCTAACAGCAAGTGCCCTCAGGCTACCACCCGTTCCAATAAAGGCGTAAAAAAGGCTCGGCGTACCATCTGGTACAGGGTAAACCGCCGCAGGCATGAGGCGAGTAGCCAAAGCCACCGTTGCTATTCCCATATTGACCATAGGTGCTAGAAGAAAAGGAATTAGATAAACCAGATTTAGTAAGACCGGTATCCCTACCATCAAGGGAGTCCCATTATTAAAGAGACTAGGGAAAACACTAAGAAGACTAACCTTCTTATCCTTAAAGCTGGTTGATTTTAAGAGTAGAGCTACCAAGAGAGCCAGACCTGATCCAATACCAGCAACCAAGCCGTAACTATGATAAAGATTTGTTAGCGTATAAAGGTGAGGAAGTCCAGTCGTCGTATGGTGGGAGACGGCATAGGTCAAATTCTCCAAGGCAAAACTATCCTCGGCAATAGAATTTAGGGCAAAAGCCTGACTATTTCCAACCCAAGCAAAGAAAGTGTTCAAAAGTCCCATCATAAAGGTTGAGAATAGATGGTTATCAGTTACAGTAAAGGTAGAGGTGAACTGCCTAATCGTCTGAAAAACATTAGCCTGCTCTCCAATCACAAAGAGAATGTTAAGGCTAATGGCTAAAATGAGTGATAAAAAAATGGGACGAACGGTCTTAGGTTGATAAATATAGTCCTTGTCCACAATCTGATCATCACTAGCTCTTGAAAAGCGAAAAATCTGGCCAACCAGATAACCCACGAAGATAGCCAGCATAATATTAATCGAAGCTGGTAAATTGATACGTGTCTGGACGCCATCGTTTAGCGGTGACAGCAACAGTTCCTGCGAACCTATAATCAGGCTAACCAAAAGAGACGTGACTCCAGCCGTTCCAGTACTTCTACCGTAGTGACCAGCCGTGTATTTTCCTGCAAAGTAGGTTGACAAGGGACCCGCTAAACCACCAAGAAAACTGGAAAGATTGTTGAGCACCTGACCAGTTATCTTAAAGGCTGGTAACCAGTCTGAAACTGAAAACAGCTGGTTAATATAACCAAGCTCTGAAAAAACAGATAGTGAAATCACCCGAATAATTCCTGAAAACAGAAAGAAGGGAAAGAGCGAAACCAAGGTCTTCTGAGTAATCTGGACAAAGCCTCGCTCACGAAACCAGAGAAACCTCTGAACCAAATAGTTTGTCATAAAAGACTCCTAGTAAAAGGCAAAAGTAAACTTTAAATTCAACGTTTTTCTTCATTATAGCACAAAGAGAGAGGCCTTACCTTAATCCTAGATTACAGCAACTTCCCAATATTGCTAAAAACACTTAGCTATCTCTTAATACAAAAAAAACATAAGTCTCCACTTCCGAGACCTATGGTCGATTATCTATTATGCAAAAGTTGTCACATCAGAGGCGTCCAAACGAACAGACTCAAAGCCTTCTTCATTGGCTTTCCCGAGAGCAATAATTAAGATAGGTACATGACGGTCTTCATCAAGTCCAAACGCTTTGGCAAGGCCATCTTTTTTATAGCCACCGATGGCGTTGGTATCATAGCCATAAGAACGTGCAACCAACATCAACTGCATAGCAGCAAGGCTGGAATCGATATGGACAATTTCATTCATCATTTCGCGAGGAGCATTTTCATACATTGGTACAATGCTTGACAATTGTTTTTCTTTGACCTCTTCAGGCATTTTTCCCTGAGCAACAGCCTTACCGTAGATTTCTTCAGCTCTTTCTTGACTCTTCAAATCAGCAAAAATAAGGACCATGGCTGATGATGTTTCATTTTGCACCCCATTATAGCTGACAAAAGGTTTCAATTTTTCTTTACCTTCTTCGCTTTCAACAACAACAAAACGCCATGGTTGCATGTTGACTGATGATGGTGCCGTAACTGTCTTATCTAGGATTTCCAACAGTTCTTCTCGCGGAATCTTAACAGATGGATCAAAGTTACGAATAGAACGACGGTTATATACAATATCTGAAAAATCATTGCTTACTACAGGCATCTGATGTCTCCTTTTTTTGATTAAATGAAAATAATGTAACCAAAATTATAACACAAGACAATTGTTATCAAAAATATTTGCTACAAAATGCCTAAAGATTGGTCTCCTTGAGTCCTAGACGTTTCACTTCAGAGGAATAGTAAACCATGATGGTAATGAGACTGAGTGTGATTAGCCAGATTGACCAAATCTGGATATAATGCATCAGAACAGCTGCGACAATAGCACCAACGACAAAGCTCCCTACGACAAAGCTATAATTGACAGCCTGACGACGATATTCTCTCTGATCACCGCTTCCCTGAATGGCATAATAGAGGGCTGTTAACATCCTTCGATAATTACCTGAGGTCATAAAAATCACGAAAGGATGATTCTCAATCTGACTACCAGTAAAGGTCTTCATCATGATACCTGCAGAAAAAGCGATAATCGGGAGCTCAATCAAGGCATTTGAAGGTAGGAAAGGCAGGATGGCTGTCATGACACAAAGTGGAAGCAGACCATACACTCGCCAATAAGCATTCTTACGTTGATCTTTAAACCACATGCCAAAAAGAAAGCCTAAAGAAAAGAAAAAGATTGAAAAGCAACGCAATAAGTTATAGTACATACTACTGTTTCGCCAGTCAGCGACCAACAAAAGGATATTCCCAGTCTGTGTAGCAACTAAACTATGGTAGTACATATGACAAAAGACATCCAAAGCCCCTCCTGAGAAACTCAACAAATTAGCCATCAGACGCGTATTTTGAGGAAGAAGGTTTCGCGATTCCATAACATAACTTCCCTTCTAATAGTGATTGATAGGATAACTTTATTATAGCAAATTCGGGAACACACAGTAGAAAAAGCAACCCTCACGAGTTGCCTCTATCCTATTAAAAATTAACTGTGTCAGGATCATCCTGAGTCTTGATGCCTTGAATCTTATCCAAGACTGCCATATCTTCCTCTGACAAATCAAAGTCAAAGATATCCAAGTTAGCTTCGATATTTTTTGGTGTCACTGACTTAGGTAGTGGCAAGAAACCTTTTTGAAGGCTCCAACGTAGGGCAACTTGAGCAACAGATTTTCCGTTACGTTCAGCTACTGCTTCGACGTCTTCATTTCCAAAAATGCTACCAGTACCTAGTGGGCTGTAAGCTTCAATAAGAATGTCACGCTCTTGACAATAGGCAACTAGATCTTCTTGAGCACAACCTGGAGCCAAGAGAATTTGGTTAACATGTGGCACAATTTCAGCCGTTTCAAGGAGAGCATCAAGATGATGTTGCATAAAGTTAGATACACCAATAGCACGCACCTTACCATCTTTATAGGCTTCTTCCATTGCCTTCCAAGCGCCTGCATTGCCAGCCTTCCAAGCATCATTATCACGAAGAGCCTTAGGATTTGGCCAGTGGATGAGCAAAAGATCCAAATAATCCACACCTAATCTTTCAAGTGACTCGTCGATAGAGGCTTTAGCCAATTCGTAATCGTGCTTGTCATTCCAAAGTTTTGTAGTTAGGAAAATATCCTCACGCGCCACATCACTATCAGCAATCGCCTTACCTACAGAAACCTCGTTACCGTAGATTTGCGCTGTATCAATATGTGTGTAACCAGCCTTAAGTGCGAGACTAACGCTGTTATAAGCTTCTTCCCCTTCTGGAATTTGCCAAGTCCCAAAACCGATTTTAGGAATCGCAACGCCATTTGAAAGTGTATATGTTTCCATCCTGTTCTCCTTTTCAATCTGTAACAGAATTATCTTAAAAGATATAAGATAAAAATGCAAAGATTCACTACGATGTGTAGAGAAAAACTCCAAGTGGTAGTTTGTGACCAGATGGAGCTTCTATTCCTTATGATTAATCTCTATCATCATACCCATTTGGATGGCTTGAATGCCATGCCCAGGCACTTTCGATGATTTTTTCGATGTTGTCGAATTGTGGTTTCCAGCCTAGTACCGTACGAGCCTTTTCAGAGGATGCAATCAATGTATCTGGGTCACCAGGACGACGATCAGCTTTCTCAGCTGGGATTTCCTTACCTGTTACCTTGCGAGCTGCCTCAAGGATTTGCAGATTTGAAAATCCTGTTGAAGAGCCTAGGTTGAAGGCTGTTGACTCATTGCCTTTGCGGAGATATTCCACTGCCAAAAGGTGAGCATCTGCCAAGTCAAATGGATGCACGTAGTCACGAACATTAGTTCCGTCTGGAGTATTGTAGTCGTCACCAAAAATCATGATTTTCTCACGCACACCTTGAGCCACTTGGAGAATAATTGGCAAGAGATGGGTTTCAGGACCATGGTCCTCACCGATAGAACCGTCAGGCTTAGCTCCTGCTACATTAAAGTAACGAAGAGGGACATACTTGATGCCGTAGGCTTGGTCTGACCACTTCATGATGGTTTCCATCATGAGCTTGCTTTCACCGTAAGGATTGATTGGGTTTTGTGGTGTGGTTTCAAGGATTGGAATTTCCTCAGGAATACCATAAGTCGCAGCTGTTGATGAGAAAACAATGTATTTGACACCACATTCGTTCATTACCTCAAGCAACTTCACCATACCAGCAGTGTTATTGTCGAAATATTTAAGTGGTTTTTCCATAGACTCAGCCACAAGTGAATAGGCCGCAAAGTGAATAACCGCATCGACATCAGGATTTTCCTTAAAGACCTTACGCATAAAGTCCTGATCCGCCAAATCCCCCTCGTAGAATACAGCATCTGGATGAACTGCCGCACGGTGACCAGTCACCAAGTTATCCACGACAACGACTTTTTCTTGCCCTGCTTCAACCAAACGATCCACCATGTGAGAACCGATGTAACCAGCCCCACCTAAAACTAAGATTGCCATAAAATTTACCTTTTTCTTATTTTTCTATATTATAACATAATTCTAGACTTTAGGACTAACCTGAGTTAAGTAAGGGGAAAGAATAGAAAAAATGGTCGCCAATAATTAGTTGACAACCATTATTCTTTCTATTTCACCTTGACACAAATGGCATCCCAGGCTTGGAGTTTGCCTTGGTCTACAATTGGTCTCAGTTCGGTATTTGCGATGACGACTTCTGCTTTGCCAAAATCATAATCAAAAATTTGTTCTTGGTCTGATAGATTGACTGCAACTAGATAGCTGCTATCTTGGGTCTTACGAATATAGGCAAAGACCTTATCAGCTGTCTCCAAGAGTTCAAAGTCTGCATCTACCAACCAATCCTGTGTTTTGCGAAGCTCAACCAGTTTCTGATAAGTATAAAAAATCGAGTCTGGATTGGCAAGTGCTGAGGCAACATTGATAGCCTTATAGTTAGGATTAACAGCTAGCCATGTTTGTTCTGCTGAGCTAAAACCAGCATTCTTACTTGTATCCCACTGCATTGGTGTTCGAGCGTTGTCACGACCCACCTGACGGATTTGGTCCATGATACTTTCTAGTAATGCCCCTTTTTCGAGAGCTTCTTTGGCATAATTGAGAGATTCAATGTCATTCAATTCTTCCAAAGTTCTAAAAGGATAATTGGTCATGCCGATTTCTTCACCTTGATAAATGTAAGGTGTTCCCCTCATGAGATGTAGGAGAATGGCCAAGGCCTTGGCTGACTTCTCACGATAGACACCGGTATCTCCCCACATTGAGAGGACACGAGGCAGGTCGTGGTTATTCCAGAAAAGTGAGTTCCACCCTTGTCCCAACTCTAACTCAGTTTGCCATTTATTGAAAATAGCCTTAAGTGCTGAAACATCCAACTCCTTCTCATACTCCCATTTAGGTCTATCTGGCTTATGCTGAAGTCCAATATGTTCAAACTGGAAAACCATAGAGAGTTCTTGATTATCAGGATTTGAATACTGTTTAGCAATTTCAGGTGTCGCTCCCCAGGTTTCACCAACGGTTAGAAGGTCATGCTTTCCAAAGCTCGCCTGATTCATTTCCTTGATGTAATCGTGAAGCCTTGGACCGTTTGTGTCAATCAGTTGATCTGGAATCTTACCAATCATATCAATCACATCCATGCGGAAACCACCGATTCCCTTATCAATCCAGAAATTCATCATGTCATAAACTTTCTGGCGCAACTGTGGATTTTCCCAATTGAGGTCTGGCTGTTTCTTACTAAAGAAATGCAGATAATATTGGCCTGAGGTCTCATCATATTCCCAAGCGGATCCACCAAAGATAGACACTAACTCATTAGGTTTGTCTCGCCAGATGTAGAAATCTCGTTCAGGACTTTCTGGATTTTCACGCGCTTCGATAAACCAAGCGTGCTCATCAGAGGTATGGTTCACCACCAAATCCATGATAATTTGAATATCACGCTTTTTGGCTTCCGCCAAAAGCTCATCCATGTCACTCATGTCTCCAAAAATGTCCGCAATAGCCTCATAGTTAGCGATATCATAGCCATTGTCATCCATTGGACTGTCATAGACAGGCGAAAGCCATAGGGCTGTGATTCCGAGTTTTTGAAGATAATCTAGTTTACTTGTAATCCCCTTGAGATCACCGATTCCATCACCATTAGAATCCATGAATGATTTAGGGTAAATTTGATAAATTGTAGCCTTATGCCACCAGTGTTTTTGCATGATTCTACTCCTAGTATTTATTATCATCCTGAGTCTGACAGTTCTATTTTACATTTTTCCAGAATTTATGCAATCGTTTTCTTTTATTGTTTAAAACATTTCAATGACCTATACTCCAGACTCCTTAAATTTTTGGTAATGTTGAAAAACAATAGAGTTGAAATGTAAGGTTAGCCTTTAATTATTTTAACAATACAAAAAAGCGATAGTTAATACCTTAACCGTCGCTTTTTACTTTTTGGGCAAGACCATAACAAAGCGCCTACCCGTAGGACTTTCCTCAAATCTATAACTAAGTTCCTCATGTTCTAGAAGGTATTTGACCACAAAAAGTCCTAATCCTCCTTCTTTCTTAGATTGAGCTTTAGTTGAAGTATTTTCTTTAGATACAATTGTATTTTCAATGACAAAATCGGTTCCTCCATTTTCTAAAGCTATTCGAACCACTCCACCCTTATCAGAATGCTTGACGGCATTACTGATAATATTTGAGAGAACCAATTTCAAAATAGCTAAATTCATGAAAATACTAGTTATCGGAAGATAATTTTCAATTGATAGGGAGCGAGTCTCAACCAACACTTGATTTTGAGTGAGTATGCGATTTACCAGATCATCTAACTGGATCCACTCCTTTTCACCACCTAATTCTTGGACAGAAGATAGGGACAGAATTTCCAGGACGATCTGGTTCATCTCATCGACGATATCGAGGGAGACCGATAGGTAGCGGTCCCGATCCTTGTAGCGACCAATATTATCTCGCATATTTTCTAGGATAATTTTCAAGCTAGCTAGAGGCGTCTTGAGTTCATGCGAAGCCCCTCTTAGAAATTCGACTTTCATCTGCTCCAACTTCAGATTTTCCTGTTTCTGCTGCTCTAGATTGTCTATCACTTCTAAAAGGTGGTGATAGAGGTCGTTGATGTGTTGCTTGAGGACGCCGATCTCATCCTGCGAGTCAATGGGGAGACTGGCTGTCCGATCCAGGCGCTTCATCCGCTTGGTCATCCGCTTGATCTCAAGGATTGGAGCAGAAATCATGCGGGCATAGAGATAGGATGCAATCAACGACAGAACAAAAGAAGCAAGGAGTGTATAGGGAAGAAAGCCCAGACTGATATCTCGCGCTTCCTTTTGCGAATCGACGGTCGCTAAGAATTGCAAGGTTAAGTCTTGTCCTTCTTTAGTCTGAATTTTTTGCTCTTCAATGACCAGGGAATTATTCTGGCTGTTAGGGTTTACGAGTAGGTCATCCTTGACCTCTATGGCATTTTGTTTTTCCTTGCCCTTGATAGATATCTTGATATCATTAGTCTTGGAATAAAGTTCGATGACCGACTCAACAATCCCTTCTTCCTGGCCTTGGAAGCTCTTAGCCAAGGCCTGTGATTTCTTCAAAATCGTCTGGCGCTGGGACTCGATATAGGTCGATGGGAAAATAAAGTAAACCGAAGCGTGTAGAAGGATGACTAAGCCACTAAATAGGGCAAAGGTGATCAGAAAGATCTTTGCAAAGATACTCCGTTTGGTCATGGTCTCTCCAATTTATAGCCGACATTGCGTACCGTAACGATACAGTCCAGCTCTAGTTTTTTTCGTAGTTCCTTGATATAGACATCGATCACCCGGTCAAAAGGTATCTCCTCAGTCTCCTTCCAGACGGCATCAAGGATCTGAGATCGGGTCCTGGCCTTGCCTTCATGCTGGAGCAGGTATTCCAAGATTTCCAATTCCTTGGCGTTCATGGAAATAGCTTGCCCAGCTAGGCTGGCGGTATAACTCTCAAAATCCACCCGCACATCTCCATATGTGAAAACCCGGGAAGGTTGGAGCTTTTTAAAAATAGCTTCGATACGGACTCTCAATAGAGACAAGGAGAAGGGCTTTTCTAGATAGCCATCTGCCAACTCTCCAAAGGCTGTCAACTTATAGTCCTCGTCATGGAAGGCCGTCAGCATCAAAACAGGGACCGAGCTAGTCTTTCGGATGGTCTTGAGGACTTCCAGACCATTGAGGATTGGGAGCTGGATATCCAGCAAGACAAGATCGGGCATCTCCCTGTAAAAGAGGTCCAGGGCCTCATGGCCATCACCTGCTTCAAAGACCTCATGGCCACATTCCATGAGATAGTCGCTCATCCCTTCTCGAATCAGGACTTCATCTTCTACGATTAGTATCTTCATGCATTATCCTTTTAATCTATATATGGTCTCTTTCTTCCATTATACCGTTTTTTATAGATGCAGCAAACTTATCATTCAACATCAACTAAAAGGTCCTTGGGTTTCTTGTGAAGAAGCCAGCGAGAAGAAATCAAAGATACTAAGCTTAAAATAAATCCACCGACTAGAATGACTACCAAAAGTTGCTTAGGTTGGACTGTCATGTGAATCTGAGTTAGAGTCTTACTGAAGCTTTCTGCCTCAGCCCCTCCACCAAGATTTGCAGCTAGAGATTCTTTGGTCATTTGCTTATTGATACCCTCTGTTACATTGGAAAGGACTGTATTACCAACTTTTTCGGCAAAGAAACTAGCTAAACCATATGACAAAAGAAAGGCTGGTAAGGCAATCATCAGCAATTCTATTAAAAATTGACCCGCAATCTGTGTCTTTTTAAGTCCCAAGGCCAAAAAGATACCAACTTCTCTACGACGAGCATTTAACCATAAAATTAACAGAAGGGTTAGCAATAAACTTGTAAAAATGAGACTTCCAATAAACATACGGTTTGCCACACGATACATCCCAAGAATAGATTTCTGTAAAGCAGGGTAGTTTGACGAGCTCTTAACAAGATCGTAGAGGGACCAGTTAATATTCAACTTTTTAATCTTTGCTATCAAGGAATCAAGATTTTGATCGCCTTTAGCAAAGAAAGTAGCATCCTCATAAGTGGCAGTTTCTACAGTATTACCATAGAGTTTTGCTACTGTGTCTAGATCAGTGATGAGGGTGTTTTCATACAACTCCTGAGCATAGGTAACGGCTGCTTTATTTTGACCAGAAAATAAACCTTTGATAGTCACTTCTACTGTTTCATCAGCCTTTTTTTCGTTATCAGCATCATAGAGATTAGATTTAAGCTTTACTTTATCTCCTACTTTAAGACCATTCTTTTTAGCTAAACCTTCGTGCATCAAGATTTGATTATGATCCTTATCGGTTAGATGTTCTCCTTCAACTAGTTTATAAGCACCTGAAACAAATTTGTCTTCTTTTGATGAGTCATTGACTCCTGTCAACATCAAGGTAGACTTAAAATTTTTAGCACGTTCTGGCGACTGATTCTGTAGCGTTTGCTCTGTTTCGATAATCTCATAACCTAGTAAATCACCAATACCATTTATCCGTTTTATAGTCGAAACAATCCCTTTAGTCTCACTAATCTTTTTAATATCTTCTCCCTTAAGATTTCCAGCCCCTCGAGGAGTTCCAGGATTCGTGTTACGATTAATCTGCATTGAAAAACTATTGGTAATTGACCCTAGACTCTTGGATGCAGCTTCTTGGGTTGCACTTCGCATAGCAAGTCCTAACAAACTAAAAGTACTCATTAAAAGAATAATAATTAACAGTAATAGTGACTTTGACCATTTTCGTGTAATATATGCAAAAGCGTTTCGAAACATAAGAGTCCTTCCTTTATTTTTTCTTTTCTATGAGTTGTTTCTTCTTCAACTCTAAAATCACATCAGATGCCTGAGCAACTTCCTTACTGTGCGTAACAACTATGACACATTTTTGGCGATCTAAGGCCATTCTTTTAAGGATAGCAATAATATCCTTCGCAGTTTCCTCGTCTAGATTTCCTGTTGGTTCATCTGCTAAGATAATTGGAGCCTCTGAAACCAAAGCCCGCGCAATAGCTACACGTTGTTGTTGTCCACCTGAAAGTTGTAGGACATTTCGATTAATTTGTTTTTCATCTAATCCCAATTCAGAAAGTATCTTCCTATCGGCATTTTTATTAACAAGTCGTACATTTTCTAAAGGTGTAAGATAATCAATGAGATTGTAATTTTGAAAAACAAGCGCAACATGGTGTCTACGATGATAACTAGAGCCTTTTTTCTTGATATTTTCTCCATTAAACAGGACCTGCCCCTTTTTGGGATAATCAAGACCTGCCAAAAGGGAAAGTAAGGTCGATTTTCCCGCTCCAGATTGCCCAATAATACTATAAAATTTACCTTTCTCGAAACGATAATTCACCTTCGAGAGGATAGCTTCACTTTTATTTTGATAACTATACGTAACATTTTTGAGTTCTAACATAGTGTTCCTTTCTCCTTAACTCATATTAGATAAGATTTCTTTTGGAGTTTTGCGCCAAATGAGACCTGTTGTCACACCGAGCGATAATATTACCAAGACTAGAAGACTTAGATAAGATTGGCCTAAAGGTAGTCCCTGAGGAATTTGATCTAATAACTGAAGAGCCTGCTGCTGTCCTTGCTGTCCTATAAATTCTTCCAAAAACAGTCGACTTAGTAGCCGTCCAATAGCAAGGGCAGGTAGCAAAGACATAAGGGACACCAACAATATCTCCATAAGAAATTGAGCAAAAATGCGTCCCTTGCTCTTCCCAATTGCTAAAAGAATGCCTATCTCATGGTTTCGCTCACGCGTCCATAGTGCCATTAAAAATGAGAGGATCCCTGCTCCTGTAACAATTAAACTAATCATCATCGTTCTGACGATTCCTTGTAACGCTTTAGACGATTCCTTCAAGGAGTCAAAAGCCCTATGGTCCTCGTCTAAACGTAGACGATTCCAATCGATATTCAATTGTTCCACTTGTTTAATGACTTGATTGATTCTATCTGGATTCTTAATACCAAAGGATAATTTTGTCACTAACTTATCAGTCAAATTAAGCAGTTGGCTACCATCGTCATAATGGAGGAAGATTTGATTTTCACTTAAATCTGAGGACATTCCAGTAAATGTCTCCTCCTTCTTGCCAGAAAAAATGCCAACGATATTAAAGGTCATTTCCCTAGCTCCACTTTCAGTCATCTGGAAATTGGACAAGGTCAGCTTATCTCCGACGCTTAGCTTATTTTTCCTAGCAAGCGATTCATGAATCATAATTTGCCCCTTACCAGATATGTGCTTCCCCTTAAGGAGTTTAAAAGCACCACTCCTAAAATCAACACTTTGGCCTGTTTCCTTAGTAAAAGTAGCTCCCAAGGCTTGATTAGCCTCATTATCAAGATCATCACGTTCCACCGTTTGTTTTCCTGTAACTACCTTCTTATCGATAAGCCGCACCGGACTTACATATTGAGGTATCGTTGAAATAACATCAGATAGATGACTAATCTTTTCCCCCTCTTTCCAGGAAAAGGCACTGCCTCTTTCTTTACTTACCAGATCAAAACTTGCCCCACTTGACTTCCTGATTTGTGCCTCCATTCCTCCACCAACTTGCATAAGAGAGAAACAAAAATACAAGCAAGATAATATCAAAAATAAAATAAGAAAAAGGATAAAATTCCGCGTTTTTTTGCGAAAAATATAAGCAGTTGCCTGTTGTAAGAGAACCATCTTCCACCTCCATTTAAGACATTGGCCCTCAGCTACACCAAAGATAAATGAGGACTCTTTCATTTTTCTTATCCTAATTATAGACGACAAATGTGAAACCTTTATGAAATTAAATATTCTAAAGTGATTATTATCTAAAAATCTAACTGCTGAGATGAGAACTCCAATTAAATAATAACTCTAAAGGACTATCATAAAAAATACGTTTCATGATTGACTGTCACCTCTTTTTCTCCAATAAATCGTCCGTCGCTAATAGCATTTACCTTCGGCATTTGATATAATTTTTTTCAGAGGTATTTTTATTTATGAAGAAACAAGCTTTTAGTTCTGAACAGTATTTGAATCTGCAACGCAACCATATTTTGGAGCGTATTAACCAGTTTGACGGTAAGCTCTACTTGGAGTTTGGTGGAAAGATGTTGGAAGATTTCCACGCTGCCCGCGTCCTTCCTGGTTATGAACCTGACAATAAAATCAAGCTCCTTCAAGAGCTCAAAGATCAAGTCGAAGTGGTCATCGCCATCAATGCTAGCAATATCGAGCACTCTAAGGCTCGTGGTGACCTTGGCATTTCCTACGATCAAGAGGTCCTTCGTCTGATTGATAAATTCAACGAGCTCAATATCTACGTAGGTTCTGTTGTTATTACGCAGTATTCAGGTCAACCTGCGGCTGATGCCTTCCGTAACCAACTGGAAAAAAATGGTATCACATCTTACATCCACTACCCTATCAAGGGCTATCCAACGGATATGAACCATATCATTTCTCCTGAAGGTATGGGGAAAAACGACTATATCAAGACTAGCCGTAACCTTATCGTCGTTACTGCTCCTGGTCCTGGTTCTGGTAAATTGGCGACATGTATGTCTAACATGTACCACGACCAAATCAATGGTATCAAGTCAGGTTATGCTAAATTTGAAACCTTCCCAGTTTGGAATTTGCCACTTCATCATCCAGTCAACTTGGCCTATGAGGCTGCTACTGCGGACCTTGATGATGTCAATATGATCGACCCATTCCACTTGGAAACTTATGGCAAAACTACAGTAAACTACAACCGTGACATCGAGATTTTCCCAGTCCTTAAACGTATGCTTGAACGCATTCTTGGTGAGTCACCTTACGCTTCACCTACAGATATGGGTGTTAACATGGTTGGTTTTGCCATTACAGATGATGAGGCTGCCAAAGAAGCTTCTAAACAAGAAATCATCCGTCGCTACTATCAAACTGTACTTGATTTCAAAAATGAACGTGTTCCTGAGACTGCTGTCAAGAAGATTGAATTGCTAATGAACGATCTTGGTATCACACCTGAAGATCGTCAAGTGGTCGTTGCAGCACGTGCTAAGGCTGAAGAAACAGGTGGTTCTGCTCTTGCCCTCGAATTGCCAAATGGCCAAATCGTCACTGGTAAAAATTCAGAACTCTTTGGTCCAACTGCTGCTGCTTTGATCAACGCTATCAAGACTTCTGCAGGCATTACTAAGAAAACGAAACTCATCGAGCCTGAGGTAGTTAAACCAATCCAAGGACTGAAAGTTGACCATCTGGGGAGTCGTAATCCTCGTCTCCACTCCAACGAAATCCTCATTGCCTTGGCCATCACAGCTGCCAACAATGCGGATGCGGCGCGTGCCATGGAGGAACTTGGTAACCTTAAGGGTTCTGAAGCTCACTCGACAATCATTCTTACTGATGAAGACAAAAATGTTCTCCGTAAACTTGGTATCAATGTGACCTTCGACCCTTACTATCAATACGACAAATTGTATCGTAAGTAATAAATCACTAGAAACTTCAAAGACCTCAGTTTTAGCAACTGAGGTCTTTTAGAATTGCATTTAGTTGGGTAAAGAAAAAAGGGAAACTCTATCGAGTTACCTTTTTGATAACTAATTTTTCGTCTCAACCCGTTCCTAATAAAAAGGGAGTGGCCTAGCATTATTATGAAAAAATGAGTTAAAGATATCAAACAGAGGGCTAAGCCACTCCCGATTCTAATCAGCCTACGATTTCTAACTTGAGAAAAGGTAAGCTAAAAAGCAAAATTATAGTAGATAGGACAGCAACAAGTGGGAGGTAACGACCTTCAAAAAGGTAGAGAAGCAATGGAGCTATCGCTATGAAACGATTTAGAAAATTGCTAGTAACCCGAACGGTTTGTCCATCCTCCACAGTAATAGTATTGGACTTGTAACCCAATTTACCAACACGCAAACGGGCTTTTGATGACGGTAGGGAAACAGTCACTGCTTCCACACCTGAAACCGTCCCGACAAGACTAGTGTCTACTCGAATGGGACTCTTTCTAGCCACCTTACTAGCTTCTATTGTAATACTAGCCACTAAGTATCTCCTCTTCCTATCTTCTACTTATAGTATACACTTTTCGAAACGCCTTCACAAGATAATCGACTATTAAATCAACGTTTCTTGACAATCATTTTGCCTTTTCAAAAGTATTGGATACCTTGATTACTATATCACTATCAGCTTTTTTTCAAAAAATTAATTATTTTTGACAGGAAATCTATTATAAGATAAAATGTAACGACATCAGTTACAACCAATTGGTAATAATGGAAAGAAGGTTACATGAAATCATATAAAGGAATTCTCCTACTAACCGTAAGTATTGTTCTGACGGTCTACGCCTGGCTAGCAAGGGGCATGACAAACTTCGTCGCTCCTGGTCTAGCTTTAACAACCTTATCATGGACTTTTATGTTGACAACTCGATTACGAATTTTAGAAAAACTCTTTAACGGAATTGAAAAAATGTACGCTGTCCACAAATTTCTTGCCATCTTATCAGTTGTTCTTCTAGTTTTCCACAACATCGGTATGGGGAGTCTATGGGGTTCCCGTCTGGCTGGTCAGCTAGGAAACCTTGGTATTTATACTTTCTTGGCTATTGTGGTTCTGGCCTTTCTTGGTAAAAGTCTCAAATATGAAACTTGGCGGTGGCTTCATCGTTTGGTTTACTTAGCCTATATCTTTGGTCTCTTCCATGTCTACTTGATTTTGGGACAAGTATTAACTAAGCCAAGTCTCTTATCCTTGATAGTTGGGGGCTTCGCTATTCTTGGTTTAAGCTCAGGATTTTATATCATCTTCCTTTACCAAATTATTGGTTTTAAAAATCGTGGGAAAATTGTGGGCTTAAAACGTATAAACCATGATACAACGGAAATAGCCATTAGGTTAACACGTCCAATGGATTATCAGTTTGGTCAATTTGCCTTTATTAAGATACTTCAAGATGGTTTTGAGAAGGCACCTCACCCTTTCTCTATATCAGGTGGACATGACAATATTATCTATTTTACCGTTAAGGCTTCAGGTGATCATACCAAACAAATCTACAAGGAGCTCAGAGTCGGAAGTCCTGTAGCAATCGACCGTGCCTATGGTCATATGTTGCTAAATCAAGGTCGTGACAAGCAAATTTGGATTGCAGGTGGTATCGGCATCACCCCTTTCATTTCCTATATCCGTGAAAATCCAGTCCTTGATAAGAATGTCGACTTCTACTACGCCTATACAGGTGAGCATAATGCTGTCTATCAGGAGATGTTAACTGCATATGCTGCAAAAAATAGAAATTTCAAACTTCACACTATCAATAGTCAAGTAGATGGTTATCTGGACTTTACTGACTATCCTCTCACTGATGACACAACTGTCTTTATGTGTGGTCCAGTGAAAATGATGGAAGCATTTTCTAAAACCTTTACGGCAAACAATCCAAAGGCTGAGCTCGTTTATGAGGGGTTTAGTTTTAAATAAATTAATAAGACTCAGCAAAAACTGAGTCTTTTTGAGTGAATCGGTAAGCTACTATTCTTCTTCTGGGTAGACCAAGCCCCAGTCTTTGCGGAGTTGGGTCATGAGCTCCATGACATCTCGACTATAGTTGAGATAAAGATGATTTTCTTGACCTGAGACGGCTGCTTCCATGTCTAGGACCTCATACTGGAGGGCTTTGGCAGTTTCTCCTGCTTCGATGACTTCTTGTGAGCCATCTTCCGTATAGGTGATGACCGCTTTTTGCCCACGTGGGTATTCGTAGAGTTCGATATAGCCCTTGTCATAAGCGATAGTGCCACGTTTTGGTTGTTTAGCATGAAGACTTAGCGTCACCGTTGCCATTTCCCCTTCTGCATTGGTAAGAAGAATACCCGCTTGTTCATCAACACCAGTTGGAGCTAATTTAACCTGTGAAACCATCTCTGTCGGTTGCGACGTCATGAACCAACGTACAAAGGAAAGGGCATAAACTCCGATATCAAGTAAAGCTCCACCAGCCAAGTTACGATTAAAAAAGCGGTTGGTCATGTCATATTCTTTATAAGAACCGAAGTTCATCTGGATAACCTTAAGTGGGCCTAACTTACCACTTTCCACGATTTCAGAGAGTTTTCGATAGATAGGCATATGGAAAATGGTCATGGCTTCTGCCAGTTTAACATGGTTTTCTTCGGCGAGTTGAATAGCTTCTGACAATTCCTCACTATTTAGGGTGATAGATTTTTCACAGAGGACGTGCTTGCCAGCTGCTAAGGCCTTGCGAAGGTAATTAATATGCGTATTGTGAGGCGTTGAGATATAGATAATATCCACTTCAGGATCTTCAAAAACTTGGTCAATCTCCTCATAAACCTTTTCAATGCCATATTTTTCAGCGAAGGTTACCCCCTTGTCATAGGTACGATTGGCAACGGAATAGAGTTTACCACCTAGGGCCTCCAAAGCTTGTGCCAATTCATTAGCAATAACGCCAGTTCCAAGACTAGCCCAGTTGTACTTAATTTGCTTTGTCATAGTTTTCCTTTATTCTATTTTTGAATAATCAATTCATTAATCTGAGATAAGATTTCAACTTCACTCGCTCCTGCCTGAAGCAAGGCTGCAGCCGCATAGGCCCCCTCAATAAGGGGGACATGTTGAATGAGAATATCCTTATCTGAAAATTCCTCAAGCATTTCCAAGTTCATACGAGCACTGCCTAGGTCGTAAAAGGCCAAGAGTCGGTTGGCTGGCTGACTATCCACAGCCACTTGCACATGGTCAAAGCTAGATCCCAAGCCACCATCTTCCAGACCACCTGTAGCCGTCAAAGGGATATCTGGAGCGACTTCACGAATCAGACTCACCAAACCTTTAGCAATATCCGCAGAGTGGGACACAATAACAATTCCAAGTTCTGGCATATCCTAGCCCTCCGCTTCTATCAAGGCTTTGAAGAGTAGACCAGATGAATAAGAACCTGGATCAATGTGACCAATAGAACGCTCACCTACATAAGAGGCACGCCCCTTGGTAGCCGCAACTTCCTTGGTTGAAAGAACAGCTTGATCAATGACATCATTGGTGAGTTGACCTTGTTTGACAGCTTCAACAACTGGATGCCAAACATCCACCATGGTCTTTTCACCAACTTGTGCATGGCCTCGTTTTTTAATCATCTCGAGTCCTGCCTCAAGCACTCCTGTCAAATCTTGACCAGCTTGTTCAGCCTTCATCATACCCATAAAGGCAGACCCATAAAGAGGACCTGAAGCACCACCAACCTTACTAATCAAGGCCATAGACACTGCCTTAAAAACTTCGGCTGCACTTTGTGGTTCAGTAGTGTTAATAGCCTCAATGGCTGCCGCCATACCACGCGCCAAGTTAGCACCATGATCACCATCGCCAATAGGACCGTCTAATTCAGACAAGTGGTCTTTTTCTGCTTCAACCCTTTGATCAAAGCCTTGCATCCATTTTACTGCAACTGTTTTATCCATAATATACCTAATTTCTAGTTTTCATGTCAGACTACCAAGCAATGGTCTTAACAGGACTCTCCAGAGCTTCAAGCCAAGCGTCATCTTCAATCTTCATGAGCGTCAATGAAAGACCTACCATATCAATCGATGTCATGTAATTACCTAATTTTTTAAAGGCTACATCTAGTCCAGCATCTCCAAGAATGCTTGCTACATCATTAGCAAAGACATATTGCTCCATAAGAGGTGTCGCACCCATACCATTGATGAGAAGGGCATAGCGTTCACCCTCCTTAGCCTCAAAGGCTTCAAGGAGTTTCCCTGTCAATTCTTCAGCTAACTGGCGAGATGGCTGCATAGACTCCTTACGATAACCTGGCTCACCATGAATACCAATACCATATTCAATTTCATCCTCAGCTAGGACAAAACCAGGCTTACCAACCTCAGGAACCGTCGCACCGCTAAGGGCCAAACCAATGGTGTGGATATTAGGAACAATCTTGTCAGCCAAATCTTTGATTTCAGCCAGAGACTTACCTTCACGAGCCGCATGACCTAGGATTTTGTGAACAAAAATAGTACCAGCAACCCCGCGACGACCTTGTGTATAGAGGCTATTTTCCACAGCAATATCGTCGTCAACAACAACGCTAGCAACCTCGATGCCTTCCATTTCAGCCAATTCTTGAGCCATCTCGAAATTCATGATATCGCCAGAGTAATTTTTAACAACCATGAAGACACCAGCACCTTGGTCCGCTTCCTTGATGGCTTCCAAAATTTGATCAGGCGTTGGTGACGTGAAGACAGCACCTGCAATGGCTGCCGAAAGCATACCATCACCTACAAAACCAGCATGAGCTGGCTCGTGACCACTTCCGCCACCAGAAATGAGACCAACCTGACCAGCAACCTGCTCATTTCTTGCGATGATGTCAAAACCTTCAACACGATGCACCAAATCACTGTGAACATAAGCCAAGCCATCTAGCATCTCTGTCACAACATTTTCAGGTTTATTGATAATTTTTTTCATGGGATTGCCTCCTTTTCAAAGGTATCAACTATTTGCACTTACATTGGCTTCCTTCTGTGATTGCTCTTTCCCTATAAACAAAGGAGTTCAAGTTTTTTTGAGAAAGAGAACGTAAAAATATGTAAACGCATACATTTTATAATTTAATTGTAGCATTTGCCTCTATCAATAGCAAGGCAAAAGGCAAGACCTCCATTTTCCTGACCTCTATCATTAAGCAGAAGAAAAATCTCATAGAAAGTCCTATTTTAGTCGCCAAAGCTATTGAAAAACCACCATTCAAACCTTATAATGGAATGACAAATTAAGCGATAAGGAGGTTCAAATGACCATCGATTTCCCAAGAGAGACAGAAACTAAAAACGAAATGGATGCCGTCCTTCAGGCAGGTCGTATCCTTATGGAGAGCGGTGCTGAGATTTACCGTATTGAAGACACTATGGGACACATGGCTAAGTCTCTTGGCATCAGAGACTTCTCCACTTACGTGGTCAATCGAGGGCTCATGATCTCCGGACTCAACCGCTCAGGTCTTAAGGAGTCTCGTGTCCTAGCTACCTCAGCTCCTTCTATCCATCTGGGCAAACTCGAGGAAGTTAACCGCCTATCTCGTGAACTGGCAGAGCAGCCAAATCAGCCTGTATCAAGCATTTTTCAAAAGCTGAAAACCATAGAACAAAAGACTTTCTATCGTCCTTTAGAGGACATTATAGCCTGTGTCATTGGTGCAGGAAGCTTCTCGCTAGCCCTTGGAAGTGGCTGGATTGATGGAACTGCTGCGGCTATATCGGGACTTTTTGTAGGGATTGGTATGCAGCTCTTTTCACGTTTTATTCATACCAGTTTCTTGCAAATTATCCTCTCTAGTGCCATTGCTGCTTTATCAGCCAATGTTCTCTACTATCTAGGAATCGGCCATCATCGTAGCGTGATTATCCTGGGAACCTTGATGATCTTGATTCCTGGGGCCTACTTTGTTAATGCCATCCGAGAATTCACCCAGAACAACTACTATAGTGGTCTAGCCCTGATGTTGTCAGGGGTCTCCACTTGTCTATCTATCTCTGTCGGTGTTCTTGCCATGATTTCCATTCTTCCCTTTGCAGAACAATTATCAGGCATGTTCTCTACACCGTCCACCTCATGGCAGGAGGTCTTGATTCAGACCTTCATGGCTGGACTGGGGACAGCAGCCTTCTCCGTGCTTTACCGAGTGCCTAAGAAATACTTCTTGGACCTCGGAACCCTAGGTGCAGGCTCATGGCTCCTCTACCTCTTGATTTGGAACAATACCCATCACGAAGTCTTAGCCATCCTCTTCCCTGCCCTTCTGGTCACTTTCATCTCACGCTTTTTGGCCCGCTACCGTAGATGTCCAGCTACAGTCTTCCTAGCCTCAAGCATGTTCCCACTCATTCCAGGAATGAGCTTCTACCGTGCCATCTACTTCCTATTGATTGGAAATGCAGACCTAGGCCTCAGCTTCCTACGATCTTGTTTCCTAGCCTCATTTACCATCGCCATCGCCGTCAGTTTGACACAACAAATCCCTAGCCATTATTTTGTACTAGGGAAGAAGAAATAAATTGTTGAAAGCCATTGGTTTTGTATACCAGTGGCTTTTTTGATATCTCAATTAAGTAATCAATAGCAAAAAACAGAATACAACTTAGTCGGTTCAATTCAGGTGATCTTTTTGGTCATTTTACTAATCATCACAAGCAGATAAATCATTTAAAAGACAAACTGCCGAGTGATGTTAACCCTCTTGCTAGATTAATGTTACGCTCTGATTTTTCTTGGAATTCTGTGAGCGTCTTACTCAAGTCACTCACTCCAGAACTCAGTGATTTCCCTTTAGAAAGATTGCGGACTGCTAGAGCCTGAATAGCTCTCCTTAATTCTGCAAGAAGTTCGTCATTATCCTTCTTCCCAACTTCTATTTCATTTTTAAACGTTACGAGCAACTCTCTCATTTTCAGTTGTTTCTGGATTTATAATAAGATTATAGATATTGTTTAAGATATCCGTATTTTGCGTGTTATTGCTTTTTGTCATTTAGCTCACTCCCTAAATAAGTCCTGCTTTTCTCAAGGTAACCATTTGATTTAAACTATCATCGAATTCGGGAAAAAATGCTATTTTGGTGAGCACACCTATATTCTTTTTTTGAAAAAGATTCTACGCTTTTCATAAACTACTGTCAAGACTATTTCGAAAAAAGTCTAAATAGAAGTACAAAAAAAGACCGTTTTCACGATCTTTTTCTTGAGAATTTTCCCTCGTCATAGTACTTGTAACAACTGCCGACCTTAACGGCCTTGCCTTTGTATTGGATACCATTTTCATCAAAGTATTTGAGGTAAACCACCGTCCGCACGAACTTGGCCGATAGCTAGTGAACCTTCTTGTTTAAAGTACATCCACTGGTCATCACCTACTTGGAGGTAGCATCCGCTAGCGAGAATACCTGAGCCTGGCTCATAGTAATACTTAATGCCATTTTCCTCGACAATTTCACCCTTAGCTTGGCTACCATCTTCCTTGAAGTAATAGAGATTTCCATCAATATACTGACGCCTGTGACACGGTTACCTTCTTTATCAAAGTAGTTCCATGCCTTAGTTGCTGGGCTGTAGACAAAGATGCTACGTCCGATTTCGCCTGCTTTTGTGATGTAGCGAGCCTTACCATTTTCAAAGA
The DNA here is from genome assembly GCF_902463925.1 of uncultured Streptococcus sp. GTDB lineage: Bacteria > Bacillota > Bacilli > Lactobacillales > Streptococcaceae > Streptococcus. Next base: position 124,147 of record NZ_CABQHE010000002.1, on the reverse strand, counting down.
TAATAGAATCTGAACGATTGCTGTAAGCCGTACCGATAACACGAATAGAGTGCTTTCTTTTAATTATATGAGCAACAATTCTATTAGGATTTGGAAAAAAGAAAAGGAAGTCGACCAACTACCAACTTCCTTTTTACCTATTTTTTATAATTTCTTCTCTACTTTAAGAAAACTTTAGGCTTTGCTTTATATACTATAACCATCCTAAAACTTTTCTTTTTCATAATCTCCTAAGTCCAGGGCACAGGTCCTGGATTTTTTGCGTGAACAAAAATTATGAAATTTGAATCAAAGCTTTTCTTTTTTTTTTGACTGACTAATCATCTCTATAAAATAGGCATGAACCTTTGTATCACCTGTTAATTCTGAATGAAACGAGTTGACCAGCATATTTTTTTCTTTAGCTGTCACGATAGCTCCGTTGACTTAAGCTAAAATCTCAACTTCTGGTCCTATGGTTTCAATGATTGGTGCATGAATAAAGACTATAAGAATCTCACCAATTCCCTTTTCGAAGCATTTCTTCCTATAATATAATTGTTTTTTTGCCTCTTATTATTGACTATCTTATTCGTAAAGAGCCCGCTTTTATTGAAAATGTCTCAGCACTTCAAAATATTCACCCTATACAAGAAGGTTCTATTAAACTTCTAAACCTCTTACCGATAAGTGAAGTCAAAAGTCCTAGGAAGAAAAATTCCTCGTAGAAACCGTTAAGCAATCCGTAGGACATTGATCTTTCCTTCTATTATCTTCATCGAAGACTGTTTTTCTTTAAGTCTATTATAGATAAAAAACTTTAAATCCAACTATTATTTTCAGTAAAATTAGCACTTGGTTAAAGAAAAGAAAAAGCAAGGGAAAGCATGTTTCCTTTGCTTCAATCTCTTTATTAATCATTCTTTTTAACAACACTAATTAAGACAAGGAGTTGGAAAATGGCTAGAGCAAATAGGACCATAAATCCGTTTCGACTTCCTTGTGCTGTTGCTTGCGCAAAGTCAATCTTGTGATTGGCTTGACTCATAGCAACAATTAGAGAGGCTAACGTTGTTCCCACTGCTCCTGCAAATTGTTGGAGTGTGTTAAAGATGGCATTAGCATCGGCGCGTTGATCAAGTGACAGTTGTTTCTGTCCATTGGTCATGACATTACCAAAGGAAACGCCAATCCCCGTCATGAAAATCATGTAAAAGACGAGAATCAAGGTATTTGAAAGAGAGAGTCCGAACAAGCTAAATAGCAACTGAGCAAGTACGATAAAGATTGCTCCAATCAGAATCGGTTTACGAGCTCCCATCTTATCTAAAATGATACCTGAGAACGGAGCGAACCCTGCACCAATAATGGCACCTGGAAGCAACATTAAGGCTGCAGAAGTTGTATTCGAATGGTTAACCAACTGCACATAGTTTGGCAGGAGGAAACTCATCGCAAGGGATCCCAATTGAACAGAAAAGAAAGCTATGATATGACCGGTCAGTTTACGATTTTTCAAAATGGAGAGGTTGATAATAGGCCTGTCCAATGTTGTTGAACGCCAAATCAAAATGACAAGACCTAAGATACCAATCAAAAGCCAACCTAATACTGAGAAACTGAAGAAAGCATGATCAGCAATTCCATGAAGGCCTAAAATCAAGCCCAAGAAAAGAAAGATGGTAGCCAGTAGACTGAGGATATCTAAAGATTCACGTTGCACCTCACTCTTTTGCTCAATCGAGCGAAGCCCTGCAACCAGTGAAGCCAAGAGAATAGGAAACTGAACAAGGAAAATAGAACGCCAACCAAAGTGTGCCGTTAGAAGACCCCCAACAGTTGGGCCAATGGCTGGTGCAACTGCTGTAATCAGTGTACCAACCCCCATCATAAGACCAATCTTACGGCTTGGCACCTGCTCCAAAATGATGTTAAACATGAGAGGTAGGGCAAAACCAACACCCATCCCTTGAACTAATCGTCCCAAAACAACAAAGCCGAAACTAGGTGCTATAAAGTCGATAAGAACACCTAAAATAGACAAGAGATTTGCGACCAGAAAGATGGTTTTCATCCTAAACGAGCGCTTGAGATAGGCAGATAAGGGAACCACGCAAGCCACCACTAGGAGATAAATGGTTGTAACCCACTGTACCGTTGACGTATTGACTGAAAATGCCTTCATCAATACAGGAAAGGTGATGTTCATAGCTGTTTCACCAGCTACTCCACAAAATGAAAGGATTCCTGTCGCAAAGATGGCACACAGGACCTTGGTGGAGATTTTTTCGTCTGACATAAGTATTTGTTCCTCCTAGATTAACTTAAATATTACGGTAGTGTTGTAAGATTTTGAGAAAGACTTCTCGCTCTTTAGCTGAAAATTGCTGGGCAAACTCTTCTTCCTCTTTTCGAAGATAAGATTGACAGGCAGAAGCGATGTTAAGGGCTTTATCCGTGAGAATAACCGCCTTTTGCCTAGCATCTTTTGAAGAAGTGTGGCGTTCAATCAAGCCTTTCTTCTCCATCCGCTGTAAGAGCACTGTTGTTGTTGACCTTTGAATCTCAAATTCGTGCTCAATGTCACGTTGAAACACCTCATGATCAGCATGATTGGTTATAAAATCGATAATGGCCATCTGATTTCCAGTCAAATCATATTGTTGGGCAAACTGATCAAAGTGGCGCATCATGTTGTTATTTGCTTGCTTCAACAAGCGTCCAAAATGGTCCAAAAAATTACTCCTTAATTATATTGTTAGCTAACTAACAATTAATAGTATAGAAGAATTATCAACTAAAGTCAATAGATTCTTTCAAAAAATAGAAAAACTCAAGTATCTAGAATTCTTGAGTTACTTCATTTAGTCTTTCTTTACAGGAATTTCCTTAATCACACGCGCTGGATTTCCACCAAGAACCACGTTGTCGCCAAAAGACTTGGTCACAACGGCTCCTGCTCCAGCTACTACGTTATCCCCTAAAGTCACGCCTGGGAGGATGGTTACACCTCCACCAGCCCAGAAATTATCGCCAATGGTAATTGGTGCTCCATATTCAATGACTGAATTACGCTCAGTTGGATCAAGCGGATGAAGCGGTGTTAAAAACTGACAATTGGGACCAATCATGGCATTGTCACCAATAGTGATGGGACAAATATCCAGCATGGTCAAATTCCAGTTGGAGTAAAAATTTTCACCCAGATAGATATTTACACCGTAATCCGTAACGAACTGAGGATTCATGGCAAGGTTGTCACCAGTCGAACCAAACCAAGATTTGACAATCTCTGCCCTCTTGAGACGGTCAGGTTCAGCATTAAAGGCCATTTGCTTTTCTCTAGATTTAGCTGCTAAAGCACGTAATTCAGGATCGCTAGGTTTATAAAAATCACCTGCTATCATTTTTTCATATTCTGTCGGCATGGCATTCTCCTCTTATTGCTTCTTCTCCTATATTGTAGTATAGAAGTGATGTTACCACAAGCGAATGTGTGCTGTAAAAGTAAGTAAAGTCCTTTCATACTTTTATCATATTTAGTAATTTCCGTAACCTTAAGACAATTCATTAACAAAAAAATCTAAGTGCTCTATGCAACTTGAGATTTTCTTTCTGTCTGGGCATGCCTGAGTGTTTCAGGTTTTTTAATTATTTTCCTTGTTTGACCTTTGTGACCTTTTTATTCTTCTTACATCCGTTACGGCCAAGTCCTAGACCCGTTAACGATACGATGAAGTCTGAGATATTGATAGTTTCCTCAATCTTACCTTTGTTTGCTTTTTCCTCATTTGAGAGATTAATTGGCCTCTTGTATTTAGAGACTTTACCCTCATCTCAATGTTAGTTATGCTATCAACAGATGAAGCTGTGTCACCGTTCTTATCGAAATGTTTTTCCACCATATCTTCTTTTAAATCTAAGCTATTCAACTTCAATCAAGTTATAACAAAAAGTAGATTAGGACTTAGTTCCAATCTACTTTCATTCTAGATATTGAATGTTAACATCATAAATCTAACAAGTTTTCCAAATGTGTAACGGCATCTGAAAAGTTATCAACAACGTAAGTTGCTACTTCTTTAACAGCCTTTGGAGCATGGGACATACAGTAAGAAATGTCTACCACCTCAACATTCCCAAATAAAAAACACCTCATAGCTAGATTGTTATCTAACATAGAGGTGTTTTTTGTGCTTTTCTGAGTATTGTTATATCTTTTGCAATACTAAACTACTAATAGTCCTCACGTTCTTCATCTGTCTTACGTTTAGCAAGAAAAGCAAGACCTGTTGCAGATGCCAAAGCACCAAATACCATTGATAATGATGAGTTTTCCTCACCTGTCTTAGGAAGAGCATGACCAGATAAACAGCCAACCAAAGAGGTTGACCGACCGTCAAGGCCTTGATGGCACCACTGATCCACTTGTTTTCAGGATGGATAAATTGAATCAGCATAAAGACATACTGTGGAATGCTGACTAGTGACATGGCATACATGAAAGGTATCCCTCCGGCTGGGGTCAACATAATATCCAAGTAAGAATATTGTTTGAAGCGGTTATGAATATTGATTTTATTGATTGGGATACGATACCTAGCCCTCTGCACAACCCCTGAAACATAGAGGAAAATCAAACTGAACAGAATCAGAGGAAACAAAACCTCCCAACCAATACCTAGCTTTTCAACGCTATCCATGATTTGATAAGGCAGATTGGCCATCATACTTGCCATCAAGATAACAATGGAGCCTCCAATTCCAAGGAGAGAGTTAAGGTCTGATAACCAAACCAAGAGAAAGGTCCCAGCAATCAATAAAATGGTATTCATGAAAACGACGAGACCGGCATTAACCCCAGAAACGATAGGTAGGTTCAAGGACACTGCCAGAGATTGGACAAGTGCAATTGCTAGAGCTAAGTACATTCGTCTACGATCCTGAATCTCGACGGGAAGATTTTTTAAGCCCATTTTCTTAGAAAAAGAAAACATCTGCCAGAGAATCATTGCTGACATCCAGGGTGACAAGCCTACTGAAAAAAGAGACATAGAGCTGAGGTTCCCACCCATCATGGCACTAGAGAAACCCAAGGAAGCCATGGCTCCCCCAAAGATATTTGCATTTTTCAAATCCACAAACGGTAGAACCAAGCGATTTCCCAAACAATAAATAAAGAGGAAAAAGACGGTCCATAACACACGTTTTGTGATTATCGATTGACCAATTTTTTTCACTGTTACTCCTACTTCCTGCCCTATAGACAGACTGATATTTTTCGTTAGAAATGAGACATAAACTAAATTTCAGACCACTTATCCAAATAAAGGATTACAGGCTCTTCTTACGCATCTGGCGGATGGTCTCAGCCATTTCTTTCCAACGATCTCTTGAGTAGGTCTGTTGGTTATGCTTGGTTGACTTGAGGTCCTCAAACCCTAAAATCGGTTTGTTTTCAAACCTAAAGGCATCAAGAATTTCCACTACTTTTCTGCCTGGATTGATATCCAAAAGCAGGTCACTAGTACGCACCAATTCCAAATCTAGCCCATTTAAGCCCGCAATGGCTGAGTAAACCGTCACATTTGGATAGGTAATCAATTGGGCCAATTTGTCTGACACATGCTGGCGTGAGGCAATTTTAAATTGTACCTTAGGAAGAGCCGAGATTAGATCTGTCAAATGAGGGATTTCTGAAATGTTGGTGTAAACTAAACATGTAAATGGACGGCCCTTAGGATAAAGCATGTCCTCTGAAAGTGGCAGTAAGGAAGCATTTCCAGCTACTTCTGACCAATCCATTTGGGCATAGAACCACCAAACCTCACGATAAGCTTGGCAAGCCAAAGGTAACCAGGGCTTACGGTGTGAATCATAGTGTAGAACCTTTGGATAGTCTTGACCATTTGGCAGATGGTAGCCAACTAGACTAGACTTGGTCACAGCGTAGTTGTTGTCAAAAGACAAAGCCAACCAGTTGTTACAAAAAACCATATTAAGAATTGACTGCTCGGCAAATGGTACCTTGTCATGCCATTCGCTGGTCATGTCAATCAAGTGGTTTCTCATGTTGTATTGCTTCCAATAGGTCATATCAATCACCATGAAATCTGCATCAAACATCATCTGACGATTCTGAACTTGAATAGCATAGTCACGTACAGCAGCCAAAGAACGGCCTTGCAAATCAAGGGTAAAGAGGTCTTCTAGCGAACCAGTAACCACCATGTCACTATCCAAATAAAGAGCTCTCTCTTCAGATACAAAGTCCGTCACAAAATAGCGTAAATAGCTAGCATAGTTACTATTGGTCTTGTATTGCTTGATATGACTGCTATCTACACGACAGTTAATCACTTCACTACCAAAAGCAGCTAGATGACGGTTGAGCCCCCTAAACCACTCTTGAGAGAAATCATCGTTAATCAAGTAAAAACGAATATTGCGATGATGGAAAACGATAGATTTTATGGTCGTAAGCACTTGGTCAACATAGGCATAGTTAGCTGCTAGGACAATAGCATGCTTTTTAGTCTCATAACGTCGAGGAGCCAAGCTCAAAACTTGGAATTTTTCCTGAATTGAGCGATAGGCTTCAGAATCTGTGAGACCTAGTTCTTCCACATTTTTCAAGCAGGTCTCTAGCATCTGACGATAGGTAACCATGTATTTTTCCAGAGAGAAACCATGGCTAGCAACAATAGCCAAGCGTTCCTCCATAGCATAAACCAAAGTCATCATCCAATCTTGCATCCAAGTCGCCGATGGCATCTCTGGACTCTCACGGTAAACATAAAGTCCCTTATTGAGATAAACCGTACGCTCACTCATGAGATAGGCCTTAAGGTTGAAAAAACCATCTTCTCCTGCATGCTCTTTTGGGAAAAGTAAGTCATTAAACAAGGAACGTTTGTAGAGTTTTCCAGTGGCTGAAATCAGAGCAATATTGATGTTATTGCTTTCTTCAAAGAGTCCATCAATAATCTGAGCGGGTGAATAGACCTGTTCGTAATAATCTTCATCCTTGATATAAAAATAAAAGAGATCTTCCGATTCCTTATAAACACTGTAATTAGCTACTGCGATATCTGCCTTGTGAACTTGAAGTGCCTTATAAAGCTCCTCTAGATAGGTTGACTCTACCCAATCCTCAGCATCCACATAGGTTACGTAAGCTCCCTTAGACTGACGAATACCAATATGGCGAGCATCTGAAAGCCCTCCATTATTCTTTTTAAAATAGAGGATACGAGAGTCCCTAGCAGCATAACTACGGCAAATGTCATCACTATTGTCTATTGAGCCATAATTGATAAGGATGATTTCAATATTTTGATAGGTCTGACCCAAGACACTGTCTAGACAGGTCTGGAGTTGATTTTCTACATTGTAAACGGGAATAATTACGGAAATTTTTTCTGTCATTTTTTCTTCTTTTTTCTAGCTAGTGCATTTTCCTGTCTCAAACTTTTATAAGATATCAAGACTGTAAACACATTCTATACACTTTTTCCTTGATTTTATAGAGACACAACTATACTAAATTATAGCATAGCATCGCTTAATTTTCTAATAAATTAACATTTTCATAAGAGGTTAAACTAATTTCCTTCTATTTTCAGAAAAAAACTGATAGTTAGGAAAATTGAAATATGTAGATAGAAGAAGAGATAACTCCGATGAGAAACTATTTCTTAGAACGATTAAAATGTTTTGACGAGAGTTCTTAACACCCTAACTTATCTCACCCTTTATCCACAATCTTAATACGGCTACTGCCATCATGAGACTTGATGATAGCTAGTTGTTGGGCGATGCCTTCTTTCATATCGTCCACGTGACTGATGACACCGACCATTCGGTTTTCACCGATTTGTTCCAGAACAGCGATGGCCTTGGTCAGGGCTTCCTTATCCAGTGATCCAAATCCTTCATCGATGAAGAGAGCTTCAATAACAGCCCCCTTGCTGGTATTTTGCACCACTTCTGAGAGAGATAGAGCAATAGCCAGTGCGGCGATAAAGGTTTCACCACCTGACAAGGATTTGACGGAACGCTCGCTACCTGTCAGCTGGTCATAGACGTTAATGTCCAAACCAAAGTGATCACGCGCCCTGCGACCTTCCTCGCTCAAGACAAAGGAATAGCGGTTATCCGTTAAGAGACCGATGTAGTTGGCATTGGCATAATCCAAGATTTGTTGGAAATACTGACGGATAACATAGACTTCCAGATTAAGACGACCAGTCAGAGCCGTATTTTCTCCCTTAACCACCTTGGCCAAATCACTGAGTTCTTGGTGGGCCTTAAAAGCCTCTTGGTTGCTGTCTTGAAGGGTTTTAGCCGCTTGGTAAGTAGCCGTCGCATCCTTAAGGCCCTTCTTCATGACAGAAACCTGAGCGAGCTGCTTGTCATAGCTTTCCTGACAAGCCTGTACTGCTTGCGCTAGACTATCTAGATCTGGTTGCGCTTGATTTTGGAGAAGCTCTTGTCCCTTACAAATCTGCGCCTGTAACTCTTGTTTGAGAGTTGCATAAGTCGTTAATTTGGCTTGAAGCATAGGAATAGCTTGATTATTTACTTCAAGAAGCCAGAGTTCGACCTGCTCTAAGTCATTGGTGAGGGTCCCTTCAACCTTGATACTTTGCTCTAATTCAGCAGATAATCGCTTAACGTCTTGTTCTAACTTCTCTTTAGACTTAGTTATACTCTCAAGCCGCCCTTTGATTTCTCTAATATCGGCATGAAGTTGGTTATAGGCCTCACCATTCTCCTTGACCTGCTTCTCATAAAGAGCCAATTCCTGCTTAGCATGTGCAATACGATTTTGATAAACCTCAACAGACTCAAGCTCCGGATGAGCTTCTTGTAAATCCCTTAGGCGTTCCTTAGCTTGGTCAAGCGCTGCCTTGGCCTCTTGATAGGTTTTAGCCAATTTTGTCAATTTTTCCTGAGCTTTACCTATCTCATCCTGATATCGGACATAATCATCCTCTTCCTTATCATAGCGTTTTTGGAACTCTTGATAATGCTTCCCAACAGCACTCAACAAGGCTTGCCCACGGTCAGTTTCATAGTCTTCCGAAAAATCAAAATCAAACCGTCCCTTAACCTGCTCTTCTAATTCTTGATAGTGCTTTTCAAGAGTTACCTTGACTTTAGTCACTTGATCAAGCAAATCTTGACGTTTAGATTCAACTTCGCTCAAGGTAGCCTGACGATTTGACAAAGTAGCGACTTGCTTTTCCTTTTGAACTTGAAGCTTCTCCACCTGATCCATGAGATTTTTCAAAGCCACTTCATCAGCTTGTGTTCCACCAATGTTAGGGTGTTCCAGGGCACCACAAACCATACAAGGCTGTCCCTCTTCTAACTCTGCTTGCAATTGGGCAATCATGAGTTGACGGCGTGAAGCCAAAGTCCTTCTTAACTCCTCTTCCAATTCTTTGAGAATTTCTTGGGCTTGGTCAATATCAAAAGATAGCGTTTGATGACGTTTTTCGGTCTTTGTCAACTCCTGATTCAAGCCCTCTAATTCTTTTAGATCCTGAGCCAGTTGCTTATCCACACTGTAGCCTACAGACTGAAGGAGTTTTTCAGCCTCATGCAGACTCTCTAAACTAAGACGATTAGCTTCCAAATCTGACAGAGACTGGTTAAGAGTCTCGATCTCTTTTGAAGCCTTCTGATAGGTTGCTTCCAACTGCTTGTAGTTAGCACTCGACCGTTTGATTTTTTCCTGTTCTTGAGCAAGACCCTGGGCATAGATAATGTCCTCTTTCCACGCTTCCAGTTTCCCTTCTTTCTGAAGAAAATCCTCAGATTGAGCTGCAAGTTCCTCTTTTTGAGCCTTAACATCCTCAAATGCCTGCTGCTTAGCACTTAATGCTTCTTGAGCAATTTCAAGATCCTGCTCTAATTGTATCAACTGTTTCTGATATTGCTTCAAGGTTCGAATGGTCTCCTGCAGACCTTGAGCGAACTGTAATTCCTCCAGATGCGATTTCGCTTCTGCCTGTTCCTGAACCCCTTCCTCAATTTCTAGACGGTAACGCTCCTTGGCTTGCTCCACGTCTTGGAAAATCTTTGCTACATCTTGTGCAGTTTGCAAACTCTTCTGCAGTTGTGCCAAATCCTCATGGGCATCCTTCAAAATGCTTTTCTGCTCTTCAAGATTTTCTTGACGCTGAATCAGAAGCTCTTCAAGACGTGTCAATTTTTCAGAGGCTGGCGTTTGCTCCAAGACGGCTAATTCTTCCTCAGACCAAGCCTGACTGGCAAAATGACCATCTAGCTGAGCCTGACGCTTTTCCATATCCTTGTTGCTCTGACGCAGACGCTCTTCCAAACTCTTTTGAAAACGGTCAAAAATACCTGTTCCAAAGATTTTCTTCAAAATTTGAGTCTTAGTCTTAGAATCTTCTTTCAAGAAACGGCTAAAATCATTTTGAGGAAGGAGGATAATCTGTTTGAACTGCTCAGCATTGAGGCCCAAAATCTGCTCAATCTGGTCACTCACTTCCTTGATTTTATCCCCAAGTTTTTCAATTTCTTGACCACCAATCTTATCCACAATGACTAGAGAAGCCGTTGCTTTTTGCATGGTCGTACCACCGCCTCGCTTGGCCCTCTCCTGCTGGAGCACACGCTCAATGCGATAAAGATGCCTGCCTTGTTGGAAATAAAAAGTCACCTTGGTCAAATCATCCTCTGGACCAGCAAAGGTCGACCGCATCTCCTCGACATTGCGGTCACCACTAGTTGTCGCAAACAAGGCCACTGTCATGGCGTCAAAAAGCGTACTCTTGCCAGCCCCCGTGTCCCCACCAATCAAAAAGAGGGGAGCATGGTCAAATTGGGTGAAATTGATGACTTCCTTACGATAAGGTCCAAAATTAGTCAATTCTAACTGAACTGGTCTCATTGTCCACTCCTCTCAATCTCCTCAAAAATACTTTCCACAAGGGCAGCCTGTCTCTCAGACAAGACGTCGCCCCCAGTCACTGTCTGGTAAAAATCAGAAACAATTTCCTGTGGCGACTGCATTTCCAAATCTTTTAAGTGCTGATCAACAGTCACGTTTTCTTCTCTGACATCACCCAAACGACTGAAAGTGATTTCTACAATATCTGTCCCATAAATTTCTTCCAGACGGGCACGCACATTGATACCCTCTAATTCCTTACGACTGGACAGTTGAATATCAAAGGCAAACCAAGCCTTTTGACAAGGCTGTTCCTTATAAAATTCAGGTGACATCAAGGTTTCAAAAGGCGCCTGCAAGGTCAAAATCGGCCGTCTGACCTCTAGAGGATGGAAAGTCTGAGACAAATCACTAGACGCATCCAATTCAACAATATAGACACCCTTCTCTTCCTTACGTTTTGCTTCTTTGACATTAAAGGCGACTGGGCTACCTGAATATTGCACACACTTGGTCGGACTAGCAAAGCGGGTATGGATATGCCCCAAGGCCACATAATCGAAAGCCTTGAAAAGGTCACTGGTCACATTGGTAAGACCACCTACCGTATTGCTGGTTTCAGACAACATCAGGTCACGTAGACTTTGACCATCCTGGTCATCTTTCTTAGAAACCGCAAAATGCGTCACCAAGACATGGGCCTTGTCATAATCAAAAGCTTTTTCCATATCCTCAAGAATGTAGGCCAAGGCATCACCAATCCCTTGAATTTCCTTTTCCTCATCATCCTTATAGTAAATACGAGCATCAATAGGGTCGATAAAGGGAAGCAGGAAAATCTGGCAATCCTCTAACTCAATAGGCTCAAAAGCCTCCTCCAAACGTGTGCTTAAATGAAGGCCCTGAGGTTGAAAAAAGTCTCGGCCAAAATGCAAGCGTTCAGCCCCATCGTGATTACCACTGATGGCATAGACAGGAATCTGCTCCTCTAAGACCAAACGTGCCAAGGTCTTATTAAAAAGCTTAATCGCATCCACAGGAGGCACTGCACGATCATAGAGGTCCCCAGCAATGATGACCCCATCCACTTTTTCCCTAACAGCCAAATCCACAATTTGTTGAAAAGCCCACTCCTGCTCTTCCAACAAAGACCAGCCATTGAGGGTTCGTCCTACATGCCAATCTGACGTATGTAAAAACTTCATGACAGTCTCCTCATTCATTTTGTCTTACTCTATTGTACCTTATCACGCTAAATACTGCTTAAAAGTTTCACAAGCTTTGATAGTTTTCCCACTTTTTATCTAAAAAGACCAAAAAATCTCTCCCGAGCTATCCTGTACTGACCCCAAAAAATTAGACAATTAATTTAAGTAAAGGATTTAGTTCAGTATTGCACAGGATTGAGTCCTTTGCTACCATTTGTCAAGTATATCAAGGTATTTGATGAAAAATAGTTTGAGTTCCATAGTCAAACTAAGGAAATTGTCTTTTTTTGAACTAAAGTTTAGTGTAAAAAGTGTACACCAAACCAACACCTTATCTGGTGATTTTTTTGATAAGGCGTTACAATAATATGGCATAAACAATTTTACCGATTTTGGGTAGAAGTATAATCGTAAAGTTTGTTATGCGTTATGAGATAATACATTGTTCTAATGAGACGATGTATAGAGGCAATCGTATGTGGCTTAGTTGAAGCTATTGTCGATTGTCTTTTTCGTTTCTCATAAAAATCAGCGATATGGCAGGGATTGGTATGACTAGCTGAAGCGATGTTGTGAATGCACTTGAACAAGATTTTTCTGGCATAGGGATTCCCACGTTTGGTGATATGTTCCTTGGCTAGAAAGTTTTAGTTTTGCATCAATTCGTTTGTTGTTGTAATAATCAAAATAGTCTACAATAGCTGGTTTCAATTGATTAAGCGACTTAAACGTCTTATCATAACCATAAAACATCTCAGACTTAAGAATGCCAAAGAAAGACTCTATCATACCGTTGTATGGGCTGTTCCCTTTACGGGACATGGAAGGCTGAATCCCCTTACCCACTATAAAATGCGATGAGAATACGGTGTTGATATAACTACCCCTGTTAGCTACTTGGAATATTAAACTCGGTCACATCTTTGTTGCACTTTCCCATTGGTTTTAATGCTTCAAACTGGCGTTGAATGAGATTATCTGCTTTCATACCAACCTCTCCTTGATATGAAGAATATTTCCGTTTACGACGAATTCTAGCGGTTAAACCAAGTACTTTCATAAGACGTTGCACCTTCTTATAGTTCACTACAAAACCACGATTCCTCAATTTATATATTTGAATTTTATCTTCATAAGTCAATTTCATAATAAAAGCACCCCAAAAGTTAGATCTTTTCTGTCTAACTTTTAGGGTGCAGTTCATTTTCGCCAAAGGAAATTCTTTCATCTATTATTTGAAAATAGAACTTGTGAAACTATCTGTCTCTTGTAGGAGTTTCTTATAGACAGCTTCTTTGAGTTTCGTCGTATGACTTGTTGACACAGATTTATTACCCTTATTATCTGTTTTAATACTTGCAGCATCTTTTGCTACTGCAGCTTTAAACAAGGCTAATAAATCATTATAAGAGCTTATTGTTGTGCCGTCAATTGCAACTGTCGTCAAACCATGTGACGCTTTGTCTTTCACTTCTTTGAAGTAGGCCTTCTTGAAGGCTTCTAGTGAGTTGAACTGACCATCAGAAATCTTGCTAATGATAAAGTCGTCTCCAAGAGTGGCCTTACCAGCCGCTTTTGCTTCTTGTTTATATTTGTTAGTAGCATAACCTAGGAAGCCTTTTTCATAGCCATAGTAACCCCAGAGTCTGAAGGTGTTATGCTTGAAGGACATAGCTCCTGGAGATCCCTCACTGGTATTACCACCATAAATAGCAGACATCATAGGGACATTGACATAGGCAGAAGAGAAATCATCTGGTTTATAGACACCATTCCCAGGACCACGATTGGTCATAAAGTTATTATCTACAAGGTCATCAATAGAGGTCAAGTTAATAGCCTTTTCACTATCACTTAGAGAACGAACCTGGTCGTATTGATTTTTACTATTACCTCGTAACTGTTTATCTACCTTCTTGAACCATGCGTTATTGAGCTCTTGATTTCCTTGACTGAGGACTGCTTCCCCTTCAAGTGAGTCAAGAAGCATGAGAGTATCATTGTAGCCCTTCATGTAACGGTCGATGGCTTCACGTGAGTTCAACTTGTTTGGATTAGTGTTGTACCACTGATTACCGTCATTTGCTCTTTCAAATGCCATGTTAAGTCCTAAGGCGCCGTATTCACCTTGATGCCCCTGAGTAGCCGGTGATTGCAACATTCCTTGGGCATAGGCTTCAACGTCTGTTCCTTCACGACGACCAAAACCTCCAAAGTAGGCAATACGGTCATTGAGATGAGTCGTTTCATGCGTAAAGGCTGAAGCACCGTACTCGCTAATCATGTTAGACATGACGTAAGTAACCTTAGCACGATTGTCGTATGGATTGTCGTAGATGGCAGCATAGGCACCAGCCAAAGCTCCATTATCGCCGTAGTACTCACCGACTGGTCCATAGATTTCACGGATTGGCGCATAGACTTCCGTACTGTTCTTGAATTGGCCGTAGCGCTCTGGCCAACCTGGCCAACCATGACCCCAGACATAGAAACCTTCCCAGATTGGATTGACAATGTCTTTGAACAATTTGTTTTTGACATTATCTGCAGCCAATCTTTGCCAGAAATCAAGGTAGTTGATTTGACGTTGGGCGGCTAGATCAATCTCAGGTTTCAACTTCTCTAGGGTTGTGTTGTACTTGTTAGCTGTTCCATAAGACATGGTGTCATAAGTAGAAATCAGGAACATCTCTGTCTTATCAAGGTTCAACAAAGGCAAAATCATCTTGCGGTGGAGACCACGACTAAGATTGTCATAAACACGATACTTGTGCTCGCCAACACCTTCATTTTGAGATGCCTTCTCTACAACGTAGACTTTATCCTTAGCAGCATCGATGAACCAATCATTCATATTGTCGATAGTCGTAAAGAGTTTTCGGTTGTAGTTGAGGAAGTCGGTAAGATCACTAGAAAGGGTACTCTTAGCGAGAACTTCACCGAAAGCATCGTAGGTTCTTAAACCACTGATATTATTTTCTTTAGAGCCAATCTCAATCAAACGGTCAAGGACATCCACATTTTTACCATAGAAATCTGGTTTGAAGAGCATGATTTCTTTGATGTTAACATCATCAAACTTCACACCGTAATAACGATTCAAGTAGGTCAAGCCTAGCAAGAGGGCTGCTTTATTTTTCTCGACCTTGTCAAGAATCATTTGTTGGGCAGCAGATGATTGGTTAAGCTGGTGGTCTTCATTTTGAACCAACTTAGTCACAAGGTTCGTCAAATTAGTTTTAACAGCGTCAAAGCTTTCTTCCAAGAAGAGGTTCTTGATAGCATTAACCTTATTTTGACCTGTACGACCAAGTTTTTGGTAAATTGGGTCAGACTGCAACTCAATTGGTTTCAGGATATCAACAATCCCATTGATAAGGCTCGAGTGATCTTTTTGAACGATATTTGGAATGTACTTGATACCCAAATCAGTAACAGTATACTCCTTAACGTTGCTCAATCCTTCAGAACTATCTGAAAGCTTGAAGTAGTCTTTGGTACCATCAGCATAGTGGACAATAATCTTATTAGCAGAGCTTAGGTCAGTGACAAAATTACTATCCTTCATTGGTGTCACTGAGAGCACTTCTTTGGTGTTCAAGTTGTGGTCCTTAGCCAGTTTGTTGGCTTGGTAGACAATATAATCCTTGTTATAGAATGGCTGGAATTTCTCAATATTCTTGTAAGCCTGCTTGTATTCTGGATTATAATCTTGAATATTGGCAAAATCTGCTTGACTAGAAACGTTGTTAAGGGTATTCAACGCGTAAGGCTCGCTGACAAATGTATCAGCTGTAATCTTGTAACCTTCAACACGCTTGTCGGCTTCTTCCTTAGTCAAATGTTTGAGTTTTTTAGGACTCTTGGTATCTTTACCCGTACCATCTTCGGCCGAGCTGTAACCAACAACACCAAAGAGGTCCTTGATCTGAGGCCCACCATCTTCATCATTGACATCATTAGAAGCAAAAATCTCTTGACCTTTGATAACCTTGGCATAGGTCACGTTGTCTTGAACAGCACCGTATGGCCATGTCTTAGCGACAATACCACCGACATTTCGTGTGTTCTTGACATCAAGAACACCCTTGGCTACTGAATTGGTCACCTTGGCCTTAGTTCCTGACTTCCAACTGTTGAGCATGTAAGTGACAAATGGCACCAACATACTTGCATTGGCATTATTAGCTGTAATAGTCGCATCCACATAGGCTCTGTTGACGAATCCCATGTAGTTTGAACCAGCAATCCCACCAACTGTCGAGTTATTACCGACAGAGTTAATCTTACCAATAAAGGCGACATTCTCAACCTTGCCATCTTCATCAATCTTATTGACGATACCTGCCACGTCATTGTTACCAGTGACTGAACCAGTCACCTTAACATCTTCAATCAGACCCTTGTTTTTAAGGTTAAATCCAACCGTCGCGATTTGATTTTGATCAGGGCGATTGATGTCTACATTTTCAAAGTTGATATTCTTGATCGTTCCGCCATTGATGACATTAAACAATGGATGCTCTAAATCATAGATGGCAAAGCGTTTGTCACCATCACTGAGCAACTTACCAGTAAACTCAGTCGTGATATATGACTTGCCATTTGGAACGACGTGGCGAGCACTCATGCTTTGACCAAGTCTAAACTCACCTGATGGATTAGCCTGAATGGCATTGACCAACTCAGCAAAATCATAGTAAACATTGGCTTGGCTAGCCTGAGGTTTCTCAATGTAATAGCTATAAGTCTTCGCAAAATGGTTTTGGGCATCACGTTGCACCAAATTATCCGCTTCTGCAGTTACCTTATAAACCGCCTTGCCACCAACTGTTGTTTCTTCGATGGCTTTCACTGCCAAGTAAGTGGTCTTCTGATCCGCAGAAGTCAGCTTCAAGTAGTAATTCGTCAGATCCTGAGGCACAGCTGTCAGGCGAGTCTCGTCCACCTCTGTTTGATTATCATACTTGATCAAATCTGTACGTGTAAAATCTTTAAGCTCAACCTTCTTGAGATCCAGTTGGATAGTTTGGTCTGCCAAAACCTGACTCTCCTCACCGTTGCCACGATCAAAGGTCATGGTTGTCGTAAGGGTATAAGGCTTGTAATAGGCTAAGTTGGTTAAGTCAGCAGTCAAGGTCGTGCTAGGAATATCAAGCGTTTGAATAACCTGTCCATCTTGCTTGAGGACCGCCTTAATAGTCGTGATAGCTGCTGAACCTGGATTAGTCAAGTTGTAGCTAAGTTTAGCACTGCGACTCAAGTCATCCTTGTCAACCTGTGTCAGTGTAAGAACTGGTTTTTCAGATATCTTAGTACCTTTGCGAACGATACGATCTTGGGCAGGAACTAGCACTGTTTCAGTAACAGTTGGTTCTTCAGCAGTCTTACTTCCCTTAAAGGTCTTATAAATCTTGGTAATTTTATTTTGTCCTTTTTGTCCTTCTTGGACAACCTGCACAACGCCTTTCTCAAGTGTATCATCTTCTTGGACAATTTCTTTAAATGGAAGCTCTACAATAGACTCTTCAGTCGTTGTCCCATCTAGAGGCTTGCTGCCACGACGGATTTTTCTAGGTTGTGGCACCTCAATAACCTTACCTGACACAATAGTCGGCTCACCAATCTTAACACCATCAATGGTTTGGTAAACTTTATGGATTTCTTGGCTACCTTTTTGGCCCTCTTGATCAACAACTTCTTCATCCACATATTTGTTATCATCAGTAATAACTTCGATAGGATAATCAATGGCTTGCGTTTCAGTCTCTGTGATACTTCCGACAACTGGGGTATAAACAGGATTCTCAGCTTGGACAATAGCCTCACCTTCATGACCTGATTCTTGTGTACCCTTAGCTTCTAGTTTGCCTGTATAGTCTGGGTTAGCAGGTTGAACAGCTGCCTCACCTTTGTGACCGGATTCCTGTGTACCCTTGGCTTCCAGTTTACCTGTATAGTCTGGGTTAGCAGGTTGAACAGCTGCCTCACCTTCGTGACCGGATTCTTGCGTACCATTGGCACTAATTGGACCTGTATACTCTGGTGTTGCTGGTTGAACTAGAGATTCGCCTTCATGACCGGATTCTTGTGTTTCGTTATCACTAATTGGACCTGTGTACTCTGGGGTTGCTGGTTGAACTAGAGATTCGCCTTCGTGACCGGATTCTTGCGTGCCATCGGTACTGATCGATCCAGTGTACTCTGGGACAGTGTTCTCTGGGACTGCTGGTTGAACAAGGGATTCGCCTTCATGACCTGATTCTTGCGTGCCATTAGCACTGATTGAGTCAGTGTACTCTAGATTGGCAGGTTGAACAAAGGATTCACCTGCGTGACCGGCTTCCTGAGTTCCTTTTCCCCAACTTATTTCTTTATCTATTTCATACCGGCTTGCTGTGTTTCTATCTTCTCTTGATGGCTCAAGTCCTTTCAAAGTATTCTCCAAAGGTTGTTCAAGCTCAGGCTTAGATGAGTAACGCAAATAACCGACATACTCATAACCATCAATGGTAATAACACCTTTAGCTAGGTCCGCCTCATCTGAGACAGCTAGATTCTGATTATAAGCCTGCAACTCTTTATTTTGCAAAGCAAGAACCTCAAGAGGGATAAGTAAGCTTTGCCCAGCTGCTCCAATCAAGACCAATCCAATACTCTTTTTGCGATATTTTTTTGAAAATAGGAGCACAGCCAAAGTTGCTGTCGTCAGTCCTAACCCTGTTGCCGCCCAGTCAGAACTGCCTGTCTTAGGCAGAGTAGCTTGACTATCTCCCTTACGTTTATAGACCAGATAAAAAGTATCATCATTTTGATATGCCTTTGGAATAGCATGAACCACTTGCTTCTGCTCTTCGGCTGTCAATTCATTTTCAGTAACATAAGCCAGATGTACCGATGGATCCGTAGTAACCTGATCCGCCGAAACTGGCTTAGACACGAAAAGACCACCTGCTATGAAGAATGTTCCAATAGCAACTGGTCCAACACCAACTGACAATTTACGAATAGCGTATTTTGTCACTTTTTCAACAACATGATTTGCTTGTTTCATTCATAAACTTCCTATTTGTTAATCATTGTACCTCGAAGGCACGTCAAAAATAAAGATATTATCGGATAAACACGCACTTTATGCATCTATTAACCTTCTTCAGAGGTCTATCATATCCTTTTTTTAATGTTTAGGCAAGTATTTTCTCTAATTTTTAATCAATATAAATAATTGTTTAGCGACCATACTTTTCTTTCATGAAAACATCTAAAACCTTTTCATGTAAATAACTACAAAGACTCTAACATTTGTAAAAATATTCTCTTGAAATTTAAACTAATAACAATCCCAAAGTAAAATAATTGGTCTAATCTCTTTTATTTTATTCTTTATCTAATACTTTAATGTAAGTGAAGATCATCTTTCAATAGACACAAAAGAGCCCCACTACTGGCACTGCACCCCAATAATGGGACAAGAAAAACCTCTTATGCGACCAGTTTTCTGTACTCTACAGGAGACTGGTCATTTAATTTTTGTTGAATTCTAGCTTCATTATAAAATATGATGTCATTTTTAACAATATCTATTATACTATAGTTAAGTTTCTTCAATTATAGAGATGGAAGGTTTCAGAGTTGAGAACAGAATGAAACCATTCGATACAGGCTAGCTTAGTTTCTACTGAATATGCTTTTTTTGTGTCTCATTTTATGGATGCAGTGCCTTCAATCGCTGACCTATCTGGTGGGCAAAAAGGAAAACTGCTCCTACTGCATATAGTCTTAGAAAGCCCTCAGCTCCTAATCTTAGATGAAGCAACCAAAATTTTTTACCCACCTCACAACCCCAAGTCCGACAGCTCTTTGAGAACTATCCAGGTGTAATTCTTACAGTATCACATGATGTCAACTATCTCAGACAAGTCTGCCAAAAGATCTATCGACTAGACTCACTCGGTTTAGAAGAAGTTGAGATTTAAGACATTAAATCTGTCGTTTTTATAAGAAAATTCTCAAAAGAAACCTTTTCTTCATATGCAAAGAACTCAGGCAAAACCTGAGTTCTTTTAATGTTAATCAATTTCAAGACCACCAGTATAGAGTCGGTAGTAGGTACCACCTTGTTCCATAAGGGCATCATGATCACCACGTTCAATGATACGTCCATGATCCATAACCATGATAACATCAGAATTAACGATGGTTGAAAGACGGTGGGCGATAACGAAGACCGTACGTCCTTCCATAAGTCGGTCCATCCCCTCTTGTACCATTTTTTCAGTACGAGAGTCAATAGAGGAAGTCGCCTCATCAAGGATAAGAACCGGTGCATTGGCAAGGGCAGCACGCGCAATTGCAATCAGCTGACGTTGTCCATTAGACAAGCCTGCGCCATCATCTGTAAGAACAGTGTCATAACCATTGTCCAAATGTTGCACAAAGGAATCCACATTAGCAATACGGGCAGCTTCAAGGATTTCCTCGCGTGTCGCATCGGCACGACCATAGGCAATATTTTCAGCGATAGTTCCCGTGAAGAGATGGGTATCTTGAAGCACGATACCAAGTGATCGACGAAGAGAATCTTTTTCAATCAGCTTGACATCAATACCATCATAGGTAATCACACCAGATTGGATGTCGTAGAAACGATTAACCAAGTTAGTAATCGTTGTCTTACCTGCACCCGTCGCACCAACAAAGGCAACCTTTTGCCCCTTGTCTGCGTATAGATTAACGTCATGAAGGATTTGTTTCTTACCATCGTAAGAGAAATCAACGTCTTGGAAGACCACATTTCCGACCAACTCGACCAATTCGTAGTCGCCATTTGGACGTGGGTGTTTCCAAGCCCAGAGATTGGTTTTCTTGTCTGTCACAACCATTTGACCGTCTACCAATTCGTAGTTGACCAGAGTGACCTTACCTTGGTCTACTTCTTCTGGCTCATCCAAGAGGTCAAAGATACGGTCAGCACCAGCAAGCGCCATAAGGACAAAGTTAAGTTGTTGAGAGACCTGAGTAATAGGTCCGTTGAAGGAACGGTTCAATTGTAGGAAGGCCATGAGACCACCGATAGTCAAACCACCGACGCCATTAAGGGCAAAGAGTCCACCGACCAAGGCGGTCAAAACAAAGGAAACATTTCCTAAGTTCCCAAGAATTGGCATGAGAACATTGGCATAGCGGTTAGCCAAGTAAGAAGATTCAAAGAGTTGCTCGTTAATCTTGTCAAAATCAGCCATGCTTTCTTCTTCGTGGACAAAGGCCTTGACCACCTTTTGACCTGACATCATTTCCTCGATGAAGCCATTTTCAATCCCCAGATTCTTTTGTTGTTCACCGAAGTAACGGCCTGATTTAGCGGATACATTTTTAATAACCATAAACATGATACCTACCACGACCAGAACCACGATAAAAAGGAGAGGACTCACGGTAAGCATGGTTACTGTCACACCGATAAGGGTAATGGCTGTTTGTAGCAACTGTGGAATGGATTGTTCAATGGCCTGACGAAGGGCATCGATGTCGTTGGTGTAGATAGACATGATGTCACCGTGTTGGTGAGTATCAAAGTAACGAACGGGCAGCTTTTGCATACGAGCAAAGAGCTGATTACGAAGGGAACGCAGAGAATCTTGCGAAATCGTCGCCATGAGGAGTGATGACACATAGTTGGCAATCACACCGATAAGACAGAAAACACCCACCGAAGTCAAGAAACGTAAAAGCGGTCTAAAATCGTGGCTACCAGATTTGAGCATGGGTTGAACATAAACGTCAACCAAGGACTGAATAGAAGCCGTCAAATTGACCGTTGCCAAAGAAGCGACCACAATGAGGACAAAGGCGATAGAAAGCGAAAGTTTGTAGTCTTGCCACAAAAAGCGTAGAAGACGTGCTAGAGAGCCCCAATTAGCTTTTTTCTTATTCTGCATCTGCTACTCCTTTCCCTTGTGTTTGCATCTTGTAGACGTCACGATAAATGGCATTGTTAGCCACCAATTCATCGTGGGTACCAATAGCATCGATACGGCCGTCATCCATAACAACGATGCGGTCTGCATCTTGGATAGATGAAATACGTTGTCCGATGATAATCTTAGTTGTTTCCTTTAGGCTTGACGCAAAACCTTGACGAATCAAACTATCTGTCTTAGTATCAACTGCCGATGTCGAATCATCAAGAATCAAGATTTTTGGATTCATGAGAAGGGCACGTGCAATACAAAGACGTTGACGTTGTCCTCCTGAGACATTGGCTCCACCACGTTCAATCTTGGTGTCATAGCCATCCTTAAACTCTTGGATAAATTCATCAGCTTGGGCAATCTTACAAGCTTCAATGATTTCTTCATCTGTCGCCTGTTTATTTCCCCAACGCATATTTTCCTTAATGGTCCCTGAGAAAAGGACGTTGGTTTGTAGCACCATAGCAACTTGCTTACGCAAGCTATCCAAATCATAATCCTTAACATCGTGGCCAGCAACCTTAACTTGACCAGCTTCCACATCGTAAAGACGAGGAATCAACTGAACCAAACTTGATTTCCCAGAACCTGTTCCACCAAGAATACCGATAACCTCACCAGACTTAATATCAAGTGTGATATCTTTGAGGACATGGGTCTTATCACCATTTTCATCAGTATATGAGAAATCCACATGATCAAAGCTGATAGAACCATCTATGACTTCTGTCAAGCCATTTTCAGGTGAAACAATGGTTGAATCAGTGTTGAGAACTTCATTGATACGCTCTACAGAGGCCATAGAGATAGACAACATGACAAAGATCATCATAAACATCATGAGTGACATGAGAATGGTCATGGTGTAGCTGAACATGGAAGTCAATTCCCCAGTAGTCAGGCTACCTCCAACGATAAGATGGGCACCAAACCAAGAAATCATGAGGAAGGATGCATACATAGACAACATCATGGCTGGGTTAGACATGACAACCACACGAATGGCACGCATGAACATCTTGTAAATACGACGTGAGGCCTTCTTGAATTTGTCAGTCTCTTCCTGCTCTTTAACATAGGATTTCACCACACGCATGTTGGTGATGTTTTCCTTGATACTGTTATTGAGGTTGTCATAAGCCTCAAACACTTGAGTAAAGAGAGGATATACGATTTTGGTAATAATGGCCAAAACCAGACCGAGGAAGAGTGTCACACCAACGAAAATCCAAGCCATTTCGCCATTAATCAGGAAACTTGCTGCAATGGCAAAAATCAGATTAAGTGGTGCACGTACACAGACACGGATAATCATCTGGTAAGAGTTCTGCACGTTAGTAACATCAGTCATCATACGTGTTACCAAACCACCAGCTGAAAACTTATCGATATTTTCAAAAGAGAAGGTTTGAACCTTTTTGAAAATGGCCTGACGTAGATTCTTGGCAAATCCAGCAGAGGCAAAGGCCGCATAGCGTGCCGACTGCATCCCACAGAAAAGCGACAGGAAGGCACAGACCAACATTAGGCCACCATAGAGCCAAATGTTAGACATGTTAGATTGCTGGACACCTTTGTCCAAAAGATTGGCCATGACAAAGGGAATGGAAATCTCAAACATAACTTCTAGCGTCATGAAGAGGGACGCTAGGATTGAGGGTTTCTTGTATTCCTTTATCTGGGCGATCAGGGTTTGAAACATAATTACCTCCGTTTTTTATTCTTTTTTCTTTTGAAATTTTTCTTTTTTGATGCTTTCTTAAGTGATGGCGGACGTCAGCGACCGACTCAGTCGTTCCATGACTAGTTATCGAGCCAAAGTCTCGATAACTCCGCTTCCTATAACTGCTCTGCAGTTATAGGAATATCATCACGGCGAAAGCATCGCTGTTGGGCAGAGCAAAGCTTAAAACTAACAGTCTTATGCTTATCATTTATCTATAAAAGAACGGCTAGACCCTTTTTGAGAGCATACAAAAGCCCCTGAGGGCAGACCCTAGGGATTTTTTCGTTCTCATATATATGTCACTAGTATAGGTTAAATTGAGTAAAATTGCAAGCATAATATCATTTCACTAACATTTGTAAGTATTTTATAACATTTGATAAAGAATAGTTCTAAAACCTGCTTATTTTTCACAAACTTATCATAAATGTTCGTAAACCATTACCAAACGTAGCAGAAATTTGTTTTCTGTCCCTATTTATAATAGACTAACACTAACATTAGATGAAAAGGTGACTCTATGACTATAAATCAACTGCTTCAAAAGCTAGAGCCTACTAGCCCTATCCTTCAAGCAAACTTTGGGATTGAACGCGAAAGTCTTCGTGTCAATAGACAGGGAAAATTAGCACATACGCCTCACCCTTCTTGCCTAGGAGCTCGAAGTTTCCACCCCCATATTCAGACTGACTTTTGCGAGTTTCAAATGGAGCTCATCACACCAGTTGCTAAATCTACCACTGAGGCCCGTCGTTTTCTTGGAGCCATTACCGATGTAGCTGGACGTTCCATCAGTAAAGATGAACTTCTCTGGCCCTTGTCCATGCCACCTCGTATCAAGGCCCAAGAAATCCAAGTCGCCCAACTGGAAAATGAATTCGAACGCCATTATCGTAACTACTTGGCCGAAAAATACGGAACTAAACTTCAAGCTATCTCAGGTATCCACTATAATATGGAACTAGGGAAAGATTTGGTTGAGGCCCTATTCAAAGAAAGTGACCAGACTGATATGATTGCTTTCAAAAATGCCCTCTATCTTAAGCTGGCTCAGAACTATTTGCGCTACCGTTGGGTAATTACCTATCTCTTTGGTGCTGCACCTGTTGCTGAGCAAGGCTTCTTCGACCAAGAAGTGCCAGAACTCGTTCGTTCCTTCCGTAACAGTGACCATGGTTATGTCAATAAGGAAGAAATCCGAGTATCTTTTGCAAGCCTCGAAGATTATGTCTCTGCCATCGAAAACTATATCGAACAAGGAGATTTGATTGCGGAGAAGGAATTTTACTCGGCTGTTCGTTTCCGCGGACAAAAGGTTAATCGTTCCTTCCTTGACAAAGGAATCACCTATCTGGAATTCCGTAACTTCGACCTTAACCCCTTTGAGCGTATCGGTATTAGCCAAACTACCATGGATACCGTACATCTGCTTCTGCTAGCCTTCCTCTGGATGGATGCCCCTGAAAATGTTGATCAGGCTCTAGCTCAAGGTCACGCGCTAAATGAAAAAGTTGCCCTCTCTCATCCTTTAGAGCCTCTACCTTCTGAAGCTGAAACTCAAAACATTACGACGGCTCTGGACCAACTGGTGCAACATTTTGGGCTTAGTGATTATCATCAAGGTTTAGTCAAGCAAGTCAAAGATGCCTTTGCTGATCCTAGCCAGACACTAGCTGCTCAACTTCTGCCTCATATCAAAGACAAGTCCCTTGCTGACTTTGCCCTTGACAAAGCTCTTGCCTATCATGATTACGACTGGACTGCCTACTATGCTCTCAAGGGCTATGAAGAGATGGAACTCTCCACTCAGATGTTGCTCTTTGATGCCATCCAAAAGGGGATTCATTTTGAGATTTTAGATGAGCAGGATCAGTTCCTTAAACTCTGGCATAAAGATCATGTTGAGTACGTCAAAAATGGTAACATGACCTCAAAAGACAACTATGTAGTACCTCTTGCCATGGCTAATAAAACCGTGACCAAAAAAATCCTGGCTGATGCTGGTTTCCCTGTTCCCGCTGGCGACGAATTTACCAGTCTGGAGCAAGGGCTTGCCTACTACCCTCTTATCAAGGAAAAGCAAATTGTAGTCAAACCAAAATCAACCAACTTTGGTCTGGGCATTTCCATTTTCCAAGAGCCTGCCAGCCTTGAGAACTATAAGAAAGCCCTCGAAATTGCCTTTGCAGAAGATACAGCTGTTCTTGTGGAAGAATTTATCCCAGGAACCGAATACCGTTTCTTCATCTTGGATGGGCGTTGTGAGGCTGTCCTCCTTCGTGTTGCTGCCAATGTTGTCGGTGATGGAAAACACACCATTCGTGAATTGGTCACTCAGAAAAATGCCAATCCATTGCGAGGACGTGATCACCGCTCACCACTTGAAATCATCGAGCTAGGAGATATCGAACAATTAATGTTAACTCAGCAAGGTTATGCACCTGATGATATTCTCCCAGAAGGGAAAAAGGTCAATCTACGCCGTAACTCTAACATTTCTACGGGTGGTGACTCTATTGATGTCACTGAGACTATGGATTCCTCTTACCAAGAACTGGCTGCAGCTATGGCAACTAGCATGGGCGCTTGGGCTTGTGGGGTTGACCTCATTATTCCAGATAAAACCCAACCTGCTAGCAAGGAAAATCCTCATTGCACCTGCATTGAGCTCAACTTTAACCCTTCGATGTATATGCACACCTACTGTGCTGAAGGTCCTGGCCAAGCTATCACTCCTAAAATCCTAGATAAACTTTTTCCAGAAGTTGCCACAAATAAAAACTAAAACTTAAATCTTAGGAGCAAACAAATCACCTTTATCTCGAGATAAAGGTGATTTTGCTTTATTAACCAAACTCTCCTGCTTCTTCCTCAGGATGAGTTTCCATGTACTGGATGTGTTGTATGTAGGCATCTTGAGCCTGATTGAAGGCTTCCTGATCACTATAAGGATAATCTATGTAAAAGAGATCCCGCCAGCCATTAAAGGTCTGACTATTGTAGAAACCTTGAATCTTTGTGGGAAGAAACTCTTTGTTGTAGCTGATGCGCAGCCTGAGTAAGGTCTTATCCTGAAACTGAGTGATGATACTGTTGGAGGTCTCTTGGCCTTCCAGATTAGACCAGACCTTATTCAGAACAATATCCTGACTATAGTGATTAGCTTTTATGCGATTTTTGTCTACTGGGAGCTTCTGGGTAGCCTCTAAGAGGTAGGACACCTCTCCTTGAAAATAAGCCTCAATGGTTAAATCCCCAAGACTGGAACCATATAGTAAGCCATCCTTAATAGCAATGTTTGATCCAAAAAGTCTTTGGCCAGCCACATCAAAGGACATCCCCTCATCCTGCCCGTAGAGCTTGATGGCATAGGCATCCCTTACACGATAGAAATTTTTAGCGACAAGAACACTATCAAGGGTTCCAGTCTTTTTTGTCTCCACCTTGGGACTTGTAGGTTTCTTGGTAAAAGCTGTCAAACCCATTAAGCACAAGATGAGAGCGAATATAATCAAGGTAAGCATTGTAGACCTGGAGCCGGTCTTCAGCTTTAACTTGTCTCCATGTTTCAAGGTCTTTCAAGCCTCCTTTTTTAACAATATCGGCATAGCGCCCACCGTTTAAGACATTCTTGGGATTTTTCCACTTCCTAACCATCTTGCGTCTAATCGCATTGTCAGCAGGGTGACGAACATCGAGATAGGTATGGCTATTATTGAGATAGGCCGGTAAGTCAGCATTCAAGCCCTTAGACAGCCCATAGTTAGCAGAGTCCGTATCGGCAATGTCAGCACCATCTTCAATCTTATAATGCTTAGGATTAGAGTCGATGCTGTCGTCTTTCCTTTTCTTGTAGACATTCCACTCAGAGACAAATCTCCCTGTATCCATATTGACAATAAACTCAATAAAACGGGAATTGCTAACTCCGTAAGGGCCCATGACACTGGTCTGAGGTAGCTGAATTTTCATGTTCTGCGGATAGGTAAAGTCTCCCAAGCTTCGATTATGGTAGGAAGCACCTGTCGTATAATCCAGACGAATCTTCTTGTCCTTGCTGTAGGCCAGAAGCTTGTCCAAATCCGTCTTGCCCTTGTAGTTGGTCCTAATATAGTCCATGGACTGCTTATCAATCCAAGACCTAAAAAGATGGAGCTTGATACCTAAGTCATCCACCCCAAGCCCTAGATCCGTCTGATAAGTCTCCATAATAGCTTCGCGGAAGTAACTGTAAAAAGGACTGGTTGGCTCTAGTTTCTTGGAAAATTTATAACCTGACTTCCCTAATTGAAGGAACTGATACTTATCTACATAAACCTGCATGTGCTCCATAACCAAATTGAGCTTGTCACGATTAGGCAGTTTAGAAGCTTGGAAAAAGGCTGTATAGGTATCTGAGCCCACTTCCTTACTTTCTTGATCGATTTTTTGCAGAACCTTATCCAACTGGTTCAAAGAAGTCTTCTTCATCTTACTTCTGACCTGAGCCACATAGGCCGGTTTAATGCCTTGATCCCAGTGATCACGAGTTATAATGGCATCTGCCTTTTGGGAAATTAAGGTCAACCGTTTCTGATAAGGCTCAGCCTCCAAAGCCAGTTTCAAAGCCTTTGACGGCGTCGCTTCAACCACAGATAAATCACCGTAGATATCGGCCTTAAGGACAAGATTTACCTGCATATCATAGGAATGATTGATATGGAGAGCTAGACGAAGCTTACCGTTTTCCTTCCTAACTGACAGGGGAGCGAGTTGATAGGATTGAATGACCCCAGCTCGACTCAGAGCCAGTTTGTCTAGATTTTCAAGAGAATCCTGATAAATATAGGAAATCTCGGGATCATTGACCTTTGTGACCAAGTATTGGTTTTGATGCCGATCAAAAACCACAAGACCAAGTATGAGGATTACAGTCAGAGCACTTGCCAAATACTGTAAAATTACTTTCTTCATAGTACCTCCATTATAGCATAGGACGACAAAATATTCTGAAAACGATTGGCAAACGTTGAAAACAAATGAAAAAACAGGCCAAATAGTACCTGTTTAACTCAATTTTTTATAAATCACTCAAGCGACGATGTTTGATACTAAAATCAAAATAAGCATTTTCCTGAAGCTTATGAAATATCTCTCTGTAGGCTTCTTCGTCAAAGTGATCGCCACGATAGAGAATTTCAAAGCTTAAGCCCTCATATTCCAAAAAGGCGTTGGAAGTCTTAAAACCATTACGCTTATAGAAATCCCAACGCGCCGCACGTTGCTCAGGATTGTCATTGGGTTCATCCAAGCGCTCTACTTCCAAGACCATAGAACGCGATGGTCCATAAAAGTCCACCAGTTTATCAATAATCTCACTTCCGTAGCCATGACTCCGCATTTGAGGGACAATGGCAAAGAAACTTACATAAAAAACTTTGGCATTGTAGAGAACTGAGGCAAATCCAACAAAATCATCTTCGTCATAAAAGGCAAAGAAATGATAATCATCACGGCCATCTAGTTGTAAGAACTCACTCAAAGGAATACGTTCTTCTTCTGGAAAAGCCTCGTTGTTTAATCGCTCTACCCTATCTAATTCTGGAAACTCTTTGGTAATTAATTGGCTACGTAAAGCCATAAATTTTCCCCCTTTTTGATACTTATACCTATAGGTCATTATAACACCTTGATATGCAAGTGCAAGTTTCAAGGGCTAAGATAGATCTGCGGGTAAACTCCTACTACATTTTATAAATGCTACTTGGCCGTCTACGACTCCTCTCTTCTTAAAAAAATAAAAGACAACGACCAATTCTAGTCGTTATCTTTTTTGTGATTTATAAGCTATCGCCTATTTTTTCAATTCCCAAATTTCTTTAGCGTATTCTGTAATCGTATCATCTGAAGTGAACTTATGAGATTTAGCAATATTAGCCAAGCTCATACGTGCCCACTTGTCATGATCACGATAAAGGGCATCGATTTTCTCTTGAGCTTCTACATAAGCAGCGAAATCTTCCAAGAGGAAGTATTCATCGTTGTGTGTTATAAGTGCTTCATAGATTTCAGTACCTTCAGCTTGAGCATTTGGAATCGTACCGTTAACAAAGGTATCAACGACACGACGAATGACTGGGTTATTTTCATAAACTGCACGAGAATAATAATCGTGACGTGCATAGTGTTCATAAACTTCGTCCTTGTCCATACCGAAGATAACAACATTCTCATCGCCAACTTCGTCCTTGATTTCAATGTTGGCACCGTCAAGTGTTGCCAAGGTAATAGCACCAGTCATCATGAATTTCATGTTTGAAGTACCAGAGGCCTCTTTAGAAGCCAATGAAATTTGTTCAGATACATCTGCTGCTGGAATGATAAGTTCTGCAAGGCTTACACGGTAGTTTTCTAGGAAGACTACTTTAAGTTTGCCTTGAAGACTTTCATCATTGTTAACAAGATTGGCAACCTCGTTGATGAGTTTGATAACAGATTTTGCGAAGTGATAACCAGGTGCAGCTTTGGCACCAAAGATGAATACACGTGGTAGCATGTCTTTATCTGGATTATCTTTCAGATCCCAATAAAGTTTGATGATGTGAAGAAGGTTAAGCAATTGACGTTTGTAAGCGTGAAGACGTTTCACTTGAACATCAAAGATAGCATCTGTTGACACTTCTACTCCTGTAGTTTCCTTGATGTAGTCTGCCAAACGTTGTTTAGCAGTCTTCTTAACTTGATAGAACTGGTTCAAGACTTCCTTGTCATCCAAGTAGGTTGTAAGATTTTCAAGCTCATGAATGTCGTTACGCCAACCGTCACCAATCACATCATCAATTGCTGCTGAAAGTTCTGGAGCTGCAATTTGTGTCCAACGATGTGGAACGATACCATTTGTCTTGTTATTGAATTTTTCAGGATAAATATTGTAGAAGTCGTGAAGCGTATCTTCTTTAAGAAGTTCTGTGTGGAGTTTGGCAACCCCGTTGACTGAATGACCACCAATGATAGCCAAATTAGCCATATGTACTTGGTTATCCTTAACGATACGTGTGCGTTCGATAACATCTGCAACAACACCACGTCCAGCCATTTCAGCTACATAACGGTTGTCTATTTCCAAGATGATTTGGTAAACACGTGGAAGAACACGTTTGAAGAGCTGTTGATCCCATTTTTCAAGGGCTTCTTGAAGGATTGTGTGGTTAGTGTAGCTCATTGTCTTAACAGTCGCATTCCAAGCATCTTCCCATGAAAGACCGTATTCATCAAGGAGGAGACGCATAAATTCAGCTGGTGCTACCGCAGGGTGAGTATCATTGATGTGAACAGACACCTTTTCGTGGATATCTTTCAATGGCAAGCCCATCTTGAGGTAAGATTTG
Organism: uncultured Streptococcus sp.; assembly: GCF_902463925.1. Classification (GTDB taxonomy): domain Bacteria; phylum Bacillota; class Bacilli; order Lactobacillales; family Streptococcaceae; genus Streptococcus. The sequence continues at coordinate 92,969 of NZ_CABQHE010000002.1, read as the reverse complement.
ATAATGGTTTGGAGACCTGCACTTGTCATGAAATACTCTTGAACCAAACGCAATTCTTTACCTTCAATCGTTGAATCATCTGGATAAAGAATGGCTGTAATATCTTTCACACGACGGCGAGCTTCCAATGTTGGGTAATCCAACTCATATTCTTCAGGAATTTCAACATCCCAAAGGCGAAGGTTGTTAATCACACCATTTTGGTAACCAATTTGTGGCACATCGTAAGGTACGGCACGAAGGACTTGAGCATTCTTATAAGTTGGAACAAAACGACCATCTTCATTGCTTTCAAGGACAACATCACCGAAGAGTTTCACATCAACGGTATCATGGTCTTTACGTGTTTCCCAAACATTCCCTGTTGAGCCAAACCAACCATCTGGCAATTCAACTTGATAACCATCAACAATACGTTGTTTGAAAAGTCCATAACGGTAACGAAGACCATTACCAAAACCTGGGTAACCAGTAGTCGCAAGTGAATCCATGAAGGCAGCAGCCAAACGACCAAGACCACCATTACCAAGTGCCATGTCATGCTCGGCTTTTACTACTTCGCGGAAGTCGATATCAAGTTCTGCGAAACCTTCTTTAACAAGGTCAAGAATACCTAGGTTGAGGAGGTTAGTTTCCAACATACGACCTGGAAGGAATTCGATTGAGAAGTAGAAAGCAATCTTTTCTTGATTGTCTGAAAGTGCATGCTTACGTTCAATCCATGTGTCAGTGTAATACTTACGAATCAAACCAGCCAAGGCTGTGAAAATTTCGGTTGGTGTAGCCTTAGCCACTCTAATCAACTGTTCTTGATGGAGCGTATCTTTAAAATCACGGATAAATTGTTCTTTTGTTAAATTTTCGAATTGCATAGAAATCCTTTCTTATACTTCTATACCTTTGATACACATCTTATAGAGTGAATATTAAGATAAAAGGGAACTGGAAATTTCTTTAAAACTTCCAAAACTTGAAAGTCAAGATTAGAAACCTCAGTTTCTGCATCTTTATTTACAAAAAATGTCAAAAAAATTAAATTAATGATAACATAATGAGAGTTATACTTCTAGATAGCTCCTCTCTCATTTGCTTTAGCAACAAGATTTGGGCGACTATCTTGTTTTTTTCAACTGCAGTTACAACGCTTTCAAACTTTTTTACATGAAGATAACTTTTCCCTTTCGAGAAAAGTTACCTTTGGATTACACTAATTGTTTATACAAATCAACATATGCCAAACTTGCTGTATCCCATGAGAAATCACAAGTCATAGCATTGTGCTGGAGTTGTTTCCAAGCATCAGCATTATTTTTGTACATATCGAGAGCTTTTTCAAGGGTTTTAACCATCCAGTAACCTGAAAAGTTGCCAAATGAGAATCCTGTACCTGATCCCGTTACAGGGTTGAAAGGTTCAACAGTATCACGAAGACCACCAACCTCACTAACCACTGGCAAGGTACCATAACGCATAGACATCATTTGTGAGAGCCCACATGGTTCAAAGGCTGAAGGCATGAGGAAAATGTCACAACCAGCATAAATTTGTTGAGCCAACTCTAAGTTGAAGGTAATGTTGGCAGACATTTTCTCTGGATAAGCATGACCAAACCAAGAGAAAGAATTCTCATAGTCGCTGTAACCAGTACCCAAAAGAACAATCTGGACGTCATGTTGCAAAATATTGTGAAGTTCGTTAACCACCAAATCGAAACCTTTTTGGTCTGTCAAACGTGATACAATACCAATCAATGGAACATCTTCACGAACTGGGAGGCCAACACGCTCTTGAAGAGCTGCCTTGTCTTGGGTTTTACCTGATAAATCATCCACCGAGAAATGATAAGGAATGTGAGTATCTGTTTCTGGATCAAGGAGGTCTGTATCGATACCATTAACAATACCAGACAACTTACCAGATTCCATGCGCATGACTTGATCAAGACCTTTACCAAATTCAGGTGTTTGAATTTCACCAGCATAAGATGGAGAAACTGTTGTGACACGATCTGCGTAAAGAACCGCGGCTTTCATCCAGTTGAGGCAGTCATTCCAACGGAGCGTACCGTCTGCATAACGCTCGTAACCAACACCGAAGATTTCCCCAAGCATACCACTGTCAAATTGACCTTGGAATTCAATATTATGGATAGTGAAGACCGTCTTAATACCTTGGTAAGCTTGAATCCAATGGTATTTTTCCTTAAGAAGGAATGGAATCATGGCTGTGTGATAGTCATGAACATGGAGAATGTCTGGAATAAAGTCCACTTTTTCCATCAACTCAAGGGCGGCCATTTGGAAGAAGCCAAAACGCTCACCATCATCCCACTCACCGTATACCGTACCTCGGTTGAAATACTGCTCATTATCAATGAAGAAGAAGGTCACACCATCACGGACAATTTTCTTAATACCGACATATTGACGACGCCAACCAACATTTGTATAGAAGAAGCCAAGGTCTTCAACTTGATTGCCAAATTTAGCCGAAACCACATCATAATATGGTAGAATTACGGCAACTTCGTGATCATTTTTGACTAGAGATTTAGGAAGAGCACCGATAACGTCACCCAAACCGCCAGTTTTAGCAAAAGGTGCCCCCTCTGCTGCTACAAATAAAATTTTCATCGTACAATATCCTCTGTTACAACACTACCTTTTTTGATGACAACTGGATTGTTTTCTGTACCGCGAATCGTAACACCTTCAGCGATTTCAACATCTTTATCCACAATAGCATATTTAACTGTTGCACCTTTAGCAACTTTAACACGTGGGAAGATAATCGAATGGTTAATACTGGATCCTTCAGATAAGTCAACATTACGTGAAATCACTGAGTTATCAACTTTACCTCGTACGATCGAACCAGATGCAAATTGTGAAACCTTAACTTCAGAAGAGTCTGCATAATATGTTGGCTCTTCATTTTTTACTTTTGTATAAACTTTTTGGTTTGGTGCAAAAAGTGAATAGAATTTTTGTGATTCCAACATATCCAAGTTGGCATCAAAGTACGCTTTCACTGAGTGGATATTTGAAAGGTAACCAGTGTGCTCGTAAGCAAAAGCATTCTCAGCAACTGCCAAATCACGAAGCACATAACGAAGCTTACGTGGCTCTTCTTTAGCAGCTTCTTCTTCCAATTTTTCAATCAAGAATCGTGTATCCACGACAAATATGTCTATAGACATATTATAAACTTCTTTATCCCCACCCTGGAAGAGCTCATGCTTAAGAACTTTATCAGATTCATCAATATCCAAAATGCTGTTTACATCTGAAATGAGTTCTTTAGGAAGTTTTTTGTAGACTACAGTAACTTTTTGTTTTGTTGCATTGTGAAGGTGGAAAACTTGGTTAAGATCAATGTTGACCAAAACATCACTATTAAGAGCTACAGTCTGGTCTGAGCCTGAACGTTTAAGGTAGGTCAAAATTTGACGATAGTATTCTTTATCAACAGTTGAACTATCAACTGGAGTATTGTAGATACCAAGATAGTAGTGGCTGAGGAGAGTAGACAAGCCCCACTCACGACCTGAGCGAATATGGTCGAAGACAGAACTGATGTTTTCGTTTTGGAAGATTCCGAAGACGCTACGGATACCAGCATTAGCCAAGTTAGACAACGGGAAGTCGATGAGGCGATATTTTCCACCAAATGGTAGACTGGCAATAGGACGTTGATCAGTCAGGCCATCCATGTCATGGAATCCTACGGTATTTCCTAGAATTGCAGAATATTTATCAATCTTCATCTTTTGGTACCCCCACTACTTCATTGTATCCTACGACTTGCACTTCTTCTGTACCGTCAATTTCCACACCATCAGAAACGTGTGCACCTTCACCGATAATAGCACGTTTAATTTTTGCACCTTTACCAATAACTGCACCACTCATAATCACTGAATCTTCAACGACTGCACCTTCACGAATTTGTGCATTTGTTGAAAGCACAGAATGTTTAACAGTTCCATCAACCAAACAGCCATCAACAACGAGTGAATCTTCAACATGAGCATGTTCACCAAAGAAGTTTGGTGTAGCAATCACGTTACGTGAGTAAATTTTCCATTGACGGTTACGACTATCCAAGGCATTTTCAGGAGAAATGTACTCCATGTTTGCTTCCCAAAGGGATTCGATAGTACCTACGTCTTTCCAATAGCCTTCAAATTCATAAGCAAAGACGCTTTCACCTGTTTTAAGATAAGCTGGGATAACGTTCTTACCAAAGTCTGACATACCAACTGAGTTCTTTTCAGCTGAAACTAACATATTACGAAGTCGTTTCCAGTCAAAGATGTAAATACCCATTGATGCTTTCGTAGATTTAGGATTTTCAGGTTTTTCTTCGAACTCAACAATACGGTTATTAGCATCAGTGTTCATGATACCGAAACGTCTAGCTTCTTTAAGTGGCACATCTAGAACGGCGACTGTAAGACTTGCGTTGTTGTCTTTGTGAGATTGGAGCATATCGTCATAGTCCATCTTGTAAATATGGTCACCAGACAAAATCAAAACATATTCAGGATTGATGCTATCGATATAGTCAATGTTTTGATAAATAGCGTGGCTGGTACCTTCAAACCAACGATTACCTTCGCTAGCTGAGTAAGGTTGAAGAATTGATACACCAGAGTTAACACCATCCAAGCCCCAACTTGAACCATTACCGATATGATTATTCAAAGCAAGTGGTTGATACTGTGTAATGACACCTACATTGTTAATTCCTGAATTGGCACAGTTAGACAAACCAAAGTCAATGATACGGTAGCGTCCACCAAACTGAACAGCTGGTTTGGCAATACTTTGGGTCAATTTTCCAAGACGAGTTCCTTGCCCACCAGCAAGGATCAAAGCCAACATTTCATTTTTCATGAATAGTCCCCCTCATGATTTTTAGTTCCATCCTCAAAAGAATGTAAGACAATCAGTCGAAACTGATTATGACAATTAAAGTAGGTTTCTCAGTGTAGTAATAGTTTGGGCGCCCAAAAGCTTCTTTCAACCGCGACTTTCTTTCTATCATCTCTGAAAAACAAATCGTGTACACATTTACATCTAACCTTTATTTCAAGCGACGTTTAACACGCCAAATACTTGCTCCAAGAGCTGGCAATGTAAAGCTAAGAGTATTTTCATAATCCTTCCACTTCGCTTTTTGGGTACGGGTATCAGGATTTCTTTCCTTCCAGACACCACCGAACTCTTCCATCTCAGTGTTAAGGACTTCTTCGTAAATACCGGCAATTGGCAAGCCAATAGTGAAGTCTTTACGTTCCACTGGAGTAAGATTGAAGACACAGACTAGGATATCCCCCTTATCACCTTTATCACCCTTACGGATAAAAGAAAGAACACTTTCAGCACGGTTATCCGCATCAATAATCTCAATACCATCGTAAGAATCATCAATCTGCCAGAGAGACTTGTGATCCTTATAGAAAGCATTCACATGACTAGTGAAGGCCTGCATCTTCTGGTTCATCTCATCTTCAAGATTTCCCCATTCAAGTTGGTAATCATGTTTCCACTCTAAGAATTGACCAAATTCAGATCCCATGAAGAGCAATTTTTTACCTGGGTGACAGAGTTGATAAGCGTAGAGGTTACGAAGACCAGCAAACTGATTGTATCGGTCGCCCCACATCTTATGCATCATACTCTTCTTACCATGTACCACCTCATCATGTGAGAATGGTAGAACATAGTTTTCATTGAAGCAATACATGAAACTGAAAGTCATCAGATTGAAATCATACTGACGGTAAACAGGGTCCTCCTCGTAGAATCTTAAGATATCGTTCATCCAACCCATATTCCATTTGAAGTCAAAGCCTAAACCACCTTCTTCAATAGGTTGTGTAATTGGCGTTGCTGCAGTTGATTCTTCCGCAACCATCATAACGTCTGGATAGCGTTTTTTAATTTCACGATTGAGTTTTTGAAGGAAGCCGTAACCTTCCAAGTTACGATTACCACCATCCTTGTTGGGCATCCATGGACCCTCATCATAGTCTAAATAGAGCATATTAGAAACTGCATCCACTCGGATACCATCGATATGATAATTCTCAATCCAATAAAGAGCACTTGAAATAAGGAATGACTGTACTTGATTTTTTCCTAAGTCAAAGTTCAATGCACCCCAACGATAATTATGAGCTCGATCGTGATCTTGATATTCAAATGTTGGTGTGCCATCAAAATAGGCCAAAGCATCGTCATTTTGTGTATAGTGACCTGGGACCCAGTCCACTAAGACACCGATATTATTCTGGTGGCATGCTTCAACAAAATCTTGAAACTCTTCTGGTGTACCATAAGTATGCTCAAAAGCAAAGTAACCCATGAGCTGGTAACCCCAACTCATCCCTAATGGGTGAGCCATGAGTGGCAGAAATTCCACGTGAGTATAATTCATCTTAACTAAATATGGTATCAACTCCTCTTTCAATTCCTTGAAAGTATAAGGCTGACCATCCTCTTTTAGTTTCCAAGACGATGCATGAACTTCATAGATATTTACCGGACGTTTTTGGAACCCAAATCGTTTGCGACACCCCATCCAAAGGCCATCTTTCCACTTCTTAGCTTTCTGCTTACGAATGACAGCTCCTGTTCCTGGGCGTGGTTCCAAATAAGTGGCAAAAGGATCCATCTTTTCGACGACTTGACCTCCCTTACGTTTCACCAAGAACTTATAAAGTTGTCCTTCTTCAGGGAGAGCTGAAGTCGCCTCCCAAACGCCGATATGGTTTTTAGTCATATCCAGAGGTGCATCAAACCAACCTGTGAAATCTCCGATTACCTGAATCTGCTCAGCATGAGGGGCCCACACACGGAAGACAAATCCTTCTTCACCCTCCAATTCATGCACACCCAAATAATTCTGAAGGTGGAAGTTCTCACCTGTTCCAAACGTGTACATGGCTTCATCAAGATTCATACCATCACTCCTTCCTTAAACTCGTCTTGATAAGAGATATCAAGGCACTAAAACATTGTAATTAATATCTGTAAATACACCAGAAAACCCTTTACGATGATAGAGCTTTCAAGCCCACAAAAATCAATTTTGTAAGCGTTTTCTATATTATATCATTTTTTTACTGCCTTGTCAGTAAACCTCTAAATCTTTTTTCATATTATCGAACACTAAGGTTTCATCCAGTTTTCCAGAAATATGTAGTTCCACGATACCTGAAGCAAAGTCTGCTTTAGTCACGTAGAGATTATCATATATATCCGCATATGAACGATATGAAAATTCTGCTACTGTTCGCTTGCGTTCAATTAATTTGGCAATTTTATCAATCAATTCTTTCTTAAGAGTCACCTGATTCCAATCCACACAATTTACCTCATCAGGGGCATTGTAGCTATTCATAGCACGCTTAACATCTGCTTCTGTGTAATTTCCATCTTCACCTGTTGCAACCATCTTACTACGCTGGAATTCTTGCCCTAATTGCATGAAACACATCCCCTGCATAGTCAGATTAAGAGCGTTAGCCAAGTAAATTCGTTTTTCAATATCCTCTGGCGAATCATGTGGATGCAGATGATGCATAAGATCATTCAAATTGTAATTGTCATGAGCTTCAATATAGTTAAGAACCTGACCTGGCATGAGGTAGTTTACAAAGCCACGGCTACCAAGTAAACTCTTAGCAATTTTGTCTTCTAAAGGAGCTCCGGACACATAACCATTGCTGATTTGTCCATAGACTTCTGCCCCTTTAACGGCATCACGCGCATTGTCATTAAAAAATCCTATTCTAGGCATCAAAGCTGCGTTATCCTTCTTGGCCTTTTGGTCCACAGGAAGCCCAATCCCCATGTCCCATCCTTCACCATAAATAAGAATCCTAGGATCTATATCATCCATGGCTGAACGAATGGCATTCATAGTAGCAACGTCATGCAAGCCCATAAGGTCAAAACGGAAACCATCCACTCCAAATTCCTCTGCCCAATAGGTCAAAGAATCAATCATATACTTGCGGTACATTTCTTTCTCACTAGCCGTTTCGTTCCCACAACCTGATCCATCTTGGAATGAACCATTGTCATGCATACGGTAATAATAAGCTGGTACTGTCAGTTGGAAGGGCGAACTGTATGACGAATATGTGTGGTTATAAACAACATCCATGATAACCCCAATACCCGCTTCATGGTAGGCCTGAATCATCTTCTTAAGCTCCAAAATTGGTGCTAAGGGATTTTTTTGATCAACCGCAAACTGACGATCTGGAACATTGTAATTTTCGGGATCATATCCCCAATTATAGAGAAGATTACCATTCTTATCATAGTTCTTGTGATGATCAAAGACCGGCTGTAACTGGACATAGTTGTAACCCATGCGTTTGATATAATCAAAACCAGTCACATCCCCTTGGGCATTTTTAGTTCCTTTCTGGCAGGCACCCAGATAAGTCCCTCTATATGCCTTCTTAACACCAGATGTTTCTGAGATTGAGAAGTCTCGTAGATGCATCTCACAAATAACAGATGAGCAGGCGTTGGCATTACGCCAGTTGGCCTCTTGTCTTGTAACCTTCTGATACCCCTTAGGAACCAAACGCTCAGGGTTTACCACCAAGCTCTTTTTATTATTTAAGCTAAGGGCAATGCTATACGGATCTCTAGTATCTTGATAGAAACTCTCCTCATGGTAGACTCGAAACTGATAGGCTACCCCATCCAAATCCCCAGGGACAGAGACGCTCCAAACACCGTGTGTGTTCATCTCGTGACGATCCTTATTTACACTGGTTCCTCGGCTCATCTTAATCACCTTAGTTTTACTACCTTTTTTAAAAAGTAGTAGCTGCACACGCCGAGCTAGTGGCCCCCAAAGGCGAAACTCTGTGGAACCTTTTTCATACTTATGTCCTAACCAACCTTGAAATCCCCACTTTTGATCAAATTCCTGTCTACGAAGAGCCATATCAAAGGCATGCTGATCACGCCCTTCAAAACTATGACTCGTCAAAGCAGCCTGTTTAGAATAATAAACAGTCGGGTCTCCTTCAACCACCCAAATAGCATTCGGGGCATCCCCCAAGAAACGTCTGATACGATAATCATGTGTCTGCTTTGACCAATCTTCCGTCTTAACCAAGAGATTGACATAGTCAATAAAACGATTAGCCGGAAAGGTGAGCTGACCTACCAGTCCAAAATCATCCTCGCGAGAAAAATAGGCTTCTTCGCCCCAATAACCATCTAGCCACTTCCACATATTATATCTCGAATAGTCGCCATGCATACTATGAAAATGAACGGTTAATAAATTGTCCATTTTAAACTCCTTTAATCTTTATTACTCACTTTTCTTTTATTATAGCAAAAAGCGTTCGTTTTGTAAGCGTTATTATGAAACAGTTTGACACTTTTTGATTTGTGTTAAACATAAAAAAGAATGAGAAAATTTGCGCCGAAACAGTTACTCTCTCATCCTTTTATTATTTTTAAAACATATGTAAATGGTGGGTAGTACTTTTCCCATCATCACTCTTGAGTCATCAAAACCTTACGTGGCTTAGTGCCTTCAGCTGGTCCAATCACTCCGGCTTCTTCCAGTTCTTCCATCAAACGAGTGGCACGGTTGAATCCAACCGACAGACGACGTTGAATCATAGAAGCGCTAGCTTTTTGTGTTTCCAATACCAAGGCCTTCGCTTCTTCAAAGAGAGGATCCCCTTCCGAGCTACCACCATTAGTGGATGAACCACCACCAAAATCATTCTCTGAAACTTCACCAGGATCAAAGCTCTCGTCATAGTCAGCTGAAGCCTGCTCCTTAATAAAGGTCACAATACGTTCCACATCATCATCTGAAATAAAGGAACCTTGCAAACGAACAGGATGATTCTCATCAATCGGTTTGAAAAGCATATCCCCGCGTCCGAGTAGTTTCTCTGCCCCATTTTCATCTAAAATGGTACGACTATCTGTTCCAGAAGACACAGCAAAGGCCACACGAGATGGCACATTGGCCTTAATCAAACCGGAGATAACATCAACCGATGGACGTTGGGTTGCGAGAATCATGTGAATTCCAGCTGCACGTGCTTTTTGTCCAAGGCGAATGATAGCATCTTCCACTTCCTTACTGGCCACCATCATCAAGTCAGCCAACTCATCGACGATAACCACAATTAAAGGCAAGGGAATCTGTTTCTCTTGCGACTGGGCATTCCAGTCTTCCACCTTGGCATTGTAGCCAGCAATGTTACGCACGCCAAACTTACTAAAGAGTTCATAACGATTTTCCATCTCATCGACCACTTTTTGAAGAGCCTTGGCGGCCTTACGTGGATTGGTCACCACAGGGATAAGGAGATGAGGAATATCGTTGTAAACAGAAAGTTCAACCATCTTAGGATCGACCATAAGGAACTTAACCTGGTCTGGGCGAGCCTTCATAAGAATACTAGAGATGATTCCATTAACCGCAACAGATTTACCAGAACCAGTTGATCCAGCCACTAACAAGTGAGGCATCCGACCTAGGTCAAAGTTACGAGCTGAACCATCAACAGCCTTACCAAGAGGAACTTCCAAGAGCTTATTAGGATCCGTCTTGGACTGTTCCCAAAGTTCACGGAAAGAAACCGTTGCTATCTCGGAATTAGGCACTTCGATACCAACTAAAGACTTTCCAGGTATAGGTGCCTCAATACGGACATCTTTTGCAGCAAGAGCCAGAGCCAAGTCATCCGCTAAATTGGAGATACGATTGACTCGAACCCCAACAGCAGGCTTGACCTCATACTTAGTTACAGACGGTCCAATCTCAGCCCGCTCAATCTTGACATCAATGTTGAAACTTTTGAAGGTATCTTCTAAGATTCGAATATTCTTACGAACGATGTTTTTCTCTTTAGACTGACTCTTTGGTTTATCAGGTGCAAAGAGATCTATATCAGGAAGTTTATACTGTAGGAGTTTCTTCGGTGTAAAATCAACCTCAACAGGAGCATCATCTCCCTCAACCACCATAGATGGTGGAAATTCTTCGGTTGGCAATTCCTCCGGATAGGGAACATAACTATCTTGGAAATCCTCATAATCCCCTGGAGGCAGATTATCATAGTAATCCTCAGAGGCATAATCTCTGATTTCAGGTTCAGGTGCAAAAATCTCAGCTTCTTGTGGCAAGGCTTCTGCGGCATCATCCAAGATTTCTCCCGTCTCCTCGTCAACAGTCAAATCAGCCAGGTGCTCGGCCTCGGCACGTTCTTCTGCTTCACGCTCTTTCTGAGCCTGACGTTCTGCCTTCTTCTCCTGACGCTGAGCCGTCCGTTCCAAACGCTTCTCAGCTCCTTTCTGCCAAGCTTCCTTAGCATACTCCATGATATCCAAGACATCCCAAGGGCTAAGAATGAAGGCACCCAAGAGAATGATCAATACCCCAATCATGAAGCTACCGATATTTGAAAAGAGGAAGGAAATCGGTTGGTATAGGAGAGCCCCCAACATACCGCCACCCGCAAAACGAGCGACTTGCACACTCACAAGTTCCCCAAAAAGCAAATCCTTGGTACCAGGGAAAATATCCAGACCACTCATGCGTTCTAGACTAAAGAGATAGGCGTGAAACTCCAACAAGAGCCCCACAAAGACCATCCAAAATCCTGTTACATAGTTACTATGTTTACGTAACCATTTAAAGCCAAAGAGATAAACATAGATAGCAAAAATTAAAGGGTAAGCCATACTCCCCACAAATACTCGAAAGATATTATAGAGGGCAACCCCAAAGAAACCCAATCGAAAGACTGGGAAAATTAAGACAAAGGCAAAAAAGAAGGTCCATAGCATTCGCTTAATCGCCTTCTGTCTGTCTAATTCTGCTTTTGTAAGACGCTTCTTACCGTTCTTAGAAGCCGTCCTTTTTTTCGTTTTTTTCGTTGTAGCCATAGGTGTATTATACCACGTTTTTAGACATGAAAAAAGAGAGACAAGTCTCTCCTTAGTTTGAAGACAAAGTCTTCTTTTGACATTATTCTTCAATTAATGATGTTGAGTGAACCGGACGATTCTTACCGTCTGGATTAATATATTGGATGGCTTGGTTGATAGCGATAGGAGCTTCACCCATTCCTACAGCAATCAAGTCAATCTTACCTTCATATTCTGCTGCATCACCAATAGCATAAACACCTTCTTGTGAAGTTTCAAACTGAGCATTGACCGTAACGCTAGAGCGTTTGAAGTCAACATTCCAGTTACGAAGGTTTTTATTGTTGGTTGAGAAGCCAAAGCTAACAATAAGGGCATCAAGCGGCAATTCCACAACTTCATCTGACTTCACTTTTTGAACAGTCAAACTTTTGGCAAGACCATTTTCACCCTTGATTTCAAGGGGTACATAAGGTGTCATCACATTAACTGATGATTGATGAAGAAGCTCTACACTATGCTCATGGGCACGAAAGGCATCACGTCGGTGAATCAAGGTCACACTCTCAGCAATCCCATCTAGGTGATTGGCCCAGTCAACAGCTGAATCCCCACCACCAGCAATCACAACCTTCTTGCCAGCAAATTGGTCCAGGCTATGCACATTATAGAACAAGTTATTGTCCGCATATTCTTCTTCATTGTCCACACCTAATGGACGTGGAGCGAAGGCACCATTTCCACAGGCAATGACGATAGCCTTAGACAAGTGTTGGCCCTTGCTAGTAGCAATTGTGAAGACGCCATCGGTCTTTTCAAAGGTTTGAACTTCCTCTTTCAAATGAATGCTGACACGATCTTCAAAACGCTTAAGCTGAGTCAAGAGGTTTTCTGTCAATTCGGCACCTGTCGTCTGAGGAAAGGCTGGGATATCATAGATTTTTTTCTCAGGGTAGAGAATGGCAGGCTGTCCACCAAGTTCTGACAGACTCTCAATAATATTAACAGTCATGCCACGTAGACCGGCATAAAAGGCAGCCCAAAGTCCTACTGGTCCACCACCGATAATGGTAATATCATAAATCTTTTCTTCTGACATTTTATTTTCCTTCTGCTTTTATCTCTTCTAAAATCTGACGTTCTTCATCCGTAAAATCATAGTTTTCCAAAAGATCTGGTCGACGCTCCCATGTCTTACGCAAACTCTGCTCCATACGCCAACGTCGAATATTGACATGGTGACCTGACAAGAGTACATCTGGCACCTTCATGCCACGAAACTCAGCTGGGCGAGTGTACTGTGGAAATTCCAAAAGCCCTGACGAGAAACTATCATCCTTATGACTAGCTTCCTTACCTAGGACCTCAGGAATCAAGCGGACAGTAGCATCTACAATAGTCATAGCAGCCAACTCTCCCCCAGTCAAGACAAAGTCTCCTAGTGATATTTCGTCAGTCACTAAAGTTTTGATACGCTCATCATAGCCCTCATAATGGCCACAGATAAAGACCAATTCCTCTTCTTGCGCCAATTCTTCTGCATAGGCCTGATCAAAGGTACGACCCGCGGGATCTAGGAGAATAACGCGAGGCTTAGTCACATTTAATTTATCAAAGGTATCAAAAATTGGCTGGGCACGTAGCAACATGCCTTGCCCACCACCATAGGGTTCATCATCTACATGACGTGCCTTCTCCGCATTTTCACGGAAATTGTGATAGTTGATTTCTAGGAGTCCCTTGTCCTTTGCCTTACCAACAATGGAGTGTTCCAAGGGAGCAAACATATCTGGAAATAGAGTCAAGATATCAATCTTCATCGTCTAATCCTTCCATGAGCTCAACCTCAATACGACCAGCAGCTACATCAACATCAAGAACTACTGGTGGAATATAAGGCAAGAGCAAGTCTTTCTTACCTTTACGCTTCACTACCCAAACATCATTAGCACCTGGTTGGAGAATCTCTTTGACTTGACCGATGAGATTTTCTCCCTCATAAACATCAAGTCCAATGATCTCATGGTAGTAAAATTCACCGTCATCAAGATCTGTTAGATTTTCCTCAGCAATTTTGAGACTGCAACCTTTATACTTTTCTACATCATTGATATGATAAAGCCCTTTGAACTTAACGATATCAAAGTTCTTATGCTTACGGTGACTCGCAATCTCGACATCCATGATGTGATTATCTTTGTCATCAAAAAGAGCTAGTACACTCTTCTTCTTAAAACGTTCGTCCGCAAAATCTGTTACAGACAAAACACGAAGTTCACCCTGCAATCCCTGTGTATTTACAATCTTTCCAACGTTATAATATGTCATTTAACTTCCTTATTATTTCTTATTCAAATCAAACCATGAGTCAACGAATTATCAAGTAGCCTATGACGGCATCTCAAAACACACGTTTTAAACCAGGTTAGATTCTTGTTATTATTTATTTTAAAGCGATATAAAATGTCTAGCTTAGACCAGTCAACCCCTCTATTTTATCAAAAAGGACACAAAAAAACCAGCTTTCTCTAGCTGGTGCTTATAGTCCGTACGGGATTCGAACCCGTGTTACCGCCGTGAAAAGGCGGTGTCTTAACCCCTTGACCAACGGACCATAATCTGTATCTCTACCCTCAGATAGAACTGGGGTAGCTGGATTCGAACCAACGCATGAGGGAGTCAAAGTCCCTTGCCTTACCGCTTGGCTATACCCCAAAAGACTCTTGTTATTTTACAGAAAAATCAGGAGGCTGTCAATACCTTTCTTAACTTTTTTTCAAAAAAAAACAATCGGCATAACCGATTGCTAGGAGTTAGGAGATTTCATCATCTAAGTGACCTTAGATTGATGATTCGAGGTTAAAGCAACCTCATATAAAAAAGAAAAGTTTTAGGATAATTTAATTATATATGTTGCTAGAAATAAAGTCAAACACTTTGACTCGCAAAATAAGAGATAATTTGCACAGCCATAATTAACCTTTTCCAACTCCTAAAATAGATTTATTCATCATCCTGTGAAACCAGATGATGTCTAAAGGCATAAACTACAGCCTGAGTACGGTCATCAACATTTAATTTTCCAAGGATATTAGACACATGGGTCTTGACTGTTTTTAAAGAAATAAACAGTTCATTAGCAATGGTTTGATTGTCATAGCCTTTAGCTAAGAGGGCTAAGATATCACGTTCACGTGCGGTCAAATCATCATGTAAGTCCGGATGACTATCGTGATATTTAATTTTATTATCCACCTCAGTTTCGATAGCTTCTTCTCCACGGTAAACCTTTCGGATACTATTTAGAATCTCTGCTGCACTGCTCGTTTTAAGCATATAGCCTTTGGCGCCAGCTTCAATGACTGGATAAATTTTTTCATTGTCCAAATAGCTGGTCAAAACTAGAATCCTAGCTTCAGGCCATTCTTTGAGTAATTCCAAAGTCGCCTGAACACCATCTAACTCAGGCATAACAAGATCCATAACAACAACGTCTGGACGCAACTCCAGGGCAAGATCGACACCATCACGACCATTTCCTGCCTCTCCCACCACCTCTACATCTCCTTGGAGATTCAAGAAACTCTTAAGGCCTAAACGAACCATTTCATGGTCATCTACCAAAATCACATTAATCTTATTCGACATTGTCTTCTCCTCTTAATATTGGCACACGAACATCAATAGACGTCCCTTTACCTTTAGCTGATAGGAACTGCACAGTTCCCGCCATTTCATCAACACGCTCTTGAATGTTTTTTAGCCCATAACTCATCTCGTCAGTCGAGGCATTCAAATCATAACCAACACCATTATCTAGCATTTTTAACTGAATTTCCTGACTATTTTGATAGAGGTAAACCTCTATTTGGCTAGCTTTGGCATGTTTAAGGGTATTAGAGATAAACTCTTGGGCAATCCTAAAGAGATTATTTTCAATACGTTTGGGCACTTTCTTGACCATATCCTTGTAGACAACACGGATATTGGATTTATCGGTTAATTCCTTAAGAATCATCTGCAAGCCTTCTTGTAAGGTCTTGTTCTCAAGCTCTGTCGGACGAAGGTGCAAAAGCAAGACACGCATATCATTTTGAGCATCTGTCAGCATGGCCTCGACTGCCTGAATCTGATTATGTAAATCTTCCTTACTTAGCTGGCCCACCATCTGAGAGACACCAGAGAGAATCATACTAGCCGCAAAAAGCTCCTGGCTAACGGTATCGTGAAGATCTCGAGCAATGCGGCCTCGCTCTTTCTTAAGAATATCACGACTTTGCAAAGCCTGAGCATTTTCCGTTTTTTGCAGATCCTTGGTCAATTTACGCATTTTATGAGATAGACGCATCATATTCTTGTCCAACTCAATATCTCCCTGACGTTTGACTGGCTGGTTATTGATAATACGACGCAAGTCCTGATTGACCGAACGCATACTATTATCATTAGCAATGGCCCAAAGAATATACAGTAAAATGAGCAAACTCAGAACCACAAAAAACATGTTAAAAAAGAAGTGAAATGCCTGAGAAATACTACCGAAAACCAGCGAAAAGTTGAGGTTAAAGCTATCCATAACCACAAGGGTAACCCCAATTAAAACAACAACTGAATAAGTTAGGATTAAAAATAGGTACTGTTTCTTCATTTACGACGTACCTCCACTGGTCCAGCTCCCACATTGAGAATCAATTTAACCGTGCGATGGGCATGCTCATACTCCGCTCCCTGCAAGGTCAATCTTTCGTAACGGAGGTCGTATTCATCTTCATTAAAGAAGGTCACAGAGCTATAGATAGCTGATATATTCAGCTTTACAGAAACATCAATTGGTACCAAGATTGTCGTTGGCCCATAAAGTTTCTGTAAAATGACGACATTTTCTCGACCTGAAACGACAACCTGGGTCAAATCAATCACATCTGTCCCAAAGAAACGGATAATATTAATATCATCAAAGTCATAGCGATCACTGACAGGTTCCATACGAGTCCCAATCCACTGATTTCGCACAGCCTGTGGATTCAAGTCATCTTCCTTAAATTGAATGAGAGCGTAGCGATTCTTTTTCTTGACCTGTGAAAAATGGTTAATCATGACATAGGCCACACCCACTAAGATAGCAAGAACCACATAGATATTCCACATAGAAACCAGAAAAAGTGAAATCAAGCAGATTGTCAAGACAAAGTCGCTCTTGGACTCCTTGTTAAAGAAGCGAACTGCCAACAAGGTCAAAACCAGTATGAAAATAAAACTGGTAATATCATTATTAAAGATGGTGATTAAGCCTAGAGTTAAAAGAAGAGCCTCCACCACTAAGAAAAAATTAAATTTGGTCATAAGGACCTCTCAAATAAAAGTATACAGGGTTCATTCTATCAAATTTTGGACTAATTGACAAAAAGACCTAGTTTGAGAACTTACTAGCTATGGAATATAGGAGCAAAAAAGTGCCTCTATTATAGAAAGTACAATCTTTAAGCCATAGAAAACCTAGTCGTCGTTCTTATCCATTTTCCTACTCATAGCAAGCACCGTACTTCTGATTTCCTCAATAATGGCATGTTGTTCAGCCAACTCCTTCTCAAACTCAGCTAATTTTCGTTCAGTTTGACGACCTGAACGTACAAAATATTATTAAGAGAGTTAGTCAACAACCCCAGAGTAGTAATTCCACTAAGCATGAGCACAACAGCAATCACCTTACCTACAAGGGTTTTAAGGATACTTTCCCCGTAACCTACTGTGATAACTGTTGCCACAGACCACCAAATATCATCTATAGTGCCAAGGAGGAACCAATAGTATAATCTAAAGAAAATATAAGGGAAGTGGTCTGATTAATAAATAGAAAAGAGTGTCTCCCAATAGTAATCAACCCAACCAAATCAAAAATCACTCTCCATATGGAAAGAAGTGCTAGAATCGTCATGACAATATCGTAGCTAATAATATACCTTTTTCAGTTTTCTACGGTTTCTCATTGCGCCTCTCCTCTATGTGATGCGTTCATTATAAAAGAATCTGCCATTCCTGACAAGCAACCACTTTAAAATCCCCAAGCAATTGAATCAAAAAGAGAGGCAGAAAACCTCTCTTTCTCTTATATCTAAGATTTCCAAACTTATTATTGCTCTGTGTGAGTAGCTTCTGTAGCTGTTTCGGTACTAGAAGTTGTACTTGAAGAACTAGAACTTGTAGATGATGACGAATGCATCATACTTTCTGAGCTTGACTGTTGAATGCTTGAACTCTCAGTTACAACTGAAACATAGAGAATCACTGTACCATCAACGGCAGTACCAACTTGTGGGTCTTGATAAAGTACCTCTGTATTACTAGGTACCTTACTCTTATCCAACTTAACACCAGTATTATAGTCGTGATACTCAATACTACTACTTGAAATATCTGTACGATTCAAGGTTTGGACTGCTGTCGAGACAGTTAAACCAGTCACATCAGGCATAGTTATAGTCTTAGGAGTTGCCACACGGAACTTGATTTTCACCTTACTATCTTTAGGATTGAAGGACTTGTTTTTCCCCGGACTTTGAGATAGGATTTCACCTTCTTTAGCATCGTCGTCTTCGACATGTTGAATATCAATTTGATCCTCGGAAACCCCATAATTCGAGGTTAAATCCTCAATGGCATCCTTATAATTTTTCCCCTTGTAATTTTTCAGAGTGAAACCTTTGCTACCAGAAGAAACATAGACATCAATGCTTGTTCCCTCTTTACGCGTTGTCCCAGCTGTAGGGTCGGTCTTGATAACTTTGCCCTTATCGACTGAATCATCCTCGACTTCATTAACATCGCCAACCTTAAAGCCTGCACTTTCAAGTTTCGTCTGAGCTGTTGACAACTCTTGACCTACAACATTTGGTACTTGGACATTATCAGGATTGGTAAAAACAAGATAGGCAAAAATGATAATTCCTATAAAGACTAAGCCTAGGAGAACCTTGAGTAGAGTTGAAAAGATATTTTTCTTCTTTTTAGCTAGAGAAGCTTTTTCCCTCGGTTGTTTGCTTGGAGCCGGTGTTGGCTCTGATGGTTTAGGAGAAACCTTTTTCTCAGGACCTACTGATGGAACTGAATCAACCTTTGGTAGGGTCTTAGTATCCGTCATATCATCAAAAACTACCTTAGAATCACGACTATGACTAGGATGCAAACTAGTTACTAGGTCGCGACTCATTTCCAAAGTACTGTTGTAACGATTTTCAAGCTTTTTAGCAGTTGCTCTAATAACAACATTTTCTAAAGCTTGAGGAACATTACGGTTCTCAGCCAAAATCGATGGTAGGGGCTTTTGGAAATGTTGAAGTGCAATGGTTACTGCACTATCGCCATCAAAAGGAATATGTCCTGTCAACATTTCAAAGAGCATAATCCCCATAGCATAGATATCACTTTGGATAGTGGCTTTAGAACCACGTGCCTGTTCTGGTGACAAATAATGGACTGACCCCAACATTGAGTTAGTTTGTGTCAGACTGGTTTCAGCAAATGCTACTGCGATACCAAAGTCTGTAACCTTAGCTCTACCATCCTTAGTTAATAGAACGTTCTGTGGCTTAAGGTCACGGTGAATAATGCCCTTTTGGTGGGCAAGAGTCATGGCAGAAAGGACTTCCCCCATAATACGCACAACATCTTGGTTAGACAATGGAGCATGGTCTTGAATGAATCTCTTCAAGTCCGAACCGTCCACATACTCCATCACCAAGAACTGCTGACCGTCTTCTTCACCGATATCTCGAATCGCAACTATATTCGGATGGCTAAGCTCAGCCATGGCACGCGCTTCACGCTGGAAACGCGCTACAGCAACCTGATCAGTTTGATAATTGGTACGTAGCACCTTAATAGCTACACTTTCATTATCCAGAATCAGGTCGTTAGCCAGATAAACATCCGCCATACCACCACGTCCGATAGACTTAAGGATTCGATAACGTCCAGCAAACAATTTGCCAACTTGGATCATTATCCTTCCTCACTTTCTACTTTGATGAGAGCAACGGTAATATTATCATAACCACCGGCCTCATTGGCAGCGGCAACTAAACGACTGGTTTTTTCTTCGACGAAACCAGGACTGTTAACAATATGAATAATCTGTTCAATTGAAATCATATTAGTCAATCCATCTGAATTGGCCAAAATATAATCTCCCGGTTCCAATTGTTGAACACCCAGATCTGCTTCAACTGGAGCAGCTTGCCCTATAGATTGCGTAATAATATTACGTTGTGGGTGAACTGCTGCTTCTTCTTCTGTCAACTGACCAGCCTTGATAAGAGCATTAACCAAGGAGTGATCGTTCGTTAATTGCTTATACTCACCATTACGGATAAGAGAAATACGTGAATCCCCAACATGAGCGAAAATCACAGCATTATCAACTAAGGCAAGAACCTCGATAGTAGTTCCCATTCCTTTATATTCTTCATTTTGACCAAGCTCATAGATTTTACGATTTTCTTCATCGATGGCAGCAATCATCCAATCACGAATTTGGCTCAACTCACGAAGATCAGTGTTAATCCAGTTACGACCAAGGTCAGTTACTGACATCTCACTGGCAATATTTCCAGCACGGTGTCCACCCATTCCATCTGCAACAATGACAAGTGTAACACCAGCCTTGTTGACAAATTTATTAACAAAATCTTGATTGTTTGACCGTTTTTGGCCAATGTCTGTTAATAATGATATTTCCATAATTCTCTTTCTGACTTGCGTCAGTGTTTCCTCCTCTGTAACCCTAGACCTTCTTACGCAACTGAGCGATAAAAAAACCATCAGTTAGATACTGTTCGGGGGTAATAGCCAAACAGCCATTGACCACGATATCCTTGCATGGATGATCCAAGGCAACTTGCTCAAAATCAGGATGGCTCTCAAGAAAGGCTTGAATCATCTCTTGATTTTCTTCTGCTATGATGGTGCAAGTACTATAGGTTATTATACCACCTTTTCGTAGAGTTTGACAAACACTGGATAAGATATCCAATTGCACAGACTTGAGGGATTCAAAGTCTTGGAGATCCTTATTATATTTGATGTCGGGTTTTCGACGAATGAGACCAATCCCTGAGCAAGGAGCATCCACTAGAATCTTGTCAAAACTATCAGATGGAAAGACTTGATGCACCTGACTAGCATCCAGCTTCTGAGTCTTAACCTTATCAGCTAGACCAAGACGTTGTGCGTTTTCTTCGATAAGGACAAGCTTATGATCATAGAGGTCAAGCGCCGTCACATGTCCACTTGTCAAGTATGAAGCCATATGGACAGTCTTACCTCCAGGTGCTGCACAAGCATCCAGGATTTCTTCCTCACCTTGAATCCCTAAAGTTGGCGCAACCAGTTGACTGGTCTCATCCTGAATGGTCAATAAACCCTCTTTAAAATAATCAGTCCCAGCAAAATAACCCGAAGATTTAACAAGCCCAACTGGTGACAAAGCTGAACGCTCAGCCCCAGTGGCCTCCGCAATTTCTTCCATACGGGACACGTCCGTCACACGGACACTAGCCTTATTTCTAACAAAGAGACTTTGGAAAATAGCAAGGGCACGGTCCTCTCCATACTGGTCGATAAGTTTTTTTACCAACCATACAGGTAAAGAATACTGAACAGAATAGCGTTTATTGACGCGTTTAATCTTGCTTGGATCTGGCAAAGGCTGGCTAGATAGTTTACGAAGAACAGCATTCACCAGCTTCTCAGCACCCTTTTTATTGCCACGATTTTTGGCAATAGAAACCGCATCATTAACCACCGCATGGGCTGGAATCTTATCTAAATAGGCCAACTGGTAGAGACTCAAAAGCAAGAGGTCATAGACCCAAGGTTCAAGCTTATCTCGGTCCTCGATGACATGGGCTAAAATCCACTCCAAAGTAATCTTACGAGCTACGGTCCCATAAACAATTTCCGTTACCAGTGCCTTGTCCTTATCTGTTAGATATGAATTGCTCAGACGTGCATTGAGGGCAATATTTGAGTAAGCCCCTTCCTGGAAGACATCTTCTAAGATTTCAAGTGCCTGTCCACGGGCTGTTTTTTTCCAATCATTGGCCAAATGCATCACCTACTTCAAGATTGCGACCGACTCCATTAAGGAAATCGGCAATAGCCATACGAGGTTTACCTGCAGGCTGAACACTCTTAAGCGAAATAGCTCCTTGACCAGTCGCAACGACCAAACTCTTCTTAGTTTTTTCGATAATATGACCAGCCTGCCCTTGCCCTTCTACTAAGTCTCCTTCATAAATTTTGAAACGTTTGCCATCAAGCAAAGTATGTGCCACGGGCCATGGGTACATGCCACGAATTTGATTAAAGATGTCACGAGCCGACTTATTCCAATCAAGGCGTTCCTCTTCTGGGCTAATGTTTGGTGAAAACGTTACCTGACTGGCATCTTGAGGAACAGGTTTGATTTCTCCAGCAATGTAGGCAGGCAAGGTTTCAAGCAATAGGTCACGACCCAAGACTGCCAATTTTTCAAACATAGTACCGACATTATCTTGGTCCAGAATTGGCAAGGCCTTTTGGCTGACCATGTCACCAGCATCCATTTCCTTGACCATTTCCATGATTGTCACACCCGCTTCTGCATCACCATTGATAATGGCATAATGGATAGGTGCTCCACCACGGTATTTGGGCAAGAGTGAAGCGTGAACATTCACCGCAAAATCCATGCTATCAAGCAACTTGCTTGGCAAAAATTGTCCATAAGCTGCTGTAACAATCCCATCAGCACCAAGTGACATAAGTTGTGCCATTTCCTCGGAACCTGACAACTTTTCAGGTTGATAGATTGGTAAGTCATGCGCCAAGGCTACTTCCTTGACCGGTGTCATGCGGATTTCTTTTTTACGGCCGACAGCACGGTCTGGTTGCGTCACCACAGCAACAATATCGTAACGCTCATCTGTCAAAAGTCCCTCCAGCACTGTCGCTGAAAATGCTGGCGTTCCCATAAATACTATTTTTGTCATATTCTTCCTTTTCTAGATTAGGTAAAATTCTGAGGCTCGTGATCAATAATCAAACGCAGGTCCTTGTTTTCAGGTTCCTGAGTCATATCAAGGATCCTATTAAGCGTTTCTTCCAAGTTATCCTCAAAACGGTATTTGATAATAATCTGATAATGATAAAGGTTATGTGTTCGGGCAATAGGTTTTGGTGTTGGTCCCAAGAAAGTCACCTTGTCCGATAAGTGTTCTCTTAAATATGCCATGACCTCATAGCTCTTACGAACCACAAACTCTTCATCCTTGTGAGAAAACGTGATCCCTACCGTATAGAAATAGGGCGGATAGGCCAACTGACGGCGAATCCCCATCTCATAGGCATAAAATCCCTCATAATCCTGTTGCTTAGCAAAACGAATGGCATAATGACTAGGGTTATATGTCTGAATAATAACTTCCCCTTCCTTGTCCGCACGACCAGCACGACCAGCCACCTGTGTCAAAAGCTGGAAGGTACGCTCAGCCGAACGAAAATCTGGCAAATTTAGCGATGTATCCGCATTTAAGACCCCTACCAAGGTAACATTGGGAAAATCCAAGCCCTTGGCAATCATTTGGGTTCCTAGCAGAATATCAGCCTGGCCACTTCCAAAAGTCTCTAGGAGCTTCTCGTGAGCGCCTTTTTTACGTGTGGTATCAACATCCATACGAATCACTCTGGCTTCTGGCAAAAGTTCCGTCAATTGATCATAAGCCTTCTGTGTCCCAGTCCCATAATAGCGAATCTGGCGACTCTGACAGTTAGGACAAACATGAGGAATAGCTTTTTGAAAATCACAGTAGTGACAATTCATGGTCTTAGTATCCATATGCAGAGTCAGTGAAATATCACAGTTGGGACAGTCATCCACATAGCCACAGTCACGACACATAACAAATGAAGAATAACCACGACGATTCAACATCAAAACGACTTGTTCCTTACGTGCCAATCGCTCTCGGATTTTCTCTAAGAGAGGGGGCGTAAAATCACTCGCCTCTTGTCGACCCACAAAGTCCTTAAAGTCCACCACTTCCACCTGCGGAATTTTAGCCTTAGGATTGGCCCTCTCCGTCAACTCAAGAAAATGGTAGACCCCTTTCTGAGCCCTTGCTCGCGACTCAATAGAAGGCGTAGCTGACCCAAGTACAAGCACAGCTCCATGACTCTTAGTCCTAAGCAAGGCCACATCTCTAGCATGGTAACGAGGATTGGATTCCTGCTTATAGGTCGCCTCATGCTCCTCATCGATAATGATTGCTCCAATATTGTCCAAGGGAGCAAAGATAGCAGAACGTGCTCCTACGACAACCTTTGCTTGACCAGACCTAACCTTACGCCACTCGTCAAATTTTTCACCATCTGACAAGCCTGAATGCATGATGGCTACCAAGTCACCAAAACGGGAGATGAAACGATTGGTCATTTGTGGCGTCAGAGAAATTTCTGGAACCAAGACAATGGCAGTTTTTCCCATAGCCAAGGTTCTCTCAATAAGATGCAGGTAAACCTCAGTCTTACCTGACCCCGTCACTCCTTCCAACAAGAACGGCTTCCCACCATGACCAATCTGACCTGTCATTTCTTCAACCGCATGTGCCTGCTGAGCATTAAGCTCTAGAAAATCCGTCTTCTCTACTTTTTCAAAGTAGCTATCAGCACGATTGACCTCAACTTCAGTGATGACTAGAGCTCTAGCCCCAATGAAAAACTTAACCACATCTCGTGAAAAAAGCTTGTGGAGGTCTGCCACCTTCCCTGACTCGCTCTTCTCGAGCAAGAAGTCTCGCATCTCCAAACGCCTCTTAGCCCGTTGCGAAATAGCCAAAGTCTCAAGAATGCCCTTTTGAACACTATAGTGCTTCTCAGTCTTAATGTTCTGCTTATCCTTAGCAAGGTAATCAACCGTTACACGCCCAGACTGGACCAGACGAGGAATGGCTTGACGCTGCTCCTCTGACAACTGCGAGAAAAGAATATGGTCCTGCCCCTGAAGAAAAGTCTGTTTATCCTCTTCACTCAGTTTATCAGTTGCCATGATAACCTTATCGTACTGTGAATTAAGGAGACCAGGTAGCATTGACTTCAAGATGGAAATCTTATAGGAAAAGACCGTATGTCGCATCTGATCAGCCAAATCCAGCTGATCCTGATTAAGGACTGGCTCATAATCTAAAAGCTCAGCGATAGGTTTCAATTCAGGAAAATCTCTTAAGTTCTCCTGATCTTCTAAACCAATAACAAAACCTTGCAATAGACGATTTCCTTTACCAAAAGGCACATGAACCCGTATACCGATGGCGATTTGTGCTTGCATGGTTTCCGGTACAAGGTAACTATAAGGCCTGTCCGTCTGCATCAGAGGAACATCTACAATTATTTGTGCAACTAAAACCATATATCTCCTCTCTTCACCTTTGGACCAGCGATTTCCTAAGCTCCAGAAATCTTGAGCTAGTGATATTCATCATAAAGAAGGAAGCTGAGACACTATGCCTCAGCTCCTCCTATCCTCGTAAACCAAAGCAAGACTTTGATTTTAGATTTTATCGCCTTCTTCTTTTTCTTTAGCGATTTGTTCTTTGATTTTACGTTCTTCTTCCTCAGCAGCAAGACGCGCTTGGATAACTTTCAAACGTGCCAATTCACGTTTAGCTTCTGGATCTGGGTGGATAGTGACATTACCAGATTCAATTTCTTCAAGGGCTTGAAGCGTAGATTTTACAGCCGAAAATTCTTGAGTAGGTTCAGCACCAGCTGCCAATTCATGGGCACGTTTTGCTTGCAAAATAACTAATGAATATTTTGAAGGCACTTTATCCAAAAGTTTATCAATAGAGGGTTTCAACATCATAATTCTATACCTATTTCTAATTTATTTATCTGACAATTTCTTTTCAGAAATCATATTACGATAGCGGCCAATCACACGGTCAACTCGGAAGTGTTCTGCTTCAATGACACGTTTGACACGCTCAGCAGCCAAAGGAACTTTGTCATTGACAATGGCATAATCGTATTCGCTCATGAGAGCAATTTCTTCACGCGCACGCTCGATACGTTGAGCAATAACTTCTTCAGAATCTGTCCCACGGCCAACTAAACGTTCTTCAAGTTCGTTCAAATCTGGTGGTGTCAAAAAGATAAAGACAGCATCTGGAACCTTTTTCTTAACCTGTAGGGCCCCTTGAACCTCGATTTCAAGGAAAACATCAATCCCTTTATCCAAGGTTTCATTGACATAAGTCAAAGGTGTTCCGTAGTAGTTACCTACATACTCAGCATATTCCAACATTTGACCATTACGAATAAGCTCTTCGAATTCCTCACGCGAACGGAAGAAATAATCCTTCCCATCAACTTCACCAGGACGTTGAGCACGTGTGGTCATTGATACTGAGTATTCAAATTTGTGGTCAGGTGTTGAAAAAATCTCCTGACGAACAGTTCCTTTTCCGACACCAGAAGGCCCTGAAAAAACAATTAAAAGTCCACGTTCAGACATGTCTTCTCCTTAAACTAAGATTAAAATTCTTCTTATGACTCACCTTAAAAAAGAGAAGTAAATCATCTCTTTTTATGGCTTAGGGGTTGTTCAATGATTAAGTTACAGCTCACTTTTCAAAGCAGTCGTATTTTCTTACTATTCTATCAATAAAAGCGACTTTTTTCAAGGTGAGGACACCATTAAAAAGAGTGAATCCCTTTTCCCAGTACTCACTCTTTTTAAACACTCTTTTAAACCAAACCAGTCAAGAGACCTTGCATGAATTCTTCTGAATGGAACTCACCAATATCATCAATTTTCTCACCAAAACCAATTAACTTCACTGGAATATCCAACTCTTGGCGAATGGCTAGAACCACACCACCCTTGGCACTACCGTCCAACTTAGTCAAGACAAGACCTGTAAGAGGTGTGATTTTTGAAAATTCCTTGGCCTGACT
The DNA here is from genome assembly GCF_902463925.1 of uncultured Streptococcus sp. Classification (GTDB taxonomy): domain Bacteria; phylum Bacillota; class Bacilli; order Lactobacillales; family Streptococcaceae; genus Streptococcus. The sequence continues at coordinate 66,039 of NZ_CABQHE010000002.1, read as the reverse complement.
AAGGGCATTTTGACCTGTTGAGGCATCCAAGGCCAAGAGGGTTTCATGAGGTGCTTCTGGAACCACACGCTTGATAATACGACCAATCTTTTCAAGCTCTGCCATAAGATTGTCTTTATTTTGCAAACGTCCCGCAGTATCAATCATAAGGACGTCAACTCCTTCAGCAAGAGCCTTTTCCATACCGTCAAAAACCACTGAAGCCGGGTCAGCCTTCTCAGCACCAGTCACTACTGGCACATCAACACGACGTCCCCACTCAACCAACTGAGCGACAGCTCCCGCACGGAAGGTATCAGCAGCTACCAACATAACTTTTTTGCCTTCTTGTTTGTATTTATGCGCCAACTTACCGATAGACGTTGTCTTACCAACCCCGTTGACACCAACGAAAAGCATGACTGTTAAACCATCTTGGAAATTAATCTGCTCCTTGTAAACATCGTCCTTCTCGTAGATATCCACAAGTTTTTCAATAATCAAGCGTTGCAAATCCTCAGTCTTTTTAACATTTTCTAGGCGGGCTTCATAGCGCAAGTCTTCCGTTAATTGCGTGGCAACATTAACACCAACATCGGAAAGAATCAGCATTTCTTCCAATTCTTCGAAGAACTCCTCATCAACTCGACGGAAATTCGCAAAGAATTCATTCAGGCGGGCAGCAAAACCTGTACGCGTCTTCTTAAGGGTACGATTATATTTTTCTTGTTCTGTTTCAGTTTTTGAAGCCTGAACTTCTTCAGGTTTTTCCTCAACTTTACGGGTTTGAACAGCCTCAAAAGTAACTGTTTCACCTTTTTCTGCAGCAGCAGCTACCTGAGCCTTTTTAGCATAGTAATCAGCCATGACATCTGCGAAATGGTTATCCACAGCGACTTGGCTTTCTTCTGACTCTGATACGCCCTCTGCTTCACTTTCCTCTGTCACTGTAGGTTCGCTTTCTTCAACAGATTCTGTAGACGAAATCTCTTCTACTTGAGTCTCTGACTCACTGAGCTGTTCTGTTTTACTTTGGCTTGTCCCTTTACTTGTTGATAAGTCTTGATTATCAAGAGCCTCAGTTTCTGAAATTTCCTGATTTGCTACAGTCTCCTGTGACTGATTTTCCTCTTGTCCAAACAATCGATCAAATAGACCCATTTGGTTCTCCTTATTTATCTAGAATATACTTGTGGATGGCCTCAGCCACTCCAGATTCCTCATTAGTTTTTGTCGTTACTGCCTTGGCAACAGCCTTAACCTTAGGAACAGCATTTGCCATAGCCACACCTAGACCAGCCCACTCCAACATAGTCAAGTCATTTTCCTCGTCTCCCATAGCCATAACCTGACTTTTATCAAGGGCAAGATAATCAGACAAAAGTTTCAAGCCCACAGCCTTATGAACTCCTTTGGGCATGACTTCAAGGATAATCTCACGAGACTTAAGGACCTCAAACGCTTGGTATAGATGGTCAGGTAGCTCTTGAATTTGGGCATCCAAAAATGCTTCCTCACAGACCGTAACTACCTTATTATAGACGATATTTTCAGGAATGTCATCAATACTCTCCACATCAACGAAGGTCAAGGTAGGATTAGCCTGACGATAGAGAGAATGATTGCCTTTACTCGGAACACCATAAACAATGCCATCACTGATAACATCCATAGGGAGCCCTAGAGGTTCAAAGACAGCATAAATCTGCTTTAAATCTTCTCGACTCATCTCTTTCTTTATGAGGATATCCCCATTATTACGCTGAACCAAGCCACCATTGAAGGTCACACTATAGTGCTTATCATCTAACAAGCCCAAATCTTCCAAGATATGAGTAATAGCTGGCAGAGGACGACCAGTCGTAATGACCACATGAACTCCCTTAGCTTCTGCCGCCTTCAGAGCAGCTCTATTTTCAGCTGTTACTTGCTTATCCTTGGTAAAGAGGGTCCCATCTAGGTCCAAGGCCAATAATTTAATCTCAGACATCTGAGCCCACCAATCCTTCCATGTAGTCAAAAACTGCACCGTCTTTATGGTGACCAATCACCTCGTCTGCTACTACCTTAATCTCATCACGCGCATTTTCCGTAGCAACCGCATACCCTGCAAAGGTCAACATCTCCATATCATTGAGATTGTCACCAAAGGCTACAACATCTGAAGCCTGGCATCCCAACTCTTGACAAAGATGGTAGAGACCAAAGCCCTTGTCCACACCTTTAAGGATAATATCCATAGAATCAAAGCCAGTTGTCACAGCTGTCATATCCTCAAAGATTGTGTTGAGGTAGTCACCACGTTCCATGATGGTGTCCCCTTGGAACTTAGCAGTTACCTTGAAAATATCATCTGTGACCGCGTCAAGGTCCGTTGCCATAACATTTTCATAGTAACGTTCCATGGCCTTAAGATAGGCTGGGTCTGCATCATTTGGTGCATAGGCACCACGACGGCCTGATAAAAGAATTCCCTCACAAGTTGGCAAGGCTAGGGTTGTATCTGCAATTTCCAAATAATCTTTAGGGTCTAGCTTGGACTCGAACAAGACCTCTCCCTTGTACTGAACCAAGGCCCCATTTTCCGCAATAATCGCAATGCGGTCCACAAATCCATCAAAAAGCTCTTCCAAAGCCAAGAGAGCTCGGCCAGAAGCTACAGTAAAAACATAATCTTTAGCTTCACAAGCATCCAAAAGGTTATCCAAACGTGCTTTGTCATAGGCACCAAGATGGTCTAGAAAGGTACCATCCATATCTGTTGCTAAAATTTTCAAAATAATCTCCCTTCAGGTCGAATATACTTGCCCCTATTGTACCAAAAATAGGAATATAAGTTTGGGAAAAGCCAAAGAAATTAGAGAAAATATGGCATTTTACTTGCAAATTTATCGTTTTAATTGTATCATTACGGTAGTACAAAAATAATACTATTATACTTTTAGAAAGGAGTCTCTTATGGCTTGGACATTTGATGAAAAATCGCCAATCTATCTCCAAATCGCCTATCGCGTCAAACTGAAGATAGCTTCCAAGGAATTGAGCATGGGACAACAACTCCTACCTGTAAGGGAATTCGCTCAGGAAGCTGGGGTCAATCCCAACACCGTACAAAGAGCCTTCCAAGAACTTGAAAAAGAGGGGCTGGTCTATTCTGCCCGTACCTCTGGTCGCTTTGTTACCGAAGATGAAAAACTTATTGATCAAAAACGACACGAGATTGCCCAAAGTCTCATGAAAAACTTTGTCACTGAGATGGCAGCTATTGGTTTTAGCTCACCTGAAATCAAAGCTATCATTACTGACTACATCGAACAAACAGGAAAGGACTTATAGACCGATGACTGATATTGTAACTCTAACAAATCTCACCAAGACCTATCATGGTATTCCAGCCCTTAGAGATGTGACCATGTCCATTCCTTCTGGTAAAATCATTGGTCTCTTAGGACCAAACGGTAGTGGTAAAACAACTCTCATCAAGATTTTGAATGGCCTCCTCCAACCAACTTCTGGTTTAGTAACTATTAATGGATTTCAGCCATCACCTATCACCAAAGCTCAAGTGGCATATCTACCTGATACAACTTATTTAGATGAAAGTAAGACTATCCAATACTACTTGGACTTCTTCCAAGATTTCTATGCTGACTTTCGCTATCCCCTTGCCTTGCAACTCTTGCAGGATCTAAAGCTACAGCCTGATTTGCGCCTTAAAGATCTTTCAAAAGGTAACAAAGAAAAAGTTCAGTTGATTTTGGTTATGAGTCGTGAGGCTAAACTCTATCTCCTCGATGAACCTATCGGTGGTGTCGATCCTGCGTCACGTGACTACATCCTTAAAACCATCATCAACCAATACTCTGAAGATGCTTCTGTTATCATTTCAACTCATTTGATTGCAGATATTGAATCCGTTCTAGATGAAGTTGTCTTCTTAAAGTACGGTCAGATTGAACTTCAGGGTGACGCTGATAATATTCGTCAAGCCCATGGCAAATCTATCGACAAACTCTTTAGAGAGATGTTCCACAACTAGGAGGTATGAGCATGTTTTGGAAATTAGTTAAATATGAATTACAATCAGTCCGTAAATGGTATCTCGGCATCTATGGTATTGCTATCCTACTGTCCATACCTTTGGGCTTAATGCTTCAGAAATTAACGGTCACCTTTGAACACAGCCACAAGGAACCAAGCTTACTGTTTATGGCTTTCTTCACACTGATTGTGATTGCTACCATTGTTGTTTGGGGAACCATCTATATCGCAACCATTGTTCTCATTATCAAACGCTTTGCGACTAGCGTCTTTGGACGAGAAGGCTACCTAAGCAACACACTTCCTGTTTCAGTGCACCAATTAATCTTGTCTAAACTTTTGGCAGCTTTTATTTTAGATACGATTTCATCTCTCGTTGTACTCGCTTCAATTGGCATTATAGCGACTTTCAACCTTGATATGAAAGATATCTTACTGACTACCAGCTACTTTGGTCAAATCTTAAAAGAAATGGGAGCTCTCTATCTCTTCATCCCTACTACAATTTTAGGAACAATTGGCAGTATCCTATTCTATTACCTCTGTATCAGTATCGGAAACCTCTTCAATAATAACAAAGTTCTTATGGGATTTGTCGCCTATTTCGCCATTCAGGCTATCCTGTTCTTTATTGGTTTCTTCTTTGGAATCGGTGCATCCTTGACCGGAAATGCAACAAACACTATAATTAATAACTCGTCATATATCTTTAGTCTAGTTCAATCTCTCATTCTCATCGCAGCAAGTTACTTTGGTACCTACTATATCATGACAAAGCGCTTAAATTTAGACTAAAGAAAAACCGTGTTCCTTGTGGAACACGATTTTTTTTGCATTGAAAAGACTTACTTACTTTGTTCTTTACGATAAGTCTCAATTTCTTTCTTGTTACCCCAAACGAAGTGACCTGGACGTACTTCCACCATTTCTGGTTTATCAACCGAATAGTCGTGTTGGTTTGGATCATAAACCTTCAAGACTTTCTTACGTTCCAAGATTGGATCTGGAATAGGAACAGCAGACAAGAGTGACTTGGTGTAAGGGTGGATAGGATTGTTATAGAGTTCTTCTGTCTCAGCAACTTCCACGATTGTCCCCTTATAGATAACAGCGATACGGTCAGAAATGAAACGGACCACTGACAAGTCGTGAGCGATAAAGAGGTAGGTCAATCCCAACTCTTTTTGGAATTTCTTAAGCAAGTTCAAAACTTGGGCACGGACTGACACGTCAAGGGCTGAGATAGGTTCGTCAGCGATGACCAAGTCAGGTTGCATAACCAAGGAACGTGCAATCCCAATACGTTGACGTTGTCCCCCAGAAAATTCGTGAGGGTAACGTGTCAAGTGTTCCTCAAGAAGTCCCACTTCTTTGATAATTTCCTTGATTTTGGCTTTACGATCTTCCTCATCCTTATAGAGATGGAAGTTATGCAAGCCCTCAGACAAGATATAATCAACTGTTGCACGTTCATTTAAACTAGCCGCAGGGTCTTGGAAAATCATCTGAATACGACGAATAAGGTCGTTTTTCTCAGAGTGCGATAAGTGTCCATTGATTTTCTTACCGTCAAAAATAATCTCACCATTACTTGTATCATTTAGACCAATAATGGCACGACCGATAGTAGTTTTACCACTACCAGACTCACCAACGAGGGAAAAGGTTTCACCCTTGTTGATGAAAAAATTAGCATTGTGGACCGCAACGAATTTCTTGCTTCCTTCACCGAAGGAAATCTCCACATCTTTTACTTCAACTAACTTCTCAGACATTGCCTTCCTCCTCATCTTCTAAATGTGCAAATCCCATATTGGCACGGATTTTTTCATGTAGATTTTGGATAACCGCAGGTTTTTCAACTTTTGGTGCATCCTCATGTAAGAGCCAGGTCTTAGCCCAGTGAGTATCTGAAACTTGGAATTGTGGTGCTTTTTCCTCAAAGTCAATTTGCATGGCATAGTCTGAACGCAAGGCAAAGGCATCTCCAACAATCGGTGTATAAAGTGATGGTGGTGTCCCTGGAATTGAGAAAAGCTCACCCTTATCGTCAGCCAACTGTGGTAAGCTTGAAAGCAAGCTCCACGTGTATGGGTGACAAGGCTCATAGAAAATTTCCTCAACCGTTGCGTACTCAATGATTTCACCAGCATACATAACAGCAACCTTGTCAGCGATACTTGCTACCACACCAAGATCATGGGTAATGAAAATCACTGAGAAACCGTACTCCTCTTTGAGAGATTTCAAGAGGTCAATGATTTGAGCTTGAATGGTCACATCAAGGGCAGTTGTTGGCTCGTCACAGATAAGGACATCAGGACGACAAGCCAAGGCAATGGCGATGACGATACGTTGACGCATCCCACCAGAGTATTGGAAAGGATATTCGTTGAAACGTTTTTCAGCATCTGGAATACCAACCTTATCCATGTAATCAATAGCCATTTTTTTAGCTTCTCTGACTGATTTTCCTTGGTGTTTGACAATGACTTCAACAATTTGGCTACCAATTGTCTTAATGGGGTCAAGACTGGTCATAGGATCTTGGAAAATAGTCGCAATCTTAGCCCCACGAATAGGTGCCCAATCTTGGTGACTCTTAAGCTTAGTCAAATCTTGGCCACGATAATCAATAGAACCGCTAGCTACACGACCATTTTCTTCAAGCATCCCTGTGAAAGTCTTAGTCAATACTGATTTACCTGAACCAGACTCACCAACCAAGGCTAAAACTTCACCTTCAACCAAGTCAAGGGAAACTCCTCGAATAGCTGTCAAAACACGGTCACGAACGTCAAACTCCACGACGATATCGCGAGCCGATAATATTACATTTTTATTTTCTGTCATATTGGACTCCTATCTATGCGTACGTGGGTCGCTGGCATCCGCCAAGTTTTGACCGACAATAAAGAGAGCAAGGGAAACGAGGATTAAGGTAGTCAATGGAATCCAGAAGAGATAAGCATTGACTGTAACGTTCTGTGCATAGTCTGAAATCAAACGACCAAGACTAGGCGTAGTAACGGGAAGTCCTAAACCAAAGTATGAAAGGAAGGCTTCGTAAGAGATAAATCCTGGCAAAAGTTGACTAGCCATGGTTACGATAACTGACACAAGCTGTGGCATGATATTTTTAACCACAATCTTAGCAGTTGGTGTTCCCAAAGTACGAGAAGCCAAGTTATACTCCAAATCACGATAACGCATAATTTGAATACGGATAGTATAGGCAATACCAATCCATCCTGTAACAGTCATGGCAAAGATCATATTCCAGAATCCAGCACCCAATGAGTAAGTCAAGACGATAACCACAAGGAGGTCAGGAATATTTGAGATGATGTTGTAGATTTCCATCATAACCATATCGAAGGTCTTAGAAATCCCCCAAACAGCACCCACAAGCAAACCAATGACAACATTAAGGATGGTAGCAATGACAGCGATAAGGATTGAATTACGAGCACCGAACCAGACACTGTCAAATAGAGACTTACCATTACTGTCAGTACCGAACCAGTATTGAGCGTTTGGATGTACATAACGCAAACTGAAATCATTTACTTTTGAGACATCATTGAAGTCAAATTTAGAGAACATTGGGTAGATGAAACTCATCAAAACGATGGCAATCAAGACTCCCAACATTACTACTGTTGATTTCTTTTTAAAGAATTGACGCATCACTGATTTCCAGTATGAATAAGCTGGTGCATCAATTGTTTCAGAGGCAAAATCATCGCGCTTTACAAATTGGAACTTACTTTTATCAATTGAAGCCATTATTTACCCCCTTTAGATGTCAATTTGATACGTGGGTCAATCATAGTCATAAGGATATCACCTACAAGCAATGAGAAGATCGTGAGGGCTGTGAAAATAAATACCAGACCAACAACCATAGCGTTATTTGAAGCACGAACAGAATCGATCAACATTTTACCCATACCAGGGTAGGCGAAGATTGTTTCTGTCAAGGTAGCCCCTGTGATAACCCCAACAATAGATGCTGGAATCCCTGAAACCAAGGAAACCATAGAATTCTTGAAAATGTGTCTGTTCGAAATTTCTTGTTCTGACAACCCTTTGGCACGTGCAAAACGAACGAAGTCTTGTGATTGCAAGTCAATCATGTAACGACGAATCCAAATAGCAAGACCTGGTGTTGCCAAGAGACCGAGAATAACAGATGGCAAGACGTATGAACGCCAGTCACCTGCACCCAAGATAGGGAAGGAATCTGGAAGACCAATCTCAGAACCAATCAAACGAATGATATAAACCAAGGCGATGGTTGGTAGTGAAAGCAAGAAAGTCAAGACACCCGTTGACACACTATCAAAGAGTGTGTTTTTAAAGCGTGCCATGTATGATCCCAATGGAATTGCCAAAGCATAAGACAAGACCAAACCAATCAAACCTGCAATGGCAGAACTTGTCACCATTGATGGGTATTGATAGCGACTCTTGGTAGCTGTGTATGGGTCATTTCCATAGTAAGAACGATCCCTAGCGTCAGCCTGACTTGGTGATTTATAAGTACGAGAGTAGATATCTACTGAAGATATTTTCTTACCAGTAGGGAAGTTGACCTCAGAGCTTTGTGTTTGCCCTTGACCTTGGGTAATAACATCAAGAACACCTTGCTCAGCATAAGTTGGGTATGAAGTTCCAAGATTCATCTTAACAAAGTTTTGGTGAACAAATGGGAACTGACTATTAAAGTAAAGCAAATATTTGTGCTTAGTCCCTGAACCAACAACTGACCAACCGATAGCTGGATCATTTTCAATACGGATGTAACGCTTCAAGTTTGGATTCGTTTTATCTTTAACCCATCCAGTATTGTCAAATTCAAAGAGATGCGTATAGAAGCCAAATACACGTTCAAGTACTGGCACATCACGTGTCGCATAGAATTGTTTACTTTGCTTGAATTGATGCAAACGCCAGCCACGTCCTAAACTATCCACATATTTTTGGTAAATAGCTTTATTTTCTTTTGTTGGCTTAGTGGTTACTGACTTATCAAGGGAGCTAGCTTTCTCCTGCAACTCCTTGGTGTCATAGTAATCAATGTAACCCATACGTTCATAGATTGTATTTTCATAGTTAGCCTTAGAATCAGCTGTCTTAGCAATCTTGTTGTAGTTTGGGTCCTGTCTGAAAATCAAACGCCTTGGCACCATGGTATAGATAATCGTGTAGGTCAAGGCCGTCACGACAAATATTGACAATAGAGAACGGAGGGTTCTCAATAAAATGTATTTTTTCATGTCTCTTCCTTATTCCAAAAGAACTTTCCCAATCAAATGAGAAAGTTCCATCGTCCTTTTATTTAATGTGTTTCTCAAGATCTTTTTGAGCTTTTTCGTTAGACACTTTCTTTTCTTTAAGCCATTTTTCACGACTTTGTTCAAATTCTTTCTTAGTAACTACTTTTTCTTGTGGTTTAACGTATTTGAAGTAGTCTGATGAGTTTTTATCTCCCACCTGCATGCTAGCACCGGTAAACGGTTCTAAGCGTGAGATAACTGGTGCCGCACCGTTACCAACCGTCAAAGGCATCACAAGTGAACTATCTTCTAACCAAGCTTGAGCTTGAGCATAACGATCATAACGTACATTAAGGTCTGTTGTTTCAGAATCGGCTGAGTCAAGCAAGGCATCATAATCTTTAAGTCCTACTTGGGCTGCTGCCGCATTATTTGGATCATCATAACCCATGAAAGTCTTGGTATTTTCACTTGATGTTGTCTTAAAGATATTAAGATAAGTTGATGGGTCTTGATAGTCTGGACTCCAAATAACACCATTTGAAATATCCCAATCTTCTGCTGCTGCGTTGGCTGCATTAAGGGTTGCATTTTGCATATCATCAGATGACAATTGGTTGATATCGATCACCACATTGTCACTTCCCAATGATTTTTCAATAGTTTGTTTCAAAGATTGCGCTTGAGAAACATTAAGTTTAGAAGTTTGGTCAACTGGAAGGTCCAAGTGAATTGGGAATTGAACACCTTCTCCTTGGAGAGCTTCTTTAGCCTTACTAAACTCAGTTTTGGCTTTTTCAGCATTGTAGAGACCGTCTTGACCATCAGCAAAGTTGACACCTGACCACTCATTACCATATGAACTCATCTTTTCAGTAACAAGATCTCCAAAGGTCTTATTACCCGCACTAACGAAGTCAGAAGGAACAAAGAGATTTCGAATAGCTTTAGCTGCTCCATCCTTACCATTGACTTGTGATTGATATACCGTACGGTCAATAGCGAAGTTAATTGATTGACGGAAGTCTTTATTCAAAAGAGCTTTTTTCGTTGAAGTCTTTTCAGCGTCAGTCTTTTTAGCAGTATATTTGTAACTTTGACGGTCAATATTGACACTCATAGCTGATGTTGACGCACCTGCTGCTGTATAGAAGATATTATCTTTGTATTTCTTTTCGACAGAAGCATAGTTAGAGCTCATTGGGAAGACACGAGCAATACTATAAGCACCATCAGTGAAACTACGTTCAAGAGACTCTGGATCAGAACCTTCATCATAGGTCAATTTAATAGCATCAAAGTGAACGTTCTTCTTATCCCAATAGTTTTCATTCTTAGTCAACTCAATTGATGATTTAGCTGTCAAAGATTTGAGAAGGAATGGACCATTGTATAAGATAGAGGTTGGGTCTGTTGATTTACCGAAATCTTTTCCTTTAGTCTTAAGGAAGTCTGCATTGACTGGGAAAAGCAAACCATAAGTTGTCTTAGAGTTCCAGTATGGCTCTGGTCGTTTAAGTGTATATTGCAAGGTATGGTCATCAATTGCCTTAACACCAACCTTTGAGAAATCTTTATTGGCACCAGAGAGATAGTCAGACAATCCAGCAATAGAATCTTGTACCAAATAGAGAGCCCCAGCTTTGGCATCCGCAGCATGTTTAAGACCCGTCACAAAGTCCTTGGCAGTCACATCAGCATACTCTTCACCATCTGAAGTATACCATTTAACACCCTTACGGATTTTATAGGTATAGGTCAGACCATCTTGAGAGACAGACCAATCTTCAGCTACTGAAGGTACGAGATTACCATATTTATCTGTTTCCATAAGACCATCAACACCATTTGTCACAGCAGTTGTTGTAGGTCCCGTATTTGAGGTAATGTAATCCAAAGTTTCAGGATCTGAACTGTAAACGTAACCATAAGTAGTACCACTGGTACTAGACTTAGATGAACAAGCCGCTAACGCACCAACACTTAGAAGTGCTACACCCACGAGAGCAAACCATTTGCTTTTTTTCATAAAATTTCTCCAAAAAAATTTTTTACAACTTTATTATAGCATAAATAATCAAGCATCACAGCTTTTATCAGAATATTTTGTACAATTCGATAACATATGTAAACACGAGAACAACTGCGATTCCTTATCAATAAAGGTTCTCTTTAGTTTACATTGATTTATTTTTAATCACAAGAATTGCATAAAAAAGCCCAGACACTTAGCCAGACTTTCTTTTATTATTGCTTTTAATTATTAAGAGCTTGAGCAGCTGTAATAATAGCTAAGTTGTAAATATCTTCAGCACTCGCACCACGAGAAAGATCGTTTACTGGTTTATTAAGACCTTGTAAAATTGGTCCGATAGCCTCAAACATTCCCAAACGTTGAGCAATCTTATAGCCGATATTTCCGGCCTGCAAACCAGGGAATACAAAGACATTAGCATGTCCTGCTACGTCACTATCTGGAGCCTTAATAGCTGCTGTTGCTGGAACAAATGCTGCATCGAACTGCAACTCACCATCAATAGCCAAGTCAGGACGCATTTCTTTAGCAATATTTGTTGCTTGAACAACCCTGTCAACTTTTGGTGATTTCGCAGAACCTTTTGTTGAGAAGCTAAGCATTGCCACTTTAGGATCAATACCAAAAACTTTAGCTGTTTCTGCAGTATTAATTGCAATTTCTGCTAATTCTTGAGAATTTGGTTCAATATTGATAGCACAGTCGGCAAACATCAAACGATGATTGGTATCTTCACGGTTCATAAGGAAGACACCTGATGTACGTGAAATGCCTGGCTTTGTTTTGATAATTTGAAGGGCAGGACGTACCGTATCCGCTGTTGAGTGAATGGCACCTGAAACCATTCCATCAGCAAGACCAAGTTTAACTAGCATAACACCGAAATAGTTCACATCACCAAGCAATTTCTCTGCATCTTCGACTGTTGCTTTTCCTTTACGGATTTCAAGAAATTTTTCCTTCATTTCCTCAAAACCTTCATAGGTTTCAGGATTAATAATCGTATAGTTAAAGTCTGCAAAGCCAAGATCGTTCAAGATTTTGTGAACCTCAGCTGGGTCTCCCAAAATAATAGGATCCACCAATCCTTCAAATTTCAAACGGGCAGCAGCACGAACCACACGGTCGTCGTTACCCTCAGGGAAGACAATCTTAACACCTTTCCCTGAAATACGTTCACGAAGTTCACCAAATAGACTACGCATAAAAAATCCTCAATCAATCTTTTTTAGTTTGTAAGTTCATGATAACGGTTTCAAAATCATCTGTCAAGGAAGATGCATGGACCATCTCTTTTTTGGTGAAAGGATCTATAAATGCAAGACGATGACAATGCAAGGCTTGACGCTTAATACCGTAGTCTAGGGACCCGCCATAAAGGTCGTCTCCCAAAAGAGGCAAACCTAGGTGGGCAAAGTGCACACGAATCTGGTGTGTACGTCCGGTATGAAGATTGATATCAACTAATTTAACCCTGCCATAATCAGCTACCAAACGATAACTAGTGTGAGCATATTTCCCCGATTTATGGACTCGACGTGTGATAATGGAATCCACATCACGCGCAATCGGTGCAATGATTTCGCCCTGTTGCTCAAGTTTAGTATCACCTTCAACCAAGGCATAATAATGTTTCTTGATAGACTTTTGTTGCAACTGTTTATCCATACGAGCATGGGCGTAACCATGCTTGGCAAACAGCATGAGACCCGATGTGTCCTTATCCAAACGTGTCACGATATGGACACGCTGGTTGGGATAATTATTGCTGACAAAGTGATGTTTGACAAAGTTAGCCATGGTATTATCATGGTTAACACTTGGAATACTAGCATAGCCATAGGGTTTATCAATCACCAAGAAGTTATCATCCTCATAGACTATATCCAAGTCAAAAGGAATTGGCTTCAAGGTTTCATGCGGTGCCTCATCAGGGATTTCTATGGCAACCACGTCTCCCTCATGGACAGGATAGGTTACAAACTGCTCCTCACCATTGACCCAGATATGACCACCCTCAAACTTAATTTTGGCTAGAAGTCCTTTTGAAATATCGTGCTCCTTCAAAAAGGTCTTAACCCGACAGGAACGCCCTACTGTAAATTCATATCTCATTCTTCCATGTCTCCAATAAAGGATTCACGGACCCGTTCCCAAAAACTTGTATGACTAGCACTGGCCACGAAAGAAATTTTGCGCTGATCGATTGAGAATTCTACCTTCTTCACATTACGGTTGGTATAGGTCTTATTATCAACCGATAGAGTGTAGCTTCCCATACGGGTAGGATAAACCGTAATTCTCTCATGCTTAGGTACAATAATCGGGCTACCCAAGGTACGGTAAACACGGTTATTGAGACTGGCAATTTCTGTCAGCTGCAAGGCTTCAATCGTTGGATGAAGAATAGCACCGCCCAAAGATTTATTATAGGCCGTTGATCCTGTAGGCGTTGATACTGATAAGCCATCTCCACGGAAACTCTCAAACAAGACATCATTAAGACAGACATCGGCTGCCATAGTTTTCTCATTACGCTTGATAGCTGCTTCATTAAGGGCAATTGACGTAAAGGAGCGACCATCAGCTAGAGTCAATTTAACATTCAAGAGAGGGTAGGAAATCTTTTCACCACGGTCCTTGCGAAGCGTCTCGATTAATTGCTCCACTTCACTATCCAAATAATCCGTGTAAAAACCCAAATGTCCCGTGTGAATCCCTACAAAACGGACACGAGCAAGCTCTTTTTCATACATATGAAAAGCTGACAGCAACATGCCATCGCCACCAATGGAAATAACCACATCCGGATTTTTCTTGGTCAAATAAAAACCAGTATCATCTCGAAAGGTATTAAAAAGTTTTGAGGCAACACGCCTACTCTGGGGCTTGCCATTGGCAATAATAGCTACCTTCATCTCATCCGAAGAGGTCTTCATCTGTGTCATCACTATTTCCTACACTATCCTTCAAAGTTCTGTTAATTGGATCAAAGAGCAACTGGGCTTCTCTGATATCGTCACGTATTTTACGCATTTCTTCATCAAGCTCATAGGCCATGCGGGCCGTATTTTCCAAACGAAGCTTAATCTCCTCTGGAAAATTCCCCTGATACTTGTAATTAAGGGAATGTTCAATGGTGGCCCAAAAGTTCATGGCTAAAGTCCTAATCTGAATCTCTGCGAGAATTTCCTTACGTCCATCAATGGTATCAACCGGATAAGAAATGATAACATGATAAGAGCGATAACCCGAATGTTTACGGTTTCTGATATAGTCTCGCTCTGAAACAATGGTCATATCACTACGTCGGCGAAGCAAAGCCAAAACTTCATCCACATCATCAACAAATTGGACCATGACTCGGAGACCAGCAATGTCCTGCATATCTTGAGCCAAATTTTCAATTGAGAGGCCACGAAGGGCGATTTTCTCCTCAATGGAAGCTACGGACTTCACACGTCCCGTCACAAACTCAATAGGCGAGTGACGATTTTGCTTACGAAATTGTTTACGGATGCCTCGGAGCTTAATTTTGAGTTCACCTACGGCCTGAATATAGGGGTCTAAAAAAACTTCCCAATCAATGGTCAAGATAGGACTCCTCCTTGTCAAAAGCTTTAGTTTTTTATAAAATAAATACAATCTGTTATATTATATCATATTTGAAAGTAAAAGGGAGGACACACATGAACCATTTAGAGATAGAGTACAAGACTCTGCTCACCAAAGACGAGTACAATCGTTTAGCAGTGCTTTTCTCCCATGTAACACCTGTTACGCAAACCAATTACTACATCGATACATCCCAAAGTGACATGAGGAATAAAAAGTTGTCTTTGCGTATCAGAACCCTTCCCACTCATGGTGAGCTGACCTTGAAAATTCCTGAAAAGGTCGGAAATATGGAATACAACGTCACCATGGAATGTGCAGAGGCTAAGGCTATGACCAAGTCTCTTGACTTCCCTGATTGCCAAATCAAGTCCATTCTTCTGGAACGTGGTGTTAAGTTAGAGGACCTAACCATCCTCGGACATTTAACCACAACCCGTCGTGAATACCAGACCAATATTGGTCTCATGGCGCTTGATGTCAATGTCTATGCTGATAAGAAAGACTATGAGCTTGAATTGGAAGTTTCAGATGCCAAGAGAGGTAAAGACGACTTTGATGCCTTTCTTAAGGAAAATAATATTGACTTTAAGTATGCCAAGAGTAAGGTTGCACGCTTTTTAGCTACCCTAAAGCGAGATAAAGACTAGTTGGTGAAATGTGAGTTTATAGAAATTCCGCTAGTCATTTTTGATACGTTATGAGGCGAACTTTCCACCGTGAAAAACGTCTATAAAAACCATTTACTTCATTTTAAGACAAGGATTAACCCTTGTCTTTTTTATGCATGAAAAGACAATTTGGTATTTGTGGCAACTTCCACAATCGCTCTCATCAGTCTGAAAACGCATACAAAAACGATTCAGCGATTTATGGGTCGGCAATTTTCATCAATATCGCTTTCTGATGGCTGAAATTTCTACTTTTTTTTGCTAAAATAGAATCATCTGTAGTTTTATTACAATAGCCCTAATTGGGCTTCGCATCTTATTTTTTTAAAGGAGTCACCATCGTCATGGTACATCAAAAAGCAAACCCACAATTGAAATTATTCTCGCTCAGCTCAAACCCAGAAATTGCTGAAAAAATTGCTGAGGCTACCGGATTGCCACTTGGTAAAGTATCTTCACGTCAATTTTCTGACGGTGAAATCATGATCAATATTGAGGAGTCTGTTCGTGGGGACGATATTTATATCATCCAATCTACAAGCAACCCTGTTAACGACCACCTTTGGGAATTGCTCATCATGATTGATGCCTGCAAACGTGCCAGTGCTAACTCTGTCAACGTGGTTATGCCTTACTTTGGTTATGCACGTCAAGACCGTATCGCTGCTTCACGTGAACCAATCACTGCTAAATTGATTGCCAATATGCTGGTTAAAGCTGGTGTCAATCGTGTCTTGACACTCGACCTTCACGCTGTCCAAGTTCAAGGTTTCTTCGACATCCCAGTAGATAACCTCTTCACAATGCCTTTGTTTGCTGAATACTACAACGAAAAAGGATTCACAGGAAGTGATGTTGTCGTTGTTAGCCCTAAAAACTCTGGTGTTAAACGTGCTCGTAGCTTGGCGGAATACCTTGATGCACCAATCGCTATCATTGACTACGCTCAAGATGATTCAGAACGCGAAGAAGGCTACATCATCGGTGAGGTTGAAGGAAAAACAGCGATTTTGGTTGATGATATCCTTAATACTGGTAAAACATTTGCTGAAGCTGCTAAAATCCTTGAACGTGGTGGCGTTAAAGACATCTATGCAGTAGCTAGTCACGGTCTCTTTGCAGGAGGTGCTGCTGAAGTCCTCAACGCTGCTCCAATTAAAGAAATCTTGGTGACAGATTCAGTTGCGACTAAAGAAAAAGTGCCTACAAACGTTAAATACATTTCAGCAAGTGAGCTAATCGCTAACGCTACTACTCGTATCTTCGAACGTCAACCACTTAGTCCACTCTTTGCTTACACTGCAAACGAGGACTAAGCTATGGTTTATTTGGACAATGCAGCAACAACTCCTTTGAATGCTGCTGCTATCTCAGCGATGACACATGTCATGACTGAAACCTTTGGAAATCCATCCAGCCTCCATGCTTATGGCCGCAAGGCTTCTAAGGAACTCCGTGAGGCCCGTGAAGAAATGGCCAAGCAATTTCAAGTTCCTGCTCGAAAACTCATTTTCACCTCTGGTGGAACTGAAGGAAACAATACAGCTATCAAAGGTTATGCCCTAGCCAATCAAGCTAAAGGTAAACACCTGATTACAACTGCTATTGAACACCACTCTGTCCTTCACACCATGGCCTACTTGGAAGAGCGTTTTGGTTTTGAAGTAACCTATATTCAACCAGAAAATCAAGTCATTACTGCTCAACAAATCGCTGAGGCCTTACGTGACGATACTATTCTAGTTTCTGTTATGTATGCCAATAACGAGACCGGCCAATTGCTTCCAATCAAGGAAATTGGCGACTTGCTTGCCAATCACCAAGCTGCCTTCCACGTTGATGCCGTTCAGGTAGCAGGAAAACTTCCTATTCACCCAGAGGAACTTGGAGCTGATTTTCTCTCTATTAGTGCTCATAAATTTCATGGACCTAAAGGTGTCGGCCTGCTCTATCATAATGATTTGCATTTTGACAACCTACTCCATGGTGGTGAACAAGAGGAAAAACGTCGTGCCAGCACTGAAAATCTGGTCGGGATTGCAGGTATGACCGCTGCTTACAAGCATGCTAGTGACCACTACCAAGACAATTACCAACATGTTGAAAATATTCGTCAGGTCTTTCTAGATACTCTTACCATTCCTTATGAAATTAATGGTGGAGGACCTAGCCTACCTCACGTCATCAACATCAGTTTTCCTGGTAAGGAAAATGGCCCTCTCTTAACCTTGTTAGACCTAGCTGGCTTTGCTGTTTCAACAGGTTCGGCTTGTACTGCTGGAACTGTTGACCCTAGCCACGTCATCCAAGCCCTCTATGGCAAGGATTCTGACAAGTTAAAAACAGCCATCCGCATTAGTTTATCGGAGGAAAATACCGCTGAAGAACTCCAATCCCTAGCAGAAAAACTTAATCAAATCATAGGAGACTAACATGGCATTTGAAAAAAGCATTCATTTGACTGACTGTAAGTACCGTTACACCATCAGTCCTAATGTCAAAAAATTCACCCTACGTGATACGACTTTTGTGCAAAATAAAATCGGAAACTATGAGTTGCACCGCCTTCTCGAAAAAGTGCCTAACTCAGGCGAAGGTTTCCCACTTAAAATCACTATTAACAAAGACTTGACCGGTTTCAAATTGTCAATTACAGACAAATCTGGTCTTCGTAACGTTAATATCTTTAAAAATGACGACCACCATATCTTACAAGAAAAATTCTACTTCTTGATGCAAAGTTTGGTAGACCGTCAAATTTTTGAGCAAGAAGAGGTCTAAACCATTTTCTAGATATATAAATAGCCTATCCTAGTGATAGGTTATTTATATCGCCTCATCTACACTATTTTGTTGCAATTTTCACAAACTTTTCTTAAAATATAAGAGAATCATACTAATTCAGGAAAGGAAATGCGATCAATGACATTGGAGAAAAACATTCCAAACGCTACTGCTAAACGTCTCTCTCTCTATTATCGAATTTTCAAACGATTCCATCGTGAAAATATCGACAAAGCAAGTTCCAAACAAATTGCTGAAGCAATTGGAATTGATCCTGCTACAGTGCGTCGTGACTTCTCCTACTTTGGTGAATTAGGTCGTCGTGGTTTTGGTTATGACGTTAGTAAGCTGATGACATTCTTCGCAGAACTCCTTAATGATAATGCAACAACTAAGGTAGTCCTTGTAGGAGTAGGAAATATCGGACGTGCTCTTCTTCACTACCGTTTTCAAGAACGTAACCGCATGCAGCTGGTTATGGCTTTTGATACAGACGATAACGAACTGGTAGGAAGCCAGACTGAAGACAATATTCCTATCTACGGTATCTCTCAAATCAAGGACAAGATTGCCCAGGAAGATATTAAAACGGCCATCCTGACAGTGCCATCAGTCAAGGCACAGGAGGTGGCTGAGCTTTTGGTTGATGCTGGAATCGAAGGCATCCTCTGCTTCTCCCCAGTCAACCTCAATCTTCCACGCCACGTGGTTCTCCAATACGTAGACCTGACTAGTGAGCTACAAACCCTACTCTATTTCATGAAAGAAGAAGAAAAAGCAAGGAGAAACAATGACTAAACCAATTATAGGTATCACAGCCAATGTAAGACCTAATCCAGCCCATGAAGATATCAACTGGTCTTATGCCCCATCTGGTTTTGTAGAAGGAGTTCAAAAAGCTGGTGGTCTAGCAATCCTTCTACCAGTATCTGATCCTTCGGAGGCTAAAATCTATATTTCCATGATTGACAAGCTTATCCTCATCGGCGGTCAAAACGTTGACCCTAAATTCTACAACGAAGAAAATCATGCCAGTGATGATGACTTTTTCCTCGAGCGTGATCTCTTTGAGATGGCCTTAATCGAAGAAGCTACCAAACAAAAAAAACCGATTTTTTCAATCTGTCGTGGAACACAACTCATGAATGTTGCCCTTGGTGGCAGTCTCCATCAAGATATCGAAAGGCACTGGCAGGATAAGCCTTCCGATTACCTTTACCACGAAATGATTATCGAAAAAGACAGTAAGTTAGCGGAGATTTACGGCCTAGAAACCTCTATCAACTCTTTCCACCATCAAAGTATTAAGCACTTGGCCTCTGACCTCCGTGTTATTGCGCGTGACCCTGAGGATAATACTGTCGAAGCTATTGAATCAAACACCCCAGACCTTCGTTACCTTGGTGTTCAGTGGCATCCAGAACTTCTCCTACACAAACGTGAAGAAGACCTCAAACTCTTTGAATACGTTGTAAACGAACTTTAAAAGCAACTGATACTACACTCAGTTGCTTTTCTTGTGTCTTTAACTTATAGACTCTACTTAAAGCTCAAAATCCTCCCTCTCCTCACGAAAGGAATAATATGTTGATTTTCCAACAATAATATGATCAAGCAGACAAATTCCCAAATCATCGCAAGACCGCTTAATTTTTTGCGTAAAATCAATATCATTTCGGCTCGGATAGGCCTCACCCGAAGGATGATTGTGAACCACTATCAAGGACGTCGCCATCAGATGACAAGCATAATGTAAAATCTCACGTGGCTCGGCAATCGAACGGCGAACACCACCAATAAAGACTGTCTTCTGCTGAAGGATACGATTCTGCGTATCCAAATAGATAGCCACCAGATGCTCCTGAGGCTTGTCCCCAATATCCAACATCATACGACGGGCCACCTGCTGGCTAGACATAATCTGCTCGGAACGAGCCAACTCAGCCTTCTCAATCCGCTTAGCCAACTCCACCATAGCCTTCAGCTCAATAGACTTCACACGCCCAATACCAGGAATTTCCTGTAGCTCATTCAAAGACAAGCGAGACAAATCCGCCAAACTCGTCATCCCTTTTAAAATACGGTTAGCCATAGATAGGACCGACTCAGACCTAGTCCCAGTTCGCAGCACTATCGCCAACAACTCCTGGTCCGATAAAACCTCTGCTCCCTTCTGTAAGAGTCGCTCACGAGGCAAAAGCCCCGCCTCCTCAGATACAATACTATACATAAGAAAAAACCTCCTACTTACCTATTCGTAAGTGGGAGGGGGAAGTTAAACAGCTGAGGATTTTTTTAAACCTAACTTCTTTAACAAGGCTTTTCGATATGCTGAAAATTTATCCTTTAACGTCACTGGTTCTGCTACCTGTGACATTTCAATAAGATGAACCTTATACCGTTCTGCAAAAGATAGTTTTTCTGAAGCAATAATACGATAATCAATTCCTAGATCCCAGGCTTTTCGATAGAAAAGATAAGGAAGGGTATCCTCATCAAAGTCATAGAAAGCTTGCTTATCCTTAAGAATAATTTTTTCCAGAAAATCTTTTGATAACCACATAGAACCTTGAAAAATATGAAGCGAATGATTGATTACTTTTTGACATTCGTTAGTTAGTTTAACAGTTTGTTCTTGATTTAAGGCACCAATTGCATCGGTCCAATAAAGTTCTTTTGATAAATCAGCAAAAACCAGACCAACCTCTGGAAAATGGTCAAAGATTGATACTACCTTCTCTTCATCTGATAGCATAGACACTAGAGCATGTCTTGTAGCTTCATCAACAAGCTTACCCTCATTTCCAAAGGCTTCTGTGTGGAAATGCCCAACAAAGTCATACTCGCTAAGCTGAGAAGCCAAGGAAACCAAGGCATGATAATGATTATCAAACCGTTGTGAGACTAGCTGAAATCTATCTTTATCAAAATTATTTAATAAGGTATTCTCAACTTCATTTTTATCGAAATGACTTGATAAAGTGAAAAAATAGAAAGCAGATAACTTACTATCAAAAAATACTTTCAGTCTCTCAAGGTCGCTAATATGTACATGGATAGCCGAATGATAGCCTTTCCCACTTACCGAATGAAAAGAAGGTTCAACGATTTTTTCATCTAAAATGACTAAGCTATCTGGCGAATGGTAGCTGTTAAGATGTGACCTAATTAGTGCTACCGGATATGTCGACACCTTAGTAAGATAGTCTAAAAGTAGTCTTCCTTTTTTTTCATTATCAGTAAAGGCTTTTAGTTTAATGAACGGTACCTTATGTTCAAGTGTACTTATTGGTCTATAGTAAGAAAAATCAGGGTGAATTAAATCTCCTACCTCTGCATCAATCGTATTAAAGACAGCATCATAACGATAACCCGCCTCAGTAAGAAGACTGGTAACCCTAGTTTCGTAATTATCAATAACATCTTGAACATCAGTAAAAGTCTTTATAGAAGTCCAAAATTTCTTAAAGACTTCTGAAGCGACAACATAATTTTTGAAAGATATAAAATAACTTTGCAAATGCTCTTCGAAATATTTGGTCTTTCTAAAATTCGTCATCCCCCAAAAGTCAACACTCTGTCGTTGTTCAAAGTCTTCAACTAGGTCAGACATATCCCAAAGAGGACCAAAGCAAGTATCATTCATGAGTGTAACCGAATCAAAATCTGCTAACCGTTCGAATCCAACATGAGCCATACCATCTCTCCAGGCTGCAAAATCAAAGCCTAGATTCTCTCTCTGAATAACTTCATCTATACCAATCTCTTTAAGAGTTAATGATGCCGATTCCGTTAGTTGACTATTTGAAATCACAATAAGTTCAGAAAAAAGTGGTCGAAGTTGCTCCAATTGGTAGAGCACATGACCACTTAATTCGTCGTACTTATTATAATGAACATACAATAAGAGACGTTTCATTTATTCTTGAATCTCCCATTTTCCATTTCTCTGAACCATACCGGTTGCAGAATCTTTAGCAGACTTATCATCATCTTCAATATCATTTCGATTCAAGAGAATAACTGGTGAGTTATCTGAATCAGCAAAAGCAATCATCTGATCATCGTTATCTCGGACAGAAACCTGAAGCTTAAGCTTAATGTTATTAAGATGGGCAAGACTACATTTATATGTGAGTGTTTTTCTTCCAGAACCACTTGTTTTATTGTCCATGGAATTATCATTATAAATCCAGATACCACGGTCAATATCCGTTAACGAAAAGGCAATATAGGTCTCAATATCCTCATTGACATCATATGAGATCTCAAATGAAATATCTTGGTTAGGACTGATAATATTGTCATTCAAGAGTTTCACTTGTAAATCAGTGATTTTAGTATTTTCAACAACAACGTCGTCGTTTGAAACCTTTTGACCAGCAGCATTATCAAAACTATATTGGTTAGCAACTTCATCTGGATCACCAACCACTTTGACCAAACCATGTTCAATCAGAACTGCTTTATTGCAGTATTTTTTAACTGCTGACATATCATGGGTAACTAAGATAGTTGTTTTTCCAGACTGCTTACGTTCCATGAAATAATCATTACACTTACGCTGGAAAGCTTCATCACCTACAGCTAAGACTTCATCCAGGATAAGGATATCCCCTTGAGCCTTGATAGCAACTGAGAAAGCCAAACGAACCTGCATACCACTTGAGTAGTTCTTCAACTTTTGATTCATGAAATCATGAAGTTCAGCAAAGTCTACAATGTCATCATACATGGCATCTACTTCTTCAGTTGAAAAGCCAAGCATTGCACCATTCATATAGACATTCTCACGACCAGTTAGTTCTGGGTTAAACCCAACCCCAAGCTCAATGAAAGATACCAACTTACCATCAATGGTAACCTTACCTTTTTCAGGAACATAAATCTCAGAAATAATTTTTAGAAGTGTTGATTTCCCAGAACCATTACGTCCAACAATTCCATAAAAATCACCTTTTTCAACTTCAAAAGAAATATCTTTCAAGACATGTTGTTCAGTATACCCTTTAATCCCTTTAAAGCGATTGACTAAAGTTGTTCTCAAACTCTGGCTCGCCTCAGTTGGTAATTTAAAATACTTACTTACATGATCTACTTTTACAGCAATATTATTTGACATTATAGAATCTCCGCAAATCGTTTAGCATTTCGATTAAAGACAAGGAAACCAATGATAAAAATCACTACAGGAATCGCATAAGGAGTAAAAGCAATCAGTTTATTATTAATAATATCCCAACCTCTAGGGTTAACTGGATCGATAATAAAATGACGCATATCCTGTAAAATCTGAGCGATTGGATTCAACATCATAACCTTTGCAACAAACGTCTGGTTTCTTTGAAGAAGGTAAGTGATGGAATAGATAATTGGGCTCGCATACATACCAGCTTGAAGCACAACTTCCCAGATAGGACCAATATCACGGTATTTAACAAAGAGTGCTGATAGAATAAAAGCAACACCCATTGCCATTAATAATACCTCAATAAAGAGAGGAATGATAACCAAAGTATTGAAACCGATTGGAACATGGTTAATTAAGGCAAATACAAAGACAACCACTAGGTTAATCAAGAAATTAATTGCAGCCCCTAGTACAGATGAGATTACGATTGTTTGCTTCGGAAAGTTTAATTTACGTAAGAGATCCCCGCGTGAAACAATAGAAAGCATCCCCATATTGGTAGCCTCCGTAAAGAAGCCCCAAAAAATCATGGCCAAAAGCAATCCTACTGCATAGTGTGGTGTCCCATCATCAAATCTCAAGAAACGAACAAAGACAAGGTACATGATTGTAAACATCATCAAAGGTTTCAAAATAGACCAAAGATAACCAATGAAAGAACCTTGATAACGCAATTTAAAATCCGTTTTAATCAGTTCCTTAAGTAAAATCCTATTTTTTTGACTAAAGAAATTCATTTAGTCCTCCTTATACATGAATTTTGTCAAAATCAAACTCGTAAATACAAAGGTATGAAAAGCCCTGTTTTTACGATAGCCATATGTTTTCAAACGACGATAACGCTCTCTGAATTCTTGGTCCATAATGGTCACAAAGTTTTCAACCAACTCTCTATTTTCAGTATTCAATGGCAAAGAAAGAAGATTCTCCGCCTGATTCTGACTAGCCTTAATCAACTTCCAATATTTGTTGAACAAGGTCTGAGGGCGAATCCAATTCTGCATACGTTTCCGAAGCGTTCTAGCTCCCAAGACATTATCCGCATGCTGACGGTAAAGCTCTGTTGGCTGGTCAATATAAACGAGATTGCCAAATGCTGACGCAAGCAAACCTAAATACCAGTCATGCATCAAAATCTCGTTCGTTTCCTCACCAGTCCATAATTCAGCCAGGGCATGATTGATTAAAGACACACCACCTGTAACAGTGTTTTCTGTCATTTCTTGAACCAATTCCGTATTGGCATGGTCAGACTGAGTACGAATCATACTCTCATGAAGTACCTCTAAATCTTGATTCACAACCTTTAAATCCGTATATACCAAAAGGGGGTTATCAGATGGGTAGTGACTTGCTTTCTCAAGTTGAAGAGATAGTTTCTCAGGTAACCAAGTATCATCCTGGTCTGAGAAAAGATAGTAGTCAGATTCTTGATACTTCAAAAGCGTAAAGAAACTCTTTATAACACCTAAATTTTCAGTTTGATCAGGATTGATGAAAACAATCCGATCATCCTCTGAAGCGAAACGTTTGATAATGTCTCTCGTTTTATCCTTAGAACCATCATCACGAATTAACAAAGTCCAGTCAGTATAAGTCTGTTGCTGAATACTCTCTATTTGCTCTGCTAAAAAGTTCTCGCCATTATAAGTAGACATGAGAATAGTTACTTTCATGATAAAAATAGCTCCTCGTATTCACCCACGATTTTTTCCCAAGTGTAATTTTCTTTCATATTTGCTTTAGCAGCATTTCCCAAGTCCTCGAATGACACTTGACCATCTACAGAATCGATAAGCTGAGACAAATTCCCGTCCTCTTTATTCCAATACAAGGCGGTCTCCTGAGCAACCTGATGGTTAAAGTCTACATTATAGATAAGGTTGAGGTCCGTTTGAGCCAAGGCCTCTAATAAGCCTGGATTCGTTCCACCTACTTCATGTCCATGAATATAAGCAAAGGCTTGGTTACGGATATACTTAAGCAAGTCCTGATCATAGACAGTCCCCACAAACTTCACACGTTTATCTTTATCAAATCCTGTTATCTGTCGTAGCTCATCAAAGTAAGCATTTCCTTCATGGTTACAGATGATAACAAGATCACGCTCTGTAGAGGACTTCATAAATTCACGAATCGCAGTTTCGTAGTTGTTTTCAGGAACAAATCGACCCAGTATCAAATAGTAATCTTTTTCTTGAGTTTGCCATTTCTGATACCAATCTCGAACAGGGGTATCCTCAGCAGTCAGAGTCGTCTTAGATAAGTCAGTTCCATAAGCGATGAAAGTCGTTCTAGACCACGGATAGGTATTTTGAATATAAGTCTCAATACCTCGGTTATCAGAAATAATCAAGTTCGCATACTTTGTCATCTCTTTTTCAGAGTATTTGAGATAGCTTTGAACAGGCTTAGACCACTTAGCACGTTTCCATTCCAAACCATCAGGATTGACTAACAAAATGCCACCAATAGACTGAATTTTCTTGGCAAAATGAACAATGAAGGCACCAATGGTATTTCCTAAAATATAGAAAATTGGGGCTTGAATCCCCTCTTTTTTAATAAGTTTCAAGCTATAATTGATAGCCATCATATCGTAAGCTATGACACGCGCAGGACCTAGCTTTGGAGGATTGACCGTAAAACAATCCGCACCCTTATAGTCAAAATGCTTGCCAGTGCTTTCGTCAGATAAGCAAGCCACATGATAACGTATAGCAGGCGATACCTTATGTGAAATCAATTTCTCAACAAATGTCTCAAAACCACCGTATTGAGCAGGCAAACCTCTACTACCTATGATAAAAATATCCTTCAAAGTTTACCTCCATTCATCACATCTCTCAAATACACAGAATTATACATATTAGCTTTTATTATACCATTTTGGAAGGTATTTTGCATGATAAAGCAATAAAGCAGTCCAGTAGGACTGCTATCTTAATTTCTTCAACTTTACTAAATTCTTTAATAATTGCTTCAATCTATCTTTCATGGTTACTTTTACATTCAAAAAAGATAAATACTTCTCATAATCCTTAGACTTACAAGGAACATCCAAATTTACTTGCTGAATAATTTCTCTATAAGCATAATCTAACGAATATAGTTTTAAAATCTTTTCTCTACTATGAATCATTTCTTGTTTTTTTTCATCAAAATTAGTTAGAAAATCTAAAATCATTTTTGATAGAGCATCTGTGTTTCCAAGCGGATACATTTCTCCTTCGAAAAAAATATCCTTAACAGACTCATACCCTTTATTATTTGAAACAATAGTTGGAATACCATTCAATAAAGACTCAATATATACCATACCAAACGTCTCAATTTTCGAAGTGAATACACAGATATCTTTTTCACTAACCTCGATCCAAGGATTTTCTCGGTATCCTAAAAATTGAACATTATCTAATCTATGCGATTTTATATAATCCTTGCATTTTTTTAAATAAGACTCATCTTCTGCTCCTATAAATACTAAAGGAATATTTATATTTAATTTTTGATAAGCTTTGAGTAATTCAATTTGGTTCTTATTATCAGTAATCCGACCAATCTGTACAATTCTACTATTTTCGGCTGATTTAAGATTTATCTTTTTTACATATGAAAAGGGAATAAAATTTAAAATCTTCCTTTTAGGTAATAAATTCGTTAAATCTTCATTTAAGGCTCCAGAAACAGAAAAAATTTGATCAGAGTAATAAGAAATAAAATCTAATTTTTCCCTATAATAAGCAAATTCTCCTTCTGGAAACTCGTGAATTAACCAAAAGTGTCTCACTCCTAATTCTGCAGCAGCTACAGCACCTTGGAAAACATTCACAGTATTTGATATCACTAAGTTTACATCTTCAGATATAATAATCTTCTTCAAGTCTCTAATATTTTTCTTGTAGCCTTGAATACGCTCATAATGATTGCCTGGCGAACCACCCGGTGCTTCTTCCCACCACCATTTGACAGCTGAAAGACCGTAGGTTTCAATCCCTGCTCTATGAAGTTCTGCTTGATACTCCTCCTGAGACGAAACCTTATAATCAGGAAAAACATTTAATACACGATAACCTTTTTTTACAAGAAATTTCATAAGATTGACTATCGAGATTTCAGCACCATTATCCAGAGTTCCTGTCGGAGAAATAAATAAAATTGTTTTAGTCATAAATTATGCAAATACCCCCCAATAATGGAAAAGAATCAAATACATAGCAACTAGAAAGTTTGCAATCAAAGTAATAGTTGCTATCTTCAATCTTTTCTGTCGAACTAAATCAACTTTAGCTGTATTAGCAATTAACGGTAACAAGAGAATGATAAACGGCGTAAAATAACGTCCTTGAGCACCAACTGATATATTAGCTCCCTGTCCAAGAACAACTGGTGTCCACTGCATATACATTACAGTAACAGCAGCTAAAATCTCAAGAAGGAAGAGAATCCAAGAGGCATTAGCAAAATCTTTTGTAAAGAAATCCTTCTTACTTGATAGGAATAAAATAGTAAGAACTACTATATCAATAAAAATTAACCAAACTGGCATTTGCAAAGTAAGGTTGCCAAGATAGCCGAACATACCAAGCGACAAGATACCATTCAAATTGTCATTCAACTCAGTATTAAAGAGCGTATTACGCAAAACTTCTCCATAATGACGAAGACCACCTTGATTCTTCATTAAGAATTGAAGAACCACTACGACTCCTACTACAAAGAGAAGGTAGAAGACTGCTTTATATTTTGAAATAAAGGTCTTTATGGCTTGTACTGGACGATTTAGAAAGGCAAGGACACCTTCAAACTCAAGTGGTACAAACGGAATCAATCCCAACAATAAAACGTTATTTGGCTTAGTTGCTAACAGTAAGATCGCAAGACCTATCACCTGGATAATATTACGATTGGTAAAACGTTTAGAATAGGCAAGATTTGTGATAAAACCGAGAGCCAACATCACTTCTAAATAGTTCATCACATCATAAGAAAGTGACGATGCTTGCTGAACCATAATAGGTAACAGCGAAATAAACATTAGGGCTGTTTTCCCATATTTGAAATAACGTATTAAAAAGTAAATTCCTAGTATATAGGCTAGTGAATTAAAGATGCGCCCCATATAGATAATCATCCCAACTGTAGGACTAATCCAACTTCCAATCGTCATCCCTATCAACTGTGGAATAAAGGAGATTGTTTTTAAACTCACACCAAATTGAAAGGGTTCCTTACTCATATCAATCTTTTGAGCAAAAATCTGTTTATATTCCGCTAACTTAACCTTATCATTACTTGGAATCTCATCCATCCACTTAAAAGATGTTTCGGTTGGTTTATGGAAAGTTTCCCAAGTCATTCGTGCATGGTTTGTTTCGTCTGGCACACGATTAATTGGAAATACAAACATAAATGAGAAAATAAAAATCGTTGCTAAGATGAAAAATAAATTTTCAACTTTTATCTGTTTAATTCTGTTCAAAATAAGTCACCATATCATCTTTCTTGCTTAACGTACAGTTTTCAAGAACAGCCCGATAAGCAGCATCTGCAATTTTCTGTCTTAATTCTGGAGATAAAACCAAGGCTTCAAGCTTGTCAAACCACTGGTCATCAGTAGCTAACAATCCTGTTTCACCATCAACAACCGCATCTGAGAAAGCTCCTATCTTACTTGCTACTGTTGGCACCTTCACCAAGGCAGCTTCAATCCACTTAATCTCTGACTTCGCACGGTTAAAGATAGAATCTACAAGCGGTGCTAGGTTAATATCAACCTCACTAATCAAGGCAGGCAATTTATCCCAGTCCACATAATCGTGAGTTACAATTTGATTTTCAAAGGGCTTCATATCCTGAGGGATATCGAGAATCCCGACAATATGTAATTGGACATTGCTATATTTTGTAAGCAGTTGCTTAATAGCTGGTTTAATCAATTCAAAATTCTCATTATGACTAATTGAACCAGAGAAATAACCAATCTTAACAATATCAGATGCTTGAGAGTAATCTTTGATATATTGACTACTAATAGCGATTAAGTCATCAGAAGCCAAGTTGCGATTAAGTAAAACCTTACTTTGGTACTTATACAACTCCTCCTGCAATTGGTTAGTCGAAGTAATGGCACCATCACAGTTTTCTAGCATATAGCCATAATTTCGAACACCTGCATCATAGTTTCCTTTTTCAACCGAATTCAACCCTTGCGTATAACTCAATTGATCTGTATAAACCGTATCAAAAACCAAATCATCAATATCAAAGAAGACAGGTTTTCCATATTCCTTAGCTAAATGACAGAGACGCAAAAGCTCAGGTGAGATTGGTGAACGGTAGATGATGATGTGACTAGCATTTTGAGCCATCGATAATTGGAAATCAGATAGGTTAACAACTTTGACTGCAAAGCCATGCTTTCGTAATTGTTCTGCCTTGTTAAAGACACGATAACGGGTACATTGCGGAATAATATTTTCAACCCCATCAATCAATAGAATGTATTGATCACGTGGAACAGCCTTAAATTTATTTACAATATCTTCCAAGATTGCCACAGGGTAATCCGTTTCTTCTGCAACAAACTCTAACAAGTCAGGGACTTCTGAATCACGATCCAGACCTTGCCACAAGAACTGGTCTTCATCATAATTTTTCAGAGCCGTGTATTTCACCAAAGGACTACCTGCTTTGAGCATCTTAAGCGGGTGGATATACATGGCAGAATCTTCGTATTCTTGCACGACCGCATCATAACGATAACCTAAATCAGCAAAATGCTTAGTAAAACGTGTCTCATGTCGACCAATAGCCTTATCACGAGAATCTGTATCCGTCAAGTGTGTCCAGTACTCATAAAAGTCATCATCGTTTAGCATGAGCTTTTCAATAACTAGGAAATAAGATTGAAGATGCTTAGGAATATAACCATAAGGATTCTCTCTAGTAACGTCCTCTTGCTCTTCTCCAAAGGAGATTCCCCAGAAATCTAGTTGCTTATCAGCCATTTCCTGGAATACTTGAGACAGATCTCTCATTGGACCAATATTGGTATCATTCACCAAGAGGAGCTGGTCATAATCTTTAAGCTTATTTTTACCAAAGGCAAAGATTCCTTCTCTAAAGGCTGCAGTATCATATCCCTTGTTATCACGAGTTAAAACCCTACCGTAGGTTTCAAGGATATTAATATCATCATCGTGAAGCTGCCCATTGATAACTACAATAACATCATCTACCAATGGAGCCAAGGCTTGCAAGAAACGTAATTTATATTCTTGAAGACGAGATTCAGACTCAAAAATAACATAAATCAGTGCTTTCTTACCATTATATGACAAGACAGAGCGTTGACTATTTCTGAGACGTCGTAACTGACGAACCTTAAGTGGTGTCATTCGACGACGTAACTGTATCACTTTGACTTTTAAAGCTCTCAAATAATTTTTAATAGCCTTTGGATTCTTCGCAATTAATCCTGCTGTCTTTATAGGTGTAATAAGGGCGTTACCTAAACGATATGACAGCGAACTTCGGATAAGCTTCATTTCTTTATGGGCATCCTTCAATTGCTTAGATTGTGTATACTTTCTTCGTTCAAGTTGATCACGTTCTTTTTTCAAGCGATTAACATAGTCTGTCACATCATCGTGATGATTTATCAAATCATCTATACGACTCTCCAAAATCATTAAGTTTTCGCAAACAGCTTGATAGATTTCATGTGGTAACTTATCGAGATACTTCTCAAGAATTTCGAGATAGATTTCATAATGGTAGCGAACAGAATCCCTTTTTGAAATCGAGTTTTTTTCAAAAACACGATAATTAAGCTTGGTGTTTGGCTGATATACTGCTTTAGCTCCATTATTAATAATGAGATTCAATATAAAGTCATAATCTTCAAGTTTTTTACGATTTAACTTCTCATCATAGCAAGCTTTTCCAATAATACTTCTACGAATCAAAGAACAGTTATCAATGAAACTAGCATTTAGGAAAGCAGTTAAATCAAATTCACGGCTTTTGAGGTAGAACTCTTCTTTTTCTGGGTTAAAAAGATCACAGTACACGATGTCAGCATTTGTTTCCGTCAATTTACTATACAACTGTTCCACATAATCCGCATCGAGGTAGTTATCACTATCTACAAATAGCAAATAATCACCTCTAATAAGCTCGAGTCCCAAATTTCGATTATTTACCACCCCAAGGTTTTCATGAGTTTCAAATCTTGTCTCATAAGGTGAATCCTTCAAAACCTCTTGGATAATTTGAGTTGAACTATCCGTCGAACCATCATCCAAAACGATTAATTCGATATTAGTATAAGTCTGATTAAAAACACTTCGCAAGCATTGCTCAATATACTTTTCGTGATTATAACAGGTTACAACCACTGAGATTAAATTATTCATTTTTCCATCCATTTTGTTTAACAAAATATCAATTAGTACCTGATAATTACTAATATTACTAAGCTTCAAAGATTACTACTTTAATCAATCTTTGAAAGTGCATACCACCTTAATTATACTATAGTTTATACAAAAAAGAAAAAGTCCTCTTGCTATTGAGTAACAAAAAAAGCAGAACGATTCTGCTTTATAAATTTTTGTACACTACCCATTCGTCTTCTGACTCTTCACATATTGTTTCATAAGAATATTTGCTATCCATTTTGGCCAAAAGAGTTGGTACATATACAAATCTTCTTTACTACGAGTATTATCAGCAATAGTCTTAGATGTCTCAGATTCCTCATGAATTCGGTGGCACATTAGCTTATCTGACACATAGATAAAACGTCCCTTGTATTCACTAATCTTATACCAAGCATACCAATCAAGGCTGACTTTCATTCCCTCATCAAAGTAGAAATTCTTCAATTTTTCAAGATTATAGGTGACAGCAGGACAACAAATTGGATTACCAAAAGCCATTACTCGGTTACGCCAAAAATGATTACCAGAAAAAAGATTCATTGTTTTTAACATCAAAGTTTTAATCTTAAGGTTTGTATTTGCAGGAATCTTTAGACCATTTTTTTCTTCAAAATAATCAGAATATCCGATTAGGACATCACTAGCTTTTTCCATCTTGGCCAATACTTTTTCTGCATATCTTGGCTCATAATAGTCATCCTGATGGGCGATAGTAGCATATTTTGTTTCTACAAAAGAGATAGCATTATTCCAATCCTTGCCAATCCCCCCACCTTGTTTAGTATAAAATGGGATAGCATAACGCTGGCAAAGTTCCTTAATCGAATCAAGTGGCGTTGAACTATAACAGATAATTTGAGATTGAAGAGTTTGATTTTTCAAAGATTGAATACAGGCTTCAAGATAATCAGTTTCTCCATAAGCGCAAATTACCCAAGTATGATTATCATTCATTCTTTTCCTCTTTCTCTTCTACATGACTTTTTAGAATAGACAATTCCTGAACTAAATGTTTAATCTGCTCTTTTTGTTTCGATAAAGTCATGGTTTGTAGGAAAGCGATGACCAACAAGAAAAAGATAGCAAGCGACAGCAAAAAATTCGAAGTTAGTTCAAATCCAAGTAATCCTGCAAAATAAACCGGAATAACATCAAAAATAGAAATAACAATCATAACCAGACTGATGACAATCCACATGAAGGCCTGTTCAAATAAGATATTATTCTTATTGATATTTCTAATGACTAAATAAAGGAAAAAGATTGAAGCTACCAACATCACAATAGATAAAACTGACATTATTCACTCTCCCTCATAAAGGCTGCAATAACAATCGACGAACACACTTCAAGCATATATCGAATAGATTTAATTGGCGTAATGGAAGAAACACCTCCAGTACGTTCAAACATATTTGCTGGTCGTTCAACAACTCGATATTTACGTTTCAAAATATGAACAATAGTTTCTGGTTCTGGATACTTGATTGGATAACGCTTAGCGAACTGTTTGATAACAGCTTTGTCAGCCAAACGGTAACCCGAAGTTGTATCTAAAACTCTTTGTCCCGTTGTCCATTTGATAAGATTGGAAATAACACTAATTCCGAAACGTCTCATAAAAGTTGTTTGAAATTCAGACTTAACATCACCAACAAAGCGAGAACCAATAACTAGGTCTGCTTCATTTTTTCGAATTGGTTCTAGCAAATCTGACAAGGATTCAATATCATGCTGTCCATCACCATCAAATTGAACTGCTACATCATAGTCATGCTCTAGTGCATATTTGTAGCCAGTTTGAACCGCACCGCCAATTCCAAGATTCATCACGAGATTAACAGCATTAAAATGATTCTCTTTCAGAATTTGTTTTGTCTTATCTGTTGATCCATCATTGATAACAACGTAGTCCAAATCAAAATCAACTTTCTTGCGGTAATTCAAGATACTTGTTACCGTGTCGAAAATACTTTCCTCCTCATTGTAGGCAGGAATTATCATTAAAACTCTCATCTATTATTTTCTTTCTTTATCCATTACAACTAATTCTTATTCTTTTGAAGTTGTTTTTTTCGATATTTCATGAATGTTGGTATAAGTGAGTTAATTATCTTATAACGTAACATTGGAAAAGGTTTCATAACTATATTAAAAATCCTAAAACAAATAAAGTATAATTCCCAACCAGTTTCCATAGGCGTTTTAGACCAAGGTGTCTTTTCAAGATAATAAAGATAGTACTTTCTTAGTTTATGAGTATTTCCCTTTCTCCAAGGGCGTTCCTCTCCTAGATAATGGACAATGATTGGATTTTCAATAGCTTCTCGCAACTCTTGTCTACTTATGAACTCCGCAGGAAAAGAAAGTTTTTTTAACACCTTATAAGGGTAAAAGAAGTAAATATTGAAGAAATTATATTTTGGAGAAATAACATAAATATCATCTTTTAAAGATCCATTAATTGCATCTTGATCATTAGCAAAAAGATTTCCATCATGTTTTTTATAATACTCTAGAACTTTCTCTCCAAGTTTACGCTTTCTCCATCTCTGTAAATCAATAAGTAGAACTCCAGCATTACAATACATTTGTTTGTCCAGACCTAGAAATCCTCTTCGCTCTGCATCAACAGTAGATTCCGGTCCCATTCCGATTGAACGGTTACCCATGTCTAATTTCCATAGAGATTCAAGACTCCCCAATACCAAGGTATCACCATCTAAATACAAAATTCTATCGATATCATCTGGTAAAAGCTTATCAACTAAGAGACGCGCCAACACAATTGGTGACCATCCATTTGTATCAAAATCAAAATCTATCAGGCTCGTCAGATTAGGTAGGGTAATAAAATGAACTGAACGACCATAAAGTTTGGTGAATTCTTTTAGTTTAGCTTTATTAGACTCAGAGATATCGGTGTTTAGTAAATAGATATCAATCTCATCCATTGATTTATTATTCTCAAAGATTGAACACATACAAGTTGCAACTTGAGGAACAAAAGCATTGTTTAACGTAAATAAAATGTTCATTAACTTCTCTTTCTTTTATCCTTATTATTTACCCAAATATAAATTAACAAGCTAGCACTAAAAAAGATAATCATTAAAATTAAGAATGACAATGATGCACCCATAATACCCTCCCCCTTTATAAATGGCATTGTGATAAATTCGGCTACAATAAAAATAGAAATGTATACAATGACAAGATAGGTTTGCTTTCTAAATATTGTAATAACGATGTCAATAACAGCACAAACACATTCTGAATACCTGCCTCAAGGAGGGTGCAAAAGGAACTTTATACCCTACTAATAGTGAACTATAGATTAAACCTAAAACCTTCTGTATCAATTAGATAACCTAGACATATTAACGCCTATGATAGTCATAGTTAAAAACAAAAGATGTACTTGCTTGTAGAATACTCATGTTTTTTCAGACCAATAAATTGATAGCTGAGTAGTCAAAGCTCTCAATACAAAATAAAAGAGATAGGACAAAGACTAGCATAAACAATATATTAAAATCTCGCTGCATACCATTTGAAAAATAACCTTGGACTAAAAGCAAATCAATGTCTATTTTAGTTTCATTATAGACATAAGTAATTAGGAAACCATTTAAGGATAAGGAAATACTTCTCTCAATATATAAATTAAATTGCTAAAATATTTTGGTATGACAGAGAAAAACTTTTCTAAAATTTCTAATAGTGATTCTATAATCCAATATAGTAGGTAGTAATAAGTTTATTAAACAAGAAAGTTAAACTTAAAAATAACAAAGATTTCGTTGTTGAAAAACATCTAAGTAAACGTCAATTGCACGATATAACACCAACATCAAAATATTAAAAAGTTTGGCTAGTAATTGAATCTATACATTTATCTATAGAATCTCGAGCATTATATACTGGAATAATTATCGAACCTTCTGGATTCGTCATTGATACCCCTCAATTAATTTATTTCCTTTTCAACACATTGTAGTGCTGCAGCAATTACCTGGTGCATATCATAATATCGATATTGTCCAAGGCGACCACCAAAAATTATATTACCATACTTCTCAGCTAATTTTTTATAAGACTTATAGAGGTGGTTATTCTTCTCATCATTTACTGGGTAGTACGGTTCGTCACCAGATTCCCATTTTTTTGAATATTCTTTGGTAATAATAGTTTTTTCCTGATCACCAAACTCAAAATGTTTATGTTCAATAATACGGGTATAAGGAGTTACAGAATCTGTATAGTTAACAACAGCATTTCCTTGATAATTCGAAACATTAATTACTTCAGTTTCAAAACGTAAACTACGGTATTCAAGTTTACCAAGTTTATAATCAAAGAATTGATCAATCATACCAGTAAAAACAATCTTTGGAAATTCTCTTAAATAACTTTCTTTTCTTTCAAAAAAGTCTGTATTCAATTCCACAACAATATTCGGATGATTTAACATTTTCTCAATAATCTGCGTATATCCTCCAATGGGGATACCCTGATATACATCATTAAAATAATTATTATCATAAGTAAAACGTACTGGGAGACGCCTTATGATAAAAGCTGGTAACTCCGTACATTTTTTCCCCCATTGTTTTTCAGTATAATGTTTTATAAGCTTTTCATATATATCTGTACCAACTAATGAAATAGCCTGTTCTTCAAGATTCTCCGGAACTTTTCCTTTTAATACAGAACATTGCTCATTAATCTTCGCTTCAGCTTCATCAGGTGTTATTACCCCCCAAAGCTTATTAAAAGTATTCATATTAAACGGAAGATTATAGATTTCTCCTTTAAAATTAGCAATCGGAGAATTTGTATAACGATTAAAATCAGCAAACTGATTTACATAATCCCAAATTTTCTTATCTGACGTATGAAAGATATGAGCACCGTATTCGTGAACCTGTATACCTTCTTGTTCTTTCGTATAAACATTACCAGCTATATGATTTCGCTTTTCTATAACTTTAACTCGTTTTCCCTTATTCGCAGCCTCACATGCAAATATTGCGCCAAACAAACCTGAACCAACAACTAAATAGTCAAACTTCGACATTCTTAATTCCTCTTAAAACTTTCAATAATAGATAAAAACGTTTTCTCTCTGAATACAATTAACGTAATAAAATACATTAAACCAAACACAATAAATGAAATAACTAATTCAAAAAAATTATTGTTAATTGATATAAGAAAAGATATTAATGAACTTACTCCTCCAGCGATTATTGCAGATAATAATATTTTCATATAATCTACTGGATAAATTATCTTGCTCAAAAAATCTCTTAAATAAAAAGCTTGGTAAATTGTAACAAGAAATTCAGCAATTAGCGTCCCTAATGCCGCTCCAGAAACTCCATAAATTGGTATTAAGATAGAATTTAAAACTAAATTAGTAACCGCTCCTAATGACACTGAATGAACAACTACCAATTCTCTATCCATAGGAACTAATATTTGAATCCCAAACAAATTTGACAATCCAATTAATAGTAAGGTTGGCATGACAATTTGCATTGGAATGACTGAATTATCAAAAGCAGATCCAGATAAAAAATAAATTCCTTGTTTCGCATAAATAAAGAAATAAACAGATAACGGAATACTTATAAAAACGACAAAATATAATGCTTTTGAAGTGAGATCTCTAAATTCTGTTTCTCGTTTTTCCTTTATAAAAACTGACAATCTTGGTAAAAGAACTGCTCCAACTGATGTTACCAAACTCACTAAGATATTTTTTATATTTATTGCCGCATTATAGTAACCAACAGCCTCATCACCTTTCATAAATCCTAACATTACAGAATCTAGACTTGTATAGATTGTAGTCGCAACAGTCATGACAAAAAAGGTAAGAATTGGTCTAAAATGTTGTTTTAGATTAAGTTTTTTATCAAATTTTAATTCAACAATATTTCTTAAATTAATAAAATTGAAAAAGTAGGATCCTAAACTTGCTAATATAGTAATTGCCCCATAAGCAGGAAAATCGCTAGTTGAATTAACAAAAACAAACATCAATATAACAGCCACAAACTTCATTATTACAGATCGAATTGTTATAAACTGATATTGCTCCAATCCCTTGTATAGCCAATCACAACCAATAAAATTTAACAATAGGACTGAGATGTTTATTATGAATAGTATTCTATTAGCTACCAATTTGGGAATAAATAATATTGCTAATATATAGAAAAATAACGAAATCAGCATAGCAATTCCGTTAATAGTCATAATTTCCTGAACGAGTTTAGATAACTTATTCTTATCATGTCTTACTTTTGCAGTAGCTCGGATACCATAGGTTGGAATTCCAAGCATCCCAAACATAGTAAAATAAGATACGACTGAGGTCGCAAAAGCAACTTTTCCTGTTCCTACTGGAAGTAAAATACGAGAAACGTATGGGAATGTTATCAAAGGAAAAATAAAACTAGAAATTGTTAAAATAAAATTCATTATGATATTCATTTTAACCGAGTTCCTACCTTGGCTATTTTTAGTCATCTCGAAAACTTCCTATCCAAAAATAATTTTAAATTTTTAAAATACGAAATCGGTTCTGAGAAATTGATCGGCAACTCTTTAACATTTAGTTTATGATAAGTAACCCAAACATTCATTAGACGCTCTGATAAGAAACCAAACATTCTTTGGTTATACTTACTATACTTTGTAACATCGATCATTTTTTCAACTTCAAATAGTGTATCAAATAACCATTTATGATAGCTATCAAACCTATCTTTCCTCATGATACACATATTGTAAAAATAACCCTCTGATGAGTTTTCCACTTTATCAAATGAATCTGCAAAATCTGGATTGTTGTTTAATATTACTTTCTTACATGCTTCCCAGGCTTCCAGTCCTTCTTTTCCATGTCCATTTTTAAAATGCTTTTTCAAAGAACAAGGGAGACCAAGAAAGGTTGTTGTTACTTTCTCAGGAAGAATTATATCAAAGTTTGATAACATATTTTCAACTTCCGCTAAGCTAACTGGATCACCGTTAGAATTAACAAAATATCTTCGATAATGAACTAAACCAAGAATTTCTTCATTAGACTGTTTCCACATCCAATACGCTCCAGTTAATTCACAAAATGAAGCATTTTTATTTGAAATATTTCCAATAAAGCTGTTATCTTTAATATATGTTCTGTCAGCCTTATTGAAATCGGCTCCAACAAGCATGGTTTTATAATCAGTACTATTTGTAAATGGTTCAAATTTTTTATGAGTCATAATATAAATTGACATAACTCTTTCAAAAACTCCTTTTCACTAGTTCAAACTATCAAGTTAGATGTTTTGACTTTTCCATACATTATACCATGTTATTAATTTTTAAGCTATTTATATTCATATCTCGTAAATTTATTGAATGTAAAACTATAATTAATTTGAGACCGGTATACAAAGTTATAAAAAAGTGTGTAAGCGAATTGACAATAAAATTCTTTTATAAAAAATTAAAATTTATTCTTCTACTATTGCAATACATTTAAGTATAACTATATTTATTTTAGCTCTTCGATAACTCTCCTAATCGTATCACCAAATGAAAAGATGGCTTCACACCATCTTCCCATTTTAATTATTTCACTTCTTGTTTGTAAAACTCTTTCAAAGCATCTTGCCATGTTGGAATGACAAATCCTGTAGCCTTAGCCTTAGCCAAACTCATTGTTGAGTTAAGTGGGCGTTTAGCTTTAGCTGGGAATTGGCTTGAATCAACAGGTTTCACTTCAACATCAGTATCTTTGAGAATTTCGACCGCAAAGTCATACCAAGTTGTATCTTCTGCTGCATCATTTGACAAGTGATAGTAACCATATTCCTTACGGTTTTCAGCCAAATATGTCATAAACTCTGCCAAAGTACGTGTCCAAGTTGGGCGTCCATGTTGATCATTAACAACTGTGAGTGTCTTGTGAGTCTTAGCAAGATTTTGCATAGTGAAGACAAAGTTCTTACCATAGTTACCGAACACCCAAGCTGTACGGATAATGTAGTAGTTAGTCACATGTCTTTCGACTAACTCTTCACCCATGCGTTTTGTACGTCCATACTCTGTCTGTGGATCTGGCTTATCATCAACTTCCCACTCTTGACCGACTGGTTTTTCACCATCAAAAACGTAGTCCGTTGAAATATAAACCAGCGTTGCACCGTGTTTTTCAGCAGCCTTAGCGACATTTTCAGTACCAGTCACATTGATAGCATAGTCAAGTTCTTTACCTTCATCTTCAGCAGCATCAACAGCTGTGTAGGCAGCACAGTGATATACCAAGGTTGGTTTTACTTCCGCAAACACTTCATCTACTTTTTCAGCATCTGTGATGTCCATTTCTGCTACATCTACTGCTACATACTCTTCGTTACGCTCGTCAAGAAGGTGACGAAGCTCAGTTCCAAGTTGGCCATTTGCACCTGTTACTAGAATCATATTTTTCTCCTTATATTTCCAATAATGTTAGTTTAATTTTAACAAAAAAAGCAGAAAAAATCTGCTTTATCTCTCAGTTTTTCCACGCAGGAGTGATACCTAAAATAAACCCTCTATATACAATTGCTATTATATATAAAGCTAAGACACCGGTTGTTGAAAAAATAGCAATATAATACTTAGCATTTGGGGAAATTCTAAAATTCATTTTCATTCCTAACCATGACATCAGTGGGATAAGGAAAATAATATATGCATGTAAGTATCTTCCCGTCAAATCATCAAAAGTTATATGATTTGGATGTAAATTGTAAAATCCTAAAAATATACCAAACCAATTTAATAGATAAACTATTAAACCAACTAGAGCTGTAGATAACCTATATCCACTCTGTTGAGTTGACATCATTACTAATACTAAACAAACAATCCAACAGATATTCACTATCTCCGGAAGATTATCCTGAACCACAGAGAATAGTGTTGCACCTCTCCCCCCCATAGTTGCAACATTTAAGTAATTATTGAAAAATACCTTTATCAAATCTGGAATATTAAAGACTCTGTGGACAAATAAAACAACTGTTAAGAATAATAAACTAGTTACAATTGCTAATGATACTCTTATTATTCTCGGAAAACGTTTAAGTACTGATAATATAGGATTATATACTATTGGAATTCCCAATAATACTGGTAAAGCAAAAATATAGTTAAGTTTTGTTAACAGAATTAATGCTATAGTCATCAATGTATAAACAACATCTTCTTTCCTTACATCTGATACTTTTTTTAACTGACTCAAATATAAGAAATTTGTCCCAAAGGCTGCTACAGCAAGAAATGCAAAGATATCATATGATGGACTAGCTATTTTCTGCATAAAAGGAACAGTAAATATCATCAAGAAAATCAGATGATCAAACTTGGCCCTTCTAAAAATTAGATACATTCCTCCCAAAAAGAAGATTAAATTAAATAATCTAGCAGATAATAACATTACACCGTAGCTTGGGTAAATCAACCTTCCTAGGAGTAGACCAATTGCAGGTACAAGATGCCCAACATCTATTTTTGATGTTAGATTTTGGTCGGTTAAAACATTAAATTTAATTCCATCATTTGCAACACTTTCAATCTTTTCACCGTAAAATTTTCTTATAGAAATTTGTTTAGGTTGACTAATGGCAGTAAGCTCAATCTCTCTTAATCTTTTTTCCGAGGTCTCCTTAGGATATCTCGCAGAAAACATAGAATAACTCTTTGCCATATGGAAGCCTTCATCTCCATTTGAAAGAGGATAAGAGGCAAACAATGATATTAACCCAAACAAAAGAACAATTAACATAAAGGCATTAATTATTTTCTTTTTTGCACTCATTCCTTCACCCTTTTTCCTTAACAATATACACTGGTCGTTTCTTGGTTTCTAGGAAAATCTTTGAGATGTAGTTCCCGATGATTCCCAAGGCTAAGAGTTGGATTCCTCCGATAAAGAGGATAATTGAGACAAGACTTGCCCAGCCTGCAACACTCCCACCTATAGTTAGTTTTCGGATAACGACAAAGGCAATTCCAACTAAAGAGATTAAGAATGAGATGATCCCTGCCCAAGTAGCAAGTTTCAAAGGCACTTCGGAAAAGTTGATAAAGCCATCAAGTGAGTAACTCAATAGGCTCCAGAAAGACCACGAAGTCTCTCCCGCCACACGTTCACGATTTTCATAAGAGACATAGGCCACGTCAAATCCGACCCAAGAAAAGAGCCCTTTTGAAAAACGATTGACTTCCTTGAGCT
Source organism: uncultured Streptococcus sp. (assembly GCF_902463925.1). GTDB lineage: Bacteria > Bacillota > Bacilli > Lactobacillales > Streptococcaceae > Streptococcus. The sequence goes on along the minus strand of NZ_CABQHE010000002.1, from coordinate 23,712 downwards.
CAAGGATGGCATCAACGACTTGACGAGTCATCAGGCGGAAATCACGTGTCCCATCCACCATTTCAGTATCAGAAACTTTATTAATCAACCAATAGAAGGCCTTGGCAAAAAGTGAACGAATAGTTGGCTCACCCTTGCGGTCTGCACGTCGTGTCCCGACAACGTCGTAACCTTCTTGGATTTTGGCATACATCTCGATGAGCAGTTCAGGAGGATCTTGAAGATCAGCATCCATAACTGTGACGTAGTCACCTTGGGCTGCTTCAAGTCCTGCAAGTAAGCCGGCTTCCTTCCCAAAATTACGAGAGAAAGAGAGATAATGAACATTCTCAAACTGTTTTGAAACCTGTCTTAAAACTTCTAAGGTACGATCTTTTGAACCGTCATTGACAAAGTAATAGTTGAAAGCCAACTGATTGGCTATTTGTCGCTCAACTGCCTGACAAGCCTCTAAAAAAGGATGGATGGTCTCTTCCTCGTTATAACAAGGAACAACGATAGCCAGTGTTTTCATAAGCCTTCTCCTAACGAATACCTAGGGCGATACGGGCATAGCGACTCATTTTTTCAATATTCCATGCTGGTGTCCAGACCAATTTAACCTCAGTCTTGGTTACCTCAGGAACTTCTTTCATAGCGTCATAAATTTGGTCTGTCAAAAGATCTGCCAGTGGGCATCCCATAGTCGTCAAGGTCATATCGATTTCAGTATAGCCATCTTGCTGGAAACGGATATCGTAAATAAGGCCAAGGTTGACAATATCAATCCCCAACTCAGGGTCAATAACCATTTCTAAAGCTTCCAAGATACGGTCCTTGATTTTTTCAATTTCTGCTTCAGTGTATTTTACTTCAGACATAGCTTTTCCTCCAAAATCAGGGCCTAATAATCAGGCCCCTTCCATTTACTATCTTAGTCTTCAATAAAGTCTTTAAGTTGTTTGCTGCGGCTTGGGTGGCGTAATTTACGAAGGGCCTTAGCTTCAATCTGACGAATACGTTCACGCGTAACGTTGAAGACTTTACCAACATCTTCCAAGGTACGCATCTTGCCATCATCAAGACCAAAACGAAGACGAAGAACGTTTTCTTCACGGTCTGTAAGGGTATCAAGCACTTCATCCAATTGTTCACGAAGAACGACACGAGTTGTGTAATCTACTGGATTTTCGATAACTTCATCCTCGATAAAGTCACCTAAATGGCTGTCATCCTCTTCACCGATAGGTGTTTCAAGAGAAACTGGCTCTTGAGCAATCTTAAGGATTTCACGAACCTTATCTGGAGTCATATCCATACGTTCAGCGATTTGCTCAGGCGTTGGGTCTTGTCCCAACTCTTGCAAGAGGTTACGTTGCTCACGTACCAATTTATTAATAGTTTCAACCATGTGAACTGGGATACGGATGGTACGTGCTTGGTCTGCGATGGCACGTGTGATTGCTTGACGGATCCACCATGTCGCATAAGTTGAGAATTTGAAACCTTTAGAGTAGTCAAATTTATCAACGGCTTTCATAAGCCCCATATTACCTTCTTGAATCAAGTCCAAGAACTGCATACCACGTCCAACATAACGTTTAGCGATTGAGACTACCAAACGAAGGTTGGCTTCTGCCAAACGTTGTTTAGCTTCCAAGTCACCATTTTCAACAGCGATAGCCAATTCTTTTTCCTCTTCATTACTCAAGAGAGGAACTACCCCAATCTCTTTGAGATACATACGAACAGGGTCATTGACCTTAGCTGAGTTTGAACCAAGAAGCTCCTCGTCTGTCAACTCTTCTGGTTTTGGGGCTTCAACAACATATTTAGATGAAGGATTTCCGTCCTTATCAGTGATAGAAATACCGCCATCTGTCAAACGTTCCAAAAGGTCATCAATCCCATCAGCGTCAAGAACAAATGGGATAACTAGTTTTTCTGTGACTTCATCATCAATTGCTGTACCAGCCTTTTTGTGGTTACGAATGAAATCAGCGACTTGAACGTTAAATGCTGTATTTTGTTTTTTCTTTGTCATGTGTTACTCCATATCTCGTTTTTGGGCGATGAGCATTTGCAGGGCTTCCACCGCTGCATCCACATCACCGTGGTTACTTGATTCTCTTATTTGTTTACTTTGCTTACGAAAGTCCTGTTCCCTCAAAAAATGATTTCTACGCTCTTCGATAGCCTGAACTTCTTCAAGACTAGTTTCAGGTGGTAAAATCTCCTCTAAAACCTGATAATAGGCTGTTTGCACCTCTTGAGAAAGTAGAGACAGAGCTACGGTATCAATCTGTCCATCCTGCTTCAGAATATGATAAAGCTCCTCTAACTCAGGTGTTTGGAAGAAAAACTCCTCTCTCATGCGATAGTCATTCAAAATCATAGGATGATTAAGCATACGATGGAAGAGTTGATTTTCCGCCCGACGAAGACCTGTAATCTTAGGTGTAGAAGGTAGTTTGACCGTCCCTCTGAATCCTGACGCTGAAGACTCATAAGCACTATTACTAGCAGCCGATAATTGAGCCGTCTGCTGATTTCTCATGGTCAACCGTTCGTTATTGACCGCTTGCTCGACTTGGAAAAAATCGAAGTCTGGTAAAAGGTCAGCCACCTTAGAAATGTAGGAATTTTGTGCCGTCACAGAAGGTGACTTGGCAATAATCTTAGCAATCTGCTCAACATAGGCAATCTCTGCTTGAAGATTGTCTACATTAGCAGGTTTTAGCTGTCCTATCCAAAATTCCACATCTGAAATACGGGACTCGACCAAAAGTTTCCCCAAAGCCTCTTCGGATGTTTTCTGTAGATATTCATCAGGGTCCATATTATCTGGAATTTTAACAATATCCACTTGAAAATCCGATAAAAGCTCAAGAGACTTGGCAATCGCATTTTGCCCAGCCTTATCACCATCATAGGTCAGAACAATTTTCTTGGTTAACTTACGAAGACGATTGACATGCTCAGGGGTCAACGCCGTCCCCATGGAAGCCACAGCATTAACATGCCCAGCCCTATAGGCAGCAATGACATCCATGAACCCCTCCATCAGATAGACCTCATGAGTCTTCTGAATGACTGACTTAGCCTGATCGAGGTGGTAGAGTTCATAGGACTTATTGAAAATACGGGTAGCCCTAGTATTCTTGTACTTGGCCTGTCCTTTTTCAATATCTTCCTTAGTCCAAACACGCCCTGAAAAACCGATGGTCTTTCCAAACTCATTCTTAAGCGGAAACATAATTCGATTTTTAAAAGTATCGAAAAGGCGATTACTTTCAGAAAGATTAAAAAGACCTGATTCTGTCAGTACCTCTTCGTCATATTTTTTTGATACAGACTGATAGAGATAATCTGGTTCGTCAGGGGCTAGACCAATCTGGAAGGTCTTAAGTAAATCGTCAGTCATACCACGCTCATAGAGGTAAGCACGCGCTGCTTCTCCTATCTTGGTCGTCATCAGAACAGCGTGATAAAACTTAAGCGCATCCTCATGAAGATCATAGAAGGCTTGATTAGGAGAATTCTGCTGCTGAGATTGTCTGGGTGCGTCTAGCGTAACTGCAATACCTAAGCGATCTGCCAGAACCTTAACACTTTCTTGGAAAGAAACCTGACGGTATTCCTCTAAAAATTTAAAGACATCTCCAGACTTTCCGCAACCAAAACAATGGTAAAACTGTCTGTCCTCAATAACATTAAATGATGGGGTTTTCTCCTTATGGAAGGGGCAGAGACCCAGGTAATTGCGGCCAGCACGATTAAGACTGACAACTTCACCAATCACGTCGACGATATTGGTACTGCTCTTAATATCTTCTATTAAAGCTTTATCAATTACCATCTAATCGCCCCCCATCTTACCATAATTGCATTACCTCTAATTATAACATGACGAAAAATGAAAGTAAAATAAAATTGATTTTTCATGAGCAAAACTCTTGTCAAGATTTACAAAATCAGATAGACTATTAAAAGTGAATAAATGAAAGGATTCATTGTCAAAATGATTAAAGAACTTAAAGACTTTTTGTTCAAGGGTAACGTCCTTGACCTTGCTGTAGCCGTTGTTATGGGGGCTGCTTTCAACGCTATTATCACTTCACTTGTAAGTGATATCATCACACCACTTATCCTTAACCCAGTTGTTAAGGCTGCTAACGTTGAAAACCTCTCTAAATTGTCATGGAACGGTATCGCATACGGTAGCTTCTTGAGCGCAGTTATCAACTTTATCATCGTTGGTACTACTCTCTTCTTCGTTGTTAAAGCTGCTAACCACGCTACAGCTCTTGGTAAAAAAGAAGAAGAAGCTACTGAAGAAGCAGCAGCTCCATCACAAGAAGAATTGCTTGCTGAAATCCGCGATCTTCTTGCAAACAAATAATCTTTATTTGTTCACCTAAAAGCATATGAAACTTAAGACGTCCGAACTCTCAGACGTCTTATTTTTTTGTATCTCATAACTACTAACTGACTTATTTATTCGATGAAAAGAAAAAAACTTGAGAAGGCTCAAGTTTTTTTCTGTTAATTTCATTCTTAATTAGAATTTTTTACGTTTGCGAGCTGCCTCTGATTTACGTTTACGTTTTACAGAAGGTTTTTCGTAATGTTCACGTTTACGAGCCTCTTGAAGAGTACCAGCTTTAGTCACAGAACGTTTAAAACGACGAAGAGCGTCGTCAAGTGATTCGTTTTTACGTACTACTGTTTTTGACATTGAATTCACCTCCTCAAGATAATGTAACATTTTACACGTTCTATTCAAGTATACAAGACTGATCTTTTTCTGTCAAGAAATATCTTTTAAGTTTGAGAATTTTTGACATCATCCCTATTTTCTATGTTTCATAAAGATTCATCAGATGATTTGCTATACAAAAAACTAGAGGAATCATCCTCTAGTCATTTTTTTATTCAACTGCTGTGTATTTAGAAGCATCCTTGATGTACTCGTCGTAAGTACCATTGTCTTTCAATTTCTTGATAACCTTGTTTACTGCTTCTTTCAATTTGTCATTACCTTTAGCCATAGCGACTGCTTTAGCATCACCATCGTTAACTTTGAGGGCAACACTTGCCAATGCCAAATCTGGATTTTGTGCCACGTAACCTTCTGCTACTGGTTTTTCAAGGTCAACAGCATCAACTTGGCCAGACTTAACTTCGTTAATAGCTTCACCCATTGCTGTAAGTGATACGACCGTTGAGTCTTTCAACTGTTTCTTAGCAAGGCCTTCTTCGATAGTACCTTTTTGAACAGCTACTTTTTTACCTTTGAAAGCATCTAGGCTTGAGTAGGTAGATTCTTGATCTTTACGAACGATGATCGCATTTTGTGTTTCGTAGTAAGGATCTGAGAAATCGAAGGTTTTCTTACGTTCATCAGTGACTGAGATACCAGAGATAGCAATGTCAGCCTTACCAGCTTGAAGGCTAGAAAGGACATTATCAAAGCTCATAGTTGTTACTTCAAGTTTAACCCCAAGTTCATCAGCAATAGCTTGTGCCAACTTGATGTCTGAACCGACAACTTGGTCTTTACCATCGACCAAAGTTTTGAACTCAAATGGTGCATAGTCTGGACTGACAGCCACGACAAGTTTTTTATTTTCTTTAATAGATTCGTAAGCGTCTTTTTTTGACCCACATGCTACCAAGGTAACAGCAGCAAGGAGAGCCATGGCTCCAAGGAATAGTTTTTTCATAAGAAACTCCTGTATAAATATAATTTTTGCTCGTTTATTTTACTTAAAATTAGTAGTATTGTCAACATTTATTAAGAAATTGCGACAATTTTCCTAAGCCTTTTTGAAGGACTTCCTTGTCACAGCAATAACCGATGCGGACATGGGACTCCTTGTCAAAACGGTTACCCGGAACCACAAGAACACCATAGTCCTGAAGAAGCTCTAAAGCAAAATCTTCGATAGGACGATTCACATCTAATTTGACGAAAGATGTGGAAACACTAGCAGGTCTAATCCATGAGGCTTTAGGTTCTTTGGCAATCCAGGCATCCATAATAGCTAGATTTTCCTCTACAATCTGACGATTACGTTCTAGGATAGCTTCTTTATTTTCCAAGACAAGGGCAGCCACCATATCATCAAAGACTCCAGCACAAATCATCGTGTAGTCGCGGTAGTCACGCAGAATGCCCGCTACCTCTGTGTTAGAAGCAACCCAACCCACACGAATACCAGGAATCGAATAGGTCTTTGAAAGACTATTGACAGCAATGCCCTTTTCATACAAATCCACAATAGAAGGCGCAGGCTGGTCAAAACTGCGATAAACCTCATCTGAGAAGATATAGGCGTCTACTTCTTTAGCGATAGCCACTAGCTCTTCAAGGTAAGCAGCGTCCATAAGGGCACCAGTAGGATTGTTGGCATTGTTAATACAGATCATCTTGGTATTAGGACGAATGAGACGACGGAGTTGGTCCAAATCAGGCAACCAGTTATTGTCCTCCTCAACCTCCCAGAGATCCACGTCTGCTCCTAGTGACTTAGGAATGTCATAGAGCTGCTGATAGGTTGGATACATGGAGATGACATGGTCTTCAGGCTCAATAAGAGCGTAAAGGGCTAGCATCGTCGCTCCCGTTGCCCCATTGGTTTGGAGGATATTATCAACTGGCACGTTCTTGTATAAGCTAGCCACTTGAGTCTTGAACTCTGGCGACCCCTCAATCCAGCCGTAATCCATCTTTTTCTTTAATAGTTGGGCAAAAAAGGCGTCCTTATCAAGGCCTGACAGGTCAAATAATTCTTCAATTGTGAGGGCCTTAATTGAAACTCCTGCAATATCATATATGGCAGATTTTTCATGGACATTCAGCCATTCTTCAACACCAAAACGTGGTAGCTTCATAGTTTCTCCTTGCTTTTCTTAAGCACTCTATACGATGTCATTTGTCTATTTTGACAGACTTACCTACTTTGATAATAACTGTTTTTAGCAGAGAATTCAATCTAAAATGGGGCAATACCCCATTTTAGATTGAAGAATTTTCGGAGACTCCCCTTAAGTGAGTAAAGCAAACACCAATGAGACTTTTCGCCGTTGATGAAAGCACCTGAAATTGACTCGTTTCAGGTGCTCGGAAGTCTTAAATTTACTTACTTTGTTTGTAGGTTGATGCTTCTTTTAACCATTGGTCAAATTTTCCAGAGTCTTTAGTCTCTTTGATGACAGCATTGATTTCTTTAAGCAAGTCATCCGAACCCTTACGTGTTGCGACGGCATAAGCATCTGAACCATCTGACTTGAGGTTAAAGTTGGCAAGGGTTAAATCATCATTTTGAGCGATATAACCTTCTGCAATGGCCTTCTCAAGTACAACTGCTTGAAGCTGTCCTGACTTGAGTTCATTAATCATCTCGCCATTTGAAGCCAGTGATACCACACTTGCCTTAGAGATTTGTTTCTTAGCAACTGTTTCTTGAACAGACCCTTTTTGCGTACCGACCGTTTGTTTTGCGAGACTATCAGTGCTTGTGTAGTCATTCACCTTGTCTTTTTTGACAATCACTACATTTTCGGACGTATAGTAGCTGTCTGAAAAATCATAAACCTTTTTACGCTCGTCTGTCACCGAAATCCCTGCAATGGCGATATCGGCTTTACCACTTTGCACGTTAGCAAGAACATTATCAAAAGACATCACGGAAAATTCAACTTCCACACCAAGTTTTTTCCCGATAGCTTTGGCCAACTCGATGTCTGCTCCAACTAGCGTATCTTTGCCGTTAACCAACGATTTGAACTCAAATGGTGCAAATTCAGATTCTGTTGCCACGACAATTTTCTTCTTTTCCTTAATTGTTTTGGGACTCACTCCCTGACTTCCGCTACAAGCAACTAGAAAGCACGTGGCGACTAGAGCTGTAAGGATAAACCAAAATTTCTTCATATAATAACTCCTTATTTAGTAGAACTCTTAAGTGACAGAGCATAGGCATCTTGAACATAGCTGTCAATCTTACCTTCTTTTTTGAGTTTAGCGATAACCTTATTAACCTTTGCTTTTAGCTTATCGCTTCCTTTAGGCATTGCAACGGCATAGGCGTCTTTTGAATCTGACTTGAGGGCAATGTCTGACACAGATAGGTTATTGTTTTGCTCTATATAACCTTGTGCAATGGCTTTTTCAAGAACCACTCCTTCAACTTGACCAGATTTCAATTCATTGATAGCTTCACCAGGTTGTGCCAAGGATACCACATTAGCATCTGACAAGTTGGATTTGGCAATGCTTTCTTGAATAGAACCTTTTTGAACGGCTACAGATTTTTTAGCAAAATCACCGGTTTGTTTGTAAGTTCCTGTCGCATCTTTTTTGACAACAAGAACCGTTTCAGACTCATAGTAAGTATCTGAGAAGTCGAAAATTTTCTGACGCTCTTTAGTGGCTGAGATACCAGAAATGGCAATATCAGCTTTACCAGATTGAACGCTGGCTAAGACATTATCAAAAGACATCTCAGAGAATTTGACTTTCACACCTAGTTCATCGCCAATAGCCTTGGCAATTTCGATGTCTGCTCCAGCAATAGTATCCTTACCATCTTGGATGGTTTTAAATTCAAAAGGAGCAAAATAGGGATTAAGAGCGACAGTCAAAGTCCCCTTATCTTTTACTTTATCCAATGTATTAGTCGATGAAGAACAAGCTGCTAAAGTCGTCAAAGCAAAGATCCCTGCAAATCCCAACAAAAGTTTTTTCCATGTTTTCATAATCAATCTCTTTTCTATATTTATTAACTTATGTAAGCATAATAATGCATTATTATGCATTTGTCAATGAAAAAATGAACTTTTATTGATTATATTTTTCATTTTTATTAACTTCATCATCATTGTAGAATCTAAAGATTACTTATTTAAAGCTCTTCTACCCGATCTTAACAATAAAAAAACTATTCATTCATTTGAATAAATAGTTCATATTATTACCAAAATTCTCGGATAAAGTCATTTTCAAGACGCTCACGATAGAAAAGTTCAGAGAGTTGATCCTCTTCAAACACGCGCAAGAGGTTGAGCATGTCATAGGCCAGCTCCATCTTAGGAACATCCTCCCTGGCAACCCAACGCACTTCTCCCTCCTCTGTCGAGTGAATGTCACCTTCAAAGTCTGAAGTTCTATAGAGGAAAACGAGATAACGCTCGTCATCTGTCGTGTACCAATGCTTCATACCAACCAACTTAGGATTTTTAATGGTCAATCCAGTTTCTTCCTTAACCTCACGAATAACTGACTCCACTAGCCCCTCGTGTGCTTCAATATGACCACCAGGTAGGGCAGCACCCGACCAAGAATAACGCTTGGGATCGCGAATTTGCATGACAATATTTCCATGACCATCTTCGATGAGACACATGTTGGTCAGAATAGTAGCTTGTGAACGTGACATATAGTTCCTTTCTAGTAAGTAATCAAATAAAACCATAAACAATATATAACCAGATATTGGTATCCAAACAAGTTATCTTTTTATCATCCACAAGGGATCAAAAATAATTTTCGGATTATCTTCATTCATATCACATATACCTACCATAGCATGCAACAGAAATACAATAAGATTAAAATTTAAACCAATAAAAGCTGCAATTTTTCTCTGATGCTTCTAGGCAATCTGATCCTTATGGGCAAGAAGTGAGACGAACCAGATAAGAAAGTTAGACTCAAACGGAAACAGTATACCACTTCGAAATAAGGTGGGGAAATAAACATAAATCAGAAAAGAAATAACCAAACCTGGCATAAAAAGACAGATTGTCTTAAACCAACTTGAATTCAATGTTGCCTCCTTTTTTGCAAGTTCATTTTGCTAAAGCATCAACCTAACGTCCAGTGTTTCTAATCCATACTCTTCAGTTCTAGCACCATATCACGGATTTGAGCTGCCAATTCAAAGTCAAGTAGTTCTGCTGCTTCGTGCATTTGTTTTTGAAGTTTCTTGATGGCTTCTTGGCGTTCTTTCTTGTTCATGGCACTGTAGTCCACAGTATCCTCTGCCACTTCTGCTTCATTAGCCTTGGTAATCGAAATAAGGTCACGAATTTCTTTCTTAATCGTTTGTGGAACAATGCCATGTTCCTTATTATAGGCCATCTGGATTTCACGACGACGAGCTGTTTCATCCATGGCTTTTTGCATAGACTCCGTAATCTTATCCGCGTACATGATAACATGCCCTTCGCTATTTCGGGCAGCACGTCCAATCGTTTGGATAAGCCCACGTTCATTACGAAGAAAACCTTCCTTATCAGCATCCAAAATTGCAACTAGACTAACCTCAGGAACATCAATCCCCTCACGAAGAAGGTTAATCCCAATAAGAACATCAAAGACACCCAAACGTAGGTCACGGATAATCTCAGTACGCTCCAAAGTCTTAATGTCAGAGTGCATGTATTTGACCTTGACACCCATTTCCTTGAGATAGTCAGTCAAGTCTTCAGCCATCTTCTTAGTCAAAGTCGTTACAAAGACACGCTCGCCTTTTTCAGTTCGGGCATTGATTTCACCAAGGAGGTCATCCATTTGTCCCATAGTTGGACGCACTTCGACTTCTGGATCAAGGAGCCCTGTAGGACGGATGATTTGCTCAACAACAGTCTCAGTCTGCTCCATCTCATAGTCACCTGGAGTGGCAGACACATAGACAATCTGATGAACATGACTCTCAAATTCTTCACGTCGAAGTGGACGGTTATCAAGCGCTGATGGCAAACGGAAACCGTAATCAACCAACATCTTCTTACGGGCCTGGTCGCCGTTATACATTCCCTTAATCTGACCCATGGTCATGTGGCTTTCATCAATCATGATAAGGAAATCTTCTGGGAAGAAATCAAGCAAGGTGAAAGGTGGCTCGCCTTCTTTACGACCATCCATGTGGCGTGAGTAGTTTTCAACACCATTGGTGTAACCCATCTCACGAAGCATTTCAACATCGTATTCTGTCCTTTGGCGGATACGTTGAGCCTCGATGAGCTTACCCTCAGCTTCAAATTGCTTAACCTGAGCTTCCATCTCTTCCATAATATTCTTGATGGCTTCTTCCATATGCTCTTCATTGGTCATAAAGTGAGTCGCCGGGAAAAGAACAAGGTGCTCAACCTCGCCGAGATTGCGTCCTGTCAAGCTTTCAATCTCACAGATGCGATCAATCTCATCACCGAAAAATTCCACACGAAAGGCGTGCTCATCACGGCTAGCAGGAAAAATTTCAACCACATCGCCACGTACACGGAATTTTCCACGTTGGAAATCAATATCGTTTCGCTCAAATTGAATATCAACTAGGTCATTGAGCAACTTGTCTCGAGAAATCTCTTGGCCTGGACGAAGACTAACCGCTGAATCGGCATATTCTTTCGGCGAACCCAAACCGTAAATACAAGAAACGGAAGCCACAACGATAACATCATTACGCTCAAGGAGGGCCGATGTCGCTGAGTGACGGAGCTTATCAATTTCATCGTTTACAGAGCTATCTTTTTCGATATAGGTATCTGATGACGGTACATAGGCCTCTGGCTGATAGAAATCATAGTAGGAAACGAAGTATTCTACAGCATTGTCTGGGAAGAACTCCTTGAACTCTCCGTAAAGCTGACCTGCCAAAGTTTTATTGTGGGCGATAACCAAGGTCGGTTTATTCACGCGTTGGATGACCTGACTCATGGTATAGGTCTTACCTGTCCCAGTCGCCCCCTTTAGGATTTGAGCCTTCTCACCACCTTCAATATTGTCCACCAAAGCTTCGATGGCCTGAGGTTGGTCCCCAGAAGGTTCATATTTAGAAACCAAATGGAATTGGTTATTTTCTTTTCTATCTATCATTCTTTTTCCTTTCATTTATGTAATCATTCATCTCTTGGTCGGGGAAAAATTCACCACAAGAAATAGTAAGTTGTATCATACAGGTGTCAGAAACGTATTTTCTCTTTTTCCGAGATTGAGAACCAAGTTTTTTAACATATTTGACAGCAAGATTACCGTCCTTTAACAGGGTAACCAAAACACGATACCTCGTACGATCATCAACACTAGCATCGTAGTCAAAGTAATGCTGAACTCGTTTAAAAAAACACCTAATTGTCGAAGAATGTTCAATATCCTCCATTGGTGTCGACCTATCTTTCATGACAAAAGCAATCTCAGAAAGTGGAATTTCAAGAGTTTTACGTCCAAATATTCCTGAATAATAGGTGAAGGTCTTATCATTAATCTCTATAAGTTTACCCTGGCCTTTAAGACACACGATACCGCCAACTAGAAAAAGAATAGCAACTAGTGGCAATAATAAGAAAATCAGGGCAACACACTTTTCTACCAAATTTTCTGACTAAGAACCTTTGAATAGAAAAGGACAAATAAGCCATAGTGGAATAACAGAAAAAAATGAGGCCTGCAACTATTTGCATCTTAGTAATTTCTCGGTCGTGTTTTACTATCATTATTTCCCCTTTTCCAAACTTTCTTCTATTTTAACACAGAAGTAAAAAGACCGAGTCTTTGAACTCAGCCTTGAAAATTTTCTTTTTTCAATTGTAGACGAAGGATGATAATCCCTACTAGGAGAACGAGACAGGTAACGAGACTTCCTTCTAGACCAAAAGCTCCTCCTGACAACCAATCAGGCACGCCTGACCTAGCCTGAAAGTTCAATAAGCTGCCGCCTGCATTCTGTCCACTAACTGCCACGCCAACTAGATTCCCTTGCGCAAAGTTCCAAGCACCGTGAAGGGCAGCGACACCCCAGATATTATCTGTCTTGAGCATGTAAAGAGCCATGAGAATCCCTACTAGAACAATACTGATAAGAGACAAGGCTGTAACACCTTGATTTCCTAGGTGTAATATTGAAAAGAAAGAACTTGAGATAGCAATTCCCCAGGAAAGGTTCAATTTATTAGTCACCGTCTGAAGTAACCAACCACGTGTCACCAGTTCCTCGGTTCCGCCTTGGATAAACCAGAAAGGTATTAGGGAAAGTATATATAAGACGGTTCTCTGAGAAGAGTCTACTTTTACAAATTCTAACCCTCCAAGCAAATAAGTCCCAAGGAAACTCACTAACAAGAGTAGAGTCCCAAATCCCCAGCCCTTAAGCAAGTTCAACCAAATATAACCCTTGAAAAATCCAAGTGTACGAATGGGACGTTTTTCAACAACTTTAACCCAGAAAAAGATAGCTAAGGCAGTAAAGGCAAATGTTCCCAACTGAAAATACATGTTTGAAAACATCTTATAGGAAATCGTATTTATATCCTGGAACTGAATGTTGCCATTAAACATCAAGAATGAAAGAACAATAGCCATTGGAATTCCCACAACAATCCCTGATAGAACTCCACCTATGAGGACATAACCAAAGGCAATAAAACAAGACAACATAATCATCAGCCAACTTGGAACTTTATCATATCTGCTGGTATATTTCTCAAGCACTCGTTTCTTCATTTTTTAGCTCCTGTAACAAATCTTACATGTATTCGATTACAGTGTAACTAATTGACACAAGCTTGTCAACTTCTTCTCAGATAGCTCTCATAGCTAACGAACTTTGTCACATTTCCTAACATCAAACTCCTAGAAGTTTGATAACAAGACCTTTTTTTGATAAAATAGGAGGGTATTTTATAAAGGAGACTTTTTATAATGAAGAAAAAACTTCTGACACTCTTCTTGAGTGCCATGTCAGTTTTCTTTGTTTTCGGAGCTAAGGTATCTGCTGAAACAATTTCAGTCGTTTCAGACACAGCCTATGCCCCATTTGAATTCAAAGATTCTGATCAGACCTATAAAGGTATCGACGTTGATATCATCAACGAAGTTGCCAAACGTAAAAATTGGGATGTTAACCAAACCTTTCCTGGTTTCGATGCAGCCGTTAACGCTGTTCAATCAGGCCAAGCAGACGCCCTAATGGCCGGTACTACTGTTACCGACGCACGTAAGAAGGTCTTCACTTTCTCAGACACTTATTACGACACTTCAATTGTTATCTACACACGTAGCAGCGACAAAGTCAGCGACTACAAACAATTGAAAGGTAAAACAGTCGGTGTTAAAAATGGTACCGCTGCTCAAACTTGGCTCGATAAAAACGCTAGCAAATATGGTTTCACAGTTAAAACTTTTGACACTAGCGACTTGATGAACAACAGCTTGGATTCAGGTTCTGTTGACGCAGCTATGGACGACACACCAGTTGTTAAATACGCTATTGGTCAAGGAAAAGACTACGCTATCAACATCAAGCCTGAATCTATCGGTAGCTTCGCTTTTGCTGTTAAAAAAGGCGGAAAACACGAGAAGCTTATCAAAGACTTTAACGAAGCTCTTAAGGAAATGAAGAAAGACGGCACCTACGACAAAATCATGAACAAATGGTTGGGTGATTCAGAAAAATCTTCTTCATCAAAACCTTCAGCAGATCTTAAATTGACTGGTGATGCTAACGCAAAAGCTACTCCTGCTAAGGAAACCTACACTATCTCAATGGACTCATCTTTTGCTCCATTTGAATACCAAAATGGTTCAGGTAAATATGTAGGTATCGATGTCGATATCATCAATGCCATTGCTAAAAACCAAGGTTTCAATGTCAAATTGACAAACCCTGGTTTCGATGCATCACTTAATGCTGTACAATCTAGCCAAGCTGATGCTGTATTGGCTGGTATGACCATCACTGATGCTCGTAAACAAATCTTTGACTTCTCAGATTCTTACTACACATCAAACATTCGTTTGGCTGTAGCTAAAGGAAGTAAGATTAAATCTTATAAGGATCTCAAAGGTAAGACTGTAGGAGCTAAAAACGGTACGTCATCTTACTCATGGTTGGAAGACCATGCTGGTGAATATGGCTTTACTGTCCGTGCTTACGATGAAGCTTCTACTATGTATGACAGCTTGAACTCTGGTTCAATCGATGCTCTTATGGATGATGAAGCCGTTCTTCTATACGCTATCCAACAAGGGCGTAACTTTACAACACCAATTGAAGGTATTGCTACTGGTGATGTCGGCTTTGCTGTTAAAAAAGGTGCTAATCCTGAGTTGATTGAGATGTTCAACAATGGTTTGGCTGCTATCGTTAAAGATGGTACTTACGATAAGATTATCAATAAATACCTCGATAACAACAAATCAAAAGAAGGAAGCTCAAAAAAAGCTACCGATGAAACAACCATCGTAGGCTTGATTAAAAACAACTACAAACAACTTCTCCAAGGTCTTGGAATTACCCTTGGATTGACCCTTCTTTCATTTGCTATTGCCATGATTATCGGTGTTATCTTCGGTATGATGGCAGTTGCACCAAACAAGACACTCCGCGTGATTTCGCAAGTCTTTGTTGACGTGGTTCGTGGTATCCCATTGATGATTGTTGCAGCCTTCATCTACTGGGGTATTCCGAACTTGATTGAAAATATCACTGGTCACCAGTCACCAATCAATGACTTTGTGGCAGCGACTATCGCCCTCTCACTTAACGGCGGTGCTTACATTGCCGAAATTGTGCGTGGTGGTATCGAAGCTGTACCAATTGGTCAAATGGAAGCAAGCCGAAGCTTGGGTGTCCCTTACAATACAACAATGCGTAAGGTTATCTTGCCACAGGCTGTTCGCTTGATGTTGCCAAACTTCATCAACCAATTTGTTATCTCATTGAAAGATACGACTATCGTATCAGCTATCGGTTTGGTTGAACTCTTCCAAACTGGTAAAATCATCATTGCTCGTAACTACCAATCATTCCGTATGTATGCGATTTTGGCCATCCTTTACTTGGTCATCATCACATGCTTGACGAAATTGGCTAAACGACTAGAAAAGAGACTTAAATAATGGCTGAATTGAAAATCGATGTGCAGGACCTGCACAAATCATACGGCGACAATGAAGTCCTTAAAGGCATTGACGCCAAATTCTACGAAGGTGACGTTGTATGTATCATCGGCCCTTCAGGTTCAGGTAAATCAACCTTCCTTCGTACGCTTAACCTACTTGAAACAGTAACTTCTGGTAAAGTAGTCGTTGATGGATATGAATTATCAGATCCTAAGACAAACCTTGACAAAGCCCGTGAAAATATCGGGATGGTTTTCCAACATTTCAACCTCTTCCCACACATGACCGTCCTTGAAAATGTGACATTCGCACCAGTTGAACTTGGACGCATGACTAAAGAAGAAGCTGATAAATTAGCTATGGATCTTCTAGACCGTGTCGGACTTTCTGACAAAGCTGATGCTACACCAGATAGCCTATCAGGTGGACAAAAACAACGTGTGGCAATTGCGCGTGGTTTAGCAATGAATCCTGACATCATGCTCTTTGACGAACCCACTTCTGCCCTTGACCCTGAGATGGTCGGAGACGTTCTTAACGTTATGAAAGAATTGGCAGAACAAGGGATGACCATGATTATCGTTACTCACGAAATGGGATTTGCCCGTCAAGTTGCCAACCGCGTCATCTTTACTGCAGACGGTGAATTCCTCGAAGATGGGACACCAGATCAAATCTTCGATAACCCACAACACCCACGTTTGAAAGAATTCTTGGACAAGGTTCTAAACGCCTAATTATCAAAACAGTTACTCTTGCTAGAGTAGCTGTTTTTGATTACCATTTTGGATAAGAAAAACAGAGCAAGTGCTAGACTTGCTCTGTTTCTTCATTTAGTTCAGGGTGTTTTGCCGCTTCTTCCCTTGCCAAGCGTTCACGCTCAAGACGGAGTTTTCGGTTAGGATTTAAGCGCGTAAAGAGTTCTTCAAGTTTCTTTGGATTCCAAACATCGGCCGCAGAAACAAAGTTTCCATCTTTATCCCTGAAGGATATTGGTTTATCTCCCATTGTAAACCTCTTATTTCAATATTTTTTAAATTCGCCGACTTCACATAGTTAGTGAGGTTGCTTGGCAGGCCGCCATAGCGGCTGCCGTAGACTATCAAGTGCTTCAACACTTAGAGAGTCTTTCAACGTCAATCTACAAACTCAAACTCAAAATTACCGATACGAACGATGTCGCCATCTTTAGCACCACGTTCACGAAGCGCTTCATCAACTCCCATACCACGCAATTGACGCGCAAATTTCATGATCGATTCGTCACGTTCCATGTTAGTCATGACAAAGAGTTTTTCAAGTTTCTCACCAGAAAGTACCCATGAAGCATCGTCATCACGGCTAATTTCAAATGGACGTTCATCCTCGTTAAAGCCGTAGTAAACTTCTTCTTGTTCCATATCGTCTTCGCTATAGAGCAAGAATTCATCTGTCTCATCAAGCAACTCTGCAGTAGCTTCCAAAAGATTTTCCAAACCTTGGTGAGCCAAACTTGAAATTGGGAAAATTTGTGGCAACTCATCAAACTCATCATAATTAGCAGCCAATTTTTCCTTAAACTCTTTTAAGTTTTCCTCAGCCTCAGGCATATCCATCTTATTTGCAACAATAATTTGTGGACGTTCCATCAAGCGCAAGTTGTAAGTTTCCAACTCTTTGTTAATTTGAAGATAATCCTCGTAAGGATCACGCCCTTCACTTGCTGACATATCAATAACATGAAGGATAACACGTGTACGCTCGATGTGGCGGAGGAACTGTGTTCCCAAACCAACCCCCTGGCTAGCACCTTCAATCAATCCTGGAAGGTCGGCCATGGCAAAGCTCTCACCTGACTTCGTACGAACCATCCCCAAGTTAGGAACAATTGTCGTAAAGTGATAGGCACCAATCTTTGGTTTTGCTGCTGTTACTACGCTGAGAATCGTTGATTTACCAACAGATGGGAAACCAACCAAACCAACATCCGCCAAAATCTTCAATTCCAATTGAAGTTCACGCTCTTCACCTGGTTCACCATTTTCAGCGATTTCAGGAGCAGGGTTACGAGGTGTCGCAAAACGGATATTCCCACGTCCACCACGTCCACCGTGAGCAATGACAAACTCTTGGCCATCCTCGACCATGTCAGTAATCACCTTACCTGTTTCAGCGTCACGCACTGTCGTACCAGGCGGAATGCTAACGATAAGGTCCTCAGCTCCTCGACCATGCATTCCCTTCGTCATCCCTTTTTCGCCATTCTTAGCCTTGAATTTACGGTTATAACGGAAATCCATAAGGGTACGCAAGCCTTCGTCAACTTTGAAAATGACTGAGCCACCCTTACCACCGTCACCGCCCCAAGGACCGCCATTGGGTACATATTTCTCACGACGGAAGGCAACCATTCCGTCTCCACCACGACCAGCTGAGACACTAATCTTGGCTGTATCTAAAAACATACTCATCTATATTTCTCTCTTTCTTATTTGTATGCCGTGTTCTAATTCAATCTCAAACCAAAGAATTTCCGACATACACAAAAAAACGCTTGATAGCGTCTTAAAGGACAGCTGAGACTGCTTGGAAAATCAATGCCCCAACTGTTACTAATAGCATAATCAAAACGACCAATACTGTTAGGCGTTCAAAAAATGATTTCTTACGTGGTCCGTTATCTCCAAATGCCACTTGAATATACCTCGTTTTTTCTTCTATTATTTCACAATAATAGTAACAAAAAAATACTCATTTAGCAACTCTTAACTAGCTTAAGACAAAGGAATTCCAAAAACGTCTAGAGCTTCCAACTCCTCCTCCGTAAGACGTCGCCAAGCACCTAGGTCTAAATCATCTGGCAAGCTTAATGGCCCCATACTAAGACGTTGTAACTCTGTCACTTCCTTGCCACATGCAGCTACCATCCGCTTAACCTGATGAAATTTCCCTTCAGCAATGGTAATCTGAACCAAGCTAGTCCCAGCAACACTATCTACAGATATTATCTCTAGTTTAGCTGGTTGGCAGGTGTGGTCTTTGAGTTCAATCCCTTTTTCAAAAGCCAGGATATCCTCCTGATCCATGATACCAGCCACCTTCGCCTGATAAATCTTGTCCACATGCTTCTTGGGTGATAGCATAGCGTGGGCTAAGTCTCCATTATTGGTCAATAGAAGGAGACCATGAGTATCAATATCCAAGCGACCAACTGGAAAAACCTGCTTATGTCTTGCTGTGTCATCCAGTAAATCGAGCACAGTCTTATGACGAGCATCCTCCGTTGCCGAGATAACACCCTGAGGCTTATTTAAGAGATAGTAAACAAAGGTCTCATGTGTCAACTCCTGATCCAAGTAAGCAATTCGGTCTTTATTCTCATCAATCTGAGTCTTAGGTGATGTTTCCACCTGCCCATTTACAGTCACTTGCTTCTTTTTCAGAAAGTTCTTGACTTGACTACGACTCCCGACACCACAGTCCACCAAAAACTTGTCCAAACGCATCTCCACTTCCTCCTTTATTGGAATCCAAATTTCCATTTCATAATCTTCAGCCTGACGATTCCCTGGTGGATAAACCTCTACAGTAGGCTGATCAATCATCACAAAATGTTTCTTAGCATAATGAAAACACTCCCAAACAGCCACCGTCGCAGGCCCTCTAAGTTTAAAAAACGCACAAGTAGCTAGCGCAAGAGCAATCATTTCCAGACTATTGTCCTCACCAACCAAGGCTGTTACATAAGTCTTTCGACTCCCATCAATGATACGAATACCATAGGTTGGGACAACCAAATCATCTTACTCTGCCAAAAAAAAGTAGCCAGAGAAAATCTGTTGGCTTACCTAGTTCCTCACCATTAAAAGCCATCCCTGAAAAACTCAAAAAAACTTTTCAAACAACCTTCACATCATGACGAACGGTTACCAAATATAGCTTTTGTATCACTTTTTTAAGCTTTGTCAACTCAACTGGAACCTCATCAGCCAGTATATAGGAAATTTTTTCTACAAATGCTTCTTTTTCAATATTTCCAGAGCCAATAGGAACCAATACCCAATCTTCACAAAGGTAGATGAAATGCTTGACTTCCTCATTGAATGAGACATCAACTAAACGATAAAGAGAGCCAGTTAAATCAATAACCACCATCTCCAGTCCAGTCACTTGAAACAGGAGTTCTTGGTCCCCTAAGTCGTACCTTCATAGTCAGGCTTTCAACATCTATAGAAAAACTATTACCCAAATCCATTACAGACTGAAAAAGACCTTGTGTAAGCCAGAAAAATTTCAGACGGCATGCTAAGAACACATCATATCATAATCGTCAAGAGTCACAAGAAGAGAACGTTCCTGCTGATCAGAGGCACAAGAATATTCCTGAACACTCAATTGGTCTGGTGTCAGGTAGTCATTTACAAAGACTGCAAACTCATCCACAGTTTGAAAATCTGACATAAGACCCCTTCTCTACTCCGAAACCGAGCCCGTCACATACATGGTAAAGGTCGCTCTAGTAAGAATTTTTTCCTCCTGATTAGTAATGAGGACTTCTACCACCTTGGTCATTTTACCATTATGCACACAAAGACCTTCAATCTTGAGTTGGTCAGACAAATGGCCTGCCTTTAAATAATTGATATTGGACTGAAGAGTCACAGCGTAGTCCCCTGTTGAAAGTGCCACAAGTCCTGCCACCTGATCACAGAGTGTAAATAAATAACCACCATGAGCATTACCAAAATAATTCAAGGACTTCTCGACGACCTCAGTTGTGACAATCACATGCCCAGTTTCAAATAGTTCTTCTTGAAAATTCTCAAACACACGGATTTCATGTAGTTTGTCTTGCATAGCAAGCCCTCCTATCAATACCCATTCCACCACAAGTGAAACAGGTTGTCTATAGCTACTAGTATAACACGAATTTCTCGACGGATAACAAGCTTATTTCACTAAGCTGATATCAACATCTATATCCGCTTCTTCATAGCTAGAGTCAACCTGAATTGCAAGCTCCTCTATTTCCTGATAATTGGAAAAATAACTCAGTAGACACATGGTCACGCAAGAGGCGAAAGCAATATTCACCTAACTCATAGGTGTCTTCCCATCTTCCGTATATCCAAAGAGTTCCACAGACACTCCGTAACCCTCTGAAAGCGAATGATAGCGTTTGTCAACTTTAATCGTCGTTTGATACATAATGCACCTACATTTGGTTTCTTTTATTATAACAAAGAGAAGCCTAACAACCGAACTGAACGCTTTAAAATATCTATCATAACCCTTAAGGCATCCTCTTAATTTTCAACAGATTAGTCTTATACAACACCTATCTTACCAAGAGTTTACAGTTCGGTAAAAATAGAATCGCTTTCAATTCGATGAGTTTTCATTAAATTAAATTTACTAATAAAAAAGGAAGATTATTATGAAAGTATTTTCTAAATTAACTTTAGCATCTGTCTCAGTTCTCGCCTTGTTAACCCTAGCAGCATGTGGTAACTCCAAAGACAAAACTGACTCATCTTCTTCATCATCAAGTAAGGTGAGAAAATACTCTTCTTCTAACGACTCAAGTACCTCAGTTAAAGTCAACAAAGACAGTTCGTCTGAATTGAACAGCGAAAATGGTAATTCAGCCAAAACAAATGGTGAAAATGCTGTTTAAGCCAAGACATTACAAATGTCAAAGTTGACTCAAACGGAACGGTCTCAATTGGTAACCAATATAAGATAGGCTAGCTATTCTGCTAATCTTTTTAGATTCAAATTAACGAAAGCGCTATCTAAAAGTGCTATAATAGGTGTGGAAATCCATAATCAGGGGGTGAGACAATGAGACATAAAATTATCTTGGGATGTTTGGCTGCAGCTGCCTGCGAGATCCTTTTTGGACTCAGTTTTATCTTTACCAAATCGATTACAGCACAAGTCAGTGACCTTGCTTTAATCTCTTGGCGTTTTGTCACAGCCTTCTTCTTTGTCAACCTTTATCTTCTCGCAAGAAGACATAGGGTAGTCATAAACGGCAGAAAGCTCAGACCTCTGACACGTATCGCCATCCTTAATCCTATTATCTATTTTATCTGCGAAACGATTGGAATTCGTATGACTACTGCCTCTGAAAGTGGAGCATTCCTCGCTTGCATTCCGGTCGTCGCACTTATCATGTCTAGTCTTATTTTGAAAGAATGGCCAAGTCGTTGGCAAGTGGTAGGTGTCACTACAACCCTCATCGGTATCATCATTGCCGTATTCGCTGCGGGTGGCTCCACCAACTTCTCACTTGTCGGGTACTTCATTTTAGGTTTAGCCGTTGTCTCCTATGCTCTTTATTGCGTTGACGTTGAAAAAGCCAGTCAATTCACTAGCTTTGAAATTACCTATTTTATGTTAGCCAGTGGTTGCCTTACATTTGGAGTCTTTGCACTAAGCCATTGCTTTCTAGTAGGTAACTTGAAAGAGCTCTTAACACTCCCTTGGAGTAATCCAAAGTTCGCCATAACCATCCTGTACCAAGGATTGGGCTGTAGTGTTATAGGGTATATCCTTTCAAATTTTGCTATCGCAAATATCGGAGTTAACCGAACCGCTTCTTTCATCGGTATTTCGACAATTATCTCAATTCTAGCTGCCGTAGTCTTCCTTGGGGAGCCCTTTTCACAGTTACAAATTTTAGCGGGAATCTTGGTAGTCCTTGGAGTCTATTTGGCTAATAAAAATTAAAACTCTCGGAAATTTACCTTCCAAGAGCTTTTTGAGTATACACTCAAAAAGCTCTATAATCTCTACAGTGGTTTTACCCACTACAGAAATTATAGAGCCTGAATTTTATGGGTTTCTCAACTATTCTGAATAATTTATTCGGAATAGTTGAGGCCCTTTTTGATTACTAACTGTAAGATTGATATAGGTCAAAGTTATTTCTTATCATTTTTCTTCTCTTAAAACCAATAAATTATTTTCTGAATAATTTGAAGAAATCTTCACTGAACTAACTGATTCAACTTTTATCTGTTTTACCGAAAAAAATGTCTTACTATTATAACTAATATTGAAATCATGCTCAGACCCTTTTTTAACATCTTGAAAAGAATCATTATTGATATTAAATTCTGATTTTCTAATCGATTCAATATTTTCTTTTGTGCTCATTATGTAAATATAGCCAGTAAAATCTTTAGTAGATATATCCACATTTTCACCGTTTTTTTGTTCTAATACCTGTTTTATTCCTAAATCTTCAGTATCTTCTTTGGGAGTTTCTTGATGAATTTCTGATGTAACATCTTGTACTGTATCACTAATTCCTAGACCACATGATACAAGTATTATTGATGCTAAAAAACCAACTAGAATCATTAATATTTTTTTATTCTTCATTATCTTTACTCCTTTTATATTCAATAATTTCACCGGGTTGGCAATCAAGTTCTCTACAAATATTCAATAATGTCGAAAATCGTATCCCTTTGGCTTTTCCGGTCTTCAAAATTGATAAGTTTGCTTCAGTTATATCAATTCTTTTAGCTAGTTCTTTTGATGTAAGCTTCCTAGACTTAATCACTTCATCTAAATTTATTTTTATTTCTTCCATATCATTAAATTATCTCCTCATTATCGTTCTGTATCTTTTCTCCTTTTTTGAATACGATAATCAATAAATAATTCAATATCAGAAACGATATATTTACAAAATAATTCTTTATTGACAAATCAAATAATCCACTAACATTATCTATGTTCAAGTAATTAAATATTAGGTTAATTGAGAGTTGAAAAATTGTTAAACCAAGCAAAAATAGAAAAGATTTCTTTAAATATTTTAAATTTTTAAA
>NZ_CABQHE010000001.1:0-389387 GCF_902463925.1 uncultured Streptococcus sp. | reverse complement strand
TGGTGCTAGAGTATATTATGAAAGTTATAAAAAGAAAAATAAAGAATTAAGAGAGGAAAATACTTTTTTGAAAAAATCAATTAATATTCTGCAAGAGAGTATCGATCTAGCCGAAAGTTGCTTCAAAACATATTTCTTAAAAAATAAAGAGAACCTCTGGAATATATTTAAACAAAAACTGTCTGAAACATTTGGTTCTAAAAAATACGAACGTTATAATATTATTCGTCATGATACAGAGTTAAATGAAAAGCTTGCACAACACGAACGAGGTTACTTAGAGGGCGAAAGACGTGATCCACCCCCTACTTTGCTATTTGGATATGATACTAAAACAGATAATGAGTCTGATTTTCATTGTGAAGAATTGACTATTGAAAATAAAAATTTATAAAAAGGTTAGTTCTCGTATTTTTTCTACGACTAATATCAAACATAGCATGCCTTTTTATTATCCTAGAGATTGTAGACTTACACAAGGGCTCCCCAAAACGTGATATTACATAATCTTTATCATCATTCTTGATTTGAACTTCTCGCCATTTTTTAAGTATTGTAATTGTAAAATCATCTAATATTATACGCAAAAGCTATTTTGTACATTTTATCTATACTCTACTTTGGATTTACTATTTTGGTGAAAGATTGAGTAAGAGATTCTTTAACAAACTCATCTGATAAAACTGTCGCTCTTTCTTTTTGTTTTTAATTTGTCAAAAGTTTATTTGCTTCTTCTCGTATTTGGTTCTCAGTTTGTTTTGAAATAGATTGTGAACCAATCTTATAGCCAATCATAACAATAAAACTTATTACGATTAAACCTCTACTCCAACCAGAAATCGAGCCTTCACTTTGTTAAACATGACTTACTTCTTTATTAGTGAAAGCCACATCATATCAAGATTAGTTTGGAGATTTTATCACTGGAAAAATATGATTAACTACAAATTATGGTATACTAATGATAATAAATTGTTATCGGTAGGAGATGTTTTATGTATTACGGTCGCGATACTGAAATAGAAGAATTAAAACAGCATTTTAAATTTTCTAGTAATGATAAAAATAGTTTATATATTATTAATGGTTTAAGTGGTAGTGGTAAAACCGAGCTAATCAGAGAGGTTTGTCAACAAGTTTACAGCCATGATAAAGAAGCCTTTATTCTCTACATTGATGTTATAAATGATGGGTTTGAAAGTAATAAATTTTTTGAAAATCTACTAAAAGGAGCGTATGTCCCAACACAATTCAGAAGAAATCTATGCTTATCAATACCTCAAAAATATTCGTTTTCAAATTATTTAAGAAAACAAAAACTAACAAATCTAACTCTGAAACATAGTCTTAGGTTAATCAGATCGTTTATTGCGTTCGATACAACTTACAAAAAAGTAATTGATTATCCTTGGGAAGAAGTTATTACTGAAATAAAGGAGGGAATATTTGAAAATGATTTATATTTAAGATATTTCAGTCATGTTTCAAAAAAAATCCGTCTTAATATTATTATTGATAATTATCAATTTTTACCTGAAGATATAAAAATAAAATTTGAAGATGACTTTAATACACTTCAAAGCGGAATCTCTTTAACAATTATAAACCGAACAAATGATAAGTTAAAATCGATTGATAAACTAGATACATTGGACAATTATACTCCTACTGTATTAAATTTATCGTATCTTACTGAGGATGAGTGTAAATTACTAATAAGAAATAAAATTGCTTTACTTGATAATGTCAAATTGAATCAAATCTGGCAGATAACACAAGGTAATTATAAAGATATTGAATTAATTATTAACAGACTTATTGATAATCCAAATTCAGAATTATTTAATATTTCTGATATATATGACAAACTTCCAGATATTCAAAAAAATATACTTATCATATCATCAATTTTTCCTGCTGGTATGAGAAAAGATATAGTTTTTAACTACATTAAATCTATATTAGACGAAAATACTGAAGTAGCTGATTCTCTAAAATCCCTTATTGATGCAGGTTTTGTCTATATTAATGGAGATACAAATGATAAAATCAAAATTTCACACGAATCAATTGTAAATGGTATTTTAAATCACACAAATGCTTCTGATCTTCAATTAGTAACCAACAATCTAAAAATATATTTAGAGCAAACTATCCTATCTATAGGAGTTGGTGGCGAGTTAGCTTATTTAATTCACTGCTTAATAAATATATGTAATATTGAAGAGTTGCGGCAAAATGTAGAATATATCAAACAGTTACTTGAAATCGAATACAGGAAAAATTCATATTTTTACATTGTATCTTTGAGTAAGAAGATACTTCATTTAATAGAATTATTACCCGAAAAATACTTACATTATATGTTGAACTCGTACCAGTGGATTTCTGATTTTAATGGAGGTTTAGCTATTTTAAACAGTCTTCAAAAAGATAATTATTCAAAAGATTTACAGCTATACTATCCTAGATTTCAAATTCAAAAATATGAATTTGAGGAGGCGCTAAAATCGCTGGAAAAGTTAGAAAATTGCTCTGGAACATTACTCTACAAGCTAAATGCTTATGGTCATTTAGGTAAAGATCGAGAGGCAATTAAACTCCTTAATGAGAGCATGGATTCTGTAGAAAAAGACGACTTCTATTATATTATTTTACGAAATTCTGCTCATTATTTCCCAACTAAAGAAGCTACCGAAAATCTCAAACTAGCATTGGACTATTTTCAACGTAATGAATATCAAATACCTGTTGCAACAGTATATAATAATTTAGGTGTTGTTAATATCTGGGACGGAAAATATGATATAGCTTTAGAGAATCTAAATAAGGCCATAAAAATACTAAAAAAATATGATTCAAATGAAATTTTTGAACCATATTGTAATAAATCAATTATTTTTTTGATGAATAAAAATTATCAACAATCTCTGAAGTTTATAAATAAATCACTTCAAGAATGTCCTAAAGCTTTGACCTTAGATATTAGGATGCTCAAGTTAAACAAATTAATTATTGAATTGATTTCTGAAAGAATCTCTTTTACAGAATTTCAAAATTCACTAAGAAACTTTGAGGAAGAAATTCCACTCATAGACGATCCTTGGTATAAATTTCAAATAGTATACAATTTACAACAATTTGATGATATTCCTTTTGTTTGTGAAAAAACTTATATTGATGATTATCAAGACGGACTCACTAAATACTATCTGTTGATTCCTTACAAAAAATATAATTTCTGTATAGGTCTTTCTCCTAATTGGAGATATTAATTTGTTCATGGTACTTGCGAATGAGATCTAAATATATGGAATAATCATATTGTTTATATTTTAATAAATTAGCTACTAGTTTAGCTAATTTTTTAATATCATCATCAGTATAGGATAAATTTGTAATTCCGATTGTTCCTAATCTTATTCCTGAAGTCGTCATTGGTCCGTGTGTATCATTTGGAATTTGATTTCGGTTAACTAATATTTTATGTTGAAAAAGTAGATTCTCTGCATCCTTGCCACTCAAGTTTAGATTCAGTAGATTAACTAAAATTATATGAGTCTTTGAGTTTTTATAAACAACATCAACCCCTTCTTTACTTAATTGTTTTATAAACAATAAAGTATTTTTTATAACCTGTTGTGCATAATCTTGAATATCTATTGATAATAATTTGATTAAACAGATACATTTCGCAAATAATGCATTTTGTGTAGGACCTCCCTGTGTTCTAGGAAAAATTGAATTAGTTATTTTTTCTTCAAATATAGAACGATACATTAGTACTCCTCCTTGAGGCCCACGTAAACATTTATCCATTGTAAAAGTAACGAAATCCACATATGGAAAAATCGACTTATGTAGCTTTGCCATAATATATAAAACACTATGGCAAATATCCGCTAAAATAAGGGTATTGGGGCTAACCTCTTTTATAATTTCATAAATTTGTTGATAATTAAATTCATTTCCATACGATGAAGCACCAATAATAATCAATTTAGGTTTATATTTATCTAATAATTCCTTTAATTCGATATAATCAATATTTAAATCATGATCTAAATGATAATATTTTACAGTACCTTTACCTGTATAAGTGTGTGAAATATGTCCTCCGTCTTTTGGAGATAACGATAAAATATAATCGTCACTTTCTAAAACACAATTATAGACTATTTGGTTAGCCTGAGTTCCTGAATGTGGTTGCACATTAACTCTATAATCACCAGGATTTAAATCAAAAAGTTGAAGACACAATTCTTCTGAATATATTTCAATATTATCCAATGAAGTACAATGAGGAAAAAAGCGTTTTTCAACAGCTCCCTCTGTTGGCAGAGTAGCGAGAGGGAAACTTTGAATCTCTAATACTTCGGTGAATGGATAGCTAATACATGCAGCAAGATTTATTACGCTATTCTGTTCTTGGTTATATGAATCAAGAATTTTATTTAACTTCTGATAGATTTCACCTTCAAATTTATTAATTTTATACACTGACTTCTCCTATCGATAACAATTTATTATCACTATACGAAGCACTAAAATAGGTTTATAATAGCATGATTATTGATAAAGGAGATTTTTATGGATTATAAACTTATTTCTACTTACTTAGATTATTGCAAAACTCATAAGCGTTTGAGTTCACACACGATTCGCGCTTATAAGAACGATCTTATGCAATTTTATAACTCAGACTATGATAATGTCGAATCCTATATAGAACAGTTGACACGATCTAACATAAAAACGAATACATTAAGAAGAAAAATTGCTTGTTTGAAGGTGTTTTATAACTATCTAAAATACCAGAACATAATTGAAGAGAATCCCTTCAATCAATTGCGCTTTCAATTTAGAACTGAAAAAGTATTGCCTAAAACGATTCCGTATGACATTCTGAAAAGCATTTTTATATATTTAGAACGGAAAGTAATTGTATCTAAAACTGACTATCAAAAACAACACGCTGAAAGAAATCTACTAATTATTTCACTTTTACTTTCAACAGGCATCAGAATTTCTGAACTTTGCCACATTCATCTCAAAGACATTAATCTGTCCAATAAGACACTCCATATTATAGGAAAGGGTAAGAAAGAACGTATCCTATTTTTAGGAGATCAAAAAACATTCAATTTATTAGAAACATATATAAATAAAACAAGAAATGAATCCAATGATTTCTTGTTCCCAGGGAAACATTCACTTAGACCATTGTCAGAGCAAAGTGTACGTTTAGTAATAAAGAGAATCGTTGAACAAAATAACTTTTCTAGAACTATTACACCGCATATGTTTAGACATAGCTTTGCGACAATGCTTCTAGATAGTGATGTAGATATTCGATATATTCAACAAATTCTTGGACATAGTTCTATATCAATCACACAAATCTATACTCACGTATCTCATTCAAAACAAAAAGAAATACTTAGTTCTTTTAATCCCGTATCAGTAATTCATTCTGAAATCGAGTAAGAGACATTTCCAAAGTCTACAGTTCACTTCATCTTAAATTAATTTTTGTAGTTCGACTTTAGTTAATAGATTTTATACTCAACAAAAGCAAAAAACATATAACACTTCACTTTGAATCAGCATTTATAGATACTGTCAATAATTATGTGTAAACACTCAAGTAGAGTTGAAGAATGTTAATCAAATAAACTTTCAAGTGTGTCATAACATTGGCCAAACCCTTTATGGATTCGTTGACTTTGCTTGAAATTATAATCTTCAAACAAAGTAACTAGGTAACGTTCCATAGCCTCCTCGTTAGGGAAAAGAACCTTCTTTTTCGTTTGACGTTTGACTTCTTTGTTAAGAGACTCAATGAGATTTGTCGAATAAATGCTGTGTCAAATCTGGTAGGGAAACTGATAAAAAGTTAAAAGATTATCCGTATTCTCCAGACTTTCCTATACTTTGGTTCCCATTCGGCGATAAAGTCCTCTAAAGCTTGCACTGCTATTTCTAAATTTTCAGCATGATAAATCGTTTTAAATTGCTCCAGAATAACCGCTCTATCTGCTCGTTTCACTTTACTAGCTAGATTTCGACTAATATGAATTAAGCAACGTTGTTGTTTAGCTAATGGGTAAGCCTGACTTATAATCTGCTCAAGCCCCTTAAAGCCATCGGTCACTACAAGAGAAACCTGTTGGATTCCTTGGTTTTGAAGCTTGTCTAACAGGGTGGACCAAGAAGCATTGTTTTCATTTGGGGCGATCTCATATCCAAGAACAGCCTTCTGTCCTTCTGGTGTAATGCCAAGTGCGATATGAATACATTCTTTACTAACAGTTCCACGCCTTAATGGAAGATAGGTTCCGTCAAGGAAATAACACAGAGTAACTGGCTTCTAATCTTCGCTCATGAAAAGCAGCGACATTCTCCTGAGTTGCTTTTGAGATATTAGAAATTGTGGCAGGACTATAGTGATGACCATACATTCGCTTAATGATATCACTAATTTCTCGAGTCGTTACACCGGTTTGATAGCGTTGTGATAACCATCTCTTCCAAGTGGTCATCACAACGCCCATAAGCAGGGATCAAAGCTGGACTGAAGTTCCCATTACGATCTCTTGGAATGATTAACTGAACAGTCCCATATTGGGTTTCAAATTTTCGTGAATACGTTCCGTTACGACTGTTGCCTGTAAGATAACCAGCTTTATCATAAGGCTCATACCCTAAAAAGGCCGACAATTCTGCTTGAAGCAGCTCATTCAATAGCTGTTTCAAGAGAAGAACGGAAAAATTCATCAATATCTTGCTTTTGGGCTAGGAAGTTAAGTAGTTCTGTGGTAAACTGAGTCATAGGAATAAATCTCTTTCTAGTAATGTTTCGCAACTCTACTATAACGGATTTATTCCTTTTTGTGTTTACACAACTTATTTTACACTACCATATAATCTCTATCCTTTAATAAAGTATTGATAAAATAATTGTATCTATTTTTACTATCTTCACCTTTTAAACGAGACGCTCTCCTTAAATCATTAATCTCTAAGACAACCGTTCTATAGCTCATATTCATACAAATTTCAAAAAATACTGATTCAATATCTAGAATAAATTCATTTGTATTAGTTATACATTGCGTTTTATTTAAAAAGCTAGTTAATCGCTCTAAGTATTTAAAGCAAATTGGTTTAAATAAATCTAGCCAATGAATACTTACTCTGAGTTTCTCCTGAGGGTTATATTCATCATATAAGATTGTTCCTAACTCTCGCTCAATATAATCTTTTCCCCACTGCTCGTACTGAAGGAATTTTTCTTCCCAATCTTGTAGACTATCTCCAGAGGTAGTCTTTAAAAATTCATCTAACTGCTCATCATCTTCGATATTATTAAATAAACTTAACCATTTTTCAGATACTATAGACATAATGATTTCCTCCTTAATTACTAATAGATTATCAAATTTACTGTTTATTAGAATGAGTAATATGTGCAATTTTTGTAAATCATAACCACCCGTCTAACGGGTGGTTTGATCAAGGGCTATAAGCCCATAATACCAGCCAGTGCCTAAAGACGCTGGCTTTCACTTTGTTCAAGCCTTATTGCTTTTGACTCGTCACAAGCCTCTCGAAGAGGCATTCGCATTACTTACCATTATCCCTAAAGGGATTTTCATATTCTTTTACGCTTAATTTATCCAAATCGATATCATGCTTCTCTTGTTCCTGGATATATTTCTTAATTGTGGCTTCATTAAGTCCTACCGTACTTACATAATATCCTTCTACCCAGAAATGCCGATTTCCAAACTTGTACTTGAGATTGGCGTGTTTATCAAACATCATTAAGGCACTTTTTCCTTTTAAATATCCCATAAAACTAGCTACACTCATTCGTGGTGGTATACTTACTAGCATATGAACACGATCTGGCATTAAGTGACCTTCTATTATTTCAATGCCCTTATATTGGCATAGTCTATGAAAAATCTCTCCCAGACTACTCCTATATTGATTATAGATTATTTTTCGTCTATACTTAGGTGTAAATACAATGTGGTAGAACACATCCATTTTGTATGTGATAAACTGTGAGCTTTTTGCGCCATAGTCTTAACTCCTTTCGTTTTACAATTGGCTTGAACACCTTTATTGTAACTCGTTTGGAGTGTTTTTGTTATGACGGTATAACCTTCGATGCACACCCGCATAGCGGGTGGTTTATTTGTTTCGCACCTTCGGAGCGAAACGGACTTAAAGTCACATAATCATCAAAAGCGCTGAACGCAATCGTTCAACGCTTTTTTGTTTTATATCTAAATGAAGTTTTAGAGCAATAAAAATGCTATCAACACAAATAAATCAATGGAATTTCGTTCAGATATACTGCTTTCCAAAAGTAGTTTAGCCAGTTTAGGCTACCTAACTCCTCATATAGTCATGGTAGGCATTGACAGATGTACGCTTACTTAGTGAAATCAAGTACCTTACGTCCTTGAATTTCACCTTTTTCCATTTGATCAAATACTTCTACCGCTGTATCGACAGGAACGGTTTCAACAACTGGTACTACCAATCCTTGTGCACCGAAGTCAAAAGCTTCTTCTAAGTCTTTACGCGTACCTACAAGAGATCCAATAACACGGATACCATCTAGAACTGTTTTAACAATTGAGATCTCCATGTATTCAGATGGGAGCCCAACGGCAACGACCGTACCACCGGCACGTACACTATCGACAGCCTGGTTGAAAGCAACCTTAGAAACAGCTGTTACAACAGCACTGTGTGTACCACCAGTTTTCTCTTGGATATAGCCTGCTACATCTTCAACTTCTTTACCATTTACCACTAAATCAGCGCCAGATTCTTTAGCCAAATCTAGTTTATCTTGATTGATATCAACTGCTACTACTCGTGCGTTAAAAACTTTCTTAGCATATTGAATAGCCAAATTGCCTAGCCCTCCAGCACCATAAATAGCTACCCATTGACCAGGTTCAACTTTAGCTTCTTTAATGGCTTTATAGGTTGTAACTCCAGCACAAGTAATAGATGAGGCTTGAGCTGGATTGAGTCCTTCTGGAACTTTCACAGCGTAGTCAGCAGTAACCAAAGCATAGTCACTCATACCACCATCAACACTATAACCAGCATTTTTTACAGACCGACAGAGTGTTTCACGTCCAGTTGTACAATATTCACAGTGGCCACACCCTTCGAAGAACCAAGCGATTGATACGCGATCACCTTTTTTAAGTGTTTCAACTCCTTCGCCAACTTCTTCAACAATACCAATTCCTTCATGGCCTAAGATACGACCTGGAACTTGACCAAAGTCGCCATGAGCTACGTGAAGGTCTGTATGGCAAACGCCACAGTATTCAACTTTAACTAGAGCTTGACCATGACCAACTAACGCTGGTTTTTCATGGTCCACAACTTCAATACCTGTGCTTGCTTGATTAACAACAACTGCTCTCATCTTAATTACCTCCATATGATAACTTCTAACACCCTCATTATAGCACTCTTAGCAACAATGTCAACGCTTACATAAAGTGTTTCTCAGTCACTAACAAATTTCTTGAAAGCTCTGGCTAGCAATTAAAGACATACTATTTCTCCCGATGGATGTGATATGATTTAATCATTCCCAAGATATCTATACTGTCTCACAAGTGTCTTGGAATCCGGTAGGCTGACTTCAAAATGGAAATAATGATTGCGTCCGTCTCTAGCATTCTCTTTATTTAATAGAAAATAATTCTTTTGACTGATATCCATCACTCTAAGAATATCATTCGTCAAAAAGGTTAAGGGAATATCCATAGCAGAATAGCGATAAAAGTCTTCTTCAAACTTTAAATAGCTATCAGAAAAATAGTCAATTTGAAGTTTATCATCATAAATTTTTCTCTTCCTCATCTATGTTTTCAACCCCCAAACTAATTTCTAATATATCCTTTGTTCGAATACATTTATATCGCTTGCAAGATTTTATAGTAACTTGATCAAAATCCAAGTCAACCACATAACCACTAATCCTACAGCGCCTACCTTGATCCTTTATCTGGAAATTCCCCAATAATTGACCCAAATAAAGCTGGTTCAATAAAGTAAACTTCTCTAAATCATCCAAATGATTAGTTAGATTTTCTTTAGTCTTATCTTCATGTAGGGAACTTGTATGTTCTGATAAGAAAAAGCCCATCCACTTCATCATTCCCCTATCTTGATGTTCCCTAGCTGATTGAAAGGGAAGGTAACTACGGTCTATCATTTTAAGCCATCTAATCCTCCAGCAGAGTGTCCACCAATCAGCTTGCTTCGAGCAAGACTCCTAGATGCCTCCTGTAAAGCAGTTGCTTTTTGAATGGTCGTAAAGCCAAATTCCTGTCGAATACTATCTATAACTGCCTGAAGTCTTTCTTCTTTATCAATGTCATCTGGATTATCAAATAAAGAAATAATTTGAAGCCTTTCATCTACAAAATTTGCATAAGAGACACTGACACTTCGAACAGCCCCTCCTTGATATTTCTTCCTAAAAAGTTCAATGACATGTCCTATTAGTATCCTTGTATTATTAGCAGGTTCAATCTTCATATGTGCTTGTAGCGAACGCTTGCCATCTAACTTTGAAAACCCAATGCTAATGGAAACTTGACAAGCTTTCTTATGGGCTCGTCTTAACCTAATAGCTACCTGCTCTGCCATCTCTCTTAGAATCAATTCAATATCAGCTTGACGATCATAGTCTCGTGGCAAGATTTGGGAATTCCCTAAGCCATGTGACTTTGGTTTATAAGGTTTATGAACATTACTTTCATCGATACCGTTGGCATGAAAAAAGAGGTCTAAGCCCACAATACCTAACTCCTTTTTAAGAGTATCAGGATTGCTATTAGCAAGTTCTCGAATAGAGAAAATCCCTAACTTGTTTAGGCGCTTCTCCATCCGACTTCCAATCCCCCAGAAATCGGTCATATGGGGTATATTCCAAACCTTAGTCTCAACATCTTCATAGGACCAGTTGGCTCTCATAGTAGCCGTATGTTTGGCCTCATTATCAAGAGCTAACTTGGCCAATAAGGGATTGCTGTTAGACATCCCAACTGTCGAGTAAATACCTGTCTCCCTCCAAATATCTCTTTGAATACGCCCTGAAATCATATCTAACTTATCTTTTCTTGTAACTGTCCTATCGGGAATAAAGTAATTCAGTGACGACGTGAGATCAATGAAACCCTCATCAATGGAATAAGGAAGAATATCTTCAACGCTGGCATAATTCTGGAAAATGTGTTGAATCTGGATATTCTTTTTTATATAGAGGTCCATTCTAGGAGGAACGATAAAGGTAACCTTAGCCCAAGATTCGATGTAATCTACAAAATCTCTATCTGTTGGTAGTCCTTGCTTTTTGGCATTATAATAATGAAACTTACGAGAATGAATGTCAAAAGGTAAGTCATAAGAACGACTAACATTTGACTTGCCAAAAACCTGCTTAAATATGGGGGAAGAGGCCAGTATCAAGCCATTAGCATTTTCAGCCCTACTCATCACACATAAAGAGGTCTTAAGAGGGTGCAGTCCACGTTCAACACACTCCACACTTGCATAGAAAGATTTCATATCTACAAAAGCAATATCACTTTGTGGTTCTCTTAAATAATCAAAATATCCCATGCTATCCCCTTCGTTAGTTTATAAACTAACATTAGTATAAAATATAATTTCTTATATTTCAAGTATTTTCCATAAAAAATAACAACATCCCTTCTAGAATGTTGTTATCCTTCTATTTTTTCCCTTTAACTTGGTCGGTGGCAACATCTTCACCAAACCACTTGTTAGAAATCTTTTGGAATTCTCCTTTTTTATAAAGGGTTCTAAATCCTTGATTAATTTTTTTAATCAGTGTCCTATCTGCCTTACGAGCACCTACAGCAAAGCTTTCACCCTCATAACCAGCAGGCATAACGTTATACTGATCCAGAACTCCTGATTTTTCTAAGTAGTAATTAGCATATACACGGTCAATCAATAGACCATCAATACGTCCACTATCAAGATCAATCAAGGCTTGAGTAAAGGTCGAATATTGGACTGCTTTTTGGTTAGCAACGATATCCTTCAAAATCTTCGGAGAAGCATTAAAAGCATCATAACCGGAAGACCCTGCTTGGGCACCTAAGGTCTTACCTGCCATTCCTGCAACAGAATCAATTCCCGAAGATTTTTTGGTTACCAGTACTTGTTCATTGACCATATAAGGTTCCGTGAAGTCCGCAGACTGCTTACGCTCATCTGTGACCGAGTAACCATTCCAAATGAGGTCAATTGTCCCATTCTTCAGTTCTGTTTCTTTCATATCCCAGTCAATAGCCTGCCATTCGACATCGATGCCATATAATTTAAAAACTGCAGTAGCCAGGTCAATATCAAAACCAATATAGCTACCATCCTTTTCCTCATATCCCATAGGAACAAAGGTGGCATCAAAACCAATTTTGATTTTTTTTTCTTTGGTATAGTTTTGCCACTGGTCTTTCTGAGTTGCAAAATGTGAGCGCGAGCTACAAGCTGATAGCGCAAACAAAGGCAAAATGACAAGACAGCCTAGCAAAATCGTTTTTACTATTTTTTTCATAGAAAATCCTCACTATTTTGGATTGATAGTGACAATCTCATCAGCGATGTGCTGTGCAAACTGCATATCGTGAGTAATAACGATTTGCGTAATCCCAGTCTCACGATTCTGCAAAATCAATTTCTCTACTTCTTGACGCAACTCAGGGTCAAGAGCTGAAGTTGGTTCATCATAGCCGACGATTTTCGGATCGATCATCATAGCACGCGCAAATGCAACACGTTGTTTTTGTCCTCCAGAAAGAGAGTAAGGATAAGCATTTCCATGTGCTCCAAGCCCTAAACGGTCAAGTAGAGTTTGAGCTTTTTTCTGGGCATCTTCCTTAGACATTCCCATCGTCTTAATCGGCGAAAGGGTTAGATTATCTAAGACAGTCAAGTGCGGAAACAGTTGAAAATCCTGGAAGACAAAACCTAGCAAGTTACGACTTTCCATCTGATCCAAGGGAATCTCTTCATTTTCATAAATAATTTGCCCTGAATCAATAGTTTCAAGTCCTGCTAGCATACGCAAAAGAGTTGTCTTACCACCACCAGATGGTCCAACGATAGCTAGGATTTTCCCCTCTTCGACAGTTAGGTTATAGTTATCAAAAATTTTGTGTTGACCAAATTGCTTGGAAATATTTTTTAATTCTAACATAAGGTCTCCTATTTATAATAGTTGAATTTCTTTTCGATGTGTTTAGAAGCTACAGTCACTACACCTACAAGGATAAGATAGATAGCTCCAGCCACAAACATCGGTGCTAAGGTCGCATCACGGTTAGCCGCGGTACGACTTTCCAAAAGAAGGTCTCCAACCCCAAGAACATAAACCAATGATGAATCCTTAACCAAGTTAATAATCTCGTTAAAGATACTTGGCAAGACAATCTTAACCACCTGAGGAAGGATGATATAGCGGATGGTTTGGAAAGAACTAAGTTTAAGCATTTTTGCTGCTTCGTATTGTCCTTTCGGAATAGCCAAAATTCCTCCACGGAAAATCTCTGCAAAATAAGCAGCATAATTAAGCGTAAAAGCAAGAATAGCAGCCGGAAGGCGGTCAAAGACAATCCCTACACTCGGAAGAACATAATAAACGAAGATTAATTGCAAAAGGAGCGGTGTTCCACGCATAATCCAAACGTAAAGGGTTAGTAACCAATTTAAAGGTTTGAATTTAATCTGCATTAAGAAAGCAAGTACAATCCCTAATGGAATCGACAGTACGATAACAATGAAAAATACTTGAAGTGTGACTACCGCACCGTTCAAAAGGGCTGGTAATACTTCCAAAACGTATGACATATAAACTCCTATAATTATTTAGTATTGTTGAATATTATACCAAATTTTTTAAAAAAATGATATAAGATTTTGAAAATAGTAAAAAGGAGTGCGACTAGACCCACTTTTTAAATGAGTTCATAGTCACACTCCTGAGAGACTTAAATAATCGTTCCTAAGAAACAAAACATACTTAAGTCTAGTGTCTCTAAAGCTTATTTTAGATTTTCTTAACAAATTCAGATTTAAGTTTCATAGCACCAAAACCATCAATCTTACAATCAATGTTGTGGTCACCTTCAACCAAACGGATATTTTTTACCCGTGTGCCTTGTTTAATATCTTTTGGCGCGCCTTTTACTTTCAAATCTTTGATAACTGTAACAGTATCACCGTCAGCAAGACGTGTTCCATTGCTATCAAGAACCACAAGTCCTTCTTCTTCTGTAACTTCGTTTGGATCCCACTCATAGGCACATTCAGGACATACAAGCAAGATTCCATCTTCATAAACATACTCTGAGTTACATTTTGGACAATTTGGCAATGACATAATTCTCTCCTAAGATTGTGATATAGATACTATTCTACTTTAGATTTCCTAATTAAGCAAGGATGAAAACGATAAAAATAAACAACATCCCTTACACTGTAAGAGATATTGGTATTTTTATTCAACAGTAACTGATTTAGCCAAGTTACGCGGTTTATCAACGTCGAGTCCACGATGGAGTGTTGCAAAATAAGCAATCAATTGTGTCGGTACAACCATTGAAATTGGTGACAAGTAAGGGTGAACGTTATTAAGAACGATGTCATCATCTTCTTTAGCAACATTTTCCTCAGCAATAGTCAACACTTTAGCACCACGTGCTGCCACCTCTTGAATATTACCACGAGTGTGGCTAGCAAGAACAGCGTCAGACAGGAGGGAAATAACAGGTGTACCATCTTCGATAAGAGCGATTGTACCATGTTTCAACTCACCTGCTGCAAAACCTTCACATTGGATATATGAGATTTCTTTCAATTTAAGACTGGCTTCCATAGCAACATAGTAATCTTGACCACGACCAATATAGAAAGCGTTACGTGTTTCTGAAAGAAGAGCTGATACCTTCTCATCAATCACTTCTTTTTCAGAGAGCGTTGATTCGATAGATTGTGCTACAAGTGACAATTCATGTACCAAGTCGAAAGCTTTAGCTTTTTCATTACCATTAGCCTCACCGACTGCTTTAGCCAAGAAGGCAAGAGCTGCAATCTGAGCAGTGTAAGCTTTAGTAGAAGCTACGGCAATTTCTGGGCCAGCATGAAGAAGCATTGTATGGTCAGCTTCACGAGAAAGTGTAGATCCCGGAACGTTTGTCACTGTCAAACTTGGAATACCCAACTCGTTAGCTTTAACAAGAACCTGACGGCTATCTGCTGTTTCACCTGATTGACTAATAAAGACAAAGAGAGGTTTCTTGCTAAGGAGTGGCATACCATAACCCCACTCAGAAGAAATACCAAGCTCAACTGGAGTATCTGTCAACTCTTCAAGCATCTTCTTAGAGGCAAAACCGGCATGATAAGAAGTTCCTGCTGCGAGGATATAGATGCGGTCAGCTTCTTGAACAGCCTTGATAATATCAGCATCTACAGTCACTTGACCCTTGTCATCTGTGTAAGCTTGGATGAGCTTACGCATCACTGTTGGTTGCTCATCGATTTCTTTGAGCATATAGTAAGGGTATGTTCCTTTACCGATATCAGAAAGGTCAAGCTCAGCAGTATAGCTATCACGTTCTTTAACATTGCCATCATAATCTTGAATTTCGACACTATCAGCTTTCACGATAACCAACTCTTGATCGTGAATTTCC
This sequence comes from uncultured Streptococcus sp., assembly GCF_902463925.1. Lineage (GTDB taxonomy): Bacteria > Bacillota > Bacilli > Lactobacillales > Streptococcaceae > Streptococcus. Next base: position 373,608 of record NZ_CABQHE010000001.1, on the reverse strand, counting down.
ATGTATTGGTTTGTTTCACGAATCATAGCCATAGCATCAGAGCAAATCATGTTATAACCATCACCAAGACCAATTAAAAGTGGTGATTTGTTTTTAGCGACATAAATTGTTGATGCATCTTCAGAATCCATGAGAGCGAAGGCATATGATCCACGGATAATATGAAGAGCTTTTTTGAATGCTTCAAGAGTTGACAAACCATCTTCTTCAACAAATTTTCCAATCAAGTGAACTGCGATTTCAGTATCAGTTTGACCTTTGAAATGATGACCAGAAAGGTATTCTTCCTTAATTTCAAGATAGTTTTCAATAACACCGTTGTGAACCAAAACAAAACGTTCTGTTTTTGAGCGATGTGGGTGAGCATTGTCTTCCGTTGGTTTCCCATGAGTCGCCCAACGAGTATGTCCGATACCTGCAGTGCCTTCTACTCCTGCAGTTTTAGCAGTAAGTTCCGCAATACGGCCAACAGCTTTAACCAATTGACTAGATGTTTTACCAGCTACAAAGATACCGGCTGAATCATAACCACGGTATTCTAGCTTTTCAAGTCCTTGAATCAAGATATCAGTTGCATTTGTGTTACCTACAACACCAACAATTCCACACATATTTTTAATAATAACCTCAGATCAAAGAGGTCATGTCTCCTTCGTTTAAAATTGGTATAGTCAATAAGCTCTTTAAAAAGCTTAACGAGGACAGTATATTCCATATATTTAACATTGTCAAGCATAAAATTGGTATAGTCCCAAAAAGACTTTTTAATCGCTTCTTATCCTAAGGAATAATCCTTAAAGTATGCTATAATAAGGCTATGCGAATTCAACAATTACATTATCTTATCAAAATCGTCGAAACCGGCTCAATGAATGAAGCTGCAAAACAACTTTTCATTACGCAACCAAGTCTTTCAAATGCTGTTCGTGACTTGGAAAGAGAAATGGGAATTGATATCTTTATCCGTAACCCTAAGGGAATCACCTTAACCAAGGATGGAGTTGAATTTCTCTCTTATGCCCGTCAGGTAGTGGAACAAACGAATCTCTTGGAAGAACGCTACAAGAGTCACACAGAAACACGTGAATTGTTTAGTGTTTCTTCTCAACACTACGCGTTTGTCGTCAATGCCTTCGTCTCACTTCTCAAGAGAGCTGATATGACGCGTTACGAGCTCTTCTTACGTGAAACTCGTACCTACGAGATTATCGAAGACGTTAAGAACTTTCGTTCAGAAATCGGTGTTCTCTTCCTTAATGGCTATAACCGAGATGTCTTGACTAAAATGTTTGACGATAACCGACTTACCTATACTAGTCTCTTTAAAGCCAGACCTCATATCTTTGTCAGCAAGTCAAATCCTTTGGCCAAGCATAAAGTGGTCTCATTGGAAGATTTAGAGGACTTCCCTTATCTTAGTTACGATCAGGGGATTCATAATTCCTTCTATTATTCTGAAGAGATTCTCTCACAAATTCCCCATAAAAAGTCGATTGTGGTTTCAGACCGTGCAACACTTTTTAACCTATTAATTGGTTTGGATGGATACACAATTGCCACTGGTATCTTAAATAGTAATTTAAATGGTGACAATATCGTCTCTATTCCACTAGATATTGATGATGAAATTGATATTGTATACTTGAAACATGAAAAGGCTACTCTATCTAAAATGGGAGAAAAATTCTTAGATAACCTTGTTAAGGAGGTCACTTTTGATAACTAATATAAGAGCTACTTAGTCCCCACCACATAAGGTTGGAATTTTTATCGTTCAAAAAAGAGCCCTTTTGTACTGACTCCAAAAAGTTAGACAATTAATTTAAGTAAAGGATTTAGTTCAGTATTGCACAGGACTGAGTCCTTTTAGTTTTGCATCAATGCGTTTGTTGTTGTAGTAATCAATATAGTCTACAATAGCTGGTTTCAAATGCTCCATTAACTTAAACATCCTCTAATAACCATAAAACATCTCAAAAAGAAAGACTCCATCATGCCGTTGTATGGGCTGTTTCCTTTACGTGACATGGAAGGCTGAATCCCCTTACCCACTATAAAAAGCGATGAGAATACGGTGTTGATATAACTACCCCTGTTAGCTACTTGGAATATCAAACTCTGTCGCATCTGTGTAGCATTTTTCCATTGGTTTGGATGCTTCGAACTGGAGTTGAATGAGATTTTCTGCTTTCTTACCAACCTCTCCTTGATATGAATAATACTTACGTTTACAACGAATTCGAGCACTTAAACCAAGAGCCTTCATCAGACGTTGCACTTTCTTATGATTTACCATGAAACCACGATTTCTCAATTCAAGAGCCATTCGACAATAGCCATAATTTCCTTTGCGCTCAGTAAAATAGCTTGAATCACAGCTTTGATAGTTTGACTCTTATCCGTTTGATCCAGCTGTTTTAAGTGGTAATAATAGGTCGAACGAGCAAGCTTAATAATCTTTAGAAGAATCTCTAAAGCAAACTCTGTTACCAATTCTCGAACAATTTCCGTTTTTCTCTTCGCTCTTTCTCGTCCCTCAATCGGAGTTCTCTCAACTTTTTTAGAACAGCGTTCTCCGCTCTCAAGTACTCATTTTCTGCTTGAAGTCGCTCTAGTTCTGTCATCTCTTCAGGTTTCTTCTTTGGCTCACGTCCCATTTTAGGCGGTCTCCCTCTTCTTTTCTCAACAATAGTATACCCATTTTTCTTGTATTGTGCTATCCAATTGTTAAGCAAACCTTGATTTGATAGGCCATAATCCAGACAAACACTTTGTTGGGAACAACCTTCAAGCAGAACTTTATCAATCATTTCTCGTTTTAATTTAGGAGAATAATAACGATTCTTTCCCTTTTTGACGATGTTTATTCCATAACGGCCAATTAATTTCACCATATACTTTAGACCAGAAATGTTCACCCCAAATTGATTTGAAAGTCGTTTAAAGCTTGTTCCTTGCTTTCTCAGTTCATATATTTGAACTTTATCTTCATAAGTCAATTTCATAATAAAAACACCCCAAGTTAGATTTTTTCTGTCTAACTTTTGGGGTGCAGTTCATTTCGGCTCTTTTTATTTATAAGTTTTATAGCTTGCCCAAGCCTCATCTATAGATAAGGTCTCAGCATCTGTGTATGATCTTCTGTAACTATTCCAAACAAGACCGCTACTTGAACCTGTTTCCTGAGTAACCGGAGCTTGATCGTAAATAGTAAGACCATAGTATGCAATAATACTATTTAACTTAGAAGCATACAGACTATCTGTAGCATAGGTTCCTGTGAGTGCCTGAGTAGCATCCGCATAGCTACTTGTATTTGATTTCCAAGTACCAGAATAAGTAGATGACGTCATCAAAGCAGCATAATCTGCTAGGGAATCACTCAGACTTCCATATGAACGAAAGGACTCGTCAATCTCGTAAGTATTTCCTGCACCTCCATCTTCCCAAGTACGCATTGTAACAGATTTCCCATTATAAGAACCCTTAATACCAAAGAAGTTGTAATAAGGAGCTTGACTCAAACCTGACTGACCTGAATTTGATTCTAGAATTGCTTGAGCAATTAGAACAGAAGCATAGATATTGTAGTCTTGACCAATCTGTCTCGCAGTCTCACCGATACTATCAATAAAAGCTGTCGTAGTTTGATTATAGGCAGCTTCAGCTTTAGCATTGACACTATTATCATTTTTTCTGTCTGTTGTAAAAGCCAACACAAAAAAGAGTGAACAGATAAAAGCCCCCACGATAAAAACAAAATACTTCTTTAAATGACGATACATACAGCCCTCCCTTCATAAGGGATCGATTATAATATTTTAATACCATTTTATCAAAAAAACTGACACCCCGCAACCTTCTTACCTAGTTGTTGATGAGAAATAAGGCATAAGTCACCTTTACATCATATTTATAATAAGCTATAATATAGTCGAATTTTAAGGAGGTAACTTAATGAAAATAAAAGAATCTTTACCTGGAATAAGTATTTCAATACTTATATCACTCATAGCTTGCTATCTTGGAAACTTATTTCCTATTATTGGTGGACCGGTCATTGGACTTTTTATCGGACTCTTATTAGCTAGTCTACCTATAAATCAAAAAAAATTTTTAGTAGGGATGCAATTCACATCAAAAAAAGTATTACAATACGCAGTTGTTCTTCTTGGATTTGGATTAAATCTTTCTCAAGTCTTCAACGTTGGCTTAACATCTCTGCCCATTATTTTAGCTACCATTACTACGGCACTGATTACTGCTTATTTCATCCATAAGCTATTTAAATTAGATAGTGAAATCGCAACTTTAGTAGGAGTTGGATCATCTATCTGCGGTGGTTCTGCTATTGCAGCCACTGCACCTGTTATCAAGGCCAAAGATGAATCTATTGCAACAGCAATCTCTGTAATTTTCTTTTTCAACATCTTAGCAGCTCTACTCTTTCCTCACTTGGGATCCTGGTTGGGACTTAGTAATCAAGGCTTTGCCATATTTGCTGGAACAGCTGTTAACGATACTTCTTCTGTAACTGCTACCGCTAGTTCATGGGATAGCTTACATGGAACATCCATCCTAGATCAGGCAACAATTGTCAAATTAACAAGGACACTTGCTATCATTCCTATCACTCTAGGACTCTCTATTTTGCAGTCGAAAAAATATAATACACAGGAAACTTTTTCTCTGACCAAAGCAATTCCAAACTTCATCCTTTGGTTCCTGTTGGCTTCACTCGTTACAACCATAACGATGTCTATGGGTGTCCCATCCGCTATCTTCGATCCTTTAAAAGACCTTTCAAAATTCATGATTATCATGGCCATGTCAGCTATTGGTTTCCAAACAAATCTCAAAAAACTAATCACTAAAGGAGGCTCAGCACTTCTAGTGGGAGGAGTCTGTTGGTTATTAATCAGTCTCGCTTCTCTTCTCATGCAAAAGCTATTAGGACTTTGGTAAAATAAAACTCACAAACTAAACAAGTTTGTGAGTTTTATTTTATTGTATAGTTGTTTTTTACATTCAAAGATATGGGTTTGAATAACCTTATCTCCCTCATTTGTCACTCTCAGATCAATATCGTAGCTATTAGTTTCACCACTTATATCTTGAACCTTATAAATACCATCCTTCTTTACTGAAGAAGGAGATACTTGACCAGAATAATAGTTTACTTCAAGAACTGAAGTTCTCTCTAAAGATAAGGAAATTAAACTATTAAAAAAATAAAAACCATAAAAAAGACCTAGAAGGCTCAGCGAAGCAAGGCTCCAAAACAATACTTAAAAAGCCCCCAATTTCAACCTCTATTTCCTCACTTAGTCATTATTTTCCTTTAACTTAACATCGTTTTTATTAGATTATTTTACACACATTGGAGATTTTGTCAAATTATTTGATATTTAAAACATAAACTAAATTTCTTGACATATCAAAAGCCGTTAGCAATCTAACGGCAATTTTTTATATCTGAGATAACGTATTCAAGACGGCTATAAAGACCAAGCAATAAGTCATAACTTCGATTTTCGTTCTCTTTCAAAACAGTGTAGACTGTTGTACCGTAACTAAATTCAAAGAAGTCATCTAATTCTTTAAGCCAGTCATCAATAACCCCTAAATTTTGATCGATAATAGCAAATAAACTTGGTTGATACCAGATTGTCCCTTCGATATAAAGGTTTTTATCAGATAATTTAGATAGAGATACTTTTAAGTCAGCAAGCTCACGTTTAGCAATATTGGGATCAATCTTGAGATCAAAAAGCAAGCGTGCATCATGATTAAGAATATTGAGTTCTGCTTGAAGCAATTGAATATAGTGTATCGCTACTAAATACTGGTTCATAGGTCTCTCCTGATTATCTGAAAATCATAATATCATTGTACCACTAAAAGGTGAAAAAAAGTAGTAATTATTTAATAATTTTACATGATTTTCTTAGAAATACTTTTTACATTGAAAGTTTTATTTTAAAATAATTACACTAGTCATTTTTCTAATACTTTAAGAAATAAATGGCTTTTTTAAAAAATAAAAATCACTCAAAATGAGTGATTTAATAACCTTAGTGACTGACCATTTCTTGTGCAATTTCAAAGCCACTAAGTTTTCCAGGGTAGTAAGTTGGCCAGTTGTCCATTTCTTTTAGAATTTCTTCTTGACTACTATTACCAAAGAAAATATGAAAATGTGCTGCGCTTGTTGGATCTATTTGATGATCAGAAAATTGGACATACTGGTAAGGATTATCTGCTGCTTGACTATCAGTTGCTGTGAAGAGATAACGGACACCTTTTTTACCAGAAGCATAAGTCAAAATCTTATAACCATCATAACGATAAGTGTGTGTCACGCTACTTCCATCATTCTTTGTGAAAGTCATGGTCATCTTTTTACCATCAATAGCAATTTTAGAAACATCTGTTTGATAGCCCTTAGTGTAGTACTCTTTGTACTCTTGTGCAGTTTTATCCTTATTCAATAGAGATTTGTATTCAAATACTTGATCTAAAGTACCATCTTGAAGATAAGGATAGACCGATTGCCACTTACCAGACCAATCAGAAAGTTCTCTATCTTTAACATCTTTGTCATCAAAGTAACCATTTTGGACTGTTTTCTTGTCATCACTTCCTGTTTCAGGTTGGATAGTTTTACCTTCAACATCTGTTGTTAAACGAAGATTCTTTAGGTTCTCAGTCATAACACTGACATAATCTTCACCTTTTTTCAACTGCTCCTTAGTTAGTGATTCAATTGGATTTAAAACTGCTGTCTTAACTCCTACTTCGTTAGCTAAGGTTTTAGCAACGCTACTTGAAGCATTTTCCTCAAAGTAGATATAGTTAATGTCATATTCTTTGACATACTTAGAAAGGCTAGCGATACGTTTTGCAGATGGATCAGATTCAGCTGAAACACCTGAAATTGGCACTTGGGTCAAACCGTAATCTAAAGCAAGGTAGGCAAAGGCTGCGTGCTGTGTAACAAAACTCTTCTGTTTTGTATGACTCAACGCTTCCGTATACTCCTTATCCAAAGCTTGTAATTTTTTTAGATATTTTTCTGCGTTAGTCGTAAATACTGCTTTTTTATCTGGATGTTGAGCAATCAAACCATCTCTAATAGTTTTCACTAATTTTTGAGAACGTTTTGGTGAGAGCCAAACATGGGGATCGTACTCATGGTGATGTTCTTCACCACCGTGATCATGATCTTCTTCCTCTATACCAGGCAAAAGAACCATTCCTTTACTTGCCTCGATAACCTTAGTATTTTTGGTATTAATGGTTTTCTCAATCTTGGGAACCCATGTTTCCATATTCTCATTTAAGTAGACAAAAGTATCCGCTTTCTCAATATCAGCAACATTCTTAGTAGAAGGCTGAAAATCATGGGCCTCACTACCTGCAGGGATAAGATAAGACACCTTTCCCTCATCTCCAACAACCTGCTTGGTGAATTCATAAACAGGGTAGAAGCTCGTTACAACCTTCAAATCACCATTCCCCTTTGAATCGTGTTGACTAGTCGTATAATAAATACCTGCACTAGCAGCTAGAACAACTGCTGCTAATCCTGCTATGCCAAAAATGCGTTTCTTTTTCATGATATTCCTTTCAAAATACTTAACCGGTTAATAGTTTACTGGTTAAGTATATCACATTAATTTTATTTTGCAAGTCCTAAATAAAAAAATTGAAATATTTTTACGAGAAAGAATTATTTGTTATACTGGAAATATCATTTGGAAAGTAGGTTATACATGTTTCGTAAATTAACGCTATATCTTTTTTTATTGCTTTCAGCTATAGGCCTTACCTATGATACACAATCATACACTTCAGGTGCTTTATCTGGTTCGTCTTATGGGATTATTGGGCTATCCACCCTCATCGCTCTATGTTATATCGTCCCAGGAATAATTTTGATTAAGTACTTAGGTAAGAGATGGCAGGTGAAACCACTTGTTCTCATATTTGCCCTTATTGGAGGAATCTTTATAACAGGATGGATGGCTGGTTATGCTAATACCTTTTCTCATGACTGGGTAACTGCTCACCTTTCTTCAAAGAATTTCTTCTACCGCTTTGAGGATGCTATAATGGCCCCACTAGTTGAGGAGCCTCTCAAACTAGCAGCTTTTCTCTTTGCTATCTATATGGTTCCAACAGAGCGCTTCAAGGCCCTCCTACTTGTCGCTATTACCGCAGGTTTCGGATTTCAGATTAGTGAGGACTTCTCCTACATTCTTTCAGATTTACCTGATGGTTTCTCTTATACCATTTCAGGAATCCTGGGTAGAACTATCGGTGCAGTATCATCTCACTGGCTTTACACGTCCTTCCTTGCTATGGGACTAATCCTGATTTGGCGTGCTTATCAAAAGCGAATCGACCAAAAATATGGCTTCATTGGTCTACTTTATGCTTGTGGTGCCTTTATGACTCATTTTGCGTGGAACTCACCTCTTCGTAACTTAGAAAGTGACTTACCGTGGGCATCAGGCCTTCTTATCTCTCTTAACATTTTCTTTTTTATAACACTTTATCAACTTCTTTCTAAACTTGATAAAGAAAACCAATAAAAACTAAAATACGTCAAAAGCCCTTCCATTTTATGGAAAGGCTTTTTATACGACTTCAGTCACTCATAGAGAAACGATTGGTCATCAAATTACTTGCATCATCTAAGACTTTTGCCAAAAGTTTGTCTGTTTCTAACTGAATTTCGTCACTCATTTTTTGATTTTCTGCTTCAAAATCGATACTTTCATCATTAGCCAAAGCTGTATCGACACGATTAATCATGGCATGGCCAAGAGCCATAGTTGTTTCTACATAGGCATCCAAATCTGCTTCATGCTGTTGGAAATGAGGATCACAAATGGCCGCAATCAAGCGATTACTCCAATAGAAATTGCCTGTATCAACCTTATCAGTTGTTTGACGGAAATAGGCAGGTGTTGTTTCAACCTGAGTCCAAAATGGCACCATTGTCCCAAATGGCATTGATCCATAGGATAACCACTGAATTCCTGTCGTTTCTGCTGGTTTGTTAGGACGCATTTGCAAAAGTGCCGTTTGACTTGTACGATTAATACCGATCGGACGGAATTGGCGTTGACTCATAGCGTCTCCTTGAGGTCCATAAGGATCATAAGGCGTATCTTGGTAATGAAGACTCAAAACGTATTTAACATCTTCAACTGTAATTTTGCGGTATGGTTTTTGGCACCATGGAATAAAGAATGATTTTGGATCATAGTCCTTTTCTGGGTTCAAAAATTTCTGCATAGCCCAGGCGCGCGGTGTATTATAATGACGATCCTTATCTCGTTGGCTACCAAAAGCGTAACGTGGATTAAAGTGTTCGTTAGAGTAGGTTAAATCCAAATGATGCTTATTGATAAAGTCCCGGATATCTGGTGAGGCAAGATAGTCGTCTGAATTTTCAAACTCATAATGATCGATACCAAGTTGGTTTGGGTTTGTAACATAGGCATCGTCTGGAACACGTCTGGCAATCCAATGATGACCACCAATTGTTTCTAACCACCAAATTTCCTCAGTATCTGCAAAAGCAATACCATTTGACTCATATGTGCCATAAGTTTCAAGGAGCTCACCCAAGCGAAGGACGCCTTCACGCGCAGTTTTGATATAAGGCAAGACCAAAGTCAGCATATCCTCTTCTCCAAAGCCATCTTTGACAAAAGGGTCTGCACCGAGAACACGCGCATTAGTGGTGATTGTTTCTGTTGCACTCATGGCGACATTAGCTGAGTTAATACCAGCCTCTCCCCAGATACCGTCTTTACCAAGCGCGTCTGGTACAGAGGTATAACGTAAAGGATTATCTGGCAAATCAATTGAAAACTTGCTAAGCACAGACTGATAATGACGTGGTTGGTCTTCAGGGGTTACTACTAGGAACTCTTTGGGCGTAAAAACGCCTGATTGAGAATCTTCAGTACGTGCAATCATGGTAGAGCCATCATATGAGGCTTTCTTACCTACTAAAATCGTTGTACAAGCCATAAAAGCTTCCTTTCTACTTACAAATCGTCTGCTATCTTATTTATTTTTCTGAGACGATGGTTGACACCACTCTTGGTTAGAGGAGGTTCTATACTATCTGCGATTTGCTGGATAGAGTAATCTGGATTAGCAATACGGAGTTGGGCAATTTGACGCAGTTCAACTGGTAAAACTTCCAAGCCAACCGTATCCATAATCTTGATAATATTATTAATTGTTTTCATGCTAGCACTAATCGTTCTAGCAATATTAGCTGTTTCCGCATTATTAGCACGATTGAGGTCATTTCTCGTCTCCCTCATAATTTTGACCTCTTCAAAAATCTCCTTAGAAGTCATGGCACCAATAACGATGAGAAAATCCATAATATCCTCAGCTTTTTGAAGATAGGTTACAAAACCATTTTTATGGCTCAAAACCTTAGCATCAAGCATAAATTTTTTCATGAGAGAGGCTAGATCTTCTGCGTGGTCCTGATAGACAGAGAAGATTTCCAATTGATAACGGCCTTTCTCAGGATCGCGTACCGTTCCAGTTGCCAAAAAAGCCCCCCGTAAATAGGACCTTCCAGCCTCGTCATCTTCCATTATTGACGTTTCAATGCCTGTTTCAAAGCCGAAGAAAGAATCTGCTAATTGTAAATCAGACAAAATGTCATTGACACTCTCAGCAACAAAGACAGTGTAAACACGATTTTTCTTGAGATTAGTCTTGTTATAATGTCTCAATTCAGAATCGCAATGGTAGCGATTTTCTATCAACTGGTAGATATGACGAGCAATTTTTGCATTCTCTGTCGAAATAGAGAGAGTCAGTCCTTGATTCGTTAAACCAACGGAACCAGACATCTTAATCAATGCTGACAATTCCGCTATATCTTTACTCGAGGCTGCAATTATCTCCTCTTTAACCTTAATCGTGAAACTCATGACTTCTTCCTCACTAAATGCATAAGCTCTTCCACTACCAAATCGCCATGGTGGAAGGCACCTCCGTTCTCAAGTCGCAGAAAATTAGAAGAAACAATTGTTTTTGCTTCACGACGTAAGCCCTCAAAATCATGCTCAACCTGAACAAGGTATTCATCAAATTCATTACTAGCCATGTATTCCTGAGGAACCTTTTCGATGTTAACCAAAACATTATCAATAACATCAGAGCCAAGATGACGATTGAGAACGGCCACATGGTCAGCATCTGAAAATTGCTCCGTTTCTCCATACTGAGTCATAATATTACAAATGTAAGTGACATCAGCCTTGGTCTCTAAAAGCGCTTGACGAATCTCTGGTATAACCAGATTTGGCAAAATCGATGTATAAAGGGAGCCAGGGCCTAGTACAATCATATCACTATTCATAATGGCATCAACAACCTTACGACTTGCCTTCGGCACCTCTTCATTGTAGGTGTTAGTCACATAGACACGCTCAATCATGCCGTCGTATTGAGAAATGCTACTCTCGCCTGCCACCTCATGCCCATCTTGAAAAACGGCATGAAGGGTTAGAGCAGTCTCGCTGGCAGGATAAATTTTACCTGTAACATGGAAAAACTTCGTTAAAAGCTGCATAGCATTATAGGTAGACCCTTGCATTTCTGAAATTCCAGCGATAATCAGGTTTCCAAGTGGGTGACCAGCTAAAGCTCCATCAGTTTGATCAAAACGGTATTGGAAAACGCGTTCATAAAGTTTAGGCATATCACTCATAGCAACCAAAACATTGCGCAAATCCCCTGGAGGAGTTAGTTTCATAATATCACGCAAATCGCCTGAAGAACCGCCATCATCAGCCACAGTTACAACAGCAGTGATATCAACATCTTTATGACGCAAACTACGAAGAATAACTGGAATACCAGTTCCCCCACCTATTACTGTAATTCTTGGTTTTTTCATGAACGATTCACCGTCTCCTTACGTCTATCCTTATCACGATGTGTTTCATTTACCGTCCAATCATTTTTCAAATCTTGAGCTAGACGATGCGCAAAAGCTACACTACGGTGTTGACCACCTGTACATCCAACAGCAATGGTAAGAACAGATTTACCTTCTTTTTGATAGCCTGGAAGAATTGGTTTAATGAGATGACTTAAATTCTTGTAAAAATCCTCTGATTCCTTATGAGTCATAACAAAATCATAAACTTCTCTGTCCAAGCCAGTGAGGTTACGAAGAGTATGATCATAATATGGATTTGGCAAGAAACGGACATCAAATACCAAATCTGCATCCAATGGCAACCCATATTTAAATCCAAAACTCAAAACTTCAATCCGGAAAGAAGATTGGTCTTGCTTAGATGAAAATTGTTCAGAAATTGCCTTACGAAGCTGACGTGGAGTTAGTTCAGTTGTATCCACCACGTTTTGACTCAAACTCTTAAGTGGCGATAAAAGTTCACGCTCTAGCTTAATTCCATCCAAAACACGTCCATCTGCCGCTAGTGGATGACTACGACGTGTCTCTTTATAACGTGAAACTAATTCCCCATCAGTAGCATCTAAGAAAAGAATTTTGAAATTGAGTTCCTCATTGCTTTCCAACTGATCTAAAATATCGTTAATTTCGTCAAAGAACACACGACTACGCATGTCTACAACAAGAGCAATCTTATCTGTCTCTTCACTGTGTTTCAACAGCTCAATAACCTTTGGCACCAGTGAAGGTGGAATATTATCAATGGTAAAATAACCAATGTCCTCAAATGATTGAATTGCTACAGTCTTACCTGCACCACTCATCCCTGTAACAACAACTAAATTAATTATCTTTGTCTTCATGAGTCTCCCTTTCTAGTCTCATTTCTTTCAAAACACGAATATCATCTGATATCTTCTCAACTTGTTGACTAACTGCCATTAGCATTTCTGTCTGCAATTTTTGGATAGTAAGCAAATCTGATTGGTCTTGTTGCACCAAGTGATCAATCTTTTCATGTAAAAGTCGGATTTCTTCCTTTGATTGTTTATTGACGTGATAGTCATTTCGTGCTTGCAATCGATCATAATCCGATGCTCGATTCTGACTCATCATAATCAGAGGTGCCTGAACTGCAGCCAGTGTAGATAAGGCGAGATTCAACAGAATAAATGGGTACTTGTCAAAGGCAATACCAAAGGGTTGAACGACATTCATCCCCATCCAAATCCCCATAAAAGCAATGAATGACAAGATAAAAGTCCAAGATCCACCAAATCTGGCCACTTCATCAGCCACCTTTTGGCCAAAAGTAATTCGACTATCCAATTGTTCCTGGATATCCTGGTCTTCGTATAGCAAACTCTTGGTCACATCATGAACTGTTTCACGCACATGCTCATTTTTCTCATTAGCATTTGAGATAACCTCGTCGAGAAAAACTAACCTATAATCCAAAAGACTGATATTACTTATAAAATCATGCCCTTTTAAATCAGGGTAGTCTTTTCTTAGAAGAACCTGTAAACGACTATTCAGTCGTTCGAAATAAGAACCATCTGTCTCGTCGAACCACTCTTTAGAGATATAATCTTGAACTCTTTTTACCTGCATAGTTTCGCCTTCTTTCTAGGCTTTATTATACCACATTGAAGACTCAAACGTTCAATCAATAAAGTAAAAGAATCCAAGACTAATCTCGGGCTTCTCCTAATACAACACACGAAATTAAACGTAAACTTTTTCTCATTGTTTTCATCCCCTTGAATATACAATATAAGAGCACAATAAAAACTCATAAGATTTTCTAGTAAAATAGAATTGAACGAACTAGTTACGAAAGGAAATCTTATGAGCTACCATCATTTTGTTAAGCCACTTCATCGTCATCCGTCTAGTATTAGTCGTGAGTGGAAGCGACATCTAAAAGAAGGAAGCTATTCTCCAGGTCATGCACAGAAAGCCTACTATATTGCTAAATCACACTGTGGGCGAAAACGTATGCTTGAAAGAGATCACAATTTAAGCAATACCGTCAAACATTTATTTCTCGATTACCAATGGTCTCCTGAAGAAATAGAAGGTCATTTGAGATTAGAGTATGGGAAAACTGTTATTAGTTATCAAACAATCTATAGAGCCATTTACAGAGGGTATTTTGATGATAACTCACTATCTCATGTAAAAAAATTGAAGTCTATTTTCCTGATCCCTATGCTCCATGGCAACGAGGGACTAATGAGAATACGAATGGACTACTAAGAGAATATTTTCCAAAGGGTAGTAATCTAACATTGGTTGATGTGCAGACTATTCATCTGTGGGAGAACAAACTTAATAATAAGCCACGAAAATGTCATAACTGGAAAACACCTTATGAAGTATTCTGTGGGGAAAGTACGTACTTAATTTGACAATTCAAGCCCTTTTTAAAATAAATATACCTTTTTACAAGAGACCGCTTACACTGCGTTTTACAACCTAATTGTGAGAAATAAAGTTTCTATTGTCAAACTATTTTAATGATAGAAGTTTCTAACATATGACCAATATAATGTCAAAAATATTTTTACTTCCGATACCACTTAATCTATTTTTGGACAAGAAAAAAGTCCATTATTCTTATAAGGACTTTCATCATTGGGTTAACGATTATCAATATTTTCAGGATAAAGATCATGATTAAAAAGACGTTGCTCGGCCATATTTTCATATTTTGATTTTGGACGACCATAGTTGTAATAGGGGTCAATTGAAATACCACCACGAGGAGTAAATTTCCCCCAAACCTCAAGGTAACGAGGATTCAAAAGCTCCACTAAATCTTTACCAATGGTATTAATACAGTTTTCGTGGAAATCACCATGGTTACGATAGCTAAAGAGATAAAGCTTTAGAGATTTAGACTCCACACAAAGCTGGTCTGGAATATAAGAGATATAGATGCTAGCGAAATCTGGTTGCCCAGTAATAGGACAAAGTGACGTAAATTCTGGACAGTTGAATTTGATAAAATAATCATTATCAACATGACGATTATCAAAAGATTCCAAAACTTGTGGAGAGTATTCAAAAATATAAGGTGTCTCCTTATTACCAAGGAGAGTGAGGTTTTTCATTTCTTCTTGTTGTGACATTTTTCTTCCTTTATTGTTAATTTTTCTAGACCTTTATATGGTCAATTTTTAATCTAAATTTCTAATGTTAATTATTAAAAAAGTAAAAATACTATCAATTCTAAGCTTATAGAATGTGAAGATTAGACTCCGCGCTCATTATCATAGAGTAGGGTATGAAGCTGAGGGAGAACACGTACATTGCCCCATGAGTCATCAGTAGCTACTGTTTCCCAGAGTTCCTTGAGGCGATTTAATTGATGTTGGACAATATTTCCTTCTGCTTTCGGTTCAGGATTACCAGCTGAGAGAAACATAACATCTGGTTGATAACGCTCTTGAATCATCTTAGCAAAAGCCAAATCAGCATCATCAAAGACAGGAACCTTAAAAGTAAGCTTATCAGGATCCAGCTGGGAAACAATAAAATCAAGTGTCTCCATATTGACTTCCATCTTAGATGAAGGTGGTTTAGGACTTAAGGTTACTTGGTCAATATCCCTTAACCACTCCTGCCAACGAGAGCCTTGTGTTTCAACGGCCAGAGTTATGCCTCTAGCCTTGAGTTTTGAAACGAGTTCTGCCATATTTGCTGCTAAAAGAGCTGGATTCCCTCCAGACAGAGTAACATAATCGTAAGTCCCTAGTGCATCTAAAGCTTCAATAACTTCATCAGCTGTCATTCGGGTTGGCTTTTCTGACCCGTCCCAAGTGAAGGCAGAATCACACCAATCACAATGGTAATCACATCCCGCTGTCCTTACAAACATGGTCTTTTGACCGATAGCTCGGCCTTCCCCTTGAAAGGTCGGTCCAAAAATTTCAAGGACTGGTAGTTTAAGTACTCGTTCTCTAGTCATCTAACCACTCCCGTCTAAACTCCGCAAAAGCTGTCGGTGTCTCATATAGCCGTACATACTCCAAACGAAGCCCACGCTCCTCCGGAAGATATTCACTAGTCGTCTGGAAAATCCAGAAAACCATATTTTCCGCAGTTGTGTTCATATAAGGCAATGTCTCATTGAGATAACGGTGATCTAACTGAGGTTCCAAATGGTCCTTATAAATGCGCTTAAGGTCACCAAAATCATAAGTCATACCACGCTCATCCAAGTAACCACTTACTGCAATCTGAAGGTGATAAGTATGGCCATGAAGGGACTTACATTTTCCCTCATAATTAAAGAGATGATGGGCAGCATCAAAAGTAAACTCTTTAGAAACCATTGTACGGTGAGGATTATAAACCAAAGACTCACCTGTTTCTTTTTTGATTTCTTTCGGTGCAAAAAACATTAAGCATCTCCTCTTTCTGCAAGATATTTTTCAAGACCTTTTTGACGCAAGTGACAGGCAGGGCAATCACCACATCCTATCCCTATAATACCGTTATAGCAAGTCAGCGTTTTTTCACGAACGTAGTCAAAAGCTCCTAGTTGGTCAGCCAAAGCCCAAGTCTCAGCCTTATCTAACCACATGAGTGGGGTTTGGATAACAAAATCATAGGCCATGGCAAGATTAAGTGTGACATTAAGGGATTTGACAAAAACATCACGACAGTCTGGATAACCAGAAAAGTCTGTCTCACAAACACCCGTAACAATATCAGTGATACCACGTTGCTTGGCTAGAACAGCTGCAAAAGAAAGGAAAAGATGATTACGCCCGTCTACAAAGGTATTTGGTACTTCACCTTCTTCAGCCTCAATCTCAATATCAGATGTTAAGGCATTTTCAGTGATTTGACCAAGCAAAGACATATCCAAAACATGATGTTTAAGCCCTTGTTCTTGCGCAATCTCTTTAGCTACTTCAATTTCCAAGCTATGACGTTGTCCGTATGCAAAAGTAACTAATTCAACTGTTTCATAATGTTTTAGAGCCCAAAAAAGGCAAGTTGTAGAATCTTGACCGCCACTAAAGACGACCAAAGCTGATTGACGTTTCATAATATTCCTCTTTATTCGTGATGTCTGAGACACATAAAAAGGCCCCTTGGGGGAGCCAAAAAACGCCATTACTGGTTTTTTTTAGCGATGGTGTCTCCCAAACATCGAAAATTATTTATCTTCAATAGTTTATCATAGTTAAGATAAAAAGAAAAGAGCCAAGGCTCTCTTCCTTAATCAATCTCAGCAATAACTTCGATTTCAATTTTAACATCTTTCGGTAAGCGTGCTACTTCTACCGCAGAACGTGCAGGAAAGTCAGCATTAAATGCAGTTGCATAAACCTCGTTAAATGGAACAAAATCATTGATATCGCTGAGGAAACAAGTTGTTTTCACAACATGGTCAAAGTCTGTTCCAGCTTCTGCCAAAATAGCGCCAACATTTTTAAGGACTTGTTCTGTTTGTTCTTGAATCGTTTCACCAATGATTTCACCTGTTTCTGGTGACAATGGTACTTGGCCAGATGCAAACAAAAGATTTCCTACGATTTTACCTTGAACATAAGGTCCAATTGCAGCTGGTGCTTTATCAGTATGAATAGTTTTTGCCATGATAATTCTCCTTCGACTAGTATGTTGTTATTATAGCAAAATATTCTGAAAATTGAAACAGGTATTTTCAAAAAGAAAAGAATTATCTCCAAACTAATCCTTCTCTTATTATTTCATATACTTTTTGACATAGTCATAGTAGTCTGGTTTTTCCTTTTTATTGAGTGCAAAGAGCATTTGCCCTTTCAGAGGCTCTTTGTCATCATTAGGTTGTAAAAAGAGGGCTGTTTCTTTTGATTTTGTGGGGAAAAATACAGTATAACTCGTTTCTTTTCCCTGCTCTTTTACTTTAAGCGAATAATAGGTAAAGTCAGCTTTAGACTTTGGACCATCCACTGTATAGTTATAATCCTGCTCACCAATCTTGACCTTATCTTTCTTGAAGACAATCGTATAATCCTTCTTTAAGGCATCTTGTGCCTGCCATTCACCCTCCAGTGAGGGAGCAGACTTGCTACAAGCTACCATCGAAACCATACAAAGTAAGGCCAAAAGACCAAGTAACCATCTTTTCATACTTTTGCACTCCTAAAGAATTTTACTTATGGTTTGATACGGTGCAACATACGTGGGAATGGAATAGCTTCACGGATGTGTTTTGTTCCAGCTACGAAAGTAACCATACGTTCAATACCGATACCAAAACCACCGTGTGGTACCGAACCATATTTACGAAGGTCAAGGTAGAATTCGTATTCTGAACGGTCCATTCCGAGTTCATCCATTTTAGCTACAAGAGCATCGTAGTCATCTTCACGCATTGAACCACCGATGATTTCACCATAACCTTCTGGAGCCAAAAGGTCTGCACAAAGAACGCGCTCAGGATTACCAGGAACTGGTTTCATGTAGAAGGCCTTGAAGCTTGCTGGATAATTAACAACGAATGTTGGAACACCAAAATAGTTTGAAATCCAAGTTTCGTGTGGTGAACCGAAGTCATCCCCATGTTCGAGGTGCTCATAATCTGTATCTTCATCATTTTCATGTGCTTGAAGAAGATCAATTGCCTCATCATAAGATACACGCTTGAATGGCTCAGCAATGTATTTCTTAAGAAGATCTACGTCACGTTCAAGAATTTCAAGAGCTTGTGGCGCACGATCAAT
This sequence comes from uncultured Streptococcus sp., assembly GCF_902463925.1. Lineage (GTDB taxonomy): Bacteria > Bacillota > Bacilli > Lactobacillales > Streptococcaceae > Streptococcus. Next base: position 354,906 of record NZ_CABQHE010000001.1, on the reverse strand, counting down.
AACACCTTGAATAAGCGCTTTAACATATGCTTCTTGCAAGTCAAGAGACTCATCATGTGACAAGAACGAATACTCAGCATCCATCATCCAGAACTCAGTCAAGTGACGACGTGTTTTTGATTTTTCGGCACGGAAAACAGGACCAAAGTCAAAGACACGACCAAGAGCCATGGCACCAGCTTCAAGGTAAAGCTGACCAGATTGGCTTAGGTAAGCAGGTGTACCAAAGTAATCCGTTTCAAATAATTCTGTTGAATCTTCAGCTGCATTTCCCGACAAAATTGGACTATCAAATTTGATGAAACCATTTTTATCAAAGAATTCGTAAGTTGCGTAAATAATCGCATTACGAATTTGTTGAACAGCCATTTGTTTACGTGAACGCAACCAAAGGTGACGATTATCCATCAAGAAGTCAGTTCCGTGTTCTTTTGGTGTGATTGGGTAATCATGTGATTCACCGATGACTTCTACTGCTGTCACATCCAACTCGTAACCAAATTTTGAACGTTCGTCTTCTTTGACCACACCAGTCACATAAACTGATGTTTCTTGACTAAGGCGTTTAACAGTATCAAATTTTTCAGTACCTTCTTCTTCACCGTATTTTTCGATGAAGTTAGGTTTGAAAGCTACCGCTTGGAAGAAGGCAGTTCCATCACGCAATTGAAGAAAGGCCAATTTCCCTTTACCTGATTTGTTAGCTACCCATGCACCGATAGTGATTTCTTCGCCCACGTGTTTAGGCACATCAATAATTGAAACTAATTGTTTAGACATGTAATTACTTCTCTTTTCTTTTGATTTATATTAAAATTTATTTTTCCATAAATGCTTTGATACGACGAACAGCCTCTTTCAGAGTATCTAAATCTGTAGCATAGCTAAAACGAATATTTTCAGGAGCACCAAATCCCGCACCTGTCACTAAAGCCACCTCTGCCTCTTCAAGGATGGCATTGGTAAAATCATTGACATCTGTATAGCCTTTGATTTCCATAGCTTTTTTAACATTAGGGAAAAGGTAAAAGGCACCTTGAGGTTTGATAACTTCAAATCCAGGTACTTCAGCCAAGAGTGGATATATCGTATTCAAACGTTCTTCAAAGGCTTGACGCATCTCTTCAATAGAAGACTGATCACCAGTTAAAGCTTCAATAGCAGCGTATTGAGAAACTGCTGTAAGATTTGATGTTGTTTGGCTAATAATCTTCGCCATTCCTGAAATAATTTCTGGATCTCCTACAGCAAATCCCACGCGCCAACCTGTCATAGAATAGGTCTTGGAAACACCATTAATCACAATTGTTTGCTTACGAATAGCATCTGACAAGCTTGAAATTGGTGTGAAAGTATTGCCATTATAGACCAATCGGCCATAAATGTCATCAGCTAAAATCAAAATATCGTGCTCAACTGCCCAGTCGCCAATTGATTGCAATTCTTCTTTGCTGTAAATCATTCCTGTTGGATTTGATGGAGAATTAAGCAAGACAACTTTAGTTTTTTCAGTACGGGCTGCTTCAAGTTGTTCAACCGTTGCTTTAAAGTGATTAGCTTCAGTTGTTTGGAAAGTGACCGGAATACCTTCAACCATTTTAACTTGGTCTACGTAAGAAACCCAGCAAGGTGTTGGAATAATGACTTCATCACCAGGATTGATGACCGTAGCAAAGAAAGCATACAAGATAAACTTAGCACCAGTGCCGACAACAATCTCATTTGGTTTCACAGTATAGCCGTAGAAATTTTCCATATAAGTGCTAATCGCATCCTTAAGTTCTGGAAGTCCAGAAGCTACGGTATAGAAACTTGCCTTACCATTTTCGATAGAGGCAATGGCAGCATCTTGAATGTTCTTAGGTGTTACAAAATCTGGTTCACCGAGTGTCAAACTCAAGATATCACGTCCTTGAGCTTTAAGAGCTTTAGCACGCGCACTGGCAGCTAAAGTAACACTTTCTTCCATTTGTAATACACGATTTGATAATTTTGTCATTTCATTATAGTCCTTCCACTTTAATAACCTGACCTGAGATAAAATCAACCAGATAATACTGGGTTCCTGACTTCACTTCCCAAATAGGAGTTTTGCCATATTTTCCTAGGTGGACATAGGATATATCCTTAGCACCATAGGCTTTAGCTGCTTTTTTAGCCACTGACTTACTTATACCATCAGATTGCTTGTAGATATCAACCTCACCTGAATCATGACTCACGATAATAGCCAGTTTCTCACCTTGACCAGACTTTCCAAGAAGTCCGTAGTAGGTTGCCTGACCGTTGTAGATATTAAATTCAGAAACAGTATGAAGATCAGCTTTGGTCTTAGCTATGGCAATCACTTGCTTCTCAGCATCGACATAGGGCTTTACCGCAACAACTAGCATTGCTGTAATAGACACAATTACAGTCACAACAAGTACAATCATTCCAAAAATAAGCTGTTGCTTTTTTGTCCACGGTTGTCGTTGTTTACGCATAATGCCTCCTAAAAAAGTTTCTGAATTTATTATATCAGAAAAAGAGAAATCTTTACATAGCTATATCACTAGTAATAACTATCTTTTTATGACTCAGGAAATGTATAGAAACTCTGTCGTCTTAGAAAATCTTTGCCTAAGAAATTAGCAGTCTTTTTCTAAGAATTCTTGAATGTCCTCTTTCAGCAGCTTAAATGGGGCATGTTTTAGGATGATTTCTTGTGACACTTCCTTTATGAACAGTTTTCCATAGCTCTTAACTAGGGGGCGATTATCCATTAGTAAAATAGCTGATCGCTGTTCTGGTCTTCTTTGGGCACGTCCAATGGCCTGTTTGAAACGTAAAACCGTCATCGGGAGACTGTAACTATCAAAAGTACTTCTTCCTTGCTTAGATAACAAAGACTCTATTTTTTGATAGAAAGGATCTTTAGGATTGTCAAAAGGAAGACGTGTGATAACCTCGATAACCTTATCTTGTTGAGCAAAATCAGCACCCTCCCAGAACGACCCCATACCAAGTAAGAGATTAGTCTCACCTTTATCGAAACGTTTTTTGACATTAAAAGCTGTCCCATTTTTCTCTTGAGTCAAGTGATGAACTTTCCTATGATCTAACAAATCAGAAACAGCTATCATACTCTTTCGAGATGTAAATAATACTAAAATAGGATATCCCATTGCAGATAGTTTCTGGAGTCGCTTTGCAATTGCTTCTCCATATTCTTCTTCAGAAGAAACGCCAATCATAGGCATGGTTTGATCAATCCAGATAGCTTGATTTGGTAAAGTATCCATTGGAAGGCTTACTTTACGTACCTGACTTATTCCTAATAAATCAGCCACATCGACGTCTGGACCAATATCAATTGTTGCTGAAACGATTAACACTTTTTGAGCACTTGGGAGATAACTAGATAATTTCAATATCTCCTGACGTGAAGCCTTTAAATAAGTAACGCGATGTTCCTGATAATAGTCTGTTTCAAGCCAAAAATGACTGTAAAGCGGTGTGTTCAATGGTGACAGCATCTCCATCACATCACTCTCACCTTCAAGTTCAGAAATGGTTTGAAGCAAACGATTTAATTGCTGTCGATTATACTGCTTCTGAGGGAATTGTTGATGCTCTTGAATTAAATGGCTCACTTCAAACTGCAAATTTTCAAGCAAACGCTGTTGCAACAAAGTCTGACTACCACTATCAAGAATACGATGAATATGTTGCAAAAGAGTCGTAAGATTGACTTGATGACGTGAAAACTGTTCCAAAGCCAGAACCATCTTTTGTCCTTCATCAATCACAAGAGTCTTTCCTCGAACAAAATCATGGTCATCTTCCATACGTGTCAATAGATAAGCATGATTGGTTACAACCACTCTAGCTTCTTGACCTTTTTGATAAGACTGCTTCCAAAAATCGTAGCCTGCAAAAAGACTATCTGCCTTTAGCTTACCATCATGTTTGATTTCATCAAAATAAGCCATGTAGCGTTGTTTCTGTTTAATTTCGTCAAGATCACCAGTTTCGGTTTCAGTCAACCAAACTAAAAGTTGCATTTTATAACGATTAATCAAACGGTTACTATCCTGACGTAACAAGGTATGGTAAAAAGCATCCAATTTGATATAGTTCGTTGGTCCTTTAAGACTATGAAAGTTAATATTAAAGACTTCTGCTAAGGCCTTAGCCTCCTTACTCATAATCTGATTTTGAAGGAGCTTGGTCGGAACAGCTACTACTACTTTATCAACATTGGCTTGTGCTAACAAGGGGAGCAGATAGCCATAGGTTTTCCCGATTCCAGTTTGAGCTTGAATCATTGAAATATCAGTATTGTCAAGTTCCCTCCTCACTGTCTTCGCAAATTCCTCTTGTTTAGATCTTGATTCCAAACCTAATAGAGCAATATTAGTTTCAAAATCTTGAGAAAGCTTACGTTCCGACATGTAAGTCAAGGGTCTACGAAGAACGATACCAGATTCCTCAAGCATGACATATTCCTTTGAAAGACTGTTAGTTTTACCTTTTATAGCATCACGAATAACCAATTCAGACTCAAAAAGCAAATTATCAGAAAATGTTAAGAGCATGTTAATAGTCTGTCTAGGTAAGCTAGCAATCTTATCCATTAAATGAAACAAAAGCTGTCCTGTAGCTCTCGCATCTTCAATTGCTGTATGAGCTTGTGCTAAGTCAAGATTTAAGACTTGTGATAAATAAGAAAGTTTATATTGTTCTAGCGTCGGATAAAAGACCTGAGCCAATTCGACAGTATCCACACGAGGTGTCCTTAGTTCGAAACCCTCCATAAAAAGTGCCTCTGCAAGCAAGTTGGCATCAAATTTTACATTATGGGCAACAAAAATACAATCCTCAATCAGTTCAAAAACGGTTCTAGCAATTTCTGAGAAATCTGGGGCTTGAGCCAACTGCTGATCGGTAATCCCTGTTAAATGAATAATGTGATCATCGAGTTCTTGGTGTGGGTTAACATCACTCGCAAATTCGTCAATCACCTGACCATTTTGCATGATGACAATTCCCACCTGTATAATACTAGCCGTTGACGAAGCGGAGGTTGCTTCCAAGTCAACAATGGCATATTTATTCGTGTTTTTTTCACTCATAGTGACCTTATTATAGCATATCCAAGACACCAAAAAAAGATAAAACCATCATTCTGATATTGGAAAAAGCCTGAATTTCGTGCTAAACTAGAGCTATGAAAATAAGACGAATTTTAAATCCTGTTGCCCAGGAAAACACCTATATTTTAGAAAATGAATCAGCCAGCTTAGTCATTGATCCAGGAAGCAACACTTCAAGTATCTTAGCTGAACTCGAGGCAATTGCTAAACCTGTTGTGGCTATCCTCTTGACCCACACGCACTACGATCACATTATGAGCGTCGAAGCTGTCCGTCAAGCTTATAACCACCCGCCTGTCTATGTCGCAGAAACTGAGAAAGACTGGTTAATGAATCCTGTTCATAATTTGTCTGGTCTTCCACGTCATGATGATATGGAAGATGTTATTGTCAATCCTGCTGACTACTACTTTGATTTTATCAAGGACTATAACATTGGCAACTTCCAGTTTAAAGTTGTTCCAACTCCTGGACATTCTATCGGTGGAGTCTCCTTTATCTTTGAAAAAGAAGAAACTGTTTTTTCTGGTGATGCCCTTTTTAAAGAAACAGTTGGGCGATGGGACCTTCCTACAGGTAATCACGACCAGTTACTTTCTAGCATTCAAGAGCAACTCTTCACTCTTCCTAACCACTATCGCGTTTTCCCAGGCCACGGATGGGACACAACTATCGGTCACGAAAAAGTCTTTAACCCACATTTTTCATAAAAAGAAAAGCTCATCACTGCTGTTCTCATTTCGGCAAAGTTGGGCTTTTTGAGTACAGAAAAGAAGGCCCAAGGGCCTTCTCATCAGAAACTCTTTTGAGTTCCTATTTAGATTTGATATAGTTAACACCATCTGCTTTAGGTGCAACGGCCTTACCGAAGAATGCAGCTAAAACAATAATTGTCAAAATATATGGTGCAATTTGCAAATAGACGTTTGGAACATGTGAAATTCCAGGAAGTTGTTTTCCGATAATTGCCAATGATTGTGACAAACCGAAGAACAAACTTGAAAGCATAGCACCAACTGGATTCCAACGACCAAAAATCATAGCAGCCAAAGCGATGAAACCAGGACCAGCAATAGTGGTAACGGCAAAGTTATTTGAAATCGATTGGGCGTAAACCGCACCACCAACACCACCAAGAAAACCAGAAATCATAACACCGTAGTAACGCATGCGATAAACGTTAATCCCAAGTGTATCTGCAGCCTGTGGGTGCTCACCTACTGAGCGAAGACGCAAACCAAAGCGAGTCTTGAAGATAACCCACCATGACACAACTGAAACCAAAATAGCTACATATGCAATCAAGGAAACGTTCGTAAAGAAGACTTTACCCAAGATTGGAATATGGCTCAAAATTGGAAATGATACAGTTTTAAAGTTATGGCTAATAGCTGGTGTTTGACCGGCACCAAAGATAACACGTGTCAGAAAGACTGCTAAAGATGGAGCAATCAAGTTCAATACCGTACCAGAAACAACATGGTCCGCACGGAAATTAATGGTCGCAACCGCGTGGAGCAATGAGTAAACAAGACCAATAAGACCTGCTACAATCGCGGCAATCCAAGGAGTTGCATCACCAAAGCTATCTGCAAAATTCAAGTTAAAGATAACACCTGCGAAGGCTCCAATAACCATGATTCCTTCAAGACCGACATTTACGATACCACCTCGTTCAGAGAAAGTACCACCGATACTTGTGAAAATCAATGGTGCTGAGTATTTCACCATAGAGGCAACAATCAAGGCTAAAATTGTAATGAAGTCCATATTAGTTTTGTCCTCCTTTAGCTTTCACTGACTTATGACGAGGGAGAACCCAATATCTAATAATGTAGTTAGCACCAACAAAGAAGATAATCAGAGCAGATACAACGTCGATAACCTCAGAAGGCACACCAATCATACCACTCTTACCTACAGACAAGACACCATAAAGAAGGGCAGCAAACGGAATACCAATAGGTGAATTAGTAGCCAAAAGAGCAACCGCCATACCGTTCCAACCAATTGCCAATGAAGAGTTTTGAACAAATGCATTTTGGAAGGTACCAAGTCCTTCTACTGTTCCTCCAAGTCCACAAAGGGCACCTGAAATAATCATAGACATGATAATAACACGTTTTGATGACATCCCTGCATATTCAGACGCATGAGGGTTAAGACCTACAGATGTAATTTCAAAACCAGTTGTTGTTTTCTTGAGCATGAACCAAACAAGGAAAACTGCTGCAAGAGCAAGGAAGAAACCAATATTAAAACGTGAGCCACCAGTTAAAGATGATAAGAATTCTGTTTGATAGCTTGCAGAGGCTGCGACCTTATTAGATGCTTCTGATGAACGCAACATGTCGGCTGTAAAACCAAATCGAACAATATTATTTGCTACATACAAAATGATGTAGTTCATCATGATGGTAACAATGACCTCACTAGTTCCCAAATAAGCACGAAGAATACCCGGAATTGCACCAGCGATACCACCAGCTACAAGACCGATGATTACTGTACAGAAAACTGAAACCACTTTTGGTAGTTCTGGAAACGCTAATGCAAACCACACAGCAGAGGTCCAACCAGCTAAGGCCTGCCCTGGCAAACCAACGTTGAAAAATCCTGCCTTAGATGCTACAGAAAATCCGAGTGCGATAAGAATCAACGGACTCATGGCACGTAGAATTTCACCAATATTTTTCAAAGAACCAAAGGCCGTTTGGAAAAGATCGTAGTAGGCCCAGAATGGGTCGTAACCAAAGATTAACATCAAAACAGCACCGACCAACATTCCCAAGAGAACAGCAATTAAAGGAACTGCCCAATTTTGTGTTTTTTTAGACATTTGCTTCCTCCTTATTCAATTGTCCACCAGCCATAAGGATACCAAGATCTTGCTTATTGGTTTCAGCAGGATCTAAGATACCTTGAATTGCACCATCATAGATAACAGCAATTTGATCTGACATATCAAGAATTTCATCCAATTCAAAACTGACAACAATGACAGCCTTACCTTTATCACGTTCAGCGATAATACGTTTACGGATGTACTCAATGGCACCAACATCAAGACCACGAGTTGGCTGACTGACAATAAGAAGATCTGGATTACGGTCAATTTCACGGGCGATAACTGCTTTTTGTTGGTTACCACCTGACAAATCACCACCGGCGATTAATTCTCCAGCACCACGAACGTCAAATTCGTTCATCAATTCACGAGCCTTTGCATTGATGATATTATAATTCAAAATACCGTTCTTAGAATTAGGCTCCTTATAATAGGTCTGAAGAGCAATATTTTCAGCAACTGTCATCTCAAGAATCATACCATCACGATGGCGATCTTCTGGAATATGACCGACACTCATCTCAGTAATCTGACGTGTGGTCTTATGAATGATAGACTCACCCTTAATAGTGATGTCACCAGATTTAATTTTACGAAGTCCCGTAATCGCTTGGACAAGTTCTGTCTGTCCATTTCCGTCAATACCAGCGATACCAATTATCTCACCAGCACGCACATCTAACGATAAGTTTTTAACAGCTGGAACACCTCGATTCTCATTAACTACCAAATTTTTAATAGAAAGAACCACTTCTTTAGGATTTGAAGGAATTTTATCTGTCTTAAAGGAAACATGACGACCAACCATCATTTCAGCCAAATCGGCATTTGTAGAGCCTTCAATAGTCACTGTATCAATTGACTTACCACGTCTAATAACCGTAACACGATCAGAAACCGTACGAATTTCATCCAACTTATGGGTGATAAGGATAATAGACTTACCTTCCTTAACCAAAGTTCTCATGATGTTTAAAAGTTCCGTAATTTCAGAAGGTGTCAAAACGGCTGTGGGCTCATCGAAAATCAAAATATCAGCACCACGGTACAAGGTTTTAAGGATTTCAACACGTTGTTGGGCACCGACAGAGATGTCTGCAATCTTAGCTGATGGATCAACCGCCAGGCCGTATCGTTGAGACAATTCTGTAATTTCCTTTACAGCCTTCTTCATATCAAGAACACCACCAGATTTGGTCACTTCACTACCTAAAATGATGTTTTCAGCAACTGTAAAAGCTTCAACCAACATAAAGTGCTGGTGGACCATCCCAATACCCAATTTTGTTGCTTTAGACGGTGAATCAATCGTCACAGCTTGCCCATTTACCTTAATTGTTCCACTTGTAGGCTGTAAAAGACCTGCAAGCATATTCATCAAGGTTGACTTACCTGCACCATTTTCACCGAGGAGGGCATGGATTTCTCCTGGTCTCACATCGAGATTGATGTGATCGTTTGCAACAAATTCACCAAATTTTTTGGTAATGTCGTGCATTTCAATGACATTTGGCTTCGTCATACAATCTCCTATAAAAAATAATTATTATATCAGCAAAGGAAATCATAAACTGCTTCCCTTTGCTGAGACAAAAATTGTCCCAGTTTAAAGTCTAAGTGTGTGTACTTAACCCATTATTTGCTAAGACCATCAGTTGGTTTCAATTCACCATTCTTGATTTGATCTTTAGCTTTTACGACTGCATCCTTAATATCTGAAGGGAGACTAGATGTTACGATGTCAACACCGCCATCTTTGATACCGTAAGTCTTAGTTTTACCACCTTCAAATTTTTTGCCTTTAACTTGATCGTTAGCAATGTCTTTAACGACTGTACCAACTTGTTTGATTGTTGAAGTCAATACAAAGTTAGATTTTTTATTATCTGAAGATGTATAGTTTCCTTCTGCTGATTGGTCACGGTCAACACCGATTACCCAAACCTTTTTATCGCTATCAGCGCTAAGTTTTTCATTAACCTCTTTAGCGGCTGTGAAGACACCTGTACCAGTTCCACCAGCTGCTTGATAGATAATATCTGCGCCTGAAGCATACATTGTTGAAGCAATCGTTGAACCTTTGGCAGCATCAGAGAATGACTCAGCATATTGAACTTGAACATCAATATCAGGTTTTACAGATTTAGCACCTGCAGTGAAACCAGCTTCGAAACGTGTAATTGTGTCTGATTTTTGACCACCGATGAAACCAACTTTGTTTGTTTTTGATTGCATTGCTGCGGCAATACCTGCAAGGTAAGCTCCTTCATTATCAGCAAACAATACGCTTTCAACGTTCTTTTGGTTTTTAACTACGTCATCAATGATAACGTAATTAATTTTCTCGTTATCTTTAGCTGATTCTGAAACAGCATCGTGAAGTGCAAAACCAACACCAAAGATAAGATTATAATTTTGGTCTACAGCTGATGACATGTTTGTTGCAAAATCAGATTCTGAGTTTGATTGGAAATATGTGAAACCTGAATCTTTTTCAAGTTTGTTAGCTTTACCCCAAGCTTGAAGGCCTTCCCATGCTGATTGGTTAAATGATTTATCATCAACACCACCAGTATCTGTAACAATTGCAGCTTTAACTTTCGAATCAGCTGCTGAACCACCTCGTCCACCACGAGCACAGGCCGCAAGACCAAGTGCTGCTACAGCAACAAGGCCAATTCCAATAATTTTCTTGTTCAATTTCATCTTGAACACTCCTCCTATAACTTGCAAGAAAACTTGCTTAATAAAGAATAAAACAACTAGACTATTGTAAGTCTGTAAAAGAGTATGGTAACAACTCTCCGACTGTCATCTCGACTGTCGATTTATCTTTAGCGATAAGAATCACTTTAGAATCGGATTTGAAAAATTCAACCATCACTTGGCGACATGCACCACATGGTGATATAGGCTCTTTGGTATCACCGTAAACAGCGAGACACTCAAAATCACAGTGTCCTTCAGATACCGCTTTAAAAATAGCCGTTCTTTCTGCACAATTGGTCAATCCAAAAGAGGCATTTTCTATATTGCAGCCTTGAAAGATCTCTCCATCTTTTGTAATCAAAGCCGCACCTACTCTAAACTTAGAGTAGGGAACATAGGCATTTTCTGCTGCCAATCGAGCTGCTTCTATCACTTTATCTTTGTTAGTAACTGTCATGGCTTTCTTGACCTTTCATAATGGCAACTCCAGACGAAGTACCAATACGGGTTGCCCCAGCTTTGATAAAGGCTTGAGCAGCCTCAAGTGTACGAGCACCACCTGATGCTTTCACTCCCATAGTTGGGCCAACGGTCTCACGCATGAGTTCAATATCCTCAATGGTAGCCCCACCAGTAGAGAATCCTGTAGATGTCTTCACAAAATCTGCACCTGCTAGTTTTGCTAATTGGCAAGCTTGGACTTTTTCTTCATCAGTTAAGAGACAAGTTTCAATGATTACCTTTACAAGCCTTCTTCCACTAGCTTCAACAACAGCTTTAATGTCGTCTTCAACTAATCTAAGATTCCTAGATTTAAGAGCACCAATATTGATAACCATATCAATTTCATCAGCTCCATTAGCAATAGCATCCTTAGCTTCAAAAGCCTTGACAGCTGATGTAGAAGCCCCTAAAGGAAAGCCAATTACTGTACAGACATTAACAGAACTGTCTTTCAAAAGTTCTGCCGCAGTCTTTACCCAAGTTGGATTAACACAAACACTCGCAAATTGATATTTCTTAGCCTCGTCAATTAAGGCATAAATCTGCTCTTCATTAGCGTCAGCTTTTAATAAAGTATGATCAATATAGCTATTAACAGACATAAAAAAACTCCTTAATTAGATTGAGATTAAGTCCTAAGAAATAATTTTCAATATTTCATTTGGCTTTTTACACACTCTACCAATAATAACATTTTTTTTGAATTCAGTCAGCATTTTTTCAGATAAAATTTCTTGGCTATAGACCTTAGCGATAAGGTCTCCTTGAGCTACAGAGTCGCCAACTTTCTTTTCAAAAACAATTCCGGTTTCATAATTAAGACTGTCAGTCTTTGTAGCACGACCTCCTCCTAATTGCATGGCAAACTTTCCAAAAGCCATAGCTGGAAGCTCCTCTATGTAACCAGCTACATCTGCATGAATTTCTGTCATAATAGGCGCATTACTACGACGATAAAGATCCTCTATATCACCACCCTGAGCTAGAATGAGCTCTTCAAACTTGGCAAGTGCTTTTCCACCAACTAGATGCTGACGAATTTCTTCTGGGCTAACCTCAACCTGTGCTAAATCCAATAAAATTTCGGCTAGCTCGCAGATAAAGTCAGTGATATCCTCACGACCCTTACCCTGCATAATTTCAATTGCCTCAGTGATTTCTAGACGGTTACCAATAGCTTTACCTAGTGGTTGACTCATATCTGTAATTACAGCGATTGTTTGACGATTTACTTCGCGGCCTAGTGCAACCATAGTCTCAGACAACTTCTCAGCATCTGTCATGTTTTTCATGAAAGCCCCTTGACCAACGGTAACATCCAGCAAAATCTTATCAGCACCTGCTGCAATTTTTTTAGACATGACAGAGCTTGCAATTAGAGGAATAGAATCTACTGTTGCAGTCACATCACGTAGAGCATACAAGAGTTTGTCAGCCTTAACCAAATGTTCCGACTGACCAATAAGCGAAATCCCAATTTCTTTAACCTGGTCAATAAACTCTTCCTTGCTACGTTCAACCTGATAGCCTTTAATAGACTCAAGTTTATCAATAGTTCCACCTGTATGACCAAGACCACGTCCACTCATTTTAGCTACTGGCACTCCAAAACTAGCTACAAGTGGCATGAGAATAATGGTTACTTTATCACCAACACCTCCGGTCGAATGTTTATCCACCTTAACACCTGGGATTTCTGACAGGTCATATTGTTCGCCCGAAGCAACCATTTCTGTCGTTAAATCATGGATTTCACGAATAGACATACCTTGATAGTAAATAGCCATTGCCAAAGCAGCTATCTGATAATCAGGTATTGCTCCAGAAACGTAGCCATTAATGAGATAAGTAATTTCTTCTGTGGTTAATTCTCCACCATCTCTTTTCTTTTCAATTAAATCAACTGTTCTCATACCTTTTCACTTCTTAGGATATAATATCCCTTGTCCTTCTTTACAACTTCAGCATTTCCAAACACTTCCTCCATCTTAGCCTTAGCTGACGGAGCTCCTTGTTTTTTCTGAATCACTATAGTTAAAGTGCCACCTAGATTGAGATGGTCGTAGGCTTCCTCAATAACTTGATGAACCACTTTCTTACCAGCACGAATGGGGGGATTAGAAATCACATAATCAAAGCTTCCTGTGACATTCTCATAGATGTTGGATTGAAAAATAGTAGCCTCGACCTTATTGCGTTCGGCATTCTGTTTAGCCAAATCTATAGCCCTACTATTGATATCAATCATAGTGACTTTGACTCCTTGAACCTTGGCTAAACTGATACCAAGAGGGCCATAACCACAACCTACATCAAGAACTGTCTTTCCAGCCTCTAAATCTAAAGCGTTCAGAAGTGCTTGACTTCCAAAATCAATCATTTTCTTAGAGAATACTCCAGCATCCGTATAAAACTGGAAACTTTCTCCTAATAGATTTACTTTTAAATCATGAATATCGTGAGCCGCATCTGGCGTCTCAGCATAGTACATTTTTGACATAATTTTCCTTCTAAATAGTCCTTTTCTTTTATTCTAACAGAAATATAAAACTAAGGCTAGTGAAATGATAAGGCTTACATTTCGAGTCCTTTTTTGCTATAATGGAACTTATGTTAAATGAATTTATCAATTTTGAAACTATATCTCGGAGCGATTGGCAAAAATTCTGTCAAGAAGATCAAGTATCATTAACCTCAGAAGAACTAGAATCCATTAGGAGTTTAAATGACAAGATTGACGTTCAGGAAGTGAGGGACATCTATCTTCCTTTAATCAATTTGATTCGTATCTATCAGCGAGCTGCAGAGGACCTCACCTTTTCAAAAGGGATTTTTTTACAAAAAGCACAGGCTAGCAGACCTTTTGTTATTGGTATCTCAGGTTCTGTTGCAGTCGGAAAATCAACAACCAGTCGCCTTCTGCAACTGCTTCTTCAAAGAACCTTCCCTAAGACGAAGGTTGATATGGTGACAACAGATGGTTTTTTATTCCCAAACCAGGTCCTCATAGATAAGGGAATACTTAATCGTAAAGGCTTCCCCGAATCCTACGACATGCCACTACTTCTCAATTTTCTAGATACCATAAAAAATAGTGGGGACGTCAACATTCCTGTTTACTCACATGAAATTTATGATATTGTACCAGGACTTACTCAGGAAATTAGTCAACCAAATTTCCTAATTGTTGAAGGTATTAATGTTTTTCAGAATCCCATTAACCAACGTCTCTATATGAGTGACTATTTTGATTTTTCTATCTATATTGATGCTGACGTAAAAAATATCAAAACTTGGTATCTTGAACGTTTTCAAACTCTTCTTGAACTTGCCAGGAAAGATGAAAACAACTATTACCATCGTTTTACCAAATTTACAAAAGAAGAAGCACTTTCCTTAGCGCAAAAAACTTGGAAAGAAATCAACTTGGTAAATCTAGAAAATTATATCGAGCCTACACGAAATCGTGCAGAGCTTATTCTTCATAAAGGTGATAATCATAAAATCGACCTCATTCATTTAAAAAAATAGAAAAAGCTTGCCAAGGGACCTAAAATAACGTATAATGACATAGTTAGATAAATTTGGAGGTGAAAACATTGGCAAATATTAAATCAGCTATCAAACGCGCTGAACTTAACGTTAAACAAAACGAAAAAAACTCAGCTCAAAAATCAGCTTTGCGTACTGCTATTAAGGTATTCAACGCTAACCCAACTGAAGAAGCTTTCCGAGCTGCATCAGCAAGCATCGATAAAGCCGCTTCAAAAGGTTTGATTCATAAAAACAAAGCAAGCCGCGATAAATCACGTCTTGCAGCTAAATTGGCTAACTAATTGAAAACTCCAATAGGAGTTTTTTTCTTGTCATAATATCATAAAAATCCTGCTAACAATAGGCTAGCAGGATTTTTATTTATTCATTAGACTCCGGTAATTTTAACTTCAAAAATAGTCCCCTTCGGCTGATTGTCCTTGACAATTATTGTTCCTTTAAGAGCAAGAACAATCTGTTGTGCCAAAGATAAGCCCAACCCAAAACCACCTTTTTGTCTAGTTCTAGCTTTGTCTACTCGGTAGAAACGATCAAAGATTTTTTTCTTATCTTCATCTGCAATACCAGGGCCATTGTCTGCCACTGTAATATAAAGATGGCGATCATTAGTACGTACGGTGAAAGTCACCTGGCCATCATCTTCTGTATATTTGATAGCATTATCGAATAAAATTGTCATAAGCTGCTTTAATAGAGTCTTATCAGTTTGGATTGAGCGTCCAACCTGATTTTGAGCAGTAAACCCCTTTTCACTTTCTTCAGCAATCATAGCATAATTGGTAAAGACTTTATCAAAGAAAGAAGAATCTAAGGTTTCAATTTCTGGTTTAATACCATCATCACGACGAGCCAAATTCAAGAGATTGGTCGTCAAAAGACGCATATTTCGGACTTCATCTAGACTATAAGCAATGCTCTCTGAATTATCTAAAATGGTACTCTCAGGCTTGCGGAAAAGAACTTCTAACCTGTTTTGAATCACAGCAAGCGGCGTCCGTAACTCGTGACTGGCATTTTCAACAAAAGCCTTCTGCTTCTCCAAGCTTTCCTGGATAGGACGTCTTGACCACTTGGCCAAATACATACTAGCTGCAACTGATAAGAGCCAGAAGAAACTCATCATAATGACAATTAGCTTAACATAACGTTCAGTGGCTTCTTCCAATTGAGTTGTATTAATCGCAATAACAAGATACTTAGCATCAGGATAGAAACTATTGTTCACTTTCTCAGTAATCAGGCGATACTTTTCCGTTTGATCGAAATAATTCTGAGCACTTCCTTTACTGATAACATCAATGTTATTTTTATCTATTGGTAGATTGGATAAGCTTGAAAATTTGTCAACGACATTGAGGACTTTCCCATTCTTATCAAGCACTAAGACACTGGTATTTGCCGCAACTGATAAATCGTGAGGGGCATCTTCCATCTTTGATTTCTTCTTAGTTTCTTTCTTAGAGTCACTTGAGTCAGGTGTTTCATCTGTCGACCCTTTAGTATCATAGGCTTGGTAAATGGTTGTTGTATTATTTTGATCCACCTCAGAAGTCAGAAAAAGTTCCCGTTTTAGCATTTCCATTTCTAAATAAGAATTGGTCTTAGTTGCTGCCATTTTCAGACTAGAGTCCACATTGGAATAAACACCGTAACTGAGAATCTGCAAAATCATGACAGTCATGATAAGGAAAATACCAGAAAAAGTGGCAAAGAAATGAATGAACGACTTAAATCCGTCTGACTTGATTCTCCTAAAGAGATAATTGAAAAACTTAGTCAGCATTCTTCAAAATATACCCCACACTTCTCAAGGTTTGGAGGTTGGCAGCAAAGTCTGTTCCTTTAAGTTTCTTACGAATTTTAGAAACATAAACCTCAACAACTGATACTGTGGTATCACTATCAAATCCCCAAAGACGATCAAAAATTTGCGGCTTGGGCAAAATAACATTTTGATTTTGTAGGAAGTAGACCAATAAATCAAATTCTTTACCAAGAAGTTCTACTTCTTTATCGCCCACATAGGTTGAATTTGTAGAAAGGTTGACACAAACATCTCCAAAAGAAAAAGTATTTTGATCAAATTTACCAGAACGTTTCAACAGTGCTTGAATACGCATCTTCAATTCTTCTAAATAGAAAGGCTTGGTTAGATAATCATCAGCTCCGAGTTCGAAGCCATGCCCCTTATCGTCTAGACTTTCCTTAGCCGTCATGATAAGAACAGGAGTCGTTATTCCTTGCTCTCGCAATTCTTTAAGAACTGTAAAACCATCTTTTTCAGGTAACATTAAGTCCAAAAGAATCAAATCATAAACACCACTTTCAGCTTCGTAAAGACCTTCATCTCCATCAAATACTTGCATCACATCCGCAAAGTCATCTAAAAAATCAAAAACTGAGTTCGACAAACTCAAATCATCTTCTACTAGTAAAATTTTAATCATAGTTATCCCTCTTGCTAGGTGTAAAACCTAGTCATATATCTCTCTAAGTCATCTTATTATATCGAAAATACACTTAATCTTCTAGTGCATTAATTTCTTTCATTTAGGCTCAGTTTACCTTATTTTCCTTAAGGTTTTCATAAATGGAGCAAAAAACAGCACCTACAGGCACTGCTTTAAAAAAATATTCGTTATTAGAACAAACCAACTGCTGTTCCATCTTCAGCAACATCCATCTTGAGGGCTGCTGGGGCTTTTGGAAGACCTGGCATAGTCATAACATCACCTGTGAGAGCCACGATGAATCCAGCACCTGTTTTAGGAACAAACTCACGAATAGTGATATCAAAACCTTCTGGTGCTCCAAGTAAGAATTGGTTATCTGAGAAACTATATTGTGTTTTAGCCATACATACTGGCAATTTATCCCAACCAAATTCTGCAAACTGTTTGAGCTGGTTCTTAGCTTTTTTCTCGAAGACAACCGATTTACCACCATAGATTTCAGTAACAATTTTAGTGATTTTTGCTTCCAAGCTATCATCATCAGAATAAAGACGTTTATAATCGGCATTACCATTTTCAACAGCATCAACTACTGCGTTGGCAAGGTCAATACCACCATCAGCACCATTAGCCCAAACGCTAGCCAATTCAACAGGAACATCGATTTCTGCACAAAGTTCTTTAAGGGCTGCAATTTCAGCTTCTGTATCAGCAACAAACTCGTTAATAGCAACGACTGCTGGAAGACCGAATTTACGAACATTTTCCACATGACGTTTCAAGTTTGCAAAACCATCACGAACGGCCTGAACATTTTCTTCAGAGAGGTCAGTTTTGGCTACCCCACCATGCATTTTAAGGGCACGAAGTGTCGCAACAATAACAACAGCATCTGGAGTTGTTGGGAGGTTTGGAGTCTTGATATCAAGGAATTTTTCAGCACCAAGGTCAGCACCGAAACCTGCTTCAGTAATCGTATAATCAGCCAAACGAAGAGCTGTAGCTGTAGCTAGAACTGAGTTACATCCGTGAGCGATGTTGGCAAATGGACCACCGTGTACCAAGGCTGGTGTCCCATAAATTGTCTGTACCAAGTTAGGTTTGATGGCATCTTTAAGAATAAGGGTAAGTGCGCCTTCAATTTCGAGATCACGTACATAAACAGGTGTACGGTCATAACGGTAAGCAACGACAATGTTAGCCAAGCGTTCTTTAAGGTCATTGATATCAGTAGCCAAGCAAAGAATTGCCATGATTTCAGAGGCTACGGTAATATCAAAACCATCTTCACGTGGAATACCATTGAGTGGACCACCAAGACCAACTGTCACATGACGAAGCGCACGGTCATTAAGGTCAACGACACGTTTCCAAATAATACGACGTTGATCAATACCTAGGGCGTTTCCTTGATGAATATGGTTGTCAAGAAGGGCTGACAAGGCATTATTCGCTGTAGTAATAGCATGCATATCACCTGTGAAGTGGAGGTTGATATCTTCCATTGGAAGCACTTGAGCGTAACCACCACCTGCAGCACCACCTTTAATCCCCATAACTGGACCAAGAGATGGTTCACGAAGAGCAATCATTGTTTTCTTACCAATTTTGTTAAGAGCGTCTGCAAGACCAATTGACATGGTTGATTTACCTTCACCTGCTGGTGTTGGGTTGATCGCTGTTACCAAAATCAATTTTCCTGGTTTATTGTCTTTGACTGCATTGATTTTATCAAATGATAATTTTGCCTTATATTTTCCGTAGAGTTCCAAATCGTCAAAGCCGATTCCAACTTTTTCAACTACTTCTGTGATTGGTTTTAATTCTACACTTTGAGCAATTTCGATATCTGTTTTCATGAGACACTCCTCTATATCTTTCTATGTACTATTATAACAAATATTAATAAAAAACGCACTATTTTTAACAAATTACTTTTCAATGTTCGGTTTTTGTTTAGCTATGGAAAGTTATAACTTTATTTTATAAGGGGCACGTCTCAAAAAAACTTACTATTATTTACTAAAATCTCAATTTTTAGTACAATACTACTATGAAAATTTTGATTACATCAGGTGGTACCACTGAAAAGATTGATGCTGTTCGTGGAATCACAAATCATTCAACAGGTTATCTAGGTAAGGAAATCGCTGAACTTTTCTTGGCCAAGGGTCACCAAGTTACCTTAGTAACTGTAAAGACTGCCGTTAAACCTGAACCAAAAGAAAATCTAAAGATTACAGAAATTACCAACGTAGACAGTCTCCTAAAAAGTATGGAGCCACTTGTCAAGGAGCACGATGTCCTCATCCATAGTATGGCTATCTCTGACTATACTCCAATTTATATGACTGATTTCGCTGAGTTGGAAGATACGGAAAACCTCAGCCAACTTTTACATAAGTCTAACACTGAGAGCAAGATATCTTCGGCTTCGGATTTTCAGGTTCTTTTCCTTAAAAAGACACCAAAGATTATTAGCCTGGTTAAACAATGGAATCCCAATATTCAGTTGGTTGGCTTCAAACTTCTCGTAAATGTCAGCAAAGAGGATCTTTTCGAGGCTGCTCGTACCAGTCTTAAACGCAATCAAGCAAACATTATTGTGGCAAATGATTTGGGTGAGATTACTCCAAATCAACATATTGCTTATCTAGTTGACGAAAAGGGTGAAGAGAGGGTTACAACTAAGTCTGCAATTGCTCAAGCTTTATATGAAAGGATATGCCATGACTAAACGTATCATCCTTGCTGTTTCCGGCTCAATTTCCGCCTATAAGTCAGCAGACCTGACAAGTAAACTAAATAAAAAGGGGTATGACATCCACGTCATTATGACTGAGGCTGCTCAAGCCTTTATTCCACCTCTAACTCTTCAAGTTCTTTCTAAGAATCCAGTTCACACCGATGTTATGGAAGAAAAATTGGCTGAACGTATTAACCATATTGACTTAGCTAAGGAAACCGATCTCTTTATTGTTGCCCCAGCTTCAGCAAATACGATTGCCAAATTAGCACACGGCATGGCTGATAACATGCTAACTGCTACGGCTTTAGCTTTACCTAGCACCACTCCAAAATTAATTGCACCAGCTATGAATACGAAAATGTATGAAAATCCATTGACTAAGAAGAACTTAAAGACCTTACAAGAGGTTGGCTACCAAGAAATTCGTCCAAAATCTGGCTTACTTGCATGCGGAGATACAGGTCGAGGCGCTCTAGCTGATATTGATGCCATTATTGAGGCAATCGATAGTGCTTTAACAAGAAAAGGAGTTTATGATGAATAAAAAAAATAAAGCAAACCAAACGGCACAATTGGCTCTATTAATAGCCACAATGGTCGTCATTGAAGTACTCAGTCAAACTATCTTTGCTGCTTTTGTACTTCCAATCAAACCAACCCTAACTCATATCCCAGTCATTATTGCTAGTATCGTCTATGGTCCTAAAATTGGAGCATATTTAGGCGGTTTTATGGGAATTATGAGTATTATTCGTAACACTATCATCTATTCAGTAAGCAGTTATCTTTTTAGTCCTTTTGTCGAAGGGGGAACCTGGGTATCTGCTGTCATTGCAATTGTTCCTCGTATTTTAATCGGTATTTTCCCTTACTTTGTCTACAAGTTAGTTCAAAATCGTATAGGGTTGACGCTATCTGGTATTTTAGGGGCTTTTACAAATACATTTTTTGTACTTCTTGGTATCTACTTTCTAATCCCTAATTTCTACTCAGCAGGTGGAAAAACTCTAATGGCAACTATTTTCACTACAAACTCTGTTGCCGAAATGGTTATTGCTGGCCTATTAACGCTTAGTATTACACCTGTGCTACTTCGATTGAAAAAATAAAGAAAAACATGGTAATTACCATGTTTTTTTCCTTTAATTGTGATATAATGTAAGCGTTTATAAATATAAAGGAGATTGATATGTCTTACACTGAAAATTATCAAAAATGGCTCGATTTCGCTAAATTGCCTGCTTATCTTCGTGATGAGTTGGTTTCTATGGATGAAAAAACTAAAGAAGATGCCTTCTATACTAACCTTGAATTCGGTACAGCTGGTATGCGTGGTTTAATCGGCGCTGGTACCAACCGTATTAACATTTATGTTGTTCGTCAAGCAACTGAAGGTTTGGCGCAATTGATCGACTCAAAAGGTGAGGAAGCTAAAAAACGTGGTGTTGCTATCGCTTATGACAGCCGTCATTTCTCTCCTGAGTTTGCTTTTGAATCTGCTCAAGTTTTAGCAGCTCATGGTATTAAATCTTATGTGTTTGAGAGCCTTCGTCCAACTCCTGAATTATCATTCGCAGTACGTCATCTCCACACATTTGCTGGTATCATGGTAACTGCTAGCCACAACCCAGCTCCATTTAACGGATACAAAGTTTATGGTGAAGATGGTGGACAAATGCCACCTGCAGATGCCGATGCATTGACAGATTACATCCGTGCGATTGATAATCCTTTCACTGTCAAATTAGCTGACCTCGAAGACAGCAAGGCTAGCGGTCTCATCGAAGTCATCGGTGAAAATGTTGATGCTGAATACCTAAAAGAAGTTAAAGACGTTAACATCAACCAAGACTTGATTAATGAGTACGGTCGTGACATGAAGATTGTATATACTCCACTTCATGGTACTGGTGAAATGTTGGCTCGCCGTGCCCTTGCTCAAGCTGGGTTTGATGCTGTTCAAGTCGTTGAAGCTCAAGCGGTTCCTGATGCTGACTTCTCAACTGTTAAATCTCCTAACCCAGAAAACCAAGCTGCCTTTGCTCTTGCTGAAGAACTCGGTCGTAAAGTAGATGCCGACGTATTGGTTGCAACTGACCCTGACGCAGACCGTCTTGGCGTTGAAATTCGCCAACCAGATGGTTCATACCTCAACCTTTCTGGTAACCAAATTGGTGCTATCATCGCCAAATATATCCTTGAAGCTCACAAAACAGCTGGTACTCTCCCTGCTAATGCTGCTCTTTGTAAATCAATCGTATCAACTGAATTGGTTACTAAGATTGCAGAAAGCTACGGCGCAACAATGTTTAACGTCTTGACTGGCTTCAAATTTATCGGTGAAAAGATTCATGAATTTGAAACACAACACAATTACACTTACATGCTTGGTTTCGAAGAAAGCTTCGGTTACCTCATCAAACCATTCGTACGTGACAAAGACGCTATCCAAGCTGTTCTTATCGTTGCTGAAATCGCAGCTTACTACCGCTCACGTGGTATGACTTTGGCAGATGGTATCGAAGAAATCTACAAACAATATGGTTACTTCGCAGAAAAGACAATTTCAGTTACGCTTTCAGGTGTTGATGGCGCTGCAGAAATCAAGAAAATCATGGATAAATTCCGTGGCAATGCTCCTAAACAATTCAACAACACTGATATTGCTAAAACAGAAGACTTCTTGGAACAAACAGCTACTACTGCTGACTGCGTAGAAAAATTGACAACTCCTCCAAGTAACGTTTTGAAATACGTCTTGGCTGATGATTCATGGTTTGCAGTTCGTCCTTCAGGTACAGAACCCAAAATCAAATTCTACATCGCTACAGTTGGTGAATCTGAAGCAGATTCTAAAGAAAAAATTTCGAATATCGAAGCAGAAATCAATGCCTTCGTAGGTGAATAATATTTAAGACTTAGAGTCAAGCTCTAAGTCTTTTTTATACCGACAAAACTTGGATTACGGAGGCAAGCTATCTTTTTTACTACTAGAACCAAGAAACCACCTATAGATTAAACTATGGGTGGTAGTTTTATGATTCAATTATAGAGCGCTAACTTGTGAATGATGCTTAAACAAGGAATGAGTAGCTTCGTGAATATGACGAGCAGTTTCTGCATTATTCATGGTGTAGAGGTGAACGCCTGCAACATCTTGCGTAACAAGATCGACAATTTGGTCAATCGCATAAGCAAGACCGGCTGCTCTTAATGACTCAGGATCATGCTCATACTTATCCAAAATGGCACGAAACTTACGTGGCAAATGGATATTTTCACAAGTTTTAAGCAAACGTAGAGCTTGGTTACGATTCAGAATAGGCATAATACCCGCATGAATTGGTACGTCAATTCCAGCCAAGGTACATTTATCTTGAAAATCATAGAAACGTTCATTGTCAAAGAAGAGTTGGGTTACAAGACTTGAACAACCTGCATCAACCTTTTTCTTAAGGTTTTGGATATCAGAGATTTGATTTGGCGAATCTGGATGCCCTTCAGGATAGCAAGCACCGATGATATCAAATTGAGGAGCTTCTTCCTTAATAAACTCAATCAAATCAGTGGCATATCTAAAGTCTTTAAGAGGTTCCACACCAGGAATGATATCGCCACGTAGGGCTAAGATACGGTGTACACCAACAGCATCCAAGTCACGTAAGGTATCAGCAACCTTTTCTTTACTCAAATAAATAGCTGGAAGGTGGGCAATCGTTGGGATGTCTAGATCATTTTGAATATGATCTGCCAAAGGAACCGTCGTCTCTTTGATATTATATTTGTTATTACTAGCTGTCACACTGATAAAGTGTGGAGCCAATCCTTGCATATCCTCAAGGGCACGTAGGATCTTTTCGTTACCTATGGCTGGATTAGGTGGAAAGACTTCAAAAGAGAGTGATGGTGTTTGGCTTGTCATATTTTATACCTTCTTCTTTTTAGATTTTTGTTAAGACAAAAGCTGTTTTAAGTGCCTACTGACTTCATAAGTAGAGTACACTTGTTAATCATAGCCTGCTTGCAAAAATCTTTAGAAAATTATTCGCTATTGAAAACCTTCTACACATAGGAAAGAAGGTTTTCAAGGTATTATAACTTCTACTTACAAGTTTTCGCGAGCCGCTTTTGCTGCTTCTACAAGCTTGATCAAGCTTTCTTTAGTTTCTTTGATTCCGCGAGTCTTCAAACCACAGTCAGGGTTGATCCATACTTTACCGCTTGGTACTTTAGCCAAGATTGCTTCGATAGTGTGGTCAATTTCACCGTCTTGTGGGACACGTGGTGAGTGGATATCGTAAACCCCAGGTCCAACTTCTGTTTGGAAGTTTTGAGCTTTAAGTTCATCCAAAATTTCAAGATTTGAACGACTAGCTTCAAATGAGATGACGTCTGCGTCCAAGTTATCGATAGCTGGGATGATATCTGTAAATTCTGAGTAACACATATGAGTGTGGATTTGTGTGTCTGGTGCTACAGTTGAGTGTACCAAACGGAAGGCTGGAATTGCCCAGTCGAGGTAATCTTCATACCAGTCACTACGACGGAGTGGCAATTTTTCACGAAGAGCAGCTTCGTCAATTTGGATAATTTTAACACCTGCAGCTTCAAGATCAAGCACTTCATCTTTGATTGCAAGAGCAATTTGAAGAGTTGAATCCTTGATAGAGATGTCTTCACGTGGGAATGACCAGTTAAGGATAGTAACAGGTCCGGTCAACATACCCTTAACAGGCTTGTCTGTACGGCTTTGTGCGTAGCTAGACCATTTCACAGTGATTGGGTTAAGACGAGTCACATCACCCCAAATGATTGGTGGTTTAACCCCACGCATACCGTATGATTGAACCCAACCATTTTTAGAGAAGAGGTAACCTGACAAGTTTTGACCGAAGTATTCAACCATATCGTTACGTTCGAATTCACCGTGTACAAGCACGTCAAATCCAACTTCTTCTTGCCATTTAATCCATTCATCAGTGATTTCAGCAAGGAAAGCATCGTATTCTTCTTGTGACAATTCATTCTTACGGAAAGCCAAACGTTTAGCACGAACTTCCTTAGTTTGAGGGAATGAACCGATAGTTGTTGTTGGAAGCAATGGAAGTTTGAAAGCATCTTTTTGAATCGCTTCACGTTCTGCAAATGCCGGCAAACGAGTGTAATCAGATTCAGTCAAGCCTGCAATACGGGCACGAAGTTCAGCATTTTCGCCAACACGCTCAGTCGCGAAGAGTTCTTTGTTAGCAGCAAGGGCTTCTTCACCTTGACCATTGCGGATAGCATCCAAATCACGCAATTCGTCCAATTTTTCAACCGCAAAAGCAAAATGGTTCAAGATAGCTGGTTCAAATTCTTCATTAGCGGTTGTAAATGGTACATGAAGAAGTGAGCAAGATGTTGTCAAAACAACATTTTCAGCTGGAACTTGTTCAAGAATTGCAAGACTCTTCTCGTAGTTGTTACGCCAGATATTTTTACCATTGACGATACCGGCATAGAGAGTCTTATCAGCTGGGAAACTACCTTTAACCAATTCAAGTGTTTTCTTACCTTCAACAAAGTCAAGACCAATACCATCAACTGGCAAGTTCACAAGGTCATTGTAGACATCACGAACGTCACCAAAGTAAGTTTGGATCAAGACTTCAAGACCTTTTTTATCAGACAAGAGTTTGTTGTAGAGGTTCAAGAAGAGAGCTTTTTCTTCAGCTGTCAAATCTTTAACAAGAGCTGGCTCATCGAGTTGAATACGAGTAGCTCCAAGCTCTGCCAATTTTGCAAAGACTTCTTGGTAAGCTGCCACAAAGCTGTCTACAAAGTCTTCTGCTTTCACACCATCTTCAAAGTCAGATAATTGAAGGAAAGTAAATGGTCCAACGACAACTGGACGTGTGTTAAGACCCAATTCTTTAGCTTCTTGGAACTCATCAAAAATCTTGTGACCAGCAAGTTTAACTTCTGTTGTTTTTTCAAATTTAGGAACGATGTAATGGTAGTTAGTGTTAAACCATTTTTTCATAGGAAGGGCACGTACATCCCCTTTTTCACCTTGGTAACCACGCGCCAAAGCAAAGTAACGTTCAAGATCTGTCAAATCCAAGTTTTGAACTGAAGCAGGCACGACGTTGAAAAGGAAGGCCGCATCAAGGAAGTTATCGTAATGAGAAAAGTCATTTGAAGGAATTTCAGTAATACCTTTTTCTTTAACAATATTCCAGTGTTTTGCACGCAAATCTTTAGCAGCTGCTAAAAGTTCGTCTGCAGTAATTTCATTTCTAAAATATTTTTCTGTAGTAAATTTTAATTCTCGGAATTCACCCAAACGTGGGAAACCAATGATAGTAGTTGACATCTTGTGTCCTCCTCTTTGTTGTTGAATTAATCTTACCAAAGAAATAAATGTCTGTATAATTGTTATTAGTTTCCTATTTATATAGTTTTAAACTATACCCTATAAAATAAAGGCTTTCTGGTCTTGTTGTCTTATTTTAATTAGATATTGGTATAGCTAATAACTATATAAAAAGATTATAAGGTCATTTTTATCAAAAAAATCCCTAGACTTTTGTCTAGAGATATATCTTACTTTTTCTTCTTTAATATTTAGTGATCAACTCATCTATGTTCACTATTGCGCAGTAAAGTCATAAAATAAGGCGTTTTAATCAAAACTAAATCTTAACAATGCTAATTACTCGT
Organism: uncultured Streptococcus sp.; assembly: GCF_902463925.1. Classification (GTDB taxonomy): domain Bacteria; phylum Bacillota; class Bacilli; order Lactobacillales; family Streptococcaceae; genus Streptococcus. The sequence continues at coordinate 328,248 of NZ_CABQHE010000001.1, read as the reverse complement.
TTTTGAATCCAAGAAGACGTATAGGACATGCTCTCACTGTTGTAGCTATTCCAAATAAAATAGCTAAAAATCATCAAGACAACCAAGGAACATATTCCCAACACTGCTAACCAAATGATTTGCTTCTTTAAACTATTATACTCACTCATATAACCATTATGAAGTTTTATAAGCTCGTCTCTCTTTTTATTGCTTGACTCTTTTGCAATGCCAATCTCAAGCTCGTACATTTGATGTTTCCAAGAATTCCGCTTGGAAGTCACTTTTTTCAATTTTTTATTTTAAAGACTACTGTTACCTTTCTCAAATTTACTTTTTTTTAGTCATGTTTCCCTCTAAAATCTTCTTTTAGTTCATATCATTATAATATATGTAAAACTATCTGAAAAGTTCATTTTTTGGTTAAAATTTTAAGAAAGAGAATTAAATCGTGAAAAAGAACCAGAGGCTATCTTCTTATGTTATACTCTATGTATGCATAAGAAAACTGTTATTGATTTTAAGGAACTTGGTGTCAGACAAATCTTTACAGACACCATTAAAGAACTAAAAACAAAGGACATTAAGGAAGTTAAGCATCTCTTAGCTGAAGTCGAAGCCTATCAAAATCAAGGCTATTATGCAGTAGGTTATGTTTCCTATGAAGCTGCCCCTGCCTTCGAGACAAAATTTGAGGTTATTGATGGTCCATTAATGTCTGAGTATCTCCTCTACTTCACTATTCATGAAACTGTTCAAACAGAGCCTATTCCACTTACTTATAAGCCAATTGACTTACCAAAATCTTGGCAAGAGCTAACTTCTGCAGAGGAATACAAGGCTGCTATTGAGCAAATACACCACTACATTCGACAAGGTGATACCTATCAGGTCAATTATACTGTTCAACTTCAACAGAATCTGACAGCTGATCCCTTTGACATCTACAATCGATTGGTTGTTGAGCAAAATGCTCATTACAATGCCTTTATTCAGCACGATGATGTTTCTATCATTTCCATAAGCCCAGAACTCTTCTTTAAAAAAGATGGTGATAGATTGACCACACGTCCTATGAAAGGGACAACAAATCGTGGCTTGACAACTGAAACTGACCTCAAACAAGCCCAATGGCTAGCTCAGGATCAGAAAAATCGCTCTGAAAATATGATGATTGTCGATCTTCTTAGAAATGACATGAATCGTATTTCAAAAATAGGAAGTGAAGATGTCAAGAGCCTTTGCCAAGTTGAACAATACTCTACGGTTTGGCAAATGACTTCAACTATTGAGACGCAACTCCTACCAAATAGTAGTTTAAGTGATGTCTTCCAAGCTCTTTTTCCATGCGGATCGATTACAGGTGCCCCAAAAATAGCAACCATGGAGATTATTAAGAAGGTGGAAAAACAGTCTCGAGGTGTCTATTGTGGAGCTATTGGTATATTGGTGCCACAGGGACCTAGTATTTTCAACGTGGCTATTCGGACACTACAAATGGAAGAAACCAAGGCTATCTATGGTGTAGGAGGGGGGATTACCTGGGACAGTAACTGGAAATCCGAATACGAAGAAACTAAGCAAAAAGCTGCTGTTCTATACCGTCAGAATCCCAAATTCGATCTCATTTCTACTGGTCGTATTCATCAAGGAAAACTGCTCTTTCTGGAGGAGCATATAAAACGCCTGCAAGAGAGCAGTCGCTACTTTGACTATCCTTTCAATAAAGAAGAAGTTAAAAAACAAGTCGAAGATTTGTGCCAGTCACTTGATTTTGACACAGACTATCGTCTTAAAATGTCCCTTGCCAAAGATGGTGAACTTACATTTGAACATAACCAATTAACAGGTTTAGCTGATAATTTTTGTCAAGCAAGATTAGTTGAGCAAATATATCCTTTGGATAGCCCCTATACCTACTTTAAAACAAGTTATCGACCACACATTAGTCTAGGACCTCATGAGCAAATCTACTATAATCAGAAGAAAGAACTTTTAGAAACTTCTATTGGTAACCTCGTTCTTAAAATCGAGGACCAACTCTACACTCCACCTGTTCGCCTCGGACTCTTAAATGGTATTTACAGACAAAACCTCATTGCTAATAATCAAGTCACAGAGAGAGTTTTGACTCTAGATAATCTAAAACAGGCTCAAGCCATCTATGGCTGTAATGCTGTGAGAGGATTGTATGAGTTGAAGGTAGATATCTAAATATGGACTTAAAAATAAAAATTTCATTTTCTAGAAATCAATCACTGCTTCCCTTGGTAAAAAATCAACAATTTAATAGTAAAATAAAGTATAATACTTACTGACAGTTATTAACATTATTGCTTCTATTAGATTTTAAATTCTTAACAATCTAGAAAGGAAAAATACGTTTAATGAAAAAATTTCAAGGCTTGACTTCTGCAGAAGTTCAAGCAAGTAAAAACGCTCATGGCGATAATAGGCTATCTAGTAAAGAGGCTAACTCGCTCCTCTCAATCTTTATCGAAGCCTTCCAGGATCAATGGATTCTCATCCTCTTGGCTGCCTTAGGATTAAAAATCATCTTCAACTTTGTTGGAATGATTTTCCCTGCTATTGGTGAAGCCAACTGGTATGAGGCTATCTCACTAATTTTCGCCATTTTGATGTCTACAGGATTCTCAGCAGTCTCACAATACCGAAATGAGCAAAAATTCAACACTCTTCAAGAAGAGGCGTCAAAAACTAACGCTAAGGTTTATCGTGATGGTAAACTTAAAGAAGTTCTTGTTGATGATATTGTAAAAGGTGATCAAATTCTCCTTCAATCAGGGGACAAGATTCCAGTTGACGGTATCATCTTGGAAGGGGAGTTAAAAGTAAATCAAGCTGTCCTTAATGGTGAAAGTGAAGATGCTAAAAAACTTCCTCTTGGTGATCAAGTAGAGCCAGATTCTTCAGACCTCTTTACAGAGCTCAAAGTTTTCCGAGGTACAGTTGTTACTTCAGGTGAAGCCGTTATGGAAGCTACACAAATTGGTGACAACACCGTTCTAGGAAGCATCAACACTTCTCTCCAAGAAGATAGTAAAGATTCACCATCTAAAGAAAAACTCAATAAGCTTGCTGGAAACATCGGTGTCCTTGGTTATAGTGCGGGTGCTGGATATTCAGTAATCAACCTTGTATTAGGCTTTATCGCCCTTAATAAGGCTAATAACCTCAATGGTGGTTCAATCTTTCTTCTTATCATTGAAACAATTCTCTTTGCGGTTACCATCATCATCATGGCCGTTCCAGAAGGTCTTCCAATGATGTTGGCACTCGTTTCTTCAATGAACTCAGGTCGACTTTTAGCACAAAATATCTTGGTTCGCCATCCTGATACTATTGAAACAGCTGGATACATGAATATTCTCTTCAGTGATAAGACTGGTACCATCACAGAAGGTAAACTATCTGTAGTTGACTTCTTCCTTGCTGATGGAACACTTTATGCGGCTACTGGTGAAACCGATGCTCCAGATTTCGATACAATGTCAGATAGCCTTAAAGCTGAAATGATTAATGGTATCGGTCTTAATAACGATGCCATGGTAGCTGATGGCAATGCTGTTGGTAGTAATGCCACTGACCGTGCACTTCTTGATTTCCTTATTGGTCGTTCTCAACTTGACTTCGATACGAATACAATTACTGAGAAGCAACAATTCAACTCAGCAACAAAATTCGCAAGTGTAACGACTAAGGACGGAAAAACTTACATCAAAGGTGCTCCAGAATTCATCCTAAATGACTGTTACTACTATCTTGATAAAGATGGTAATAAACAAAACTTTACAGATGAAATTAAAGCTCGTTTCCAAGAATTATCATTGGAACAAGCTAACCGTTCAATGCGTTTGCTTGCTATCCTAAATATAGATGGTAATGATAAAGTCTTGATTGGTATTGTATGTATCCGTGATAACGTTCGTTCTTCAATCAAACAAACTGTTGAAACAATGAACCGTGCGGGTGTTCAAGTAGTTATGGTAACCGGTGACCGTAAAGAAACCGCTGTTGCTATCGCTAAAGAAGCTGGTATCGTTACTGGAGAAAATGACCTTGTCCTTACTCACGATGAACTCTCTGCCCTCTCAGATCAAGAACTTAAACAACAATTACCTCACTTAAAAGTGGTCAGTCGTGCCCTTCCAATGGATAAAAAGAGACTTATTGAGGCAGCTCAAGACCTCGATATGGTCGCTGGTATGACAGGTGATGGGGTCAATGACTCACCAGCCCTCAAATCAGCAGATGTCGGATTCTCAATGGGTGATGGTACTGAAGTCGCACGTGAAGCCTCAGACATCGTTATCTTGAATAACTCATTGACTTCGATTGAAAAAGCCGTCCTCTATGGACGTACTATGAGTAAATCAGTAAGTAAATTCATTATCTTCCAGTTAACTGTAAACGTGACGACTATTGCCATGTCACTTCTCTCACCACTTTTAGGACTCAAAGAACCATTTACAATTATCCAAATTCTCTGGATTAACCTTATCATGGACACACTTGCTGCCCTTGCCTTTGGTGAAGAGCCTACGCTAGATCGTTACATGAATGAAAAACCAGTTCCTAAGAAGGCAAATATTCTTACTGGCTATATGAAATCTGCTATCGGTGTAGCTAGTGTCTTCATTACTTTCGTATGTTTGGCCATTCTCAAAAATGTTGTAGGTATCCAAGACTTTATCACAAATGGAACTGGTAACTTTGAAATGGTAACAACCTTTACATTTACCGTATTTATCTATGCTGTTATTTTCAACTCACTTAATACACGTAGTAATAGCTTCAATATTTTTGAACATATCAGTGAAAACAAGAAATTCTCAATCGTTATGATTTCTATTGCTGTTGTTCAAACCCTTATTATTCAATTTGGTGGAAAAGTATTTAGTACTGTTCCAATGAACATTCAACACTATATCATTGCTCTTCTTATTGCTGTATTGATTATACCAGCAGATTTCATTCGAAAAGCTCTAACTAAAAACAAATAAGATCTGTTTAAAATATTGCAAATCTTCAAAGTAATAAAAAGGATTGGATTTTACTCCCAGTCCTTTTTATAAATTTCTAAAGGTAACCTATGAAGAAATTACAAGAGCAATATTATTCTCTTATTGCTCTATAACAAAAAGGCTTTAAATGACTTTCAAATCAATTTGGGGTGAACATCTCTGGTCTAAAGTACATGGTGAAATTAATTGACCGTTATGGAATAAACATCGTCAAAAAGGGAAAGAATCGTTATTATTCTCCTAAATTAAAACGAGAAATGATTGATTACTACAACAAACGAATTGAGGCAAAACTAAAAGGACTTAGTCCTGTACAATACAGAACTAAATCCTTTGCTTAAATTATTTGTCTAACTTTTTGGGATCCTTACATTTAAAGCCTTTTTATTTATGTTACTTAAACTGACTAGGGGTTCCTGTATATCCTGACCAGTCCTTACTATAAAAGCGATCATTCAATTTATAGCTAGGCGCAGGTGTTGGGTTACTAACGAAAGGATCAACAGCCTTGTCAAAGGCTACCCAACCTTTCCAGCCCATATGTATGGTATCTTGCATAAAGTAAGGTTGATCGCCATCTTTTGAGAAATCTGCAATATTGGTAAATCCTTGACTTTCCAATTGATAACGGATTTTAGAAACCGTAGCATCATACATTTCCTGATTAAGTCCAGTATAAGCCATCCACTTGCTATTAACAGGTGGAATAACAAAAATGACATTTGTATTTGACTTGGCAAATTGATTAAGAACCAACTGCAAATCACCATATTCTTGAGAAACTTCATAGGAAAGATTTTTCTGGAAACCTTTAAGTTTACCAATCTTCTTAGATAAGCGTTTCTTATAAAAACGGTCATCAATACCAAAGTCATTTGATTTGGTATGTGCTTCTGCATCTCTTACAGCAACCTGATCAAGGGCATCGTAAGAGAATTGGTCTGGTAACTCTTTAAGATAAGGAAGAACCTTTTTGTCATAATTAGCGTTATTTGACGCTGCTAAAGGAGTAAATAAGCTATCTTCTCGCTTATTTAGCTCTTTCATGAATTGAATGTAGGTTTTATCGACAGTATTGAGATCTTGTCCTTTGGCCACTTTAGAAAGTTGAGATTTCATCGATATCTCAGGTTTTATCTCTAAGATACGTTCAGCAGCATACTGTGAATTTGCATCCGTCTGATTTTGACTTAAGAAACTACTAAGTTGGTCGTTATTGAAGAACTGCTGAAAAGCTGCAGAATTATAACCCTTTTTAGTGAACCATTGCGGAGACAAGACGTACACAGCTGTACCGTTTTGTAATTCTGGAAGCATTTGTTGCATCCCCAAATATTGATTTAGAGAGGCTGCCCCACGTTGTCCAATAAAGTATGGGCGATAGTTGCGGTCGTATTTTTCTGCTAAAACAGCTGGATGAAGGGCATCAAAACGTAACCACTCACTAGACCCAAAGTAAGGGACGAAACGATGATTCTGGTCTGAAAGAGCGGTAGTTTTATTCATCCGACTCTTAAAGTTCTCATTCGTCAGCGTTACTGCACTACGTTTTTCAGCCTCATAACTATATTTTCTGCCTTGTGGGTAGGCATATATAACTACTACTACCAAAACTAGGGCACAAATTACTGGACCAAAAATCTGCCATAAACGCTTAAGCATTGCGAAGCTCCGTTACCCCTTCAACAATCTTATTAGCTGTGTTCCAATCATCACGACCAAATTCTGAAACTGGAACACGGATATCAAAACGTGACTCCAATTCAACGATAAGTTCAACTGTTCCCATTGAATCAAGAACACCAGCATCAAAAAGGTCTTCATCCATCATGTCTGATACATCTTCCATGAAGAGCTCATCAATAATTTCAATAACTTCTGATTTTACATCCATTTTTAAAATTCCTTTACTTATTTTTTAGTGAACCAGAGATCATTCAAGAATCCAGAGAAAATCAAGAATGATAACATAACTGTATTAAATGTGATAAAGATTCCCAAAGCCTTGGTCCATTTATTTTCTGGAAGAGGCTTAAGTCCTGCTTTTTTACGCTCTTTATTAATGGTCTTCTTCTTACGCAACCAGGCATCATTAATTCCTAGCCCAACTCCATGGAAAATACCGTAGGCAATATAGTACCAAGTAACCCCATGCCAGAATCCCATTATCATCATATTAATGATATAAGCAACATTCGAAGTGGTGTTACGATTTTTGAAAACCTTATTCCTCATTAAAACCATAACCATACGCATAAAGACAAAGTCACGGAACCAAAATGACAAACTCATATGCCAGCGATTCCAAAATTCCTTCATGTCACGGGAAATAAAAGGTTTGTCAAAGTTGATTGGGCTCTTGATCCCCATTATATTTGAAGCTGCAAGGGCAAACATTGAGTAACCCGCAAAGTCAAAGAAGAGATCAAACCCATAAACGTACATGACACCTAGTGTGGGTAGATTAAAGATACCGCCTTGGCTCAATGCTTGTGCTTTTAATGGTGGTAAAAGCATACTTCCGAAAATCTGAGCTAAAACAAACTTATAAAGAAAACCAAGCATAATATATTTTACAGCTTGCTCTAACATGTTCAGCAGCTCGTCACGATCAGGAATTGACTGATAATCTTCATTAAAACGTTTGAAGCGATCAATGGGACCACTTGTGAAGGTCGGCATAAAGAGCATGAAGCGGAGGAATTCCCCTAGTGTGAACTCTTTAAGCACTCCATCACGCATCTCGATAATCATTCCTACTGCACGGAAAGTGAGGTAAGAAATACCAAGGAAGTTAAAAAGCGACTGGTTACCATTAATAGCTGGCTCTACTTTAACAAAAATCAAAGGTAAAACCACAAGAAATGAGTGAAGATAAAAGACCCATTTGTTATCTTTTTGGCTTCGGTAACGTTTATAGGAATAAACCCAAATGATTTGCCAAACAATATAGAAAAGTAGAGCTAGAAGTTGACTAGCATGGGTTCCTGTCAGAGCAAGAACAATAAAAGCAAGACTTACCAGACATTCATAAATCGCAAAACGCTTTTTAAAGAAGAGCCCCACAAAGATTGGTAATAATGCTAATCCAAGGTAGATGAAATAGAAAGGATTACCGTAGGCTTCTAAATGAGGTAGCTGTTTCAAGAAGTCGATCATCGGTTGTTAACCTCACTGATAAGCCCTTTGATATCAATCTTCCCATTTGGTGTCAAAGGCAAGCTCTCACGATAGAGGAACTTAGTTGGCATCATATAAGACATCATGATATCTTCCAAGTCGGCCTTAATTGCCTTAGTAATATCGATATCACGTTCAAACTGCTCACGAACACCATCCTTAAGAATCACATAAGCCAAGAGGTTCTGAACCTTATGGTCTTTATTGTAACGTGGCACAGCTACTGCTGAATCAATATACTTAGACTTATTAAGGTTTTGTGAAACATCCTCTAACTCAATACGGAAACCATTAAATTTAATCTGGAAGTCCATGCGTCCACCGTAAAGAAGTAGACCTTCATCAGTCATCGTTCCCACATCACCAGTATGGTAAGCAGGAAGACCATTAAACTCGAAGAAGGCTTCCGCAGTCTTTTCAGGATTATTCATATAGCCTTTTGAAACTGCTGGTCCTGATACGATGATTTCACCTTGTTGACCATTTGGAAGGATATTGCCATCCTCATCGATAATATAAGTCGGTGAATCTTCTTTGGTATAACCAATCGGCAAACGCTTAAGGTTAGCCAGCATCTCATCAGTTACTGCTACTGCTGATAAGGCTACAGTTGCTTCAGTTGGTCCGTAAGCATTGATAATACGTGCCTCTGGGAAACGTTGGCGAAGCTTTTGAGCAGTCTTGACAGTCAACTCTTCTCCGTCAAAATAGAAATGCGTAATTTCTGGCATCTTCTCTGCATTGAAGTCTTCAGACAACATTGCCATATCTGCAAATGATGGCGTCGATGTCCAAATAGCAATTGGAAGTGAAAAGATAGTTTCAAAGAGTTGCTTGAAGTCCTGAGTAATAGCTGAAGGAAGTGCATAGAGTGTTCCTCCAAGTGCCAAAGTTGGCGCCCAGTACATTACCGATAAGTCAAATGAATAAGGCGGTTGAGCCAGCATTTGTGGACGTTTTGGAGTCGCAAATTCCTTGTCTGTAATCATCCAGTTAGTGAAACTAAGGAGATTATTGTGTGAAATTTGTACTCCTTTAGGCTTACCTGTAGTTCCTGATGTAAAGATGATGTAATAAGTATCATCCCCCTTAACAGGATGAGTCACTTCGTAGCTAGTCTTGCTTTCAAAAGCTGCCGTCAACTGATCCAATGTTAAGATTGGCGCTTGGACATCTTCAAGTGGGAAGTCATTAATAGCAATAATCAGACTAGGCTCTGCTACTTCAACGATAGCCGTCACGCGCTCAAGAGCTGAGTGACTATCAATTGGAATATAAGCGTGACCAGATTTAGTCAAAGCTACAAAAGTTGCCAACATTTCATACTCTTGACCGCCATAAACCACAACAGGTGATTTTTCTGGAATGTCAAGACTATCGATCTTGGCAGCTAGGCTATCCGAATCAGCTTTTAAGTCACCGTAAGTATGAACTTCCCCTAAAATATTGTAAACAGGAAAGTTCGGTTGTGATTGAGCAAACTGCTCAATCGTTTCAATCATATCTTTAATTTTTGTATTCGTCATTATTCTTCCTAAAATTCGTTATAGATAAAATTACCTTGACCTTGTCCTAGGTAATTGTAGAGATAAATTAGGGCCATAAAAATGGCGAAATAAAGCAAGGTTTGTCCTAAAAATACTAGGACGTTTTTGTGTTTTAACATTCTAATTTTCGATACCTTTTTTTATATAATATCCTCTCTAGTTTACCATCTTATCGCCATTTTTTCCAATAAAAAAGAAAAAATAACTAAATTTCATTTCTTTTTCATCGATAGGTTTTAGTGATAAATGGTTAGCTAAAATGATAAAAAAACAGAGCCTAAAAGCTCTGTTGGATTTAACTATTTTGTGTCTTTTGGGCTGTCTGCATTCGGTAGTACATTCCCTTAGCTTGCATCAATTGTTTATGGGTTCCATGTTCAACAATATCCCCATTATTCATGACCAAAATAAGGTCTGCATTCTCGATGGTAGATAATCGGTGGGCAATGATAAAACTTGTTCGACCTTTCATTAATTTAGCGAAGGCCTCTTGAATGAGAAGCTCTGTACGGGTATCAATACTAGAAGTGGCTTCATCCAAGATTAAGATTTTAGGCACATTGACAAATACGCGAGCAATGGTCAAAAGTTGACGTTGCCCCTGAGAAAGGGATTGACCCGAATCATTCAAGTAGGTGTCATAACCTTGAGGCAACTGCTGAATAAAGAAATCTGCGTTGGCAGCCTTGGCCGCTGCTATGACTTCTTCACGACTAGCTTCTGGATTTCCATAGGCAATATTATCATGAATAGTGCCGACCTCAAGCCAAGTTTCCTGCAAGACCATCCCAATCTGTTTACGAAGACTCTCACGGGTATAATCTGTAATAGGTCTACCGTCCAGTAGAATGTTTCCCTTGTCCAAATCATAGAAACGCATGAGCAGGTTAATCAAGGTAGATTTTCCCGCTCCTGTAGGACCAACAATGGCAACAGTACTTGCGGCAGGGATATCAATGCTCAAATCCTTGATAAGAGGTTTATTAGGTAAATAACCAAATTGGACATGGTCAAATTGAAAACGTCCCTGCACATCCGCTTCTTCCAAAACCACTTTACCTGTTTCTGTTATTTCCTCTTCATCCAATATCATATAAAGGCGATCAGCACAGGCCAAAGCACTCTGAAGTTCAGATAAAACAGACGAAATATCATTAAAAGGTTTCGTATATTGAGTGACATAATTTAGGAAGGTAGTCAATTGTCCAACTGTAAATGCGCCGCCCGACATGATTCGATAGGCACCAACACCTGCAATGAGAGCATAAATCAGACTATTGACAAAGCGTGTAGCTGGGTTAACTGCTGACGAATAAAAGATGGCTCCCTGTGAATAATCAGCATACTTACCATTGACATCTTTAAAACTCCTAACCATCTGGTCTTGAGCATTTAAACTCTGTACTAAAGCTTCTTGGGTCAAACTTTCCTCAATCAACTGAGTCTGCATGCCTCGCCATTTGGTTTGATTGCGATAAAGTTGATAGCTCTTCTTGGCGATAAAACGTGCCACAAGCATTGATAGAGGCGTCATCACTAGAACTAAGAGCATCATGAACCAGTCCAAACGAGCCATGGTGATGATTATGACGAAGATTGTCAAAAGCCCAACGAAAAATTGGTTAAAGACCATGAGAAGTCCGTTGTTCAATTGGTCACTGTCTGTAGTCACACGGCTAACCATATCTCCAGTTCCTTGACGATCAAGGTAACTAAGAGGCATAGCATGAATTTTCATCATGACTCGTTCACGTAAACTTTCGCTGTAAGAGTAAATCAAACGGTTATAAATCAAAGGGTTAAGCCATTGGATTGCACTATTAGCTAAGATAACTACAAGCATCTGCCAAATTAAACGTGACATCAATAGAACGGCGTTCATCTTAAGAACAGCGTCAACGGCATCACCAATTAAGATAGGTAAGTAAACCGTTAAGGCAACTTGAATAATGGTCCCAACAGTTGCTAAGGCAAAGAGGTGACGCTGACTTAAGATATCTCTACTTAAACGTTTAAGCGTTGATTTATTATTTCTAGCCTTCATCAGCGACCTCCTTTTGGTGTTGAGAATAATGAATGTCTTGATAGAGTTTATTTGTGGCAAGTAATTCTTCATGATTACCTAAGCCAACTTGATGGCCCTTATCAAGCACCAAAATTTGATCAACAGCTTTTAGGCTATTTGTTCTTTGCGAAATAATAATCAAACTAGTTGATTTAAGATTATCTCTGATAGCCGCTAATAGACGGCTTTCAGTCAAGTAATCTAAAGCTGAGGTCGAATCATCCAAAATTAAGAAAGGGGCTGGTCGCATCAAAGCACGCGCAATAGTCAGACGCTGACGCTGACCACCCGAAAAATTACGGCCAAATGACTCAACTGGCTCATCTAAACCAAGGTCCTTTTCTCTTACAAAATCAGTAGCCTGAGCCATGTCAAGAGCATGCCACAATTCTCGCTCACTTGGTTCGTAATCAAGTCCCAATGACAAGTTTGAACGAATGGTTCCCCTAAATAGCTCAGCTTTTTGCGGGACGTAGGCAACCCAAGAACGCCACTCTTTAAGGTTTTTTGGAGATTGTTGATCTTTGAAAATAGCTAATGAACCAATCTGAGGCTGATATAAGTTCATGATTAAGTTCACCAATGTCGATTTACCCGAACCTGTACCACCAATAATACCTAGTGACTGACCTTGAGTAAGACTTACATGAATCTCTTGGAGTGATGGCGAACTAGCTGTAGGATAAGTAAAGGTCATCTGATCAATAGCTAGCACTGTAGAAGCCTGACTAGAAGTTCGGACTTCTAAAGGTGCTTCAATATCCTCATCTTGGAGTTCAAAAATAGCTTGTACACGTTTCGCTGAAATAAAGCTTTGATTCAGATTGGTCAACATCATGGCCAATTTAAGAAGCTCCGTCAAAATTTGCAAGAGATAATTGACCAGAGCAATCAGCATACCTTGAGTCAGGAGTCCCCCTTGAATTTGCAAATTTCCTTGCCAAAGGATAGCAATCAAGGTCATATTAACAACCAAGAAAGTCAAAGGACTAATAAGACTTGCTATCACTCCTGTTTTGAGCTGCCACTTCTTCAAGTCTTTATTGACAGCATTAAAGTTATCTAATTCACGCTCACTCTGATCAAATGCCCTAATAACCCTCATACCTTCAAGTTGTTGACGCGTATTGGTAACAATTGACTCATTAATCACTCGAATCTTAGCATATAAAGGATTGACGATGCGACTAGCTAGTACAATAATAAGGGTCAATATCAAGACCATACCCAGAAACCAGAGGGTCAAGCGTGGACTGATTCGGAATGCCATAATAATGGCTCCCGTCACAATAATTGGTGCCCTCAAAAAGAGCCTCAAAAATTGATTGATACCCGTTTGAATTTGAAAGGTATCACCAGTCAAACGTGTCACCAAACTTGACGTTCCAATCTCATCCCTCTTTTCCTTTGATAAACGCATGATTTTCGCATACAAATCATTGGTTAAAGCACGGGCATAGCCAACTGCTGCTCTGGATGAAAAATACTGTGCTGAAATAGCAACAACAACCCCAATAACGGCAAGTCCGAACAAGAGAAAAATCATCAAAAAGAGATGATTTTGGTCTTTATTTGGAATAGTTGTGTCGACAATCCCAGCAATCACTAGAGGGACAAAGAGTTCGAAACTGGCTTCGATTAATTTAAAAACAGGTCCCAGGATACTGTCTTTGATGTATCCTCTAAAATAAACTAATAATGCTTTCATTTGTCTTTCCTAAGTTTAAAGTCCTTACTTCTTAGAGGCGTGAGAACATACGCATCAGAAAGAGATTAAACTGCACTTCTTTGGCGTAATAAATATTTCCGCCATTTGTATAAAGCTTACCCCCACCATAATACATGGCAACAGGTTGATAATAAGTATAGGTTTTCCCACTAGTGTTTCCTAGACTTGGAGCAACGACATCTTTAGAATAGGCATTTGCTAGTTCAACGGTGTTAACACCACCGTTATCAGCAACATAATCAATATAGGCCTTACCAAAATTATAGGCTTGTACTGCAGTCCAAGGATCCACCTTATGGTGGACAGCTTCTTCCAGATTTTCCGACAGAACCGTCACCCCTTGACGAATACTTTCTTTTCGATCTGTTATGGAGTTGGTCACCCCTGTAGAACTTTCACTGGACTGCATCACGTCATCTGTCTTCCCCTTGGTTTCTGTGTAGATCATAGCCAGAACCAAATCGACATTGGTTGTATTTTCAATGTCGTCCTCAGCCAATACCTCCTTAACCATAGATTCATAGGTTAGGACATGTTGAATATTGGCATGGATTCGATAGCATTGGATACCTATGATGAGGACTACGACAAAAACCACCAGACGTCTTATCCATTTAAACATATTATTTATTGATGATATCCTCGATATTTTTGATGAGAATAGAGTAGGTGCCATCAGGATTTTGAATAAACTCAACACTATCAGCATCCTGATAAACATTATTAGGCACGATTAACTCAATTCCGTTCGATAACGATAATTTTTGATTCTCCAATTTCTTAATTTGACGTGAATGGTCAATATCTGATACCGAAATAGGTTCAGGAATGGCCTCTTTGAGCTCATCAACGAAAGTCAAACGAGCGGTCAAATTATTATCAAAGAGCTGGTCTGCCAATTTTTCAGGTGATAACTCTTGGTCTTCTTCCAAATTATTGAAAATAGCAGATTTCATTTTTCCTTGGAAGTTAAAGTCATCCTGATTAAAATTCTCAGCAATCTTCTGAGCAGTATCTTCAACCATCTTAATCGATTTTTTGACAGATTGCTCAGGCTGGACCTGCAATAGATTTTCAGAGAAATAATTGGCAAAGCTTCCATTATGCTTGATTCGCTTTTCAATCAAATAATACTGCTTACTACTACGATTGATTACCAAAGCTTCATCAGGCGTCTGGGCAGCAGAAGGCAAATTATTTTGTGACAATTGAATAGGATGTTGGCTATCTCCCAAAGAATGAATCAAACTATCCTTGAGAGCAATGCGCAAGAAAGCAAAATATTCTTGCCCTTCTTTGTCAAACTGAATAAAGACCAAATCATTGGTCTTTTGATCTTCAGAAATGACAAATTCTTCCTTCCAAAGTTGGGCAATCTTGACTGAGCTTTCCATCAAATCATCTCCTAAATGACTGATGAAAACATTCTCTGCATCGAAATAGCCACGTTTAGCCTCATCAGAGAAAACTTTAGAGAGTTTCTTTCTAAAATACTCATCTAAGCGTGGCGTTATTTCAAGAGGCTCTTCTGCTAAAACCAGCTCCGTATCATTTGGCGAAAACTGATGAATGATAATGCGTTTAATATATAGATCTAACATAATTTATTAATAGAGTGGGAAATCATCTGTAAGAACTTTAACGTCTCCACGAATGCGTTCCAAAACTTCAGGTTTATCGTGATTTTCCAAAGCTTCAACCATTAATTCAGCAATTTTACGGCTCTCAGCTTCACCCATACCACGACTTGTAATGGCTGGACTACCAACACGGATACCAGATGTCTTGAATGGAGACAATTGCTCGTAAGGAATACCATTCTTGTTCAAAGTAATATTAACTTCTTCAAGAACGTTTTGTGCAACCTTACCATTTTCAACAACTTTAGTCACATCAACCAAGAAGAGGTGATTGTTAGTGCCACCTGAGATAACACGGAAATCTGGATGTTGATTGAAAACGTCCGCCATGGCAGCAGCATTCTTGATAACATTTTCACCGTACTCCTTAAAGGCAGGGTCAAGTGCTTCTTTAAGAGCGACAGCCTTGGCAGCAATAACGTGTTCCAGTGGGCCACCTTGCAAACCAGGGAAGACCGCAGAATTCAATTTCTTAGCGATATCTTCATCATCAGTCAAAATCAAACCACCACGAGGTCCACGAAGTGTCTTGTGGGTTGTTGTAGTTGTCACATGTGCGTAAGGAACCGGACTTGGATGATGACCAGAGGCTACAAGACCTGCAATGTGAGCCATATCTACCATGAGGTAAGCACCTACAGCATCAGCGATTTCACGGAATTTAGCAAAATCAATGATACGTGAGTATGCTGAAGCCCCTGCCACGATAAGTTTTGGTTTCACTTCTTTTGCTTGAGCAAGGATAGCATCATAATCAAGAAGTTCACTTTCCTTATCAACATTGTAAGGCACAAAGTTATAGGTCTTACCAGAGAAACTAACTGGTGCACCGTGTGTCAAGTGACCACCCGCTGACAAATCCATCCCCATAACTGTATCACCAGGTTGAATTAAAGACATGTAAACAGCAGCATTGGCTTGGCTACCTGAGTGAGGTTGCACGTTAGCAAATTTTGCCCCAAAAAGTTTCTTAGCACGTTCAATGGCAAGAGTCTCAACCACATCAATAACGTCTGTACCACCATAGTAACGTTTACCTGGATAGCCTTCTGCGTATTTGTTAGTCAAGAGCGTTCCTTGAGCAGCCATAACGGCTTTAGAAACCACGTTTTCAGAGGCAATCAACTCAATATTGTTTTGTTGACGTTCAGACTCAGCATCAATGGCATTCCAAAGTTCAGGGTCAAATGCTTTGTAATCTTCTTTATCAAAAATCATAGAGGTCTCCTTTGAGGTCTAATGGGCTTTCAAACAACTCACCCACAAACAGTCGAAAGTTATCTCACTCTTTCTTAAGTCTCTGTTAGTCATTTTATTCTATGGTCAACTCTGGTAGAGCTGCCAATAGGTCTTATCCTTTTTTCAATTTAATAAACCGTTTCTGCATCTTATCACAAGTATAACCTACTTTTTCATAAAATGCATGCGCACCCAGACGATGGTCTGCAGAATTTAAGCGAATAAACTCATAACCGCGTCTTTTTGTTTCTTGATCCAACCCTTCAAGTAAAATTTTACCGATCCCCATCCCTTGTCTTTGAGGTAAAACTGCTAAGGCCAAGATATTAAATCCTGCATTGGAATAGAGACATTCATAAACCTCTGCATGAACGTAGCCAAGGAGTTCATGACTAGCATCATCCTCATAACCTAGTAGAAAATGATGTGGGTCTTTGGATAATCTAGCTAGTTGACTAGCCGTTTCCTCTGAACTAAAAGCATAACCTAAAGCCTCTTTGTTAATCTCACAAATTGCTTCAACATCTGTCGCTATCAAATCACGTAGCATGTTATACCTCCTCGAAAGGGATTTTAGGTAGCTTGGCAAGAATGTCTTCTTGAGTGATAGAACCTTGCCGTAAAATTTTCACCTTGTTGCCAGACAAATCCAAAATTGTCGAATCTACACCTAACAAGGCATCATCATCTTGATAGCCAGTCACCTGAAAATCAAATTGGGCCCTAATATCGTCGAAATGACGACCACTTTCCTTCCCAGACTTATTGGCTGATGGACCAATCAAAGGCCCCTCAGCTTGAATCAACTCTCTAGTTACGGGATGATTTGGTAACCGAAATCCAACCGTTGCCAATCCTGAATTAATCCACTTGGGTACTTGGTCATTAGCCTTTAAAATTATAGTCAAAGGTCCAGGCAAAAAAGCATCGTACAATTGTTTCAAATACTTGGGTTGCTCCTTTGAATAGGAAAGGATATCTTCATACGAGGCTACATTCAAATTCATGGCTTTTTCTCTAGGCCGATTTTTGAGCTCATAGACATGGTTTACAGCACTCTCATCCAAAGCCTTGGCAAACAGACCATAGACAGTCTCTGTAGGGAGAACAACGGCATCACCATTATTCAAACTTTCTCTTAACTGTTTCTTACTTTTCATCATCCATCACGACCATTCTATCTTGTCCAAATTGGTCCTTAAGGACACGCACTCGCTTATCTGGAAAATAGAGAGACAAGAGTTTCTTCAAATCCTGACCCTGCTTATAGCCAATTTCAAAGTAGAGTTTTCCTTTTGGAGTTAAATACTTAGCTGCGTCCTCAATAATCTGTCTATAAATGGCAAGTCCCTCTTCATCAGCAAACAAGGCCATCTTGGGCTCGCTAGTCAAGACATTTAAACCAACTTCGTTCTTATCATTTTCAGAAATATAGGGAGGATTTGATACAATGATATCAAAACTACCAGAAATATTTTCGAAAACATCTGATTGAACAAAGCTGATGGCTACCTGATTTAGCTTAGCATTCTCCTTAGCAAGTACCAAAGCATCAGCTGATAAGTCACTAGCCGTTACTTGCCACATAGGGCGACTCTTTTTCAGGGATACCGAAATAGCACCACTCCCAGTTCCTATATCAAGAACCTTAAGAACTGTGCTTGGGTTTTCCGATAAAATCAAGTCCACTAGTTCCTCAGTTTCAGGACGTGGAATCAAGACACGCTCATCAACCTGAAAACGCAAGCCATGAAAGTCTTCATAACCCAAGATATACTGGGCAGGCTTGTGATTCTTTAGTTGGCTAAATACATGAGCTAATAGCTCCGCATCTTCCTCTGAAGCTTCCTGACGCAATTGAAGTACAAAATGAGTCAAGTCCCACTGCTTCAAACCACGATAAACAAAGGAAAGGGCCTCTGGCTCTTCTCCAACAGCCTCAAGTTGCTTCTCATAGTCAGCCAGGACATCCGCTAAAATCATTTGTTAAGTTCTTCCAATTTTTGTGTTTGATCGTAAAGAACTAGAGCATCGATCACTTCATCCATTTTCCCAGCCAAAATCGTATCTAATTTTTGAAGGGTCAAACCAATACGGTGATCCGTTACACGGTTTTGTGGGAAGTTGTAAGTACGGATACGCTCTGAACGGTCCCCTGTACCAACAGTAGACTTACGTTCAGCATCTTGTTCATCCTGAGCAATTTGTGCAAAGTGGTCCGCAACACGCGCACGGATAATCTTCATAGCTTTATCACGGTTTTTCTGTTGTGTACGTTCTTCTTGCATCTCTACTTTAATTCCAGTAGGAATGTGAACCATACGAACCGCAGTCGCAACTTTATTGACATTCTGACCACCGGCACCAGATGCGTGATAGATATCGACACGAAGGTCCTTAGGATCGATTTCGTACTCCACTTCTTCAACTTCTGGCATTACCAAAACAGTTGCTGTAGAAGTATGAACACGACCTTGGCTCTCAGTCACAGGCACACGTTGTACACGGTGTGCTCCAGATTCATATTTGAGTTTAGAGTAAACTGATTGTCCTGAAACCATGGCAACCACTTCTTTGATACCACCAACACCATTGTAAGACGCTTCCATGACCTCGAAGCGCCAACCTTGTGTTTCTGCGTATTTTTGGTACATAGCTAAAAGGTCACCTGCAAACAAGGCAGCTTCATCACCACCTGCAGCCCCACGGATTTCAAGGATAATATTCTTGTCATCATTAGGATCTTTTGGCAAGAGAAGAATTTTCAAGCGTTCTTCGTACTCTTCCTTAGCTGCTTTGGATTCTTTGAGTTCTTCCTTAGCCATTTCTTCCAAGTCAGGATCACCGCTTGCTTCCTTAATCATCTCTTCAGCATCTGAGATACTTTGGATAACCTGCTTGTACTCACGGTAAGCTGTCACCGTTTCACGAGTATTTGCTTCTTCACGCGACAACTCCATGAAACGTTTAGTGTCTGAAACGACTTCAGGGTCACTAAGCAATTCACCCAATTCCTCATAACGGTCTTCAACCGCTTGTAACTGATCATAAATATTCATTTGTTATCTTTTCTCCTTATATAACTAATAGTCTTTTTTAGGCCTTATTCAAGGGGATTATGTTTTCTTGAGGTGGATTAAACCAGTGCTTTCGGCAAACGGAGATGTAACTCTCGTGTCCTCCAATTTGAACTTGTGCTCCCTCATAAACTGGCTTACCATCTTCCATACGAAGAACCATGGTTGCCTTTCTCGAGCAATAATGACAAATGGTCTTAATCTCATCAATCTTATCAGACAAAAGCAAAAGATATTTAGAACCTTCAAAGAGATTGTTCTGAAAATCATTTTTGAGACCAAAAGCCATCACTGGGATATCTAACTCATCAACAATTCGTGCCAAATCATAGACATTCGTACGGGTTATAAACTGAGCCTCATCAACTAAAACACAATAAGGTCGTGGATCCATATTAGCAATGTAACCAAAAATATCCGTATCATCACCAATAGGATAGGCCTTCCGTTTCATGCCAATACGACTAGAGATATAGCCGACCCCATCTCGATTATCTAAACAACTGGTCAACAATACTACTGGTTTCCCTTGTTCTTCGTAATTATAGGCAACCTTAAGAATCTCAATGGATTTCCCAGAATTCATGGTGCCGTAGCGAAAATAAAGTTGTGCCAAACCAGTCTCCTCTAAAATATGTATTGTATTTATTTTATCATAATTCCAAGCGTAAAAGGGAGGGAGACTAAACAATTTTGAAAAAAGTTCGCCTCACTCCCTTATTTTTATGATAGGTTTGACTGGTGTTCCAAATGGCTCAATCTTATCACCTTTATAAAGTTTTACCAGTCTAACAGCTTCTTATGAATAGGCTTTAGCTAACCGTTCAAGGAGTTCTTCTTTCTCTTCATTACTAGCAAAGGAAGCTTCAATCGCCGTCTTATTATGTGCATAGAAATCTTGAACTGTGCTATCAAAATACTTGTGATAGAGTTCGTATTCTTTAGTTAAATTTGTATCAGAAACCGTACGATTGTCTGTATTAATCGTAATGTTAGCACCTGCTGCTTTCATTTTTAGATAAGGAAAATCAGCGACTGTAACGGCAGCCTTAGTCTGAAGATTACTTGTTAAACATAACTCTCCTGTGACACTATTTTTGACAAACTCCTCCAAAAGCTCAGGCTCTTGAGCCAAAATTGTTGCATGGCCATTACGCTTAATTCCCATGGCAATCGACTCAGCCAAAAAGGCTGGGCAACCACATTCACCAGCATGAAAAGTCATCGGACGGTTGTAACTTTGGACTTGTTCAATCAGAGGTTCAATCGCTTTAGGTCCATAATGATGCTCATCTCCAGCAAAATCAAAACCAACAAAGTCACTATCTCCGATTTGATTAGCTTCATCAAGAATACGAGCTGTTAAAGCTTGATCTGATTGGCGCATACCACAAACCAGTGCCTTAGCTACAATACCAAATTCTTCTTGAGCTTGACGTAAGCCTTGACAAACAGCATCAATGGTCTCAGCGACAGTCAATCCCTTATCCATTGACAATTCTGGAGCAAAACGCACTTCAATATAGATAACATTTTCAAGAGCAGCCTGTTTTGCGACATCATAAGCCGCAATGGTCAAAGCTTCCTTCGTTTGAAGCAAAGGACGAATATAATCAAAAGCCTCAAGATAATCTAGGAGACTCTCACAGGTAGCCGGGGCTGTCACATGGTGTTTGAGCTCCGCATCGTCCTCAGGCAACTCAATCTGTGCCAAGTCAGCTAGGTGACGAATAGTTTCCAATGATAGAGAACCATCCAAATGGCAATGTAGTTCTGTTTTAGCTAACTTATGAAAATCAATAGCAGTCATTCTTTTCTTCCTCTCTAAACAATATGTTTTTTTATCAGATAAAAATTAATTTTTACTATCTTATCATTCTTATAGAAAAAGTCAAGGTGTCGAGCTAACAGGACGTAGTAGATTCTTGAAATGCCATTAGCATTTTGTTAGGATGTAACTATCAAGAATACAAGGAGAAACTTTATGTCTGACTATATTTTACCAGAAGTTTGGGAAAATCCAACCTCTATGGGGGGTGCCTGGGGTGGCCTCAATCAGCCTACAGCTGGTGCACGTTTTGAACAAACTTTACCTAAAGGTGACCAACCTTTCCAACTCTATACTCTTCCGACACCAAATGGTATCAAGGCAACTATCATGCTGGAAGAATTGAAAGAACTTGGTGTGACTCAAGCGGGATATGATGTTTATCGTATTAAGATTGGTGACGGTGACCAATTTGGCTCAGACTTTGTTGCAATTAATCCAAATTCAAAGATTCCAGCCATGATGGATTATTCTGAAGACCAACCAGTTCGTGTCTTCGAATCAGCTAACATCCTCCTTTACTTGGCTGAAAAATTTGGAAAACTCATTCCAACAGACCATGCTAAACGTACAGAAGTTCTCAACTGGCTCTTCTGGCAAACAGGTGCGGCACCTTTTCTAGGTGGCGGATTTGGTCACTTCTTCCACTATGCACCTGACAAAATTGAATACGCCATCAACCGTTTCGCGATGGAAGCCAAACGCCAACTTGACTTGCTGAATAAAGAATTAGCAACCAAACCTTATATTGCTGGGGATGAATACACCATCGCTGATATCGCTATCTGGTCCTGGTATGGTCGTCTGGCCCAAGATAAGATTTGGGATAAGGCTGGTATTTTCCTTGATGTAAAAGAATACAAGCACCTTCAAGCTTGGACTGAAAAAATTGCCAACCGTCCAGCAGTTCAACGAGGACTTGAAGTCGAATATAAAGATATCTAATTTTATAACGGTTTGCCTAAGCTAACCGTTTTTCTATTGTTTCATGATATAATAGAAGCAAAATTGCAAGGAGACATTCATGACTGTATTTCAAGCTATTTTAGAAAAAATTAAAGCTTACGACACTATTATTATTCATCGCCACCAAAGACCTGACCCTGATGCCATTGGTAGTCAGGTTGGACTGAAGGAAATTTTAAAAACAAACTTTCCAGATAAAAAGATTCTTGCGACAGGTGTCAATGAACCTACCTTATCTTGGATTGCTGAGATGGACGAGGTAGCTGACCAAGACTATAAAGGGGCACTTGTTATTGTTACCGATACAGCCAACACCCCTCGTATCGATGACGACCGTTTTGATACAGGTGACTTCCTTATCAAAATTGACCACCATCCTAACGATGATGCCTACGGTGACCTCCTCTTAGTTGATACGACTGCTTCGAGTGCTAGCGAAATTATCACAGACTGGGCCCTCAGCCTTGACCTTTCCTTGTCAGATGCTGCTGCTCGTGTTCTCTACAATGGTATTGTTGGCGATACAGGCCGCTTCCTCTTTCCGTCTACTACTCCTAAAACACTTCAAATCGCGGCTAAACTTCGTGAATACGACTTTGATTTTGCAGCAATGGCTCGTCGTATGGACAGTTTTCCTTTCAAAATTGCTAAACTACAAGGTTATGTTTTCGATAATCTAGAAGTCGATGAAAATGGTGCAGCTCGAGTTGTCTTGACACGAAAGATTTTGGATGAATTCAATGTCACTGATGCTGAAAGTTCTGCCATCGTTGGTACTCCAGGCCGTATTGATTGCGTCGAATCTTGGGCTATTTTTGTAGAGCAACCTGAGGGACATTACCGTGTCCGTCTACGTAGTAAAAGCATTGTCATCAACGAGATTGCCAAACGCCATGATGGGGGCGGCCACCCACTAGCTAGTGGGGCAAATTCCTACAGCTTAGAAGAAAACGAACAAATCTATCAAGAAATCAAGGATACAGTTGCCCATGCAACTCACTAATCGTCGTGTACGTCTCATGGGAACTGTGATTGACGTCTCCATCTATCATGAAGAACCAGAACCCCTGCTAGACCAAGTTGAAGCACTTCTACATACCTACAATAAGCGCTTCTCAGCCAATGACGACAGTTCCGAACTCATGAAAATTAACAAGGCAGCCGGCCTACATCCAGTGACAGTTCACCCAGAGCTTTTTGAACTTATTTCTCTTGGAAAATGGCATAGCTGCCAACCTGGAAGTCACCTTAATATTGCTATTGGGCCTCTCATTCAGACTTGGCGCATTGGTTTTTCTGATGCTAAGCTGCCTCTTCCTGAAGAAATTCGTTCACTCCTGGACATCATCAATCCCAATGCCATTCTTCTATCCGAGGAAACTCAAAGCGTTTTTCTCAAAGTAAAAGGGATGAAAATTGATCTTGGTGCCCTAGCAAAAGGATATATTGCAGATCGTATTGCAGATTTTCTTAAAGCTGAAAAAGTAACCAGCGCCCTAATCAATCTCGGAGGCAATGTCCTAACCTTTGGACCAGCCCTCCATAATCCAGACCACAAATGGCGAATTGGTATTCAAAATCCTAAGGAGACTAGAAACACAAATCTTATGGTGCTTGCTATAAGAGATAAGTCTGTTGTCACTTCGGGAATCTATGAACGAACTTTTGAGATTGATGGCAAAACCTACCATCATATTTTTGATAGCCAGACTGGTTCTCCAGTCTCCAGTGACCTAGCCAGCCTTACCATTATTTCATCCCTCTCAGTGGATGGTGAAATTTGGACAACCCGCTTATTTGGCTCTAGTCTCGAACACATATTCCAAGAAGTTAGTTCACAAGCTGATCTTGAAGCAATCATCGTTGATAAAGACAATCACTGCTTTCAGACAGGTGGCATTTACAAAATGCGAATTTCCTAAAAAATAGTAAAAAAGACTTGTCAAGAAGACCACCTTTTGATAAACTAAAATAGTTAAAAAAACTATGGTGCGGAAAGTACCATGGCAGAAAGGAAATATTTTAACATGAAAAAAGATATCCATCCAGATTACCGTCAAGTAGTATTCATGGACACAACTACTGGTTACCAATTCCTTAGCGGTTCAACTAAACACTCAAACGAAACAGTTGAATTTGAAGGTGAAACTTACCCACTTATCCGTGTAGAAATTTCATCAGATTCACACCCATTCTACACTGGCCGTCAAAAATTCACTCAAGCAGACGGACGCGTGGATCGTTTCAACAAAAAATACGGTCTCAAATAAGCAACATCTTGTTGTTAAGCCATTCCGATTGGAATGGTTTTTTTGTATTCTCTTGAGTATAATTTTTCCTACTCTCCTCTTTCAATAATAAAAAAACAGCTTCCATATGGAAACCGTTTAATCCTATTAGCCTGCTTTACCGATAGCCAAAGCCCAGATAAAGAAGAGAGCAAAGCCAAACAAGAAAATCAAACCTGCAATAGCAAGTCCTTTCAACCAAATTGGAAGGTCTTTCTTCTCTTTAGTAACAAGTACGTAATTCAAAAGCGCAAAGAAAGGTGTTGTAAGGAATGAACCAATCATAGCGAAACGAAGCATGGTTGCTACTTGACCTTGGAAGAAGAAAATAATGATGAGACCAAGGATAGCTGTCAAGGTCATCCAAACATTCAATGGTGTTTGATTTTTTTCTTTTTGGTTAAACAAAAGACGAAGAGAAATTTCGTTAACACGTGAGTAACCATCGATAACAGTAATTACAGTACCAAAGATACACAAGAAAGCGATAAAGGTAATCAAATAGCGTGACCACTCACCAAGTACTGATGCGTACATACCAACAAACTGTGCAATATACTTAGCTGATGCTGCTTCTACTGGTTTACCAGTTGGGTACTGAATAAGCGCACCTAGAGCTACAAAGAATACCGCAAGAATAGCTGTTCCGATGTAACCAACGTTAAAGTCAAAGAGGGCATCATCAGTGTTGAAATCAACAGTTTTCTTTTTCTCAGCTGACCAAAGTGAGTTAATAGCTGAAATTTCAATTGGAGCTGGCATCCATCCAAGAAGTGAAACGATAAATGGAAGGGCTGCTAGCTGCCAAGGTGTTTTTTCAACGAAGTCAGCACTGTACTCTGGGTGTTTGATTGCTGCAATGATAACTGCTGCTACTGTTGCAATAGTCAAAGCTGACATGATCCATTTAGCCATACCATCAAGAAGTTTGTAACCACCAAAGAGTAACATACCCCAAATGATTGCAACCAAAATGATTGACCATGTGGTAATACTCAAACCAAGCATTGGAAAGGCACTAGCAATGATGGCCGAACAAAGAATAGAAACTCCCGCAGTATTAACCAAGGCTGAGAAGACATTCAAAATGAAGAATACCCAAAGATAGAATTTACCTTTCTCAGCATAACCTTCAACGAGGGTTTTACCTGTATCTGCGGTATACTCAGCACCAAAACGGAAGAATGGGTATTTGAAGAGGTTAGCTAGAATAACCAAACCTAGCAAGGCCCATCCATAAGAACCACCCGCTTGGGTTGATGAAACGATGTGAGAACCACCTACGGCTGCCGAAGCCATTAGGATTCCAGGTCCCATTGCTTTTATTTTACTACGCCAGGTAGACTTACTAGTTACACTTGTTTGTGACATAAGAGAATCTCCTAAAACAAATTTTCAGAATAATCTGAATTGATAGCTACTATTTTACACAATTGTTGGAATAATTTCAATAGCATTTCACATATTTTCTGAAAAAATCAGCTCTATAATTTCTGTAGTGGGTAAAACCACTATAGAGCTGATAGAGCTTTTTGAGTGTACACAAAAAGTCCCATAAAAACTATAATGAAAAGCGACCAAACCATCATTAGGAAGAACTTATGAGACTTATTAAGAATACCACAGAGTTAAAGAACCTAACATCATTACTTCTCTTGTTTTAAAAAAAGATATCTACATCGAGGTTCAAGCAAAACTGGAATACCAACACTACTGCATCTTAAAAAGCTTCGTTTCCAGTGTAAAAATTGTAGACGAGTCACGGTGACTGAGACATCAATTGTTGAAAAAACTGCCAAATCTCCAATCTAGTCCGACAAAAGGTTGCACAACTCCTTACTGAAAAGTGATTACTAACAGATATTGCCAAATGACTTCATGTCTCAACGTCCACTGTCTATCGTAAGCTTGAGCAGTTTACTTTCAAGGAACATTATGACAAACTCCCTGCTGTTATGTCCTGGGATGAGTTTGGGTTCAAGAAAGGGGAATTGGCTTTTGTGGCGCAAAACTATGAGACCAACAAACTCATAACCATCCTTGATAATCGCCGTCAAACCACTATTCGAAACCACTTTTTGAAGTATCCATTGAAAGTCCGACAACAGGTACAGTTTATCACGATGGATATGTCTGGAGCTTATATCCTACTAGCTCATAGACTCTTTCCAAACGCCGAAATCATTATTGATCGTTTCCACATCATCCAGCACCTCGGTAGAGCTTTTTAAAAGACAAGAATTGCTATTATGAACCAGTTTGATAAGAAGTCACTATCCTTACCCTATCGATCCTTAAAAATCACTGGCGACTCTTCCAAAAGGACAGCCGTAAGTTATCTCTCAACTCTTTTTATTCAAAGACATTCGGCCAAACCTTAAGTCCACATGAAGTCCTTGAGAAGACACTGAATTTCTCAGAAGAACTCGCTAATTATTCTAACCTCTATCAACTTTAGGAAGCATGTTTTCATCACTCTGAACATTCAAAAAGAGAAGACCGATATGGTCCTCCCCAGATGTTAGCTTTTCGTCACCCACTAAAGTTGACAAAGAGCGACTCTTTTTAACTTATTTTGCTTTAACTTCGAAACCTTCTGCCACACCTTCAGCAAAGTTTTCTTCAACAATGCTAGCACAGTGATCACAGATAGTCGCATTGTAGCTACGTTCTGTGGTAGTTGGATCGATACGACGGCAACGATCACAGACGTCACCTTCAGCACGTTCTACTGTGAATGCTACACCTTCAAAGCTTACAGCAGATTCAGGAGCATCTCCTTCAGCAATAGTCAATGCTGAAACAATCAAAAGTTGAGCAAGGTTAGTGTTCAAACCTTCAAGAAGTTCTTTGACTTCAGCATCAGGATAGATTGTCAAATGAGCTTCAAGCGATTTACCGATAACTTTTTCGTTACGTGCTTCTTCCAAAGCTTTTTGAGCTTGGCCACGGAAGTCCATGAAGGTATTCCATTTTTCAAGAAGTACATCTTGATTTGCAAAATCTTCTGCTTCTGGCAACTCTGACAATTGAACATAGTCTTCTGTTTCAAATTCAAGATATGACCAAATCTCTTCTGCAGTGTGAGGAAGAATTGGAGTCAAGAGTTTTGTAATCTTAACAAGAATATCGTAGAAGACTGTTTGCATTTGACGACGTTCAAGTGATTCTGCACTCTCAATATAAACCACATCTTTGGCAAAATCAAGATAGAAAGCAGACAACTCAACGTTAATAAAGTTAACCAAGGCTTTGTAGATAGTTAAGAATTCAAAGTTTGCATAGGCATCACGAATAGTCTTAACCAATTGGTTAAATCGAATAGTCATGTACTGATCTACTGAACGCAAGTCTTCAAAGACTACTGCATCAGTTGTTGGATTGAAGTCAGAGGTATTGGCAATCAAGAAACGAAGTGTGTTACGAATCTTACGATAAGATTCTGATACTTGGCTAAGGATATCCATTGAGATACGAACGTCATTAGTTGTATCAACACTTGTTACCCAAAGACGAAGAATTTCAGCACCAAATTGTTTCTCAACATCACTAGGCGCAATAGTATTACCAAGGGATTTAGACATCTTTTCACCCTTACCATCAAGCGCAAAACCTTGAGACAAGAGTTGTTTATATGGTGCAACACCATTATTGGCAACAGATGTGATAAGTGATGAGTTAAACCATCCACGGTATTGGTCTGAACCTTCGAGATAAAGGTCAGCTGGATAAGTTAACTCAGGACGGTTAACTACTACACCATTCCATGATGAACCTGAGTCAAACCATACGTCCATAATGTCAGTTTCTTTGGTGAACTCTCCGTTTGGTGAACCTGGATGTGTAAAGCCTTCTGGAAGAAGATCTTTGGCATCACGTTCCCACCAGATAACTGAACCGTGCTCTTCGAAAAGTTTAGCCACATGTTCAATTGTTTCTTCAGTCATGATTGGTGTTTTATCTTCAGCATAGAAGATTGGGAGTGGCACACCCCAAGCACGCTGACGAGAGATTACCCAGTCACCACGGTCACGAATCATGTTGTAAAGACGAACTTTACCCCACTCAGAATGGAATTTAACTTTTTCAATCTCATCCAAAATCTCTTGACGGAATTTAGAAACAGAGGCAAACCATTGTGGCACGGCACGCCAGATGATTGGTTTCTTCGTACGCCAGTCAAATGGGTATGAGTGTGAGATTTCTTCCTTAGCAAGGAGCAAATCACCGAGTTTTTCCATAACAATTGGAGCCACTTTATCGTAGAACTGACCTTCAAAATCAGGACCAGCATTTTCCATCATGATACCACGCTCATTAACAGTTACCGCAACTTCAAGGCCATTAGCGATACCTACATTATAGTCATCCTCACCAAAACCAGGAGCCGTATGGACGATACCTGTACCAGAATCTGTAGTAACGTGGTCACCAAGGATAACAAGCTCATCAACTTCTGTATCCCATGGGTGTTCAGTGACGATTTGATTCAGTTCTTCACCACGGTATGACTGAAGTACTTCCACATCTGTCCAACCGAATTTCTCAGAAAGACTATTAAGTAATTCAGAAGCAACGACAAATTTGCGGTCTTCTCCAGCAGGTTTTACGAGAACGTATTCAATATCAGCGCCAACAGTCAAACCACGTGAAGCTGTCACAGTAAATGGTGTTGTTGTCCAAACTACGATGTATGTATCTGTATCTAGTACTCCTTTACCATCCTTAACCTTATTGGCATAGTAAAGTGAAGTTGAAACTAAATCATGGTACTCGATTTCGGCTTCAGCAAGTGCTGATTCTGATGACCATGACCAATAAACTGGTTTTGCACCTTGATAGATGTAACCTTTTTTAGCCATCTCTCCAAATACACGGATTTGTGCAGCCTCATAGTCTGGTGTCAAAGTAACATATGGGTTATCCCAATCAGCCGAAACACCAAGACGTTTGAAATCTTCACGTTGTTTGTCAACTTGTGAAAGTGCATAATCGCGACACATTTTAAGGTATTCAGCACGATCAAGTTCTTTACGTTTCACACCTTGTTTTGCCAACACTTGTTCAATTGGAAGACCGTGCGTATCCCAACCAGGAACGTAAGGCGCATAGAAACCAGACATTGATTTTGAACGAACAATGATATCCTTAGAAATTTTATTCATCGCATGTCCAACGTGAATATTACCATTGGCATATGGAGGACCATCATGAAGAGTGAAGTGAGGTTTACCTTGGTTCAACTCTTGACGACGTTGATACATCTTAGCATCTTCCCACTCTTTTTGCCAGATTGGTTCTTTATTAGGAAGTCCAGCACGCATTGGAAAAGCTGTCTTACCTAGGTTTAAAGTTTCTTTAAGTTTCATTATATCTCCTCTTTAATTTAATTCTACTAAATAAAAAGAGCCTTCATCAAAAAAGGACGAAAGCTCGTGGTACCACCTTAGTTTAGAGCACGTAAAATTGCTCCCTCAAATGTCCGTAAGGAGGACCACCCTTCTAGCTTACTTATTTCAGTTAGAATGCTTGAAAATGATAACTATCCAAATAGGGAATGTGGGACTCACACCATCTCCCACTCGCTGTTAATATACTTGGTAAGTTGTATTTTTCTTATTCGCTAATATTCAATTTAAACGTTTGTGTTTCATTAAGGTTGATTTCACTAGTTACATCCGGTTGCAAATCAAAGTCCTCATCTACAGGTGCAGAAGTTGGAAAATTGGCTGCTTCGCTTTCAAATGAATCTGAAATACCAAAGTATACTGGAGTTGAAGTAATATCATTTGTTTCGTCAACATCTGGATTAGAGAAATCTTCAACTTGTTTATTGCTTTCAGCAACGCGACGTTGAAGTTCAGCCATTTCGTCAGGAGTGAATTGACGAGTTGCATCGAATGAAGCAGCATCATTTGAATCTGGAACATGTTCATCCAGCACTTTTTCAACAACTTCTTTAAAGGCAACATCTGAGTTTTGAAGATAAATAGCTGTTGGTTGCAACAATTCCCCCCACTCTGGAGCACTTGCCAAGTTTAGTTGAGCTTCAACTGCGGCCAAAAGACGTTGGTGGAAAACACGGCTTTGACGTTTAAGTTCTTCAGTTTCAATGGCAACACGTTTTGCTTCATCTGTAGCATCACGAAGAATTTCAGATGCCTTAGATTTAGCTTCTTCAACCAAGTGTGTCGCATTAAAGTTGGCCTTGTTAATCAAGTTAGCTGATTCATCTGCTGCTGAAGCTTTAACTTTTTCAGCTGTTTCTTGAGCCAAGATAACTGACTGGCTCAATGATTCTTTCATTTCGTCAAAATAAGCCAATTTTTCTTCAAGCTCTTTTACACGAGTAGAAAGTTCACGATTGTCACGAACTAAATCTTCATAATCATCTACGATAATATCAAGAAATTCATCTACTTCTTGTTCATTGTATCCACGAAATTTAGTGGTAAACTGTTTATCTTTAATATCAAGTGCTGTGATTGCCATTACAGGCCTCCTTTATTTTTTTACCATTTCTTCAAACTCTTTTACATGAGCAACAAGTTCACGATTTCCATGAACTAAATCTTCATAACCATCTACGATAATATCAGGAAAATCATCTACTTCTTGTTCATTATATCCACAAAATTTAGTTGTAAACTATTTTTTGATAATATCAAGAACTATAATTGTCATTACAGATCTCCTCAAGTTTCATTAGCATCTCTGATGCTTTTAAATTAAATACCTATTTTTGTCGTCTTAGAAGACTGTCGATGACGACCTTAGCTTTTCCTGATTTAGAAATTCCTTCTTGTTGAGCTAGACGAAATCGTCCAAAACCTCTAACTGAAATCATATCACCAATAGATATTGTCTGATCAGCTTTCTCAATTTGCCTATAATTAAGTTTGACTTTTCCTGAAACAATTAGCTTTACAGCATTTGAACGTGATATTTTTAATACTGTAGCTAACACATTATCAAGACGCATACTAGAAAGCAAGGCAAAAGATTGAGAATATTTTTCTTGATTTGAAATCCAATCATCTTTACTTGCTTCTCTAAGCGTAACTGAAACCTTACCGATTTTAGTAATAGTCATTATTGCATAGCTGGCTAGATGAGAAGCAATGTTAAATTGAATTCGGCCTTCTTCATCAAGAATGACATCTCCAAATACTTGATGTTCAAGACCAAGTTGATTGATCAGTGCGCCCAAAATTTTGGGGTGTATCAATTTATTAAATTGTCTAGCATAAGAAATCTCTAATCGTTTAATTTCAAAGTCATCTTCATCAAGCTCATAATAATCCGGTGCAAGAATCACTCTTCCATACTCTTCGTTATCAAAAGTTGAACTTACAAAGAATTTTAAATTATAGTAATTTGCTAAATCTTTGACAATCTGGATTTCACGAGGATTTAAGAAATCAGTCAAATAGGGGCTATACCGATCTTCAACTAATTGACAAAATCCCCTAACCTTTTCTAAAAAAAGACGTTCTTCTAACGAGTAATGCTGTTCAATATTTTTTGGTTCAAACATCAAAATAGGACAACCTTAAGAATACTAAGAGAGAAATTTAACAAAAGTATAATTGCGATAATTGAAAAATCAATACCAGCAAAAACCAAATTCAGCCTACGAAATGGTGCAAGAATTGGCTGAACAATTTGTCTAATAGTCTTCCCAAGAACTGTATCATAAGCTCCTGGAAACCAAGATAACAAAGCATAGATTACAAGGAGTATCTCTACTAAGTTAACAATACGTGCCCAAATAACATATAGTAGTACAGACATGGCTTAACGTCTCTTCATGTCGAAGTCGAAAGTAGCTTCTTGATTTCCATGAGTCAAACCAATCTCTTCGATGTCAACAACAACGTTGATTGGTGTGAGCAAGTACATGGAAGAACCAACTTTTTGTAAGTTTCCTGTAAGTACCTTGCTAGCACCATCAATAAAGTCTAAACAACGACGAGCTTGTGCTTCTAACATATATTGAAAATCAATTAAAACACATTCATTTTCAATCAAAAGTTCTACAATTTCTTGAGCATCTTCATATTTTTTAGGATATTTAATTGCAATTGTAGTTTTAGTTATATTCATTTGTTGGGATCCCTGATTAGCTTGTGATCGACTCAAAGGTAAACTACGAAGGACTTGAGTTTCCTGTACGTCTGAATTGATATGTTGGCGACGAGGAGGGACTGTTGCCTGAGGACGCTCAGGTTTACGTTGCTGTCGAGGGGATGTATGCCCAGTTTTCTGTACTTTAACTGGACGTTCTTTAGCCTCTTCTTTAGCAACATCTTCATAATCTGTTACTTCGTCGGTATCAAAATATGAAACAATTTTATCAATTGCATCTTTTATTGCCATAAGGTTATTCTCCGTTCTCTTTAAAGAATGCACTGCCTATTCTAACAAAGGTTGATCCATTCTGAATAGCCATGTCATAGTCTCGACTCATCCCCATGCTTAGTTGATCACAAGGAACATTCTTTATTTTTTTATCTTGAATTGATTGTCTAAGTTCATTTGTCTCAGCAAAAATCTTATCAAGTTCTTGAGTATTCGCATCAATTGGAGCCATAGTCATTAGCCCTACTATACAAATTTTATCAAGATTTTCAATGTGATTTAGAACAGTATCAAGTTCTTCAGGTGAAAAACCATGTTTCGACTCCTCACCTGAGACATTAACTTGTAGGAAGCAATTAATGGTATGATTCGCACGCTTTTGAATTTCCTCTGCCAATTTAACAGAATCCAAAGCATGAAAATAATCAACTAAATTAATAATATCCTTTACTTTTCGACGTTGTAAGCTACCAATGAGGTGCCATGTCAAATCATATTTTTTTAATGCCTGATACTTATCTAAAAATTTATCAACACGGTTTTCAGCAATGTGTTTAATTCCCGTTTCAACCAATTCTTCAGCGATTTCACTTGAAACATACTTAGTTACGGCAATTATATTCACTTCTTCGCTAGAGCGATTAGCTTTTTTACATGCTCTTTTTACCGCTTGATAAATAGCATTTTTATTATCTTCTATAGTCATCATTAACGGTTTTTAAAAAATGGTGGTGTCTCCAATTCATCGTCATCTTCAACATCACTTGAGAATGTAGACATCGTTAATTGACTATCAAGTTCACCTGTTTCAGGACGAGAAATATTATCACGTTTCAAATCCCAATGTCCAAAAGCTGACTGCTCTTGTTGAGATACTGCCACAGCAGGACGAACTCCTGATTGTGACATTGAAGGTGTTTCATTGTAGTCTAAGTTCTGTTGACGTTCAAATGAAGCTTGAAAACCTGGACGTTGTTGTTCTTGAGCCACTTGCTGAGTAGGAACTGACGGTTGTGAAGGAGCTGTAGTCACTTTACGTGGTTGAGCTTTCATACCAGATACCTTTTCAGCACGATCTTGACGAACCCCTGTTGCAACAACCGTTACACGAATTTCATCTTTCAAAGTATCATCGATTGATGTACCAAGCCAAATATTAACACCGTTACCAGCAGCTTGGCCAACGATTTCAGATGCTTCTTCTGCCTCTGTAAGAGTCATATCAAGGCCACCAGTTACGTTAACAATAACATCTTCTGCACCATCGATAGTTGTTTCAAGAAGCGGTGAATAGATTGCTTTGCGTGCAGCTTCAACAATACGTTCTTCACCAGAACCAATACCAATCCCCATAAGCGCATTGCCTTTATTTGCCATAACTGTTTTCACATCAGCAAAGTCGAGGTTGATTAAACCTGGGTTGGTAATAAGGTCTGTAATCCCTTGTACCCCTTGGCGTAGGACATTATCTGCTTCACTAAGGGCTTCAAGAAGTGGAGTTTTCTTATCAACGATTTCAAGAAGGTTGTTGTTAGAGATAATAAGAAGAGTATCAACTTGCTCACGCAATTCTTGAATACCTTCAATAGCGAAGGAACCACGCTTATTACCTTCAAATCCAAATGGACGTGTAACCACTGCTACTGTCAATGCACCTAAGCTTTTAGCAATACGTGCAATAACTGGTGCTGCCCCTGTACCAGAACCACCACCCATACCAGCAGTGATAAATACCATATCAGCTCCTGTAAGTGCCTCTGTAAGTGTTTCTTCACTTTCTTCAGCTGCTTTACGACCAACTTCAGGTTGACCTCCAGCACCAAGACCACGAGTCAATTTAGGACCTAATTGGATAACTGTTTCTGCTTTAGAAGAGCTGAGCGCTTGAATATCCGTGTTAGCTGCAATAAATTCAACACCAGCAAGACCTTCTTCAATCATTCGGTTGATGGCATTTCCTCCACCTCCACCGACACCGATAACTTTAATTACCGCACCCTGAACTGATGCACTATCAAATGAAAAACTCATTTTATTTCCTCGCTTTTACTAGATTCAATTAATCAAACATACTTCCGAAGATTCCACGAACACGATCTCCGAGTTTTTGTTTTTGTTCATGATTTTCTTCATCAACCGGTAGAGGTACCTCAACGGTATTCTCAACTGGAATACGATTTGGTTGTGGAGTCACTCGAGGTGCTGGAGTAGGAGTTCTATCAAAACTCAGGGTAGACACCTCATTGTCGATAGGTTTACGACGAAGATACTCTTCACCACACACAGCTTGCTGAGCAATAATATCAACTTCTGTAAGGAGACCAACATACTCAACAAGACTAATTACATTTGCAAACATTGGATTACGGATACCAACTTGGTTAGGTATATAAAGTTTCACATTTGTCTCAAAAATTTCCTGAGCAACTTCAACCACACCTGGCATGATGGCTGTTCCACCTACAAGGACAATACCACCAGGCAAATCAAGTAGGCGACCTCGTGTCAAGTCTTGTTTAACTCTATCCAAGATATGCTTCACACGAGCTGAGATAATCTCAGCAAGATATTTCTCAGTGATTTCAACAGGTGAATTTTCACCTACAACCTCTACCTGAACAGTTTCAGTTTCACTCGCTTCTCCAATGTCAGCATTACCAAAATTAAACTTAAGCGCTTCTGCAATTTGCATAGATGTTTTCAAGACTTTTGAAATATCCTTGGTGATATATTCGCCACCCTCAGAGTAAATATTGGTAAACTGAAGTTCTTGAGCACGCATGCTTGCAACAGTCGTTTGGCCACCACCCATATCAATAACAGTAGCACCAAATTCACGCTCACCTTCATTCAAGACAGCACGAGTCATTGCAAGAGGAGAGATGATGATATTCTCAACCTGAATACCTGCACGCTCAACTGTCTTACGAAGATTGTGAAGAATTGTTGTTGGTCCTGTGTAAATGAGGCCTCTCATTTCAAGACGAATCCCCATCATTCCACGAGGATCACGAATCCCTTGAAAACCATCAACGATAAATTCTTCAGGAACTAGTGAGATAACCTCACGCTCAGGTGTAATACTCTTAGTCAAGGCTGAGCGAACAACACTTTCAACGTCTTCATCTTTGATTTCTTTTGATTCACTTGTTACAGGAATCATACCTTGTGTAGGCTCAATTTGAAGAAGATTGGCTGGAAGCCCAACATTCACTTGCTCAATCACAATACCAGCTTTTTCTTCTGCTTGCTCAATAGCTGTTTTGATTGATTTTGCTGCAGCGTCAATATCAACAATGATGCCATCTTTCACACCAGAACTCTTAACATTACTTACTCCGATGACATTCATTGATCCATCAATAAACTCAGCAACAAGAACCTTAATCGAGCTAGTTCCTATATCTAATCCTGTAAAAAAGCCATCTCTAGCCATTCACTCGACCTCTCAATCTTTCCATTCAATATCTTTGTAAACTGTATAAATACAGAATTATTCGGATACTATTGTACCATAAAAAAACGTAAAATGTCAGCATTTTACGTTTTTATTATTCAATATTAGCCTTGAATAGGGGAAGTTTGAAGAGTTCTATCTTGATTAACACTCGGATTTCCTACTCCTTGAATATCCGAATTTTCAGCATTAGATTCTTCCTCAGTATTTTGTTCAGTTAGTGTCGTTGTTTCTTGGCCCTCGTCAGAAATTTCTTTATCTTCCTTCTTATCTGTCTTGTTTTTATCTTTCTTTTTATCCTTATCAGTTTTTGATGATTCTACTTCAGGAGTTGTTGTATAGAGGCCAACCTCCATATCTACAATACTTCCATTTGAAAGGTTACTCTTAATTTTCTCGTAATAAGGTAACTTACTCGTTAATTGAGAGAGGGGAACGCGAATAGAATTTCCATCATATAATTCAATTGTCAACAAATCTGTAGTTGCTTTTGTAGGCGTTAAATTAATAATTTGAATATTATTCTTGATTTTACTATCAAGTTTATTCAATTTTTTTACCAACCCTTCAATTTTCTTTTCATCATCCATCTTTAAAGTGATAAATTTATCTGGTATATTTCCTGTTGAAACAGTCCCTCCAGTCTTACCATTTCCAAGAATAGAAACATATCCATTTGATGTTTGACGATAAGCCACGATTGGATATTCTTTCACTGCAATATTAAATTGATTTGGGAAACTATAAGTTACAGTAGCCTTTTTGACCCAAACGTTAGTCTTTTCAACAGTTGATGCAACCTCTTCTTGGTTGAAAAAGACGTGAGTAATATAATCTGTATCAAGAATACCACTTGCAACTTTCACATCTTCTGGTAGAGCATTTTTTGTTCCTGATACTGTAAGAATCTTTTGCTTAGACCAAGGCGAGATAAAGAAGAGTGAAAATACGATTAAAATCGCAGCTATAAAAATAACAAGGCCTGCAAGATTTTGTTGTGCAATTGGAATATTGCTAGTCGTATTGACTTTTTTTCTTTTTTTCTTCTTGACCTTTTTTTTTACTGGTATTTTGTTCTCCTGAGATGTGGCTTTTTCTGGATAAACGCCTGTTTTGTCAGTCATCTTTTCTGAATCTTTGGTTTCTTTTTTTCTCAAAAATTCTAGATTTCGCTTCTGCCACTCCGTCAGAACTTTTTTTTCTTGTGATTTTTGATCCTTTTTTGCCATGAAATTCCTTTATTTATTTGAAATACTAGTCACTAATAGGTTGTAAAAATCATCAGGAGAAGTGATTTCCTCAGATTTAGCCATAGCTTCTTTGTAAGTCTCTGCATGTTCAACAAGTTGTTCAAGCTCGTGATTTAATGTCTCCCAACTTAATTCCGGTTCCTGCAATTGACGAGCGTAACCCTTGCTTTCAAAATAGTCAGCATTTTCAAGTTGGTCCCCACGGCTAGCTTCTTTTCCTAGAGGAACGATTAAATGAAGTTTTTTCATAGCCAACAATTCAAAAATAGTATTTGAACCACCACGAGTTACAACTAAATCCGCCATATCCATAAGAGGTTGGTACAAATCTG
Source organism: uncultured Streptococcus sp. (assembly GCF_902463925.1). GTDB lineage: Bacteria > Bacillota > Bacilli > Lactobacillales > Streptococcaceae > Streptococcus. The sequence continues at coordinate 290,265 of NZ_CABQHE010000001.1, read as the reverse complement.
TCACATAATCAACTCTATAAAGATGACGCTCCAGGGTATTTAATGAAGAATCCCCAGATATATTGATGATATTATAGTGCTCAATCAGTTCTGGAGTTTTGCTAATAAAATCATTAAACACCTTTGCACCAGCTGATCCCCCAATAAAAAGGACTGTTTTTAGTTTCTCATCAAACTGTTCTTTAACCTTATCTAGTTGATCTGAATTATCAGACCTTGTCATACCCACTTTAGTAATAGCACCGACATGCTTTGTCTTCACCAAAGCTTTTGGTTGTTCAAAAGTCGTAAACATAGTAGTTGCAAACTTGTATGCGATTTTATTGGCTAAGCCCATAGATAAGTCAGACTCGTGAACATATACAGGGACTCTTAATAATTTAGATGCAATAACTGGCGGCACAGATACAAATCCACCTTTTGAAAAGAGTGCTTGGGGACGAATCTTAGCAATGATTGCAATTGACTGTAGAATCCCCCAACAAACTTTAAAGACATCCAACATGTTTTGCCATGAAAAATAACGACGTAGTTTACCTGTAGCAATACTATGGAAGGTTACATCTAAACCAGACTTATCAATTTGTTCGTGTTCGATACCATGTTTATCACCGATATAGTGCACTTCCCATCCATCTTTTAGAAACTTTGGAATTAAGATAAGATTTAAGGTCACATGTCCAACTGTTCCACCACCAGTAAAAACAATCTTTTTCGATTTTGCCATAGCCTATCCCTTCAATCGTTCAACGGTTGTGATAAATTCATCACCACGCACTTCGAAATTCTTGTACATATCCCAACTTGCGTTAGCGGGACTCAACAGGACAACATCTCCTGCACTAGCTTGTTCAAAGGCAATACGTGTCGCATCTGCCACATCTTTGGCATCAAGATAAGTCACGCCCGCTTTATCAGCAGCACGTTTGACACGAGGAGCTGATTCCCCTAAAATCACCATTTTCTTAAGACCAGTAATGTCAGGAATGAGTTCATCAAATTCATTACCACGGTCCAAACCACCAGCAATCAAAATGACTTTGCCATTATCAAAACCAGAAAGTGCTTTTTGTGTCGCTAAAATATTTGTTGACTTACTGTCATTATAGAATTTCACTTCATCGATAGTGTCAACGAATTGGAGGCGGTGCTTAACCCCACCAAAGCTTGCGAGGGTTTCCTTGATGGCTTGGTTTGAAATACCTGACAATTTTGCTACAGCTATCGTTGCCAAGGCATTTTCAACATTGTGACTACCAGGAACGCCAATCTCATCGGCTTGCATCACCAATTCACCTTTGAAGTAGAGACCACCATTTTCAAGATAGGCACCATCTACTTTTTCCACAGTTGAGAAGGGCACGACTTGTGCATTTGTTTGTGTAGCCAACTCTTTAGCCAAGTCTTGATTAAAGTTTAAAATAACAAAATCGTCTGTTGTCATTTTGTTTTGAATATTCCATTTGGCAGCCACATATTCTTCAAAACTACCATGATAGTCAATATGTGTCGGCATCAAGTTCGTAATCACAGCAATATGTGGATGGAAGCTGTCAATCCCCATCAATTGGAAAGAAGACAATTCCATAACTAAGGTATCTTGATCAGTTACTGACTGTGCAACTTCTGACGCAGGGAAACCGATATTTCCAGACAAGACACCCGATTTGCCACCATGGTTTAGGACATCAGCAATCATAGTTGTCGTTGTTGTCTTACCATTTGAACCTGTAATACCGATAATTGGTGCTTCAGAGATTAGGTAAGCCAACTCAACTTCAGTCCAAACTGGAATTTCTTTTTCAAGTGCACGAGCTACCATTGGATTGTCATAACGAATTCCAGGATTTTTCACCATTAATTCAAAATTTTCATCCAATAGTTCAAGAGGATGTCCGCCACAGACAACCTTAATCCCTTCTTCAAGAAGCGCCTGTGCTGATGGATTCTCCTCAAATGGTTTACCATCATTTACTGTGACAATAGCACCCAACTTAGCCAATAGGCGGGCAACTGCTTCACCAGATTTAGCCAAACCAAGGACCAAAACTTTTTTATTTTCAAATTGTGTTACTGATTTCATAATTCGTCCATTCTCTCAAATTGTATCATAATCATTTTACCCTTTATCCCAAGCTATTTCAAGGAGTTACCTCTTCTTGGCAAAAGAAAAAGCCAATCTATTTGATTGACTTTTAATCTCATGCTACTTATTTATCTTCATATTCAGCTTTTTCATGATTAAGCTCTGACATGGCGAAAAAATCTTTCAGGGTGAAATAACTCAATGCAAGCATTCCTACCGTGACAAAGAACTCACCAGGCAAACTGAAGAATTTAATGATTGATAACACTGCTAAAAGCAAGAGCAATGCTAAGGTAGCCATGACAAAGAGAAGATTCATAGTGTTTTTTACCGACTTTGGTGCAATAAAGAAATAGAATGAAGCAATCAATATGGCAACAATCAGATAAAACATCTCTTCTCCTCTCTAAAGATTATTCAGCTTCCGCTGCTTTTTTCTTACGTTTATTAGCTTTATCACGCTCTGCTTTATTCAAAATTTGTTTACGTAAACGGATAGATTCAGGTGTTACTTCCATGTATTCATCATCATCCAAGAATTCAAGTGATTCTTCAAGTGTCAAGATACGTGGAGTCTTGATAACAGCCGTCTGGTCCTTAGTAGCTGAACGCACGTTTGTCATTTGTTTTGCTGTAGTGATATTGACACCAAGGTCATTTTCACGAGCATTTTCACCAACAATCATACCTTCATAAACTTCAGTACCTGGGTTAACAAAGATTGTACCACGTTCTTCAATACGCATGATTGAGTAAGTTGTTGCTTTACCTGTATCGATAGAAACAAGGGCACCACGGTGACGGCCACCAATTTCACCAGCAACAACTGGCAAGTATTGGTCGAAGGTGTGGTTCATGATGCCGTAACCACGTGTCATAGACAAGAATTCAGTAGAGAATCCGATAAGACCACGAGCTGGTACTAGGAAGATAAGACGTGTTTGACCGTTACCAACCATTTGCATATCAAGCATATCACCTTTACGTTCTGAAAGAGCTTGGATGATAGAACCTTGGTACTCTTCTGGAGTATCAATTTGAACACGTTCAAATGGCTCACATTTCACACCATCAATTTCTTTGATGATAACTTCTGGACGAGATACTTGAAGTTCGTATCCTTCACGACGCATTGTTTCGATAAGGATAGACAAGTGCAATTCACCACGACCTGAGACAGTCCATTTATCTGGAGAATCAGTTGGATCAACACGAAGAGACACGTCTGTTTGCAACTCTGCCAAAAGACGCTCTTCAACTTTACGTGATGTCACGTGTTTACCTTCACGACCTGCAAATGGTGAGTTATTAGCCAAGAAAGTCATTTGAAGTGTTGGTTCGTCAATACGAAGAACTGGCAATGGTTCAACAGCATCAGTTGGTGTAATTGTTTCACCAACGAAGATGTCTTCCATACCTGAGATGGCAATCAAATCACCAGCTTTTGCTTCTTCAATTTCACGACGTTCCAAACCAAAGAAACCGAAAAGTTTAGTAACACGGAAGTTCTTTGTTGTTCCGTCAAGTTTTGAAAGGGTAACTTGGTCACCGACTTTTACAGTTCCACGGAAGATACGTCCAATACCGATACGTCCAACGAAATCATTGTAGTCAAGAAGTGACACTTGGAATTGAAGAGGCTCATCTGAGTTATCTACAGGAGCTGGGATGTGGTCAATAATAGTGTCAAAGATTGGAGCCATAGTGTGCTCTTGATCAGCAGGGTTATCTGACAATGATGATGTTCCGTTAATCGCTGATGCATACACAACTGGGAATTCCAACTGATCATCATCTGCACCGAGTTCGATGAAAAGTTCAAGAACTTCATCAACAACTTCTTCAGGACGAGCTGATGGTTTATCAATCTTGTTAACAACAACGATAGGTGTCAAGTTTTGCTCGAGTGCTTTTTTCAACACAAAACGTGTTTGAGGCATTGTCCCTTCATAAGCATCAACGACAAGAACAACACCGTCAACCATTTTCATGATACGTTCAACTTCTCCACCGAAGTCCGCGTGACCTGGTGTATCCATGATGTTGATACGAGTACCTTTGTAAGCAACGGCTGTATTCTTAGCAAGGATGGTAATACCACGCTCTTTTTCAAGATCGTTAGAGTCCATTGCACGCTCATCAAGTTCCTTACGTTCATCAAGGGTGTGTGATTGTTTCAACAATTCATCTACAAGTGTTGTTTTTCCGTGGTCAACGTGGGCAATAATGGCAACGTTACGGATATCTTCTCTAAGTTTAGTCATTTTTTCCTCTTTATTATTTATTTCAACTTTTCAAGTATACCACATTTTCAATAAAATGGCAGAGATCAGATAATTGTAAACGTTTTTCAACAAAAAAAGTGCTACCTTCCCTTATCCGGTTAGGCACACTTTATCTCATTATTTGTCAATACTACAAGCAAGACTAGCAGCTCCAATGATTCCCGCATCATTTCCAAGCTCCGCTAATTTCACTTTTGTTGTACGGCGAACTTGTGGGAATGCATAGCGTGTAAAGTATCCTTCAACACGACTACGCAAGAATTCTCCTGCAGCAGAAACACCACCACCGATAACGACAGAATCTGGGTTAAGAATGTTTGAGATGTTTGCTGTTGCAAGTCCAAGGTATTCAGAGACTTTATCAACAATGCTATTAGCAAACTTATCACCTTCAGCAGCAGCTACGAAGATATCTTTACTTGTCACTTGCTCACCATTGTCTACAGCAGCTTTAATAGAAGAGTTTCCTTCGTATCCTTCTGCCAAATGATGTGCTAAACGTACAACACCTGTTGCTGAAGCTACAGTTTCCAGACACCCCTTGTTTCCGCAAGTACAATCAAATCCTGTTTCAGGTTCAACAATAATGTGACCAATTTCTCCACCAGCACCGGCAACACCATGAATTAAGTTACCATCAGCGATAACACCGCCACCAACACCTGTTCCCAATGTTACAAAGACAACATCCGGATTGTTAGCACCAGCACCAACCCAACGTTCACCCAGTGCAGCCACATTAGCATCATTATCAATGGCGAATGGAATACCAAGTTCTCTTTCAATGACAGAGCCAACTTCTTGAGTTTCTGCCCAGTTCAAGTTAAAAGCACCCGTTACTGTTTTATTTTCTCTGTCAACTGCACCTGGAGATCCCATACCAATTCCAATAAAATCTTCCGCAGTAAGTCCATACATTTCCAAACGGTGTTTCAAAGACTCTACAATGTCAGGAACAATGTGGGTACCATTTTCAAGCGTATTTGTCTCAATAGCCCATTTTTCCTGAACTTCACCATCTGCAGTCAAAATACCAAATTTAATAGTTGTTCCACCAAGGTCAATACCTAAGAGTTTCTTACTCATTTTCTTTCTCCATTTCAATGCGATGTTCACGTCGTAAAATCATTTCAGCAATAAGATAGTTTTCCTTGTCTATCAAAGCATTCTGATAAAGAGCTTCCAATTCAATCTTCATCATCTCGATATCATATAGCCTTTTACCCAAGTAAACTACTATCCCAAACTGCTTCAACAACTGTTGAACGTCATATAATGTTTTCATAGAAATATTTTAGCAAAAAGCTTAAGGCATGACAAGATAATTTTGAAAACCTTTACAGATTATTATGTAACTAGACAAAAAGCCAACAAAACACTCCTGTTTCTAGTTTATCAAAATTCAACAGGAGTGTTTTCTTGTATCTCATTTTATTGGTATAGTGCCGTTTGACTTAGGCTCTTATCTATTGACAATTCGGACAAACGCCATGCAAAATCATCTGCTCACGAGTGATGCGAAATCCTGTTTGCGATTCTACCTCCTCTTTGAAAGACGGAATCGGTAAATCTAAATCAGTAATTTGACCACATTTTTCACAAACAATGTTTAAGTGGTCATGGCCCATAAAATCATAATATGTTGTATTATCATTATTGACCTTAATTTCAGAGACAATTCCCTCTTCAACCAACACTTTCAAGTTGTTATAGACCGTCGCCAAACTCATACCCGGATTATCAGGGAGAAGGTCATAATATATCACATCAGCACTAGGATGTTGATCAGACATCATCAAATAACGGATCACAGCTTTACGAGATTCGGTCAATCGAATCCCTTTAGCTTTTAACTGATTCAGGACATCTTCATAAACACCTAGACTACGTCGATGCTCAGACATATCGCCGCCTCCCTTCTTCTAAAAGTATTTTGTGTCTATTATACACTTTTAGAGGAGCTCTTGACAAACAACTTAACTTAAAATTTGATTATTTCAAGCCTGGTGCTTGCCCAAGTTCTGCAGTCAACATCCAGATTGTCTTATCAATTTCTGATTTTGCTGCTGTAAAGATATCATTTGAAGGAGCATCTCCCTCTTCATCTGTGATATCCAAACCAACTTGGAACAAAACAGACAAGTATTTGTATGTATCTACCAATAACTGAATTTGATCAGACATTGATTTATCAAATGTACCAGTAGTTTCAGTCAAACCTGAATTAGATGAAAACTCTACCAAAGTTGAGTAAGGTTCACCACCAATAGTGATCAAACGCTCACTGATATCATCAAGATGAGCATTCAAACTATCCATCAATTCATCCATCTTTGGGTGAAGATAAAGGAAACCAGGACCACGCATATACCAATGAACCTGATGCACGATAGAAGCTGCTACAGACAAATCGGCAACCGCTTGATTTAATACTGCTTTGGTTTTTGTATTTGTTGGTGTCTCTGCTTGATGGTTAACTGTTTCATTGATTGTTTCTTTAATTGAATGTGTCATATTCTTTCTCCTTATTTAGAATTATTATTGTTTATACTTATATTTTAGAATATTTCTAAATAAGATGCAAGTAAAACGCTTTTTCTGCCTTTTTTCGAATAATTAGGTATGCTTAGTATTTTATATTTTTTTCTTGGTGCCTCTTTAGGCTCGTTTATTGGATTAATTTGTGATCGTTTTCCTGAGAAGTCAATTATTTTTCCTAGAAGCCACTGCGGTCAGTGTGGGCATCCGTTACGTTTTTTCGAAATGATTCCTATCCTATCACAACTTTTCTTAAGGTTCAAATGTCGGTTATGTCAAAGCTCTATCCCATACCGTTACCTCTTCTTGGAATTGTTTTGTGGAGGAATAATTCTTCTTTATTTCTATGAATACCTAGATTTCGGAAGAACCTATTTGCTTCTTTTTAGTCTTTGTGTAACTATTTTTGATTTAAAAAATAAATCATATCCCCTTCTAATTTGGATTCTTGGAACACTACCTCTCCTTTGTTTGGGAAATCACTACCTCACTTTTACCTTAGGAATAAGTCTAGCCGCTCTGTCATATATCAAACGTTTAAATATTGGTGAAGGTGATTTTCTCTATTTGGCCAGTGTCTCCCTCATTTTCCCATTTTCCAAAATACTATTAGCTATTGAACTAGCTTGCCTATTTGGGCTTACGTACTTCCTAGTACGTAGAAACCCTAATGAAACAGTCGCTTTTGTCCCATTTCTTTTTATGAGTGTTCTAATTCTTACCTTCATGTAATAGTATAGAAAAAAAGCCGATAAACTCGGCTTTTTCAGTATTAATTCATATTAACACGGTGCCACTCATTAATAACATAAGAAAGCATTCCCAATTGTTGAAGACCCCAACCACTAATTTCATCTGATTCCTCAGTTGAACCACCTAGGTAACGGGTATAGATTGCAACCATATAAGGTGTGTCTTCCATGACGATAGCATCAACGTTAAGTGCTTCACGAACATAACCTGGTTTTTGATAAATTGTCAGATTAGGAAGATAAGTCTTGTAATACTCATTCGGGAATGACTCACCAATGTAGTTGAGAATATCCTTGTAATCATCTTGATGTTTCCAGAGATAATCCAAAACTTGAATGTAATAATCTGTTGTTGTCTTATTACCATGCATTTGGATAGTCTTCACTTCACCTTTTGATTTACCGTATTTATCGAGCATGCCATAGAATTTTTCCATACCACCAAGACGTTCCGCCAAAGCGTAGGCAGGAGTATTCTCAGAGTATACAAGAGAATATTCTTGCATCTCTGGAATAGTCATTGAACCACCGAAAGCAGCAACATAATTATCATGTTCACCTTGGTATTCATACTCAGTATTAGTAATATCAAAACGTTCAGTTAAAGAAAGTTTACCTTTATTAACCTCATCCATGACAAGCATGTTTAGTGGCAATTTATAAGTTGATCCTGCAGTCATTGGCTGAGTATCATTCATAGAGAATTGCTCATTTGTCTTGGTGTTTTTATATGAAAAGGCAATTTGACTAGACTCAATACCTTGGTCAGCCATAAATGCTTCAACCACTTGGTTCAATGTCATGTTAGCATAATCATAATACAAGCCATTACCATACATGGTATCTGCATCTGCTTCCATGACCGCTTGTTTAGCTTCAGCTGATTTATTAGTCGGAGTTACCTTTTCCTCTTTTTCTTTGTCTTCTTTTTTAGTAACTTTAGAACTAGATCCGAAGATATTTCCAAGGCCACCAGTGTGACCAGCTTGTTTACCACGTCCTGCTAAAGCAAGCATAGCAACAAACAAAAGAATTACCAAAACACCTAGGAAAGCTAAGATAAGATAAGCTTTTTTATCATTACGAGATGATTTTGATCTAGCTTTAGATTTCTTAGAGCGCTTACTTCTAAGTGCCAAGGTTTCAGTTTTTGCTTCGTTTTCCTTGTGTCCTACTGGTACCGATGTTTCCTCAACTGGTTTTTTAGAAACCTTTTTCTTATCTTTTTTGTTATTCTTCTCGTAGCTTCTTTCGACGTCTTTTTTACTATCTTTACTGTCTTTCTTAACGTCTTTTTGAAGGTCTTGTTTTACCGAATCTTTCTTCTTGTATTTAGTTTTTCGGGAGCCTCCACTATACTTTTCACTTGAATATTTTTTCATAATAATAATAGTTTAAGCTATAATATCCTAAAAAGCAAGGAGATTTTACAACCATATTACAAAAAAACACCCTCAAAACTGAGGATGATTCTAGACTTATTTAGCTGCTGCGTAAAGCTCAGCAACTTTATTCCAATTGATGATTTCAAAGAAGGCTTTGATGTAGTTTGGACGTACGTTACGGTAGTTTAGATAGTAAGCATGTTCCCAAACATCAAGTGCCAAGATTGGTTTTTTACCGTCTGAGATAGGTGTATCTTGGTTGGCAGTTGAAACAACTTCAAGTTTACCTTCTGCATTAACCACAAGCCATGCCCAACCTGAACCAAAACGAGTTGTCGCTGCCGCAGTGAAAACTTCTTGGAAAGCTTCAAATGAACCGAATGCTTCGTTAATAGCAGCTACTACTTCTGCAGTTGGTTCTTGTTTTTCTGGTGACAAAAGTTCCCAGAAAAGTGCGTGGTTAAGATGTCCACCACCATTGTTAATAAGTGCTTGACGGATGTCTACTGGAATTTTTTCTACATCAGACAAAAGCGCTTCAAGGTCCTCACCAATTTCAGGGTATTTTTCAAGCGCAGCATTAGCATTTGCCACGTAAGTTGCATGGTGTTTGTCGTGGTGCAGAGTCATTGTTTCAGCATCAATGTATGGTTCCAAAGCATCGTAAGCGTAAGGAAGATCTGGAAGTATAATAGCCATAGTAAAGGTCCTCTTTTCATTTTTTCTTTATTTTATCGTAAAGTGATAGAGCTTTCAAAAATTTTGCTTACAAAATCTTGGAAAGCTCTATTTTTTAGCGGTTTGACGCTATTTTTAAAAGTGCTAAATCAAATAAATAATCTTTATCTAAAGTTCCTGTTTTTATCTTATAGTCTGTCTCAACCAGAATCTTAATCGTTGTCTTTAAAAATGCAACTGATAAATGACGGCTATCTCTTATAGCATAGCGAACCTGAAATGGATTAACTTTCCGACTTAGATAGTCTGAAAGACTTGAAACAATTTGTTGCTCGCTTTTGCCTTGAGCAGACAACAATTTGACTTGCAGATAGGTGCGGAATTGTCCCAACATAACAGCAATCAACTTAATCTCATCTTCTCCTTGCAATCGTAAATCATGAACCAATTCACGAACATCCTGAATCTGTCCTCTCAAAAGAAGTTGAGTCATATCAAAAATGTTATCTTGTAAACTTTTAGGAATAGCCTCCGCAATGTCTTGAAGTGAGATATTCCCTTCAGTTTTATATCCTTTTAAAAACGCCAAATTCTTTTGAATATCTGAAAAATCAAAACTTGACTTGACTAAGAGTTCCTCAAATACCCCTTTATCAAAAATGAGCCCTCCTTGATGTACCTGTTTTTGAAAATAAGTTCTAAGCTCTGCATCCTTTAAAGGATTAGCTTCCAGTACCAAAGCATCACGTTTTAGGAGTTTAACCAACCGACGCTTCCCATCGAGCTTTCCAGAAGCCATTAAGACAAGACGCGTTGTTTCTACAGGTGATTCAAGATAATTTTCAAGACGTTTCAATGCTTTATCATCCAGATAAGACTTTTTAGCAGTGGTCATATCTGCGAAATGATCAAAAATAACCACCTTTTCATCGGCAAAAAAAGGCATACTTTCCAAATCGAGTTCAGCATCCTGATAATCAGTCTCAGACATATCAAAATAGGAATAGGTCAAGTCGCTCGGATCAAAACCAATTTGTTTTAAAAATTTTTCTTTAGCCTGACTATACTGCCCTAAATCCTCACCAACCAAGACAGTTATCATGGGGAGTTTTTCTCTGGTCAGTTTTTCAATCGTTTCCATAGCAATCATGGTTATATTATATCAGAATTTTCATTATAACAAAAAGCTCACCACCGAAGCGATGAACCTCACTTTATTAACCAGAGTTACGAAGTCCTGTTGCAATACCATTAATAGTAATATGAATAAGACTAATTTCGTCATCAGTCAGATTATTATTACGAAGACGTTTAATCAATTCAATTTGGATGTAGTTCAAGACGTTGAAGTATGGCAATCGGAAATCCAAACTTGCTTTAAGAGATGGACTTTCGTCAAGGAAGTCATCATGTTTTTCAATCGCAAGAATGACATTCTTAGTCAGCTGCCACTCATCCAAAATGATGTTAAAGACACTACGAACTTCTTCACTCTCTGCCAACTGTGCATAGTGGAAGGCAATATTCATATCTGATTTTGAAAGCACCATATCCACGTTAGACAAAAGTGAACGGAAGAATGGCCATGTTTCAAACATGTGCTGAAGTTTTTCAAGGTTTCCTTCTTCAGCTTCAATATAGTGATTAAAAGCAGAACCCACACCATACCAACCTGGGAACATGATACGGTTTTGTGACCATGAAAATACCCAAGGAATGGCACGAAGACCTGAAATCTCAGTAATAGTCTTACGAGCTGCTGGACGAGAACCGATATTTAAACTTGATACTTCTTTAATTGGACTTGCTTCAAAGAAGTAATCGTAGAAATGTTCATTTCCAAAGACAAGGTCACGATAAATAACATTTGAATCGTGAACGATTCCGTCCATAACCTCACGGAAATCAACCAATTCTTCTGGATCGGCAATTTGACGTGTCACCATACGGTCAAGAGCAGCTGAAACAAGCATCTCAAGATTGTAGTATGCTGCATCCTTATTACCATATTTATTACCGATAACCTCACCTTGCTCTGTCAAACGGATACGGTCTTTAATAGTACCAAATGGTTGAGATGTAATAGCATCGTAAGATGGTCCACCACCACGACCAACAGTACCACCACGGCCATGGAAGAAAGTAATTTTAATGCCACGCTCTTCACCAATCTTGGTCAATTCATTTTGAGCTTTGTAGAGCGTCCAACCTGAAGATAAGTAACCACCATCTTTGTTTGAGTCTGAGTATCCCAACATGATTTCTTGGTAGTTATTACTGTTCTTAATCCATCGTTTAACAATATCATAGCCAAGGTATTGTTTCATGATTTCATTAGAGTTTTCCAAGTCTTCGATGGTCTCAAATAGTGGAACGATTTGGACACGCGCACGCTCAGTATCAACTAAACCAACTTCTTTAAGAAGGATGGCTAACTCAAACATATCTGAGACGCTCTCAGTGTGAGAGATGATATGTTGTTTGATGACTTCTTCACCAATATAGTCCTTCAAAAGACGAGCAGTACGGAAGATAGCCAATTCTTTTTCAAGTGTTTCAGACTTAGATACATTTGTTGATGATAAGGTACGTGGATCTTCTTGCAATTCTTTGAGAAGAACAGCAACCTTTTCAACCTCTGTCAATTCACTATAGTTGTCAACAATGTTTGCAGATTTAAGCAACTCTGCCACACAAGCTTCATGAACGCTTGAATCCTGACGCATATCAATTGTTGCAAGGTAGAATCCAAAGACTTCAACGGCTTGAAGAAGCTCTTCAAAATCACCGGAAATCAAGACAGAATCATCATTTTCGAGAAGTGAATTTTTAATTGCCAAAAGATCATCATGGAAAGCTTCAGCTGTTTCATAAAACTCGGTAGTTTGTTGTGAGACAGCTTGAAGACTTTGGCTGAGACGTTCTTGCACAAAATCAGCTACTACTTCGCCTGTTGATACTGATCCAAGACGAACATTTTCAGAAAGACGCTTAGCAACTCTTTCCTTGCTAAAGTTACCTTCTTTGAAGAAAAGAAACGTCTGAATCAATTTAGATTGAATGTAACTAAAAGCACGACGGTATGGTTCATTTTCACGGTAAACAGATGTATCTGGAGAAAGTTTCGCCATTTCTGCTACTGTTTCTGAAACTTCAGTCAAACGTGACGAGAGTGAGAATGAGCGATAAAGGTTATCAACTTTTTCAATATAGTAATTGAGGATAACTTCACTTTGTACTGTCGCAGAAAGTTTAAGAGTTTCTGCCGTTACAAATGGGTTCCCGTCACGGTCACCACCAATCCACATTCCCATTGTAATAGGTGTTGGATTATTAAGTTCGATACCTTTTTCAACCGCTAAACGTTTGAATTCATGCGATAGGTTGGTAATTGCCTTAATCAATGAGGAGTTGTAATACTCCATAACGTTAGTGATTTCGTTTTTAACCTTAAGTTTCTTCTCACGAATGATATCCGTTTGCATCATAATTTCTACATAACGACGCAAATCCGCATACCATTTATCCTTGTTAATAAGACCAGCCTTAACGTCACGATGTTTACGGAGAAGTTCGTGAATGTGGTTAGTCAATTCAAGCATGGTTTTACGTTGAACCTGAGTTGGGTGAGCTGTCAATACCGGCACGACATTAACATTTTCAAGAATGTCACGCGCATTGTCGCTTTCAGCGACAACATCAAAGGTTTCAGACAACTTACCTAAATAAGATTCATCAATATTATTTTTGTGGTTGACTTCATAAGCCAAATCCACGTCCTCAGAGATATTAATCAAGAGAGGTAACAAAGAGAAATAACGTGATGCAACGACCATATCGTCATTTGTCATTTCTGAAATGGCTTGTGTAAGGGCCACATAGTCACCTTCATCATAAAGTTCAACCAAATGTTGGATAGTTGTGAGGCCTTGCTCTCCAGCCATTCCTAATGTTGCATCATCCAACAATTCTTTCAAGATACCAACTTCTTCAGAGATGATTTCCTGGTTGTTACTGCTTTCCAATTTGTTAAAAGCCAAACCGTATTCTCCTTACTTTATGTAGTACCCTTTTATGATATCACTTTTAAAACAAAAGTAAACTATTTTTCTGTAAATCGTCAGTTATTTTGCAATTTTCCGACTTTTTTGAAAAAATTATTAGACCTATTTCCGAACTTTATAAAAAAAGACTCTGAATTAGAGTCTAAAATCTTAATTATACTTTTCTTGATAGAATTTGATTTCATCACCATCTTGAACTTTAAGTTGATTAGCGGCTTTCTCACCGATTTTTCCATTGACATCGAACATCCAATAAATCCCCTTCTCCTTGTCTTGAGAAATTCCATCAATTTCAGTAATAAAACCATCATTTTCTTGAACAGGATATATTTCTTTTAAAACATCAAGGACCGTATCACCTTTTTTGAATTCTACAGATTTTTTCTTACTTTCCTTTTCAGTTTTTAAAATCAAGGTAACCTGACCTTGAACCTTAGACTGATGATTGTTTGTGCTACTAGTAAGTTTAGCAGCCTCATTTTTTCCACAGGCAACTAAAGTAACAAGAGAAAAGGCAAGAGCTAAATATATCAATAATTTTTTCATTTTAAAAATCTCCTAAAAATAGACTGAATAAATGGATAAAATAATAATGTCGATGCAGCGTGATAGGTGTCGTATAGAAGACCAGAGATAACAAAAGTTAGACCACTCTTAAACAAGAGACCATAACCATAGTCAAGAAGCACCCCATAGAGAAAAGCAAAGATTGTGACTACAACAATCTGACAAACTAGCGATAGTCTTGGCGCAATTAAACTCCAAAGAGCCATTAAGACCCCGAAAGCAAGGATCTGATTAAAGACCCATGGACCAAAACCGTAAAGGAATCCAGAAATAGACATGGTTAATGCCATAATCAATAGACCATCTACCAAACCTAGATAAAGAACGGCCACAAAAAACATAGCTGTAATAGGCTGAATATTTGGCAATCCTATAAATGCTGACCGCAATCCTACTGCTAGTGCTGACAAAATGGCTATCCGAGCCATTCGTTGAATCGTTAGTTTCATATATCTATTATGCCAGAAATAAGTTGAATTGACTAGGTATGATACTTATTTATTTAATTAAAAAAGAAAATAACTGCTAAAAGAAAGAGACCAATCACATGATTAGCCTCCCCTGTATTACATTTGTTTCAAGCGTTCCACCCGTTCTGAAATTGGTGGGTGAGTATAAAAGAGCTTCTGCAAACCAGATTCCTTTTTAGGATCATTGATATAGAGGGCTGCACTAGCATCATCCACGTGATGTTGCATGGGCGTACTATTATCAAGTTTGAGTAGAGCATTAATCATACCTTGCGGGTTACGTGTCAATTCAACGCTAGAAGCATCAGCTAGAAATTCACGCTGACGTGAAATAGCCAACTGAACCAGAGTAGCTGCCAAAGGCGCAAGGATAATAGCAATTAAAGAAATAATGAGAAGAATAATTTCCAAACCACTACTTCCATTACGGTCATCATCGTTTCTACGACGACCTCCACCCCAGAACATCATATTACGAGCCATCCCAGCTAGCATGGTAATAGCAGATGCTAAGGCAACTGCTATGGTAGAGATTCGGATATCGTAGTTACGAATATGACTCACTTCATGTCCGATAACCCCTTCAAGTTCCTCACGATTCATAACCGCAAGAAGACCTGTTGTAGCAGCCACTGCCGCATTCTTAGGGCTTGATCCAGTCGCAAAAGCATTCATTGAAGGATCATCGACAATAAAGACACGTGGCATCGGTATTTGTGCCACCATAGCCATATCCTCAACCACATGATAAAGGTTTGGAGCGCTTTGTTCATCAACTTCTCGTGCACCATTCATAGCCATAACAACATTTGTTGATTGAAAAATCATGGTAATGGCATAAATAAAACCAATAACTAAGGCAAGAATCAGACCACCAAAGCCTGAACCTAACCAAAGATAGCCGACACCGTAGCCAACAAGGCCCAACAAGAGGAAAAAGACAAGGAGCAAAAGCCAAGTCTTTCTCTTATTTCGAGCAATTTGATCAAATAACATATTAGTTACCTAGTCCACTGAAATCAACCTTAGGAACAGCTTTTTCTTCTTCTGGTGTTTCAAGGAATTCAGCAGCCTTAAAGCTAAACATCTTAGCAATAACATTACTTGGGAATGTTTCCAATTTCACATTGTAGTTACTTGTCACACTGTTATATAGTTGACGTGAATAAGCAATTTTATTTTCAGTATTCGTCAACTCTTCTTGAAGCTGGCTGAAATTGGCACTTGCCTTGAGGTCAGGGTAACTTTCAGCTACCGCAAAGATTCCAGAAACCTGACGAGTCAATTCATCACTGGCACGCATCGCTTCTGCTGGTGAAGTCGCAGCTGCTACTTGATTACGAAGTTCTGCTACTTTTTCAAGCGTTGAACCTTCGTATTTTGCATATCCCTTAACAGTCTCAATCAAGTTAGGAAGAAGGTCATTACGACGTTTCAATTGAACATCAATTTGACTCCATGCCTCCTTAGTCTGCATACGGCTTTTAACCAAGCCGTTATAACTTGCAATAACAAAAATTACAAGAACAACGATAATGGCAATAATAATCCAAATCATATTTTTATTCCTTTCTTGTACTGAAAAAGAGTCAATTAACTTCTCTTTCAAGTATCTTTGATAGTCTCAGTATATCAAATTTTCAGATAAAAGTGGTAAAATGTGAGCCGTTTTACAAAAAAACTGGACAAGATGTCCAGCTTTTGTATTACTCTTTAGACGTGTGTCGTTTTCCTTGGGCTAGGGCATCTGCTTCTGTCATAGTAACAACATTTGCTTTGTTGGTATTGCTAGGCATACTGTTGATGTCATACCAATAAACATCTGCTGTTCCATGACGCGCCACATAAACTGTTCGACTTTCTTCTTGTGCAGGTTGCACAGGCTCTGGCTCAGAACTTGGTTGTTCAGTCACCTGTGAACTCTCAGAACTAGGCTCAGATGGTGCTTCAGTAAATTCAGTAACCGTATTTGTCGCTGTCCCATCTGCATAATTGATTTCTGCATTTGGTGATTGGTTATCCAAGATAACATGCGTAACTCCCTGACTATCAAGAGTCTCCTTATCTCCACCAAGTTTAATTTCTAAGAGATTTCCAGAACTATCAATACCGACATACTGAAGTTCTACTTGACGAGGCAACAACTCATCTCCACGGTAGATAGCTGTTACCTTATAGTCTAACCAATAGTTAGGGTGGAGTGCTAGCCAGTTATCCAAGCGATTCTCATAATAAAGCATGCCTGACTGATTCCCTTCGTCGGTTCCTTTGTAATTTCCAGAATTCAACCAGGCAGTCATAGGTACTAAATTCTTGCCCTCGTCATTGACACCAGAAAACTGATAACCAATCAAATGCCCTCGATTCATTAGCCAAGATTTTGATTTACCATCACCATAATAAAACTTATAGTTATGCCATCCTACAGGATCATATTTTATTTTACCGGGACGCTTATTCTTCGGCTCGTCCTTATCTTGTAACTGTATATGAGCACTGTGGGCACGTCCTAGCTGGTCCTTCTCCTCCATGACAAACTGCTTTTGACCATTAAAAGCCAAGATACCATTGTTCTCATCCGCTTGAACCACTTGAGAACTCACAGCCAAAGATTGTTTGCTAATATCAACTGAAAATCCAAATCCTAAAGTAAATACTAAAAGAAGAAGAGCAAATAAACAAATCCTACTATTTCTTTTTTCTTTCATCATCTTAACTCCTTAATTTTTCTTATCACTTTAATTATACAGGATCAAACCAAAGTAGATGATTAAAAATAAAGAATAATGATATTAGGTATCTTAGAGCTTTCTTAAAACAAAAAAACACCCAATTTAATGGATGTTTCTTACCTAATTTAGTAAGAACTATCAAATCAAATTTGGAAAATACCCAAAAATAAAAAAGAGACAGTAACCTGCCTCTGACTTTTCAAAAAATAACTAACTTAACTAGATTCTACGCTAACAATGACTCTAGTTCTTCAAGCGACAGACCAGTCACATCTGATACAACTTCTAGAGGTAGGCCTTTTGAGAGCATCTTACGAATCAACTCTAAGCGCTCCTCATGACGACCTCGTTCCAATCCTTGTTTAAGTCCACGCTCTAACCCTTTCTCTATCCCTTGTTCCAAGCCTTCTTCACGTGCTTCATCAATTGCTGTTTCCATAGTCATGTCATAATTTTCTTGAATACGTATGCGTTCATCAATCATCGCCTTTTCCTCCTGTGTCCAGCTGGATGAATCCAGTAATGAATCGGCATGCGTGACCGCTTGACTGGGTGCCATTGAAAATGGGAGATTTCCAAAAAACTCTAGCCACTGCCGCCCTTCATCCCTGATATGCTTATCTTTATTATACTTATCCAACTCTAAAAAGGCAATCTGAAGGAGATTCTGACGTTTTCCATCCTTATAGTAAGAATTTAATGGCTTGCCCGTTCGACTATTGGCCATCCAATAAGTATTAATCGGGGACTCCTCATCTGGCAACAAGGTCTTCTCCAAGATAGCTATGCCATAAACTGGCTCCATTTGCTCATACATCTTATGCGTCTGTCCTTGTTGGCGTAATTGCTGCACATTTTCCACCAGCTGGTTAGCCAAATAATAATGAAAACGATTGAGAAAATAATGCTGCTTACGCACCTGAATCTCAATGATAACCTCGGTTCCATCATTCAACTTGGCTCGAACATCCACCGAGGTTGAAAAGAGCTCATCCTCATCAAAGTCCTTTTTATGAAGCTGTATCCCCTCCAAAATCTGAGCATCCACAACATCCAAATCCAAAATATCTCTAATAAATGCCACCGTCACTTCTGGCAAACTAAAAATCTTCTTGGCCATGATGTCCAAGGTCGGCGAGACATGCTTGTGTCTTTTTTCCATCTACTTCTCCTTAGTCAAAAATAGAGGGTTGTCCCCTCTACTTCTATTATTCGGAAAAAGTAAATGAAAGATAGCAACTACCCCTTAAATGCTTCCACAAAAGCCTTGAGTTCTTCATCTGCTTCTGGTGTCGTTCCATGAAGCTGGTCAAGCATGTCAAGAAGTGATGCTGTCTGACTTTCAATCGTCGCATTGGTCTGATTAATCTTAGTCACAATCTCGGTCAAGGGCTCCACTTCTTCTTCCTCAAAGGTATCCACATAACGAGGAATATTAAGGTTGTAGTCATTTTCCACAATCTCTTCAAAGCTAGCCAGATGGGCAAACTTATCCATATCCTCACGGATCTTATAAGCATCAAGAATCTTCTCAATATGAGCGTCCGTCATGATGTTCTGATTTTTACCCTTATCAAACTCCTTAGAGGCATCGATAAAGTAAACATCACGATTGGTGCGGTTCTTTTTGAGAATGATAACCGTCGTCGGAATACTAGTGTTAAAGAAGATATTAGCAGGCAGACCGATAACCGTATCAATAGCACCTTCTTCCAATAAAGCTTTACGAATGGTCCCTTCAGCATTACCACGGAAGAGCACCCCATGAGGTAGGACGATGGCCATAACACCATTGTCTTGTTTCAAGTGATAGTAACCGTGCAAGAGGAAGGCAAAATCAGCCTTAGACTTAGGTGCTAGTTTCCCAAATGGTGAGAAACGAGGGTCATCCATGAAACCTGAACTAGCTGACCACTTGGCTGAATAAGGTGGGTTCATGAGAACACCATCAAAGTTAGTCGGCTCTTGGGTTGGCCAATCCTCATCCAAGGTATCAGCATTGTGTAAAAACTGGTTTTCAATCGGCACACCATGCAGAATCATGTTCATGCGTGCCAGGTTATAGGTTGAGGTATTCAACTCTTGACCAAAGTAAACCACCGTCTGTGGCTGACGTGAATAACGTTTGGCATTAAGCAAGAGCGAGCCTGACCCCATTGTGGCATCGTAAAGGGTAAAGCCTTGCTTGTCCTCACGACCTAAAAAGGCTATCTGGGTCATGAGTTTGGCAACAGGTTGCGGTGTATAGAACTCACCAGCTTTCTTACCCGAATCCGTCGCAAACTGACCAATCAAGTACTCGTAAGCATCACCAAGCATATCACCTGCATGACCTGCCACATCTAGGACAGCCAACTCCTTCATCACAGCCGCAACCGTCTGATTTTGCTTTTGAGGAGTCGCCCCAAGTTTCTTAGAGTAGAGGTCGATGTCTTCAAAAAGGTTTTCATAAAGCTCGTCACTCTGCTCAATATCACGGAAGCCCTGAGCCAAGTCCTCTAGCTGGAAGCTTCCATCATTCACTCGCTCCACCAAGGCCGTAAAGGTCAAGTCAGGATGAATGGCATAGCTCATCTCATCAGTGATGACCGCCAAAAGGTCTTCGTGAGTCTCCTCATCCTCGTAGTATTTGCGATAGACTGCCAGTGCCTCCTCCAAGCTTTCTGTCTCTTCCTCCATGGTCTCTGCCACGAAAAAGAGCATCTTATCCGACAAATACTTGTAAAAGACCATGCCCAAGAGATAAGACTTGTAGTCGTTAGCATCCATCTTAGAGCGGAGCACATCCGCTGAGTTCCACAGGGCTTGATAAAGCGACTGGGAGGTTTGTGTTGTTTCTGACATAATGTTTCTTTCTAAGTTTTACAAATATTCTTTAAAAAGTGGTTCTTAGTAATAACTAACCCTTTAGATAAACATATTCTGTAAGAGTTTCTTTTTGAGTGTTCCTAACTGAGAAATTTTTTCTTGGTGAGAGTTGATGAGGTTATCTAGGTTTGAGAAATAGGCACCGATGGCTTGTTGTTCTGCAATTGTTTGTGGAATTGCAAAAATAGTTGTTGAAACTGACTTCCAATCTGAACGAGGCATTTTAGTACCAGATGTGTCATTAGCAACTTTTTGATAACGACTTGATTGAACTAAATAATAAATAAAATCCGAGTTATTTCCATTTGGATCAAATACCCAAAAATCACCTAAAGCAACACCTTCAAATTTCGGTAAAAGCCAGTTATTCAAATAAGGTCGTAATTTACCATATAATGTATATCCAGGCTTAAAGAGTATCCCTTTACGATTATCAAATTTACTACTAATATCTTTATTAAGTTTTCCCTGACCAGAAATAATATCCTCAAACTCAACTTTTGGTAATGAATCTGAATCGGAGCTTTCAGTAACTCTATTTACAATTTGTATAAATTCCTTCTCTTCCCACTCACCTTCAAAACCATCCAATCGAATCTCAGGAACAGTCTGTCCAGCTTTGGGAAACATCTTCGAGAGCATGGCCGCCTTGAGTGATTGGTAGTTAGCAAGATTATCCTTGTAGCTAGTCAGAAGGTCGTCGAGAGTACGGAAAAGAGAGCCTATGGCAGATTGTTCTTCAACTGTAGGAAAATCCATCTTAAAGCTTTTCATCTCTGAAGCTAAAATATGCTTGATAGTATTACCAGTAGAAATTAAATTAATCTCTTTTCTCTTACTACTAGATTGAAATTGATAATTTAAAAAATGCGGATTTACTTCTTTTTTGTAATCAGTAAAAACTATCAATGCGTGGGCTGCTGTATTATTTAATTCTTTTGGAATAACAGCTGTGTGACCAACATGTCCAGATTGTACCATTACGATGTCATTCGTTTTCAACCACTTATCTCTTTGTTTTTCATAGAATTCATCATTAATAAAAATTTGAGAATTGTAATTAATTTTACCATTTTTAACGTTATTCGATTCTAGATAAAAATGACCCTTTTCAACATAATAAGGAGTTGCTGTCCCGACAAAAGCATTTCTAATAGTCCTGAAAATATTTTTTAATCTATCGCATTCCCATAATTCTTTATAATTGTGAAATCTAATTTGTGGGGTATTACTTTGTTTTTTCATATACCTTCTTTTCCCTATACTCATTTAAGATATTTTTTACAACTTTGGTTACTGCTATTTCTTCTTGATCCCATTTACTTCGTTTCTCATCCCCATCATAATTATACCCCAGGCAAATGTTTTCACTTTCCTTTTTTATTTCCACAAGAATAGCAGATTTATTTTCTTCAATATATTTTTCAATAGCATTTCTTTCTTCATCGTCATAAAAAACAGGAATTAGGCCTAAATGCCTTCTCCATGCTTCACCGTCTTGTTGAAGTAATTCTTTTAACAAATACATCAAGTTTATTTCAACGGAATCAGATAAGTAATAATAATACATAGATGAAAACTTTACATCGTCCATTCCATTGAATAATTTTAAAAAATTATACTTTGGTTGAACAGAAAGCCCCCTATATTCGTCAACATAATGTGAACTAAACTCCAACAAGATTGTTTGGTGATATTTTATGCGTAAAATCTGCCATGTTGTTCTTGCGTTGGGATGGATAAGTGCATAAACTGGGGCTCTGAGTTCATCGTTCTGTGGATCATCAACTAATTCCATTGTATATTCAGGAAATTTCTCATAGTACCAAGAACGAGTTTCATAATTCCCCTTCATCTCAATCCAATGATCATGATCACATATATAATTAATCACACGTTCTTTAGGATAGGGTGTTAACCCAAATCTAAATTCGAATAGCTTTTCAATATCACCTATTTCTGCCTGACTATCAATAGCAGTATTCTTAGAACCTTTTCGAACATAAATTTGATTTTCTCGAACCTTATTACATTTTTTAGTTATGTAAAATGGAACCCTATTTGATTTTTTTATAATTAAAACATCTAACTTTCCATCATGGATCGTTCGGAATTCAACTATCGGAATCATATCTCCAGCCCAAGTTAAATTTTGTAAAAAATCTTGATAATTTTCTTGTGTCCACTTATTCGAAAATTGCTTAGCTCCTGTTATTTTTACTGGTTTATCTTGAATACCCATGATAATATATGCATCACGGTTACTTAAATTATTTGCCATGCAAATTATATCATGGAGAAGGTCTCCTTTCTTTTTATTCTTATCCTTGTCACTTTGACCTTCGAAAAAATATGGTTTTTCTTTAAAATCCCAATATTCACCTTCCACTCCTAGGCGAAGTAATTCCATTATGATTTCATCTAATTGATCATTCGTCAACAATTATCATTTCTCCCTATAAACTTTAATTTCTATTTTGAAAATCCTAATTTAACGTTTCCGATACATAGAGAAACTAGGAATTTCAAAAACAAATTCACTTCATATTAATTATCTGAATTTTCCTTCTTTTCCATAGTTCAGCTCCACAATTTTGTCAAAATAACATCATCACTATTCGGTCTAATTATTTTTTCTTTCTCAACCTTTACAAATACTGGAACTTGAATAGCATTGCCCGTAATTATAACTTCACCTTTACCTAAACTAGGAATTTTATTAAAGGAAGTTTTATCCAGCGTAGGCATAGTATTTACCAACATTCGTAAATCATTATCATTAACCAATCTATGGATGAAATAATTGTGAACTTGTGAAAGAATAGTAGGTGAAATATCTGCTGGTCGTTGACTAGATAAAGTTAAGTAGAAACCAAATTTTCGTCCTTCCTTAATGATTTCCTCAAAAATATTCAATCTGTAGTCCTGCCAAGTATCTCCTACAGAATGATTTTGTTCATTTAAAATATTATGTGCTTCATCAATAATCAAATGACTAGTACATGTAACATCGTTTCCTGCTATTTTCGCTTTCTGTTGGTCATAGACCATCTTAGAGATAAGCATAGGAATTAATCTAGTAATCTCCTGATTAGCATGTACGAGATTAATAATATTTAAACTAGCAAAATCTCCTTCAATGCTATCTTTAACTTCAACAACCTTTTTCAAACTATTTAAAGCTGTATCAATTCTATGAAACAAAGGATTAATATGTTCTATGTTTGTTGATTTCCAAGCTGATTGATGTACTTTTTGAAAATCAAGATGGAACTTTAATTTATCAAATTCTGATAACGAGTCAAATTTAAATTTTAAATTCCTCTCGATTTCATCAATTTTAAGATACTTTATTTCAAAGTCAGCAATTGGTGTATTGGGATTAATAATATAATTATTGTTACCATTAACTACCGTGTAATAAGCTTCTGTATTGTAATTGTAATGCAAATTGCTTTTTAAAACATCAAATAAATCATTATCAATGTACTTCTCTGCAATAGTTATCCAATTATCTTTAGAATCTAGACTTGCAGAATTCCCGGTAGTCAAAATCCTTTTTAAGGTTCCTACAACAAAATGTGCAATACTCTCACCATTGAACTGTCTTTCATTCCAAATTTTAAGCGATTTTCTTAAAAAAGGAACTTGTGTAGCAGAAGTCGCTCCGAATAGAATTGACAAAATATCTGGATCAAATAAATAATCTGAGGTTATCGGAAGTTTAGTCGATGTTAGATTTTTAGTATTAATTTCGAATACTCTTTTTTGATTTGCTACACCAAAACTGTCATCTTTTGTATATTCACCATTAAAATCAATAACATAGAATTTTGAATGCTCTAAAATTTTCTCTTGATACTCTGATCGGAATAATTCTAGAAATAACTTGTGCAAAGTATTAGATTTACCGCTACCAGTATTCCCAAAAACACCAATATGAGAAGCAAAAATTTTATTAATCGATAAAGGGACAACTTGACCTTCCAAGATTGACTTGCCAATAGAGATTGTCGGCTCTGCATCATTAATCCCATATATTAATTCTAAGTCCTTTTTCGAAGTAATACATACCTCATTACCAATCATTGGCACATATTGACTTGTGACTTTGAATTCACCATTTTCAATTACGCCTTTAGTTTTTAAATGAACGATTCGATTTATCGAATTTTTTGAAAAACGATTATCAAATTCTGTACTTCGAATTGTATTTTGTTGATCAGCAACTTTTTCAGTAACAACAGAAGCGATAATTTTTACATTATTCTGTAAAATTGTCAGATATGCTCCGATTTTTGCTCCTTGTAACACATCACCATACCATAGATATTCTGCATCATTAGATAAATGATACATTCCAACTTGAGAAATATCACCATCAACACCTACGATTACACCTAATTTTTTCACAACTCGATTCATTATACTTTTTAATCCTCAATGATAAATAACTTTGTTAGACTACTTATATCCAAATTCCCACTGGTACTTAAAGCGTTCTTGTTTTCGACTTCTAAATCAGATGGTATCACTATCTGAAGATTCCTCGGAATATTATCAAGAGATAAGTTTTTCTTAATCACATTAAAATCGCTGTTAGCATAACAAAAAATATAAATCATTAATTCTGGATTCTTTAAGGCTCTCCTTATCATCTTCGCAATATGATCATCTTGAAACGAGAATCCTATAACAATTAATACTGATTGAGGCTTATCTAACTCTAGTTGGAATACTCTTAACATATCGTGAAAATGATTGTTAAGATAAGTTTCTTGTCCTTCAAGTCCAGTAGGTCTAACAACAACTGGATGATTAACCGTACACGTTCTTATAAGAGTCTGATTATTTTCGCCTCTTTCCCAATTCATAGATCCATGAGGTTTAATTAAAGAGATTGAAGGTAGCTCATTTAAATAATTTTCATTTAACCCTCTATACGCCACACTTTTATTATAATTAGAACTATCTAACACTTTATTGAAATAACCGTTGGACCCATCATTAAATATAAAGTTCTCATTTTTCATCAATAAATCCAAAGAACTTTCAATAAATAAATCATAATTGGTAGTAAAAATATTAACACTCTTTGAAACCGTTCTAGAATTCGAAGTGTAAAGCAATGTAATTGATTTTTCTAAAAACTTTACATATCGTTCTAATACATAATCAATATTGTACTCCAAGGCAATGAAATTCTTCAGCTCATTATAATAATCTATTGAATACAAAGTTTTCTTATCCATATTTTCAACAAAATACTTTATTCTATCGTTATGATTCAAAAGCAAAAAGTAACTTACTTTCCATATATGATTCTCTAAATTAGTATTTGCAACTTCTTTACTTACAGGCATACCTTTTTCATCTTTTGAAAAGAAACTCATTAAGGGAATTGCTGGATATGATACTCCAGAACCAATTAAAATATTCAAATTTTTAGTAAGAACATTTCTTTTAAATTGTTCAATATTAAATTCCTGCACCATTCATCTCTCCTTCCTCTACCTCCCCACTCTCAATGGTTCAATCACCTCTTCAATGAGCTTGGTGTAGGCTTCTTTGATGTGTTTTTTGTAGCTGAGCGGGTTGAGGGCATCAGCTGTTTCTGCTTTGTAGTCTTTGTAGCGTTGGCTCTTGGTGAGCTGGCTTTCTCCGGATTGCTTCTTGGCCCCCTTACGATAGTGTTGAACATAGTAACGAAGTTCATCGAGTCCGACATACCATTCTCTGGCAAGGCGTTTGAGATGGTCGTCGATGATGGCTTCAATCATAGTGTCCAAGACACCAGTGATAGATTGTCCTTGGTAATCTTTAGGATTGGCTTGGACTTCTTTCCACAGATTTCGGATGATTTCTGCTAGTTTGGGATTGGTGCGTTCCAGACTCTGGATATAGTTATCAACCGTTTCGATATCTTTATCACTGAGGGTCTTTGGACTATCCTCTTCCTGCTGAATCATACTTTGAATCAAGGTCAGAATGTAAGCATAGTTAATCTCATCGACTTGGACGGATTCCAGTTCGTAGTGGATGTCAAAGAGATTATCATCTCCATCGTCTTCAGCTCGACTTTTGAGCTCTGCTAGGATATTTTGATAGATTCCTAGATAAGTTTCGAGCTTCTCATCTGATAAGCCAGTTTCAGCATAGATAGCCACTTCATCGTATTCGCTATAGACACGGATAGATGCTAGATACTTGTCAAAGATTTGGTAAGCCTTGGCAATGCGACGGAGTTGTGGGCTAGTGGCCTGCTCAATCGTGATGACATAGTTTTCTACATCTTCCACTTTTACTTGAAAGTCGATCCAAGCTTGGATAAAGTTAGCTTTTTCTTCTGCCCAGTCTGGAGCAGTGACGTCATTTTCACCACCGTTTGAGTAGAGTCTGAGGGCGTTATCCACAGCCTCTTTAAAGGCCTCAGGTCTTTGGAAGGTGATGATATGGCCATAACGCTTTTTACTGTCAAAGATGCGGTTGGTGCGACTAAAGGCTTGAATCAAATCCTGTGGACGCATGGGCTTACGGTCGATGAAGAGAGTGGATAGACATGGGGCATCAAAACCGGTCAAAAGACGGTCAACGACAATGACCAAATCCAACTGCTCATTACGAGGAATGTATATGTCTAACTTTCTAGCTAAACGATTATTGATATCCGTGTTAAAGCCACGCAAATCAGCCATATTAAAATGGGTGCCATACTCTCGATTGTAATCGTCCATGACCTGCTTCATGTGCTCTTGGTAGCCGATAGACTCTTCTTCATTTTCCGACACAGAGTAAGTGACTGTCACCTTTGGAAAATCAGGTAGCACGCGCTTAGCTCGCTCTGACACCTTGACGCGTTCCTGTCCTGCCTTGATACTCTTGAGCAGATTGTAATAGGCCTGAGCCTGTGGAATGGACTTAACGGTTAAGATAGCCTCGTAGGTCTTGCCTACACCATTTGGGAAGCCCAACTGTTGATAACTTTTGTTTAGGATAGCATCCAAGACTTCTAGCATGTGCTCTTTATCTTCATAGACAGAATCTGGAAGGTCTTCTTCAGGAATCGGCGAAATAATGGTATTACGATAGTCAACCTTAAAACCAAGGACTGCCCCGTCATGGATGGCTTCTTTGACCGTATACTCATGGAGGCGTTCGCCATATTGTTGGTGGGTGGTTTGTGCCAAATCACCTAATTGCTTGCGTTTATTTTCCTTGAAAATCGGTGTGCCTGTAAAACCATACCAGAGCGAATTGTGGAAAAAGCCTTTGATGTCTTTTTGCGTCTGTGGTGTGACCGCACGGTGACATTCATCCACAACAAAAGCCACACGAAGGTCCTTGATTTTCTCCGAATCCTTTTGGTATTTACCTTCTTGGAACTTGCGCATCATGGTAGTGATTTTCTGGATAGTCGTCACAATCACTCGCTTATCATTTCCTGCCAAACGCTTAACCAAGTCATGGGTATTGTCCGTCTCATCGATATCAATAACATCGTTAGCGGCGTAAGAAAGAAAGGACGACGTCGTCTGCTGGTCAAGGTCCCTACGGTCCACAACGAAAATCGTCTTTTGAATGGCTGGAATCTGCAAGAGGTTGCGAGCCACCTTGTAGGAGGTTAGGGTCTTACCAGAACCTGTGGTATGCCAGATATAGCCTGATTCCTGACGACGAGAGGCATCTTGAACAGACTCGATAGCATGGATTTGATAAGGACGTAAGAGGATGAGGGCTTTCTTACTATCATCAATAACGGAATACTGCATCACCATCTGATGGGCACGTGGAATAGACAGGACCTCATAGGCAAAGTCCATGAGACTGGTCATGGGTTTATTATCTTTATCCACCCAAGATGTCAAGAATTGTTTATTGAGCTTATCCTCTCGTGCAGCTGCGATATAACGTGTATCCACCTTATTAGTCACAACAAACATCTGGAGGGCAGAATAGATGCCACGTAACTTTCCTTCACGGTCATACTTTTTGATTTGATGAAAGGCATCCAAAAAGGCCACACGAGGACTCTTGAGCTCGATGTGGATAAGAGGAAGGCCATTAATCATCAGAGTTGTATCTAAACGGCGGTCCTGATCTTGCGGATAAGCCTTGTCACGTTCTACTTGATTAACCACCTCGTAACTGGATTTTCCAGCAGCAATATTATCACGCCAGATGACAGAAAGTCGGATAGTACCAAGGCTAGCATCTTCACGCTGTACCTCGACTTTAGCAATACCATTTTCACCTGCCAACCACTTAGCAGCTTCATAATAGTTAATGAAGTTAAGCTGGTTCTTGATTTGGCGATTCTCCTGCTCAGTCAAGGGATGGTCAGCGAGTAGGGCAACGTTATTTTGTGCTAACTTTTCAAAAAAGTTGTCCCATAATTGACTTTCGTTTTTTAATTCTGGGCGATAGGTCCACTGACTCTCACCAGAGGTTAATTGCTCGATTAATTGACGTTCTATCTCAAGTTCTGGAGTAACTGCTGGCATGACTTATCCTTTCAACATTGTCGTAATCCCTTACATTATAGCATTTTCACGGTTTCTTTCATAGTTTTGGGAAAATTCAAACAAAAAACACAGCTTAGTGCCGTGTTTTCATTATCTATTTACGAACCCTTTCCTGAATGAGTTTTTCTACTCTTTGGTAACTGGCTTCAATCTCTTCCTTGCTAAAGAGTTTTGTTTGCAAGTCTTCCCAGCTACTGCCGATGGCTGGATTAGTGGGATTCTTCATAAGCTTCTCCTAGTCTTCCTCCCTATGAATGGTAAACCCTGTAGCTTGTTGGTTAGCCATGATGGTCATGTCTGAAATTTGGACATGTCGTGGTTGCTTGGTAACGTAGAGAACAGCATCCGCAATATCTTGAGCCTGGAGGGCCTTTAACCCTTGATAAACCTTGGCTGCCTTATCCTTATCACCGTGAAAGCGAACTTGTGAAAAGTCGGTCTCAACGATACCAGGCTGAATGGTTGTCACTTTGATATCTGTGGCAATGGTATCGATACGCAAGCCATCGCTGAAAGTTTTCACTGCAGCCTTGGTAGCTGAGTAAACGGCAGCACCTGCGTAAGCATAGATACCCGCCGTAGAGCCCATATTGATGATATGACCCTCATTGGCAGCGACCATACTTGGCAAAATCTGACGTGTCACCATCATCAAGCCCCTGACATTGGTGTCGAGCATGGTCAGCATGTCCCACTCCTCATAGTCTTGGTAGGCTGTTAAACCTAGTGCCAGACCTGCATTATTGACTAAGACATGGACTTGCCCCACACTTTTAAGAATAGCTTGGCAAACATCCTTGACCATGGCCATATCAGTGACATCCAGAGCAAAGGTCCAAACTTTTTGATTTGGATAGGTTGCTTGGAGCTCTTCTTTTAGAGCTTCTAAGCGCTCCACGCGGCGACCTGTTAGGATGAGATTTTCTCCTTCTTCGGCAAAGGCACGCGCCGTTGCTTCGCCAATCCCTGATGTTGCTCCTGTGATTAGTACGTTTTTAGACATAAAATCCTCCACTTCTATGATTCTGCTACCCCTAATCGTTGTTTGTTAATTCACTCAACTTCTTGAAAAAGTCAGGAAGTTCAAGTTTGGGCAGGCTTGTTTTTCTGTTTCCTGACTTCCAAAATATCCAGAGTAACTGGTTGAAACCATCTTGCAGGACCTTCTTTTGTTGATCTGTGTGATTGCCAAATTCTTGCAACAGTTGGCCTAGCTTAGGGAGAGTTTTAATCCCAATATCATCCAGACTTTCAATTCCAGAATCAAGAATGGTATCAAAGAACAAATCACAGACTTGCTTGAGTTCTTGATTTGGCAAGGTCTCAATCCATTTTTGGAAGGTCTCTTTCAAGCGTTGACTCATCTCGGTAGGCTGATCCACATAAATAAAATCCCTTATCTCCGGGTCAACCTGCCAAAGCAAGACATTGTGTTGAGCAATGCCTATACCATCTGCTGCTACTAGCTGAGCAGCCTGATCCCAATAAAGCATGACTCCTACAACAGAATCCTGAGGTCTGATAACTGTCATCTTGGATTTCACCTCTTGGTAAGAAGGCTTTTCTAAAAGTGATTTCATCAAACCTGGAGAATCTAGGAGCAGGAGCTCTGCTATTTGCTCACGTAGAGCAGTCGAGCTTTGAACAGCCGAATAAAGGGCAAGATTACCACCCTTGGAATGTCCAGAAACAGTGATATGGCCACTGAGGTTGAGCAAGTGCTCAGACAGAAAGGCAATAGCTGAGCGATGGGCAGGAATTTCCCGACTGTAGGTCAGTTGAAAATCCTCCTTCCAACCAATAACGCTATCATCTGTCCCACGAAAGACAATCTGCTGGTAGTCCAATTCAGGCAAGTTGAAAATCATAGCCGCAAACTGCTTTTCCACTTCCTTGTCCAAGACACTACAGTAGTCACTTAGATTAAGTCCAGCGAAACGCCTAGACCTGACCATGGCTTCAGCCAAATCTACCCGTTCCTTAGTCACCATGAAGCTGTAGTCTGGATTTAAGTCCTTCCCTTCAGCATAATCATGTAAATTGATGGTCTTCTTTAAATCACTTGCTGAGAGCCATTTTTCATAAGTCAGGTAGCCAATCTCATTGATGCAAACCTTATCCAAGATATTAAGAGGCTCTTTATCGAAAGGCAAATCCTTAACCTTTTCAAGATAATCGATTAAATTGGACATCATTACTCCTTAAAGTCTTTCTTACCTTGATTTTACTAGAATTTTCAATAAATTGTTAGTGAAAAATGTGATATGATAAGAGAGATTATTTATTAAGAAAAGGAAACTTATGACTATTTCACGATTTTACCGTATCTTACTAGCACTTTGTGGGTTTGTGGGAGTCTCTATCCAAATCTATGACGATGGTTGGGGCATGCTGCTCTACTACACCGTTTTGTCCAATATTCTGGTCTTCTCTAGTTTGATTTTCTTTATCATCTATGACTTCAAAAAAGGGGACGCGACGACTAACACCAAGCTCCTGCGTTACAAGGGTGGCGTAACCATGGCCATCCTCATCACTGGAGTTATCTACCACATCCTGTTAGCTCCTATTACAGAACCTGAGAAATACTGGACAGTAAGGAATTTCTTGGTTCACTATATTGTGCCTTGGGGGTTGGTGCTTGATACTCTCGTTTTCGATGCTAAGAAAGCCTTTCGTCTGCGCGAGCCACTTTACTGGTCCCTATTCCCACTGTCTTACTTCGCCTTTGCCCTACTAAATGGACTGGTTCTAAAACTTGCAATTCCAGGTGCTAAAGATAGTCCTTTCGCCTACTTCTTTATCAACGTCAATAAATTTGGTTGGAACAAGGTCATGATAAACGTCCTGGTCATCAGCGCTGGGTATATTGCTGTTGGCTATCTCTTGTATCTCTTGAAAAAATTTATCGGACGTAAATCTGCATAAAACACAAACTGAGCTCCCAAATGGAACTCAGTTTTTTTATTGCAACAAACCCAATTTATCAAATGCCTTATACAAGCCATCAACCTCAACATCGTCTGTGACTAAGTCTGCCATAGCCAAGATTTCTGGCCCACCATTTCCCATGGCAACGCCAACCTCACAGTACTCCAACATAGGGATATCAATCTTTGCATCGCCAAAAGAAATGGTATCCGAACGCTTAGCACCCAAATATTCCAAAAGAACATCAATGGCATGGGCCTTGTTAATATCCTTAACACCCAAGTCACCAAATAAAGCTGTTTCACCTCGACCTCCCCAAGTATGGGCTTCAAGCTGTGGAAAAGCTTCTTTGGAATCCAAGTGATCCTGATAAGACTCCAAAACGAAACTGACCTTGTTTAGGTCGTCACGGTAGAGCTCTCCACCATACTGGAGGCCATGAATAAAATCTTCTGGTTCTTTACCCTCAACAGACTCTGCAGATTGCCCCTTTTGAATAACGTAAGTCTTAAGTGTCTCACGCGCCCGCTCCCGAAAATCAGGACTAGCAAAGAGACCATTATTGCTCTCAAGATAATAGGCCAAGTGGCGCTCTGTTAGCCAATCTACAATCTTTGCTGCATCTTCCTTGGATATCAACTGATGCATGAGAACTTGGCTATGATGCTCCACATAAGAGCCATTGCCACCAATCATCCCATCCAAGCCAATCTCCCATAATTCCGGTTGCATTTCTGCCTTGCTACGTCCGGTACAAACGTAGACCAGATGTCCCTTTTCACGTGCCTGACGAATAGCCTTTACTGCTGATTCTGGAATGCGGTTATGATAATCCACCAATGTCCCATCAACATCTAAAAAAATAAGTTTTGACATGTTTTCACCTCGAGTCTTCTTTTACTTTATTATACCCTGATACTGCTCCAAGAGATAATACTTTCCTCGGACAAAGTGATACTATCCTATGATAGTATTGTCTCCAATCCAAAGCATTGCCATTTCTCCTGAAAGAAGCTATGATGAAGGTATGAACGATTTAAAAACACTACTGAATCACCTGCCCTATAAATTAGCAGCCTATGATGCCCAAGGAAACTTTCTCTACGACAACGATGGCGCTGACGGTAGTTTCTTCCCCCGTGAGCCTGAAAATCTGCCTGATTGGATCATGTCTGAAGTTCTAGCGTCTCCTACCAAAGAAAGAAGTTATCAGATTCCAACTGACAGTTTTGATCAAATCCTCATCCAGACCTACCAAGCCGCTATCGATAATGAAGGAAAGGTCCTAGGATTTTGGGAAACTATTTATGATTTGAAGCAACCTCTCAAGACCTATCTGGATAACTCTGCTCAAGCTCTTGTCGCCTGGTCTGATACCACTAGTGGTGCTAGTTTCAAGGAAGAAGCCGACAATCTAGACTAGGAATCATTATTTAATAAATGATAAATGAAAAATTCACTTAATTCCAGACTAGATCAAAGCACCCCTATTCATAAAACATGCCTAAGTTAGCACTACAAAAGCTTTTTAACATCAGTCACTTTAATATCTCTCACAGAATTTACAAACACTCTATTTTGCAATTTTGCGCTATTTAAGGTAGAATGGGAGTAATGAGAAAAAGAATTAAACCGATCGTTGTTTACGTGGTTCTAGCTCTTTTAGGATTAGCATTAGTTATTGCAAACATTCACAATACGTCTAAACAGCAGGCGCATCTCGAGAACGTGAAATCCGCTATTCCTTCTGCTACTACACCAAAAGCAACAATCAGTAGTACATCTGACAGTTCCGATGAGGAGCTGATACTTAATCCCATTATTGACCTTTCGGGTTGGCAACTTCCTCAGGATATCGATTACGATGTCTTGTCAAATCATATTTCTGGTGCTATTATCCGCGTCTTCGGTGGATCACAGATTAGTAAGGATAGCAATGCCGCCAGCTCAAATGGGGTTGACAAATCTTTTAAAACACATATCAAAGAACTCAAAAAACGTGACGTTCCAGTTGCCGTCTATTCCTACGCCCAAGGTACTTCTGTCAAAGAGATGAAGGAAGAAGCTCGTATTTTCTACAAAAATGCTTCTCCATACAAACCTACCTATTACTGGATTGACGTTGAAGAGGAAACCATGTCTAACATGGAGGAAGGTGTCCAAGCCTTTCGTGCTGAACTCAAACGTCTGGGAGCTGAGAAGATTGGCCTCTATATTGGTGCCTATTTCATGCTTGAGCAAGAAGTTTCAACCAAAAACTTCGATGCCGTTTGGATTCCAGCCTATGGTGCCGACTCGGGCTACTATGAGGCTTTGCCAAATACTGAAATCGACTATGACCTTCACCAGTATACGTCACAAGGAAGCCTCCCTGGTTTCGACAATATCCTAGATCTTAATCAAATCAATCCTGAGAAAAACAAACGTAAAACCTTTGAAAAACTTTTTGGAAAGATTAAGAAAAAAACTACTAAAAATAAGAAGACTACTTCGACAAATTCATCAAGTAGTGAGTAAAAACCAGTGTTTCAGACACTGGTTTTATTCTTGCCCAAATTGACTTAGGCGTGTTTGGACGAATGTGTTATAATGGAAAGTAGAAATTTAAAACTTCGAAAAGGAGATATCATAATGGCTAAGAAAAGCAAAGTCAAGAAGACCTTGGTCGACCAAATTCTTGATAAGGCTAAAATAGACCATGATAGCTTATCCTTCAACGGTTTAGAAGGAGAGCTTCCAAAAGATGTAGCGAGTGAGAGCATTTATAAAACCCTCGCTCTTAAGGGAGATAAGACAGGACCAGTCATCGGTATCGTCCCTATCACCGAGCACCTGTCTGAAAAGAAATTGGCTAAAATTTCAGGGAACAAGAAGGTTCAAATGATTCCACAAAAGGATCTCCAAAAAACAACTGGCTATGTTCACGGGGCTAACAACCCAGTGGGAATTCGTCAAAAACACAATTTTCCCATTTATATCGATCAGTCTGCCCAAGAAGCTGGCTTCCTTATTGTCTCAGCGGGGGAAATTGGGCGTTCTATCCGTATCAATAGTCAAAAACTTGCTGATTTTGTTAATGCTGAATTTGCTGATATTAAGGAGTAATAATGAAACTGTATTTTGTACGTCACGGTAAAACTGAGTGGAACTTAGAAGGCCGCCTTCAAGGTTCCAAGGGAGACTCGCCTTTGCTTAAAGAATCTATCGAACAAGTACGTGAGTTAGGTCACTATCTCAGTGACACACATTTTGACTTGGTCTTCTCAAGTGACTTACCACGTGCTAAAAAAACTACAGAGCTCATCATGGAGTCTCAAAAACCTAAAGCTAAAGTTACCTACACTAAAACTTTGCGTGAATGGCAACTTGGCAAACTGGAAGGGCAAAAAATTTCACTCGTTCAGGCTATCTATCCAAAAGAAATGGATGCTTTCCGTCATAACCTAGCCAACTTCCGTGCTAATGACTTCCAAGCTGAGTCTGTCTACCAGACAACCAAACGTGTAGCCGAATTTGTCAAAACACTTAAAGATAGTGAGGCTAAAAATGTCCTCATCGTCGGTCACGGAGCTAACCTAACAGCTTCTATCCGTACCCTCCTTGGTTTTGAACCTGGCCTTCTTCGTAAGGCAGGAGGTCTTGACAATGCTTCTGTCACAATTCTCGAAACCAATGATTTCGAGCACTTCACTCTTAAATCTTGGAATGATACATCTTATATGGATGAACAAAACAAGATTAGCTAGATCATTGACTGACTTCATAAGACAAGCGATCCTGAACAAGGGTCGCTTTTTAGCACTCAAAAAGCCCTTAAATCTATTACTTTAAGAGCTTCACTTCCATTATTTCCGACTCGGTTCATCTGGCAAACGATCTAATTCGACACCAAAGTCTCGGGCCAAGTCCTCTAGTTTATTTTCAAAAACATCTAGTTCCTGTGATATAGGATCATACTGTCACTCAGACAGCAAACGTTTAAAACGAAGACCTCGGCTTAAGATAAGTTCCACGTCTATTTTGACAATTCTATGAACATGTTCCCAATAGTTATTAGCAAACCCTCTTTTCTTCAGCATTAAGATGGTCCGCTAAGGCATAATAGGAATCTCAACACGCTTCATCTGCTCCGCATCTCTAACACCCTCAAATAGATCATCTTGCTTGGCGTTGAGCGCTTCTACTTCTTTTGTCAAAGCATCACGCTCAGTACTTAGTACTTCAATATCATATTTTAAGTTGTATGTTTCCACCATTTCACTTCTCCCTTTTTCACATGCTATACAATAAAACGGCCTAACGAGGCCGTTTTATTTAGGCTCTATAATTTCTGTAGTAGGTAAAACCACTGTAAAGATTATAGAGCTTCTTAAGTGTACACAAAAAGTCCCATAAGAACTATAATGAAAAGCGACGAAACCATCATTAGGAAGAACTTATGAGACCTATTAAAAATACCACAGAATTAATCGGAATTAAAGACCAAAATATCATTATTTCACTCGTTTTTGAAACTGACACTCACATCGAGATTCAAGCAAAGCTTGAAGCAACTAATAAATTGATCAAAGCTATCAAACGGTTGGGCTTCGGTTTTAGAAATTTTATCAACTTTAAGAAACGTGTTTTCATCACTCTGAACATTCAAAAAGAGAAGACC
This sequence comes from uncultured Streptococcus sp., assembly GCF_902463925.1. Taxonomy (GTDB): domain Bacteria; phylum Bacillota; class Bacilli; order Lactobacillales; family Streptococcaceae; genus Streptococcus. The sequence continues at coordinate 253,727 of NZ_CABQHE010000001.1, read as the reverse complement.
TATCTGGTCCTCTCAAGATGTTAGCTTTTCGTCACCCACTACAGTTGACAAGGAGCCTTTATTTATCTTCCATATTTCATACGAAGAATTTTTTCCTGATTAGCATCCAAACGAAGGAGAATAACCACCTTGTCAATACTCATATTGCTCTCAAGAAGACGTTCAGCTGCCATCATAAGACCATTGTTAATACCCAGTTGAAGCACTGGATTTTCTTTATCGTTAATATCAAAGATATATTTATTATTGGGAAGATCGAAAAGGACTTTCACAGCTCCAAAGAGTTGCTCAAAACTATCGATTTCCAAGTCAAAGACTGGTTTCGTACCTGGTTTAAGGCTACGTCCACGGTGGTTGAACCACATAGAATGCCAGCCGCCGTTAAAGGCACCCATAACGTCATTGTCGTATGAATCTCCGACGTAGAGAGTCGTCGATGGATTCATATCAAATTGTTCAGCCGCAAGATTGAAGATTTCCTTTTCAGGCTTTTGGAATCCTGTCGCCTGACTGACGATGACACGTTTGGGATCCACGTAATCGTATAATCCCAACTTCTTGACTTTCTTAAGTTGATGCTCTGTTGGTCCATTGGTAATAATTCCCATACGAACATTTTTTTCTTTGAGGAAATCAAGGGTCATGCGCATTTCATCAAGCATAGTAATGTTTTCCAACTCATGCTCGTAAACCTCTTGGAAATGGTTCCCCGTTTCTTCATCGATTTCATGGTAGCCAAACTCCAAAAGTGTTTCTTTACAGCGCCAAAAGCGGAAATATTCGGTTGTCCACTCACCGGCCATTACACGTGGAAAACCGATGTCAGAATAGTGGCGGAAACGAATGTAGGCCTGATTCATATGGGTTATATCAAAGTCAGGGAAACATTTTTCCATGGCAATACGATAAGGTGCCTGTTGGTCGTAAATAGTATCGTCAACGTCAAAAACAATAGAGGTAATCATTTGTCCGTTCTTTCTTATATCATTCTCTTGCCAGAGACTTAGAAAACTAGAAGGTCCGATAACGAAACTGATGAAGCAGTCAGCCCCTAAGCCTAAGTCTTGCAAAAGTTGCTTTAAGTCAACTGTCTATAAGCAGTCATGCATATCTGTTATTTGACTAGCATGAAATTGCCCAAACAATTTTATTATACCGTTTTTGCCCTCTTATTTCAATTTTTGAGCAAAATTAGGAAAATATTATTCGTGATTTCCAGTATTTCAGATAGAAAAAAGGTTTGAAACATGACATTCCAAACCTTAGGCATCTTTTTATCATCAGATGATTATTTAATTTCTTTAAAGGTCATTTTTTGTTTCACTTCACCCTGACCACCTTTGGCAATCTGGTAATAGAAATCCTTTGATGTGAAATGGTCTCCATAAGCAAAGACCTTGTTGTACTGCCATTGTGACAATTGATCATCCTCTTTTTTACCGAGAGTCAAAGTTGTTTTTGTCACGTTATATTCCCATTTAGCTGTTTGGTCACTATAGGCTTTGTCAAAATCAGCCTGGCTCTTAGTGGCATTAACCACTGTCGTACGGTCCTGACTCACTAGTGCCTTGTTACCACCCTCTTGGAAAGCTACATACATGACACGATTATTGACCTCACCATTTAAAGAACTTGAATATTGGTAAACCTTACCAGGTACAACACTATCCAAATGGTGTGACCCCCAGTAATAGAAGACACTAAAACCAGCTCCCGTAACCAAGAGGCAAGCAAGTACAACACTAATAATGATATTTTTCTTTGACATGCTTGGCCTCTCTCTATTCGTCACCAGTTAGGTCAGAGGAATTTGCCCCTGAATCTGTTTCAGTATGACTTGAAGAACTTGATGATGAACGTTCAACATTTGATGAGCTTGAACTCATGCGTGTTTCTGTTTGAGAATCATCACTTGATGAAGCTTTTGATTCAGATGATGTTCCAGTGCTTGATGATGAACTTTCTTTTTCTTTATAAACATCAACATTGAAGACCCACTTATCACTCTTGTAAGTTACCTTAATTTGGGCATATTTTGCCTTGATAAGCTCTGACATTTTGCCACCATTGTTAAGGGTGTCGTAAATCTTTTCAGCGAGTGCTTTGGCATTGGCTTCAGTTCTGGCACCATCTTTAGGACCATTAGCAATGTCTTCATCTTTAGCAGTTTCGCCTTGACGGTAAAGCACTGTTCTTTCAGTGTCCTTCTTAGCGTCAGCATTCAGATCATTCTTATCATCTACATGTGAGAAGAATTTCCATGCAGGTCTATCTGAGCGTTTTTTTTGATAAATATTTGAAACTTCTTCTTGAACCTTGTCTTGGAAAGCATCCTCAGTCAATTCTTTTTCTTTAGAAGTATCTGTACTTGCTTTACTTTCACTGCTGCTTGCTGTTGAGCTTGATGCAGAAGAGTTGGAAGAACTTCTTGAGCTTGATGAGTTTGATGCAGAAGAGTCAGAAGAACTTGTTGAATTTGATGAAGCGTCTTTAGATTCTGATGATGAAGAAGATGACTCCTTGCTTTCTTTAGAATCTTTATCTTTATCACTATTATTATTGTTGTTATTGTTATTGGAGAATGAAATACTGTTATCCGAATTATCTGGAGCGTAAATCATTGTATTCTTAGAGTGGTCATCAGATACAAAAGTACTATTATTGATAATCACTCGGTTATTATTGCCATAATAGTTGTTAATAACAATCTTAGAATGTGCACAACGGTGACCATTACCATTCACATGATAACCTGCTGGTACATCACCATCACGTTTTAAAATAAGGACATCACCAGCAAAGATAAGATCAATATTCTGAATATTGTTATCGTAGGCTAATTTTTCAATAGAGATTCCCGTCGCTTGAGAGATTCCCCACAAGGTATCCCCCCATTGAATCACATATTGTTGACCATCTAACTGTTGTGGATTGATGTTCTGAGTTGTCAAATTATTTGTAATTTGTTGCGGTGTGCTGGCAATCCAGTTTGTAATATCTGCAGCGTGAGCACTTGTTTGATTTTGATAAAAGCTATCTGCTAACACAGATACCGTAGGCAACCCAATAGGCGCTAGTAAAGCGCCAAACATCACGGCTTTACCAACATAATTCTTCTTTTTCATTGTATATTCTCCTTAATTTCATACGAATCCTACCTTGTCATTATACACTTTTTTATTATATTTGTCAATAAATTATATAACTTCCTAATCAATCATTAATTCTAGTTAGCTATTTTTCTTAAAAATAAAGGTCTTTCCCTTTATTTATCTGACATTTAATCATTTGTCCTATCTTTAGAAGGTGATTTATGATACAATAATTACGACTATTTTATGGAGGACTAACATGTCAAATCAACACATGGAAGAATTGAACGATCAACAGATTGTCCGTCGTGAAAAAATGGCGGCCTTGGCTGAACAAGGAATCGATCCTTTTGGTAAGCGATTCGAACGCACAGCTACATCTGGTCAATTAAAAGAAAAATACGCCGACAAAACAAAAGAGGAATTGCACGAAATCAATGAAACTGCTACTATCGCAGGTCGTTTGATGACTAAGCGTGGTAAAGGTAAAGTTGGCTTTGCCCACATCCAAGACCGCGATGGTCAAATCCAAATCTACGTGCGTAAAGATGCTGTCGGTGAAGAAAACTACGACATCTTCAAGAAAGCTGACCTTGGTGACTTCCTCGGTGTCGAAGGTGAAGTTATGCGTACAGATATGGGAGAACTTTCTATTAAAGCTACCCACATCACACACTTGTCTAAAGCCCTTCGTCCATTGCCTGAAAAATTCCACGGACTTTCAGACGTTGAAACAATCTACCGTAAACGTTACCTTGATTTGATTTCTAACCGTGATAGCTTTGACCGCTTTGTGACACGCTCAAAAATCATTTCAGAAATCCGTCGCTACCTCGATACTCAAGGTTTCCTTGAAGTCGAAACACCTGTTCTTCACAATGAAGCTGGTGGTGCTGCTGCTAAACCTTTCATCACTCACCACAATGCACAAAACATTGACATGGTGCTTCGTATCGCAACTGAACTCCACCTCAAACGTCTCATCGTTGGTGGTATGGAACGCGTTTACGAAATCGGACGTATCTTCCGTAACGAAGGTATGGATGCCACTCACAACCCTGAGTTCACATCTATCGAAGTTTACCAAGCTTACGCTGACTTCCACGATATCATGAACTTGACTGAAGGTATCATCCAACACGCTGCTAAAGCTGTTAAAGGTGACGGACCTATCAACTACCAAGGAACTGAAATCAAGATCAATGAACCATTCAAACGCATCCACATGGTTGACGCTATCAAGGAAATCACTGGTGTTGACTTCTGGCAAGATATGACTTTGGATGAAGCTAAAGCTATCGCTGCTGAAAAGAATGTTCCAGTTGAAAAACACTACACTGAAGTTGGTCACATCATCAACGCCTTCTTCGAAGAATTCGTTGAAGAAGCCTTGATTCAACCAACATTCGTCTACGGTCACCCAGTTGCTGTGTCACCACTCGCTAAGAAAAACCCAGAAGACCCACGCTTCACTGACCGTTTCGAACTCTTCATCATGACGAAAGAGTACGGAAATGCCTTCACCGAATTGAACGACCCAATTGATCAATTGTCACGTTTCAAAGCACAAGCTGCTGCTAAAGAACTCGGTGATGACGAAGCTACAGGCATCGACTACGACTACGTTGAAGCCCTAGAATACGGTATGCCACCAACAGGTGGGCTCGGAATCGGTATCGATCGCCTCTGCATGCTTCTCACTGACACAACAACCATCCGTGATGTCTTGTTGTTCCCAACGATGAAATAATAAAAATATCCCATTATTTGACTAATGGGATATTTTTATATGAGATATAAACATGTTCAAAAAATTACAGTCCCTATTTAAGAAAAAATCAAGTGTGCTTGAACAGGCTGATACAAAAATAGAAGAAAGCCAAGTAGACTTTCCCATTGACCGCGCAGATTATTTTTTCGATCATGCACTGGTATTCTATTGCGAAGAAAATGATATCCCTTCAGAAAAACTAAGCCAATCAGATATGCTAGAGATTAGTAAAGGAGCTGCTTTTCATCTCAGTATCTTCGTAGCCTGGTTGCAAAACATGATTTTCTGAATCCCCAAAGTGATGGATTTAGCCTTGAGGATGCACAAAAACTAAAGAATGAAACGATTACAGGTACAGACTATCTCTTTAAACATCTTGATGAAAAACTCTATTCAACTGATATCAGTGACACACTCCTCCCCTTCATCTCTGAATTTTATGAAGATTATATGGATTTCTGTTATACAGTCTTGGTTGATGATGTTGCTAGAACTCAATTTGACTGGAAAATCTATCACTTGGTTGAAGATGACATTGACGAGATGTTCAGTCAATATAGCACTCTCATCAGATAATATGAAAAACGCTTCCCTCAATCGAGAGAAGCATTTTCTTATTTCCAAAATATTGCTTTTGATGCTACGACTCAAGCTGATAAACAAGCTAGAGCTACTTCTGCATAGATATCGTATTGTTTAGAAAGATAAACCGTGCTTTGTTTTCTTTGTACTAAAGAGACTTCCAGAGACCGATGTAATCTCCTGTCAATCCAGGATTTTTAAAGTGCTACATGTAGTTTGATGGTAGATTGTCTGGTTGATTTGTCTCCCTCATCCATTACATAATCTACTTTTATCCTTAGTACAAAAAGACAATTCTGGTAAGTCTCTATGACATCAATATAGGACAAGCCAACGACTTGCAAAACCTTGCACATCTTTCTCATAGTGTTATAATTAGGTTGTCTGGCTGAGTGGTAATGGTGACGCTTCCATTCAGATAAGACTTAGAAAGAGGTGTTTATGACATCTTTAAAAAAGGTTTCACTTTCTGAAGTGAACCAATCAATTGATACACCAAATAATAACCGTTTTGGGCAAAATCTCAGGGCATTCTTAGGCCCTGGGGCACTGGTGGCCGTTGGATACATGGATCCAGGAAACTGGATTACCAGTGTTGTTGGTGGTGCAACCTACAAGTACAGTTTGCTTTTCATTATCTTAGTTTCCTCTTTGATTGCCATGCAGTTGCAACAAATGTCGGGGAAATTAGGGATTGTGACCCAAATGGACCTAGCTCAAGCAACTGCCTATCACTCGCCCAAATGGTTGCGATACACGCTTTGGGTGATTCTGGAGCTTGCCTTAATGGCGACAGATTTGGCTGAGGTACTTGGTTCCGCCATCGCTCTTAACCTGCTCTTTGGTATTCCAATCATGGTTGCTATTCTGGTGACAGTCCTTGACGTCTTCCTACTCCTACTCATCATGAAGCTAGGTTTCAAGAAAATCGAAGCGATTGTTTCTACCTTGATTTTGACAATCTTGATTATCTTTGTCTATCTAGTGGCCTTGTCCGAGCCTAGTATTACGGGAATCCTCGAGGGTTATCTCCCTACGCCAGCGCTCTTTGAGCCACATGCTGCTGGGCACACCAACCAGTTGACTTTGGCACTTGGGATTGTGGGGGCAACCGTTATGCCACATAACCTCTACTTACACTCATCCTTGTCACAGACTCGTAAGGTTGACTATTCAGATGGAAAAGACGTGACCAAGGCTGTCCGTTTCATGACCTGGGACTCCAACATTCAGTTGACTCTAGCCTTTGTGGTTAACTCGCTCCTCTTGATTTTGGGAGCAGCTCTCTTCTTTGGTCACGCTTCCGATATTTCAGCCTTCTCACAAATGTACAATGCCCTTCAGGACTCTAAGATTGCTGGTGCGGTAGCTAGTTCAACACTTTCAACTCTCTTTGCCTTGGCACTCTTGGCTAGTGGGCAAAACTCTACCATTACTGGTACCTTAACTGGTCAGATTGTCATGGAAGGTTTTCTCCACATGAGGTTACCACAGTGGGTGATTCGTTTGTTCACACGTCTCTTCGCCTTGCTACCTGTTATCATTGTAGCTATTCTCTACGGCGATCAAGAAAAGACACTGGATCAACTCTTGGTTTATTCACAAGTATTCCTCTCAATTGCCTTGCCATTCTCTATCTTCCCTTTGATTTACTATACTTCTAAAAAATCACTCATGGGAAAACACGTCAATGCCAAGTGGAATACCTTCCTCGGTTATGCCATCGCTATTGTCCTAACCATTCTCAATCTCAAACTTATCTTTGATACGTTTTAAACAAAAAAATAAGGCCAGCGCCATGCTGACCTTGTTTTAGTTTTTGAAGGCGTCAACGAGAACTTGGAATTCTTCATTGCTGAGGGTAATCCCCTTGCCCATCTTGGTGTGGTCTGGACTCCATGTACGGATGTCATACTTAGCCGGTGCGCCATTAAAGCTCACACGATTGAGTTCTTTAGTCCAACCCTTGTCATTTTCAGACAAGACCAAGAGTTTTTCTTCAATTTCAAATGAAAATTCTGCCATTTGCTTACCTCCACTAGTTTTATTCGTTTTTTTCTGTGAAAATTGTGTGTTTTAGAAAGAAGTTATCCACAAAAATTCACCTTTCATGCTATAATTATTTTATCAAGAAACGAGGGAAATGACCATGATAAACTTTTTAGAAGCGGTAAAGCATCAGCTTCATCAGTTTGTGGAAACAGGTCACAGCAAATCTGTCCACCTAATGCAGAATCAACTTATTAACGATATCTATCATGCTATTGATCATAATCAAATGGTCATGCTAACATCCAATCAGAAAACCTATAAGGGCTACATCAACCGTTATGACAGGGAGCGACAAGCCATCTTTATCGAGCAAGATAAGATCATCAGCATGATTGAACTTAAAGAAATCAAACGTCTAAAAATCATATCACAAGGAGGTTAAGTTTATCAGTCAACCTCATTTTATTATCAGGTTGACTATTTCGAAAACACTTGCTATAATAAGTTAACTATTATTCGCGAGAGGTTAACTAAAAATGACACAAAATCGTACACTGTCACTCATACTCCCTGCCTTTGGTGCTGCTATCATTGCCGCACTGGCTCAAATTGTTATTCCAATTGGTGCAGTTCCCATTACTCTGCAAACTTTTGCTGTTGGACTTGTGGCTGCTGTTTTTAAACCGAGAGAAGCTACTCTCTCTGCTATCCTTTATCTTATCCTCGGCGCTATTGGTTTACCCGTTTTCGCAGGAGGTGGCGGTGGGCTTCAAGCCTTCTTTGGTCCCTCAGCTGGCTATCTGCTTGCCTACCCATTTTTTGCTCTTGTCACATCTGCACTGACTCATGCTAAAACTCCTATTTGGAAAAACTTTTTGGCTTTTGTTTTAGGGGATGCACTTGTTTTTGTCGGTGGTATCCTCAGCCTGCACTTTCTCGGAAAGATGGGCTGGTCTGCAGCTGTAGCTGTTGGCTTGACACCCTTTATTATTCCTGACCTCTTAAAAGGTCTCATCGTCGCTTTGGTGACTAAGCCGGTCTTAAAAGCTCTTAAAAATCATAGTTACTTTAACTAAAAAAGATTGAAGACTTTGTTCGTGTGAACAGAATCTTCAATCTTTTTATTTTTCAAAATAAATATCATAGTGCTTTGAACAAGCTGGGTTGAAGGCACTGTGACAACTGGGACAGGCTACTGCCTCTTGATACTCCTCAATAGTCATCTCATGCTGACAAACGCCACAGATAAGGACCTTGTCCTGCTTCAACTGGCAAGGATAAGCTCGATAGCTATGATCCTCCAAGCGATCATGACACTGATAACAGGCATAATACTTCTGGCACTCGAAGCATTTTAATGCAACAATATCTAGTGGGGAATGGTAGTGCTGACATCTACTTTGGTCATCTACCAGGAACCCATTGATTTGTCTTGTCATCAGGCACGAACAGTCTTGCTTGAACCGTCTTTTTGGTAGAGGTTAATCAAACCTTCTTTAGTTGAACGAATCATGTCACCAGGCTTAACTTCTTGTGGCACGGTAATTGTAAGAAGTTCCATTGGGTTCGGTGCACGGTCAATCTTGTTACCATTGGCATCGTGAAGGTCTTTGATATCACACTCGAAATGACGGAAGCCTGGTCCGTAGAATTCAACATGGTCACCTTCGAGGATAACGTTACGTTGACGGATTGTAGCTGTCATAGTTGCTGGATCAAAGTCTACGACTTCACCAACGAATTTATATTGTGGAATCTTACGACGAGCTCCAAAGAGTTGTTCGTTTTCTGTTGGTGTCTTGTAGTAGAAACCTGTTGCCAATTCACGTTGGGCAACTTTCCAGAGCTCATTAATCAAATCATCTTTGATGGCATAGAAGGCTTCTGCACTTTCCATGTAAGCGTCACAGGCCGCCTTGTAACAGTTGGCAACTGTTGATACATAATGGACAGATTTCATACGACCTTCGATTTTAAGGCTATCAACGCCATTATCGATAAGGTCTGGGATATTTTCAATCATACACATGTCAACGGCTGACATTGAGTACTCTTCAGGAACTTCACCGTGGATACTCTTTCGCTCTTGGCCGAATGGCATGTCGTAAAGATCATATTTCCAACGACAAGACTGTGAACAACCACCACGGTTGGCATCACGGTCTGACATATGGTTAGAAAGGGTACAGCGACCTGAGTATGAGATACACATAGCACCATGGACAAAGGCCTCAATTTCAAGATCCGTACGTTTACGGATTTCAGCCAATTCTTCCATAGTTACCTCACGTGCCAAAACAACACGGGTCAAACCATACTGTTTCCAAAAATGGAAGGTTTCAACATTTGTCGCAGATGCTTGCGTTGACAAGTGGATGTTAAGCCCTGGAGCGTAGGTTGAACAGATTTCAATCAAGGCTGGGTCAGATACGATAACGGCATCGAGCCCCATATCACGCAATTCACGGAACCACTCACCAGCACCTTTTTCATTTCCTTCATGGGTAACCATGTTTGAAGCAACGTGAACATCAACACCACGAGCGTGAGCGTATTCGATACCTTCTCGAAGTTCATCCATGGTGAAGTTTCCGGCACGGCTACGCAAACCATAGGCTTGTCCACCAACGAAAACAGCATCCGCGCCGTAATTTACAGCGACTTTCAATTTTTCCAAAGTCCCAGCAGGTACCAAAACCTCTGGGCGTTTTTTAGTTGTAGTCATAATTTCTCCAATTTGCAAGATTGTCGATTTTAGTTTTTATAAGGCTCCTTCGTTCCCTGAAAATGGAAAACTCTCAAACGAAGGAGAAAGTATGTTTATTTTACACGGTCAGGTTCATAATCATAGAAACCTGTATCCAAACCACGGTTGGCTGGGTGTAATTTGTGAATAGCCTCATCAAAGAGGAAGGCCTGGTCTTGTGAAAATTCGCCAGCCTCGATGAGGTCACGAGCCTTCACAAAATACTCAGTAATTTTTACAAAGTTTTCACCTGGACAATAAACACCGTCCAACTTCCAGTGGTCAAAACCATGTTCAACGAGTTCTGAAAGTTTAGTCATCATATCCAAGTCATTGTTGGCAAAGATATGTGTCCCGTGCATATCCTCATAAACTGAGTAGTGAGATTCTGGGTCACCAGGCTCAGAAAGGAAGAGGTCACGTTCTTTGGTAACAGCTTCATCCGTTTTGATAAAGTTGTAGTAATTTTGAAGAAGTGGACGTTTTGAGTGATGAATGATACTTGCACCATAAACCAAAACTTCAGCTGGAATTTGAAGATTTTCAGCCATGACGAAAAGTTCCGCAGATGGAATTTCACGAGCCAAGACAGCTTCAGAAGCTCCAGCTTGTTTGCCCCAGAAATTAATCTGACGGCTAGAGGTTACCATGGTTGAAGCATCATAAATCATTTTGAAGGGACGTTTGTCACGGTTACAGATGTAGAAAACTCCTGCATCACCAACCGTGATATAATCTGCCTTGATTTCTTCAAGAAAATCAAGGTAGTCTGGAAGAGCATCCATCATACCTTGGTGCATGAGAGCGTTAACGGCAACAGTCAATTCCTTGCCAGACTCATGTACCAGCTCTGCAATCTTTCGCATCTCTGCGAATGAAAAAGGCTTAGGCAAACGAAGGCCAAAAGCTTTTTCGCCGATGTAAATACGATCTACGCCAAGTTCTAGGAGCTCACGTGCCTGCTCGTAGCTCTCAGCAGTCGCTGTAATCACTATTTTTTCCATAACTTACATTATAGCACAAATGACCTGATTATTTTAGAATTTTTAGGTTTAAAGTTCTGTATCTTAATATTTTAAATTAGTTTTTGAATACTATGATTTTCACAAAAATCAAAAAAAACTTTGCAAGTCCAATTTTTTTATGGTATTATTAATGAGATTCTAAATAGTGAAATACTGACTAAATATTTTAACCTACATGGAAAAGTGGTTTAGGTATTTTATATAGAAAGGAGGCAGACATGGCTGACAACTTACACCGTCAATTTGATCACATCGAAGATCTCGAGACTGAGCGTCCTCAAACGACGAATTATCAAGATTATCAAGGTTTAAATAATAATAGTATTAAACTACAAGATATGATTTTCTTTGGACGTATCTCAAGCTTCTGTGTTTCAACAGTCCTAGTTGCCTTCCTTTTCTTGGTAGCACAGGTGGCTTCCTTCTGGGCCTTCTTTTGGGCAATTACCATTAGCATCATTGGTCAGATAGGCATTTATATCCTAATCGAATATTATAAAGCACAAAAACGTTGACTGCTTGGTCAACGTTTTTTTCGTACTAAAAAAGCCTCATGGACTTTCTTTTTTATTTTGCTTCTGCTGCTTCTTCAGAGATATCTTTGATATCAATAACGATATCATCAACGATAGCTTTTGTTTCTGCTTCAACATCTGCTTGCTCAGAAGTTACTTGAGCTGTTTTCTCTTTGATAAGTTCAAAGCTCTCTTTTGCAAAGTCAGCAACTTGAGCTGTTTTTTCTTGAACAGCTTTTGTCAAATCATCTGCAGTGATGTCGCCATTTTCAAATTTTGTTTTATAATCTTGAAAAGTAACGACTGCCAATTCTTTATAGTCGCTAGCTTTTTCCACCACTTGATTTTGATAAGCTTTAGGATCTTCTTTGAATGAAGCGATTTCTTCATCAATACGTGCTTTAACTGCTTTACCTTTTTCAGTTGTGAAGAAATAAGCTGCTGCAGCTCCAGAAGCTGCACCAATAATTAGGGTGTTTAGAAATTTACTCATGAAAAGACCTCCTTATTTTTTCTTGTCTTTTTTACCAAATAGTTTTGAAGCAACCTTGCCGATAGCAAAGGCTGAACCTGCCTTACCGACACTTACTCCTGCTGCACTTGCCTTAGCACCGAGATAACGAGCTTCGGTATTCAAGTCAGAAACACTTTCTGAAAGTTCAGCTACTGCCACAAAGAGAGGATCAATCGTTTGAACTTTTTCATTAACATCTTCAACCAAGACGTTAGCCTTAGCCAAAATTTCATTTGTTTGGTGAAGTGTGACGTTAATATCTGTACGAAGAACGGCAACTGTTTCTTCAACTTCTTTGACAACATGACGTGTGCGAAGTAGAGTTGGGATTAATGCAATTAGGAACGCAGCAAGTGCGATTGCGATAATAAGAAATGCAATTTCTGCCATAGTTTAAGACTCCTTTGACCTGCTTAAAAGGTTAATTCAAAGAAACTGAGTGTTTGACTCCTGTTTCTTATGACCTTTATTATAATTTTCATTTCATTATAACAAAGTCTGAATAGTATGACTAGCTTTTCATTTTATAATCTGCTTTTTGGCGTTGTTTGCGGAAATATAAGAGGACAGCTCCAAGGATAATGATGATAATGCTGACCCATTGTGAGACACGCAAGCCAGCAAACATGAGACTATCCGTACGCATGCCTTCAATGACAAAGCGTCCAAGACCATACCAGATAAGGTAAAATGAAGTCACATCTCCCTGTCGCAATCCCTTCTTAAAACGTCGTAGTCCTAGAATAATGATAAAACCAACTAGATTCCACAGACTTTCATAAAGGAAGGTAGGCACACGGTAGCTTCCATCAATAAACATCTGCTGACGGATAATTTCTGGAAGATAATTCAGATGACTAACTGCTTTTCCATAAGCCTCTTGATTGACAAAATTTCCCCAGCGACCGATACTCTGAGCTATCATGACCCCAGGAGCCGCAATATCTAGAAAATCTAAAACCGAAATAGCATGACGTTTGGCGAACCAATAAAGGACAGCTGCTCCACCAATCAAGCCACCATAGATGGCAATTCCACCATTCCAAATCGCAAAAATTTCCGATGGATTTTGGCTGTAATAAGACCACTGGAAAATCACATAGTAGAGCCTAGCACCAACAATAGCTATAGGAAAGGCTAAAAGAATAAAATCTAAGATATGCTCAGGATTGATTCCCTTTTCAGGAGCCCAACGTTGAGCCAGATAAACTGCAAGTAAAAGACCAGATACGATACAGATGGCATACCAATGAATACTGATTGGACCAAGTCTTAGAGCAATTGGATCAATAGTAGCTAACATTAGTCTTCACCATTCTTACTAATGAGGTTAGTCAAACGGTCATTAAAAGTTTTGGTTGCATCAAATCCCATTTGCTTAGCACGATAGTTCATTGCTGCAGCTTCGATAACGACTGACACGTTACGTCCTGTCTTCACAGGAATGCGGATACGTGGAATCTTAACGCCCTGTAATTCAATCTCTTCATTGCTATTTCCAAGACGGTCGAAGACCTTGCCATTTTCAAAATTCTCAAGATATATGCCCAACTGAACTTGAGATGAATTACGGACAGCACTAGCTCCGTAAAGGCTCATAACGTCAATGATACCAACCCCACGGATTTCAAGAAGATGGAGAAGAATTTCTGCAGGTTCCCCCCAGAGGGTTTCCTCATCCTTAGCATAGACATCTACACGGTCATCAGCAACTAGACGGTGGCCACGTTTCACCAACTCGAGCGCTGTCTCACTCTTACCGATACCAGAGTCTCCTTGAATAAGAACACCCATCCCATAGATATCTACTAAAACACCATGGACACTAGTACGTTCAGCTAATTGAGAGTTGAGATACCAAGACATGTCACCTGAAAGTGATGATGTACCATTACGTCCTTGAAGAACTGCTACACCATTTTCCTTAGCAGCTTGAAGCATCTCTTCCGGAATATCAAGACCACGCGCCACGATAACAGCTGGAGTTTCCGCTTTAAACATATTAGCAAAAACAGAATAACGGTTATTATCAGTCATGGTTTTAAGGTAGGACCACTCCTTCATCCCAACCAACTGAAGTCGTTCCGGTGAATAATAGTCAAAATAACCCGTCATTTCTAAACCAGGACGAGAGATATCAGCCGTTGTTATCGCTTTTGACAAAAGCTCCTCATTCCCATAGACAACCTTGAGTTTAAGCCTATCAACCAACATTTTAACAGTTACAGTCATGTTATTTCCTCCGATTATTTACTAGTTTCATTGTATCATAAAAAGGTTTTCAATGCGGTTCTCAAAGCAAAAAAGACCTATGACTAGCACTAAGGGCAATCATAGATCTTTTCTCTTATAATTTGCTTACCAGTTCCACTCGTCTTCTACAGGTTCAGCGTTTTTACGTTTACGTCCATCCTTGAGTTTGATTTCAGGATAAATATCTTCCTTATAAGGAAGGAGAAAGGCTAAAACCAAGTATAGAAAGATTCCAAACTGCGTTGAAACCATAAGAATGATAGCTAAGATACGAGCTAAAGCTAGATCCCATCCAAATTTATCTGCCAAACCTGCAACAACACCGGCGACAAGTCTATTTTTTCGTGTCTTATAAAAACGATTTGACATGGTCTAATTCTCCCATCATTTCTTTGATTTAATTATATGATTTTTTTAAACTAAAAAAATCAGCCCTAGGACTGATTTAGAAAAATGAGCTTGCCTCGGCACAAACCACAGCCAAATTTCTGTGTATTGACACGGCGTTTGCGACGGTAAATACGACCACAGGATTGGCACTGATAGAGGTAGTAGTTCTCCTCCTGACCTTGCATCTTTGGAGCGTATCTCAGGCCATCGACCTTAGCTAGTAAGTCCTTGAAATCTCTATCAGCATGCTTGTAACCCTTCCCTTGAAAGTAAAGGTGATAATGACAGAGTTCGTGGCGGACGATTTTTCGAAAGGTTTCAAGACCATGTTCTTCATAGAGCTTGGGATTAAAATCTAAATGTCCATCCTTGGGAAAGAACCGCCCTCCAGTGGTCCGGAGACGCTTGTTCCATAAGGCTCGGTGCTTAAATTTCCAGCCAAAATCTTCTATAGAAACAGTCTTAACATAATCAGTTAGATTCACGTGGATTCACCAAGGAAAGATTGAGTTTTTCATGCTCTAAATCAACTTTTGATACCCATACGGTAACCAAATCCCCAACAGAAACGACCTGACTTGGATGATTAACGAAGCTCTTACTCATCTCAGAGATGTGGATAAGACCATCCTCATGGACACCGATATCAACAAAGGCACCAAAGTCCACAACGTTACGGACTGTTCCTTCAAGTTTTTGTCCTACTAACAAATCTTTGAGTTCAAGAACATCTTGACGAAGTACTGGTGCTTCAAAATCATCACGGAGGTCACGACCTGGTTTCAAAAGGTCAGCAATGATATCTTTGAGGGTTTCCTGTCCAAGTCCCAATCCTTCGGCTGTTTCTTTAAGATTAAGAGCTTTCAATTTTGCTTTGGCAGAGTCGTCCAAGTCTGTAATAGCCAACTGCTTGAAGAGGGCTTTTACCGCTGGATAGGACTCTGGGTGAACCCCTGTATTATCCAAGATATTCTTAGCATTTGGAATACGAAGGAAACCTGCAGCTTGTTCGAAGGCCTTGGCACCAAGTCGTGGGACCTTTTTGATTTCAGCACGTGATGCAATCTCACCATTTTCCTCACGGTAGGCGACGATATTTTCAGAGATAGTCTTGTTGAGACCTGAGACATGTGACAAGAGGGTACTACTTGCCGTATTGACATTGACACCAACCTGGTTAACCACGGTATCAACGACGAAGTCAAGATTTTCAGAAAGTTTCTTCTGGCTAACATCATGCTGGTATTGGCCTACTCCGATTGATTTAGGATCAATCTTAACCAACTCAGCCAATGGGTCTTGAAGACGACGGGCAATGGAAATGGCAGAGCGTTTTTCGACCGTTAAGTCTGGGAACTCATGGCGGGCCAACTCTGATGCAGAGTAAACAGAAGCACCACTCTCATTGACAATGACATATGAAGTCTCTGGAAAATCCTTGAGAACTTCTGCCACAAAAGCTTCACTTTCACGACTGGCTGTTCCATTACCGATAGCGATAATCTCAATGGCATGCTTTTTAATGAGGTCAGCCAAGTCTTTCTTAGCTTGGGCAATCTTGGCCTGACTAGCTGGAGCCACTGGATAGATAACTTGCGTTGTAATGAGCTTACCAGTTTGATCAACCACGGCCAACTTAGCCCCTGTACGAAAGGCTGGGTCAAACCCAAGAACCATCTTACCTTTAAGTGGTGAGACTAGAAGAAGGCTTCGAAGGTTTTGAGAGAAAAGTTGAATCGCACCATCTTCTGCTACTTCAGTCAACTCGCTTCGGATACGACGCTCCATAGCTGGAATGATTTTCTTCTTGAGAGATTGGTTGATGACTTCCTCGATATAGTCATTTTTTTGTTTGAAACGGGCACTGTAAAAACGGTGCATTTTCTCAAGATTGTGCTTAAAGGCTACTTTGACAACGCCTAGTTTCTCCCCACGGTTAAGGGCTAATGTACGGTAACCTTGAAGTTTAGACACCTTGTCCTCAAAATCATAGTAGATTTTGAAAGTTTCTTTTTCATCCAAAGATTGATCCTTGAGGGTTGAAGTGATGTCACTGTTGTTCCAGATTTCGTTGTAGGTCCAAGAGCGCAAGCTATTGTCCTCAGAAAAGGCCTCAACCAAAATATCCACAGCACCTGCAAGAGCCTTGTCAGCTGTTGGAAAGGCTTCAGATGTCAGCTTTTCAGCTTCAGCCTTGAGATTTGGACTATTTTGCAAGATAAGACGAGCCAAGGGGAAAAGACCTGCTTCACGGGCAACTGTCGCTTTGGTGCGGCGTTTTTCCTTATAGGGAAGATAGAGTTCTTCCACATCTGCCAACTTCTCAGCAGCTTCAATAGCTGCCTTGAGTTGATCAGTCAATTTTCCCTGAGCCTCAATCTTGTTAAGAACTGTTTCCTTACGGTCCTGAAGAGCAGTCAAGGACTTGTCCATATCAATGATGGCCTTGATTTGCATTTCATCCAGATTACCGGTTTTTTCCTTACGGTAACGGGCAATGAAGGGAATAGTATTACCTTCTACGGTCAATTCCAAAACAGTTTCAACTTGTTGTTTTTTTAGGCCCAATTCTTGAGCCAATGTCTCTAAATTTTGATTTTCCATAAACTCTATTATACCATGAGAGGAGATTTGCTTGGGCAGAAAACCTTGTAGCTGAAGCGAGAATTTTTAAGCAAGAGGTAGTATAATAGAAAAGTAAACCTATTGTTAGGGGCTATTTCTAACAGAAATGACGCCCTTAGTATCTTATGTAACTGAACTCGGGCTATTTCTTTCGGAAAATAGATGCATCTTCCTAGAAGCAGTGCTTCTTCATCTGATGACCTAATTTTCTGTCAGAAATGACGCCCTTAGTATCTTAATTAACTCGGAGGCTTTTTATGGCAGTTATTCAGAAAAAAACAAATGAACTTGAAAGCATGATGGCATCTTTTGCGGCTATCCCTGATTTTGAAAAGGCGGGAACTGATCCTAAGAAGGATAAACGTCTTCAAGAAGATAAGAAGAAATAATTTTTATGGCTATTTTTCATCAACTACCAGATAGCGTTCTGCAGCTTCTGGCAGTTTTTCTATCGATTATTATCGAAGCCCTGCCCTTCGTTTTGTTAGGAAGTATCCTGTCTGGCTTTATCGAGGTCTTTGTGACTCCTGAAAAGGTCCAAAACTTCCTTCCAAAAAACAAGGTCCTGGCTATTCTCTTTGGAACTCTGGTTGGTTTTATTTTTCCCTCTTGTGAATGTGGAATTGTTCCAATAATCACACGCTTTTTAGAGAAAAAAGTGCCTAGCTACACAGCTATTCCTTTCATGGCAACTGCTCCTATCATCAATCCAGTCGTTCTCTTTGCGACCTATACTGCCTTTGGGAACTCTTGGTACTACGTAATTTTACGTTTTCTCGGAGCTTTCTTGATTGCTATGATTTTGGGAATTCTGCTCGGCTTTGTGGTGGATGACCAGATTCTCAAGGACAATCATAAGACCAGTCATGTTCACGACTATAGTGGTTTGTCAGCTGGTAAGAAAACCTTTCAAGCTCTGGTTCATGCAGTTGACGAGTTCTTTGATACTGGGCGTTACCTGATTTTCGGGAGCTTGGTGGCTGCAGGGATGCAGACCTACCTACCTACCCGAATCCTAACGACTATCGGTCATAATTCAGTAACAGCCATCCTTATCATGATGCTCCTGGCCTTTATCCTCTCACTTTGTTCGGAGGCGGATGCCTTTATCGGGGCTTCGCTACTCTCTAGTTTCGGAGTGGCACCAACAGTTGCCTTTCTCATCATTGGTCCTATGGTTGATATCAAGAACTTGATTATGATGAAACACCAGTTTAAGACACGCTTTGTTGGTCTCTTTGTAGGAACCGCAAGTCTGGTGACAATCATTTATTGTCTGCTATTGGGGGTGATTTAATGTTACGTTTTCTCATCTTATCTGGGTATTTTGAGCTCGTCATGTACTTGCAAGTTTCCGGCAAGCTCAACCAGTACATTAACATCCACTACTCCTACTTGGCCTACATTTCCATGGTGCTTTCCTTTATCCTCGCTGTGGTTCAACTCATTGTTTGGATGAAACAAATGAAGGTTCACTCACATTTGTCAGGTCGAGTAGCCAAGGTAGCCAGCATCGTTCTCTTGGCCTTTCCAGTCCTCACTGGGCTCTTGGTGCCAACAGTGACCTTGGATGCCAATACCGTGTCAGCTAAGGGCTATCATTTTCCACTAGCGGCAGGGAGCGATCCTAATCAGGCCGACCAAGAGGGAACGACTATTCAGTACTTAAAGCCAGACACCAGCTCCTACTTCACCTCCTCAGCTTATGAGAAGGAAATGACCAGAGAGCTCTCCAAGTACAAGGGACGTGAGACCATCCAGATTACCACTGAAAATTACATGGAAGTCATGGAGCTCATCTACCTCTATCCTAACGATTTTGTGGGCAAGAAAGTCACCTATACCGGCTTTGTTTACAATGACCCACAAACCAAGGGTTATCAGTTCATCTTCCGTTTTGGGATTATCCACTGTATCGCCGATTCAGGTGTTTACGGACTGGCGACGACAGGAAGTGACCAAACCTTTAAGGATAATACCTGGGTAAAAGTCACTGGTACCATCACTGTGGATTACTATCAAAATCTCAAACAGAGCCTCCCTATCCTTAATTTGACTGAGATTAAAGAGGTTAATCAGCCTGACAATCCTTATGTTTATCGCGTATTTTAAAAAGCCAAGTTCAGTTGAACTGGCTTTTTAAGTTGAATCAAACTGTACAGTTACTTAAATCTTGAGAGTACAAAAACCACCGCCATTACGTCCAAACTTTTCATTGTGTTGTACAGTTACTTAAATCTTGAGAGTACAAAAACCAATTCCTTGGATAAGGGTCTTAAATCTGAGTTGTACAGTTACTTAAATCTTGAGAGTACAAAAACTACTGCTAGACGGTTTACTAGTTTTAGGTTGTTGTACAGTTACTTAAATCTTGAGAGTACAAAAACATCTACGCTTAGCAGCTTTCATTTCCGCATGTTGTACAGTTACTTAAATCTTGAGAGTACAAAAACTAGGTGGTAAGGACCATTGCCATCCCAAGTGTTGTACAGTTACTTAAATCTTGAGAGTACAAAAACTAGACTATGAAGAATAAAGAAAAGCCTGAGTTGTACAGTTACTTAAATCTTGAGAGTACAAAAACGAAATCAAAGGCTTACGGTCTCGTCTGTGGGTTGTACAGTTACTTAAATCTTGAGAGTACAAAAACCGAAGGCTTAGGAGACAAGACCATCACCAGGTTGTACAGTTACTTAAATCTTGAGAGTACAAAAACATGCAAGGGGAGCTTGACTTCTCTAGTGCTGTTGTACAGTTACTTAAATCTTGAGAGTACAAAAACGCTCCTGGTAACTTCCTAAAGCCTTGGCATGTTGTACAGTTACTTAAATCTTGAGAGTACAAAAACTGCAGAGCGTGGATGGTCCGACTTGCTAAGGTTGTACAGTTACTTAAATCTTGAGAGTACAAAAACAAGAACGAGCTTTGCTACTTGCGCTTTAATGTTGTACAGTTACTTAAATCTTGAGAGTACAAAAACTCTCCTCACCGTTTAAAATCTCACGCACACGTTGTACAGTTACTTAAATCTTGAGAGTACAAAAACCTATCGCTGCAGAAAGTGTTTCCGCATGAAGTTGTACAGTTACTTAAATCTTGAGAGTACAAAAACGGGGATTACTACATCGAGGATGACACCATCGTTGTACAGTTACTTAAATCTTGAGAGTACAAAAACCTCAAATGAAATTTTGATGTTTTTATACCCACATAGTGATTATAAAAACAATAACTGTCCTTGTCAATCCTTACTTTCTAAAAATTTCTGTAAAAGTTTTTCATCAGATATTTGGGAATATCTTATACGGTAACTGAAATGAAACAACTGATTTAGGATATTCAATATTACTGAATCAACAAGTGAGAGACTAGGTTGTGTCAACATTTTTGTCAATAAATAAGGTGTCACGGTCTCTAAGGAAATCCTAAATTCCTCTCTCCCTGGAAAATTATTACTTGGATAATATTGGACTACCCTTTCATACATAAACTCAACATCATACAAATGCTCCACCTGGTCAGATAAAATATTGACGAACTTACTATTTTCTTCATCAATCTTTAAATGGCCTTGGTCACTAGGAAATAAAATAAAGGTTAAGTTTGGATACTTTTTGACTAGCTGACCAATTTGCTTATAAAAACTATCATAAGATTCCTTTGAGATAAAGCTATCAATATTTTTT
The DNA here is from genome assembly GCF_902463925.1 of uncultured Streptococcus sp. Classification (GTDB taxonomy): domain Bacteria; phylum Bacillota; class Bacilli; order Lactobacillales; family Streptococcaceae; genus Streptococcus. The sequence goes on along the minus strand of NZ_CABQHE010000001.1, from coordinate 232,536 downwards.
AGCACAATGAGATATTTCTCTGTTGTTTGTGACAGAAGACGGTCTAACATTTCTAAAAAGAAGGTTAGTTTATCGGTATTAGATACCCATTCAAAAGATAAATTCTTATTCTCAATAGCAAAAAATGGACTAAAATTTTTTGTGAGTAGTTGGTCTAGTGTTAGAGGACGATTCTCTAAATGGTATTCCACCTTACCACTGTTTAAGTTGATATGCTGATTCATTGCCCCTTCTATAATCTCTACTTGTTCATTAATTTTCTCCAAATGGTCTACAATATCAACCTGATTAAGAATTTTACTAAGGTAACCCTGAGCAAGTGTTCCTTTCTTATATTCCATCTGCTCAAGTAAATCCTTAAAACTTGAAATGTCGATATAGTGATAGCTACTTCGCTTCACTATTTCTCCAGGCTCATCAAGTATGGTAGGCTCTTCATAATCAAAAATACTTAAGTCCTCACTTGAGTATTTTCTTCCACCAAAATACCAGCTCAAAATCTGCCAAATATAATATTTGAGTTCTTTATTCTGACCAACAATTTGTGTGATTGCACCAATATTCAATTCAATACGTTCCTTGTAAGGATGTTGTACAAAAAATTTCATATAACCACCAACTTATTATCACTGACGATTTCCTCTTGCTTAGTTTTACCACCTATGATTAATGTCATCTCTGAAAATTGCTTTTCAGTAACCGCCAAAAGTCTCACATTTCCAGCAGGCAGATTGCTCATCTTTAGCTTCTTATAAAATTTATTTGCAAAGCTTCTATTAGGACAAGTGCGATAGTAGACCGAAAATTGTAACATTTCAAACCCATTTGAAATTAATTCTTTACGAAAATTACGATAAATTCTTTTTTCATCCTTAGATTCCATTGGCAAATCAAAAAAACATAATAATCTCAACGCTTCATACCTCATCTTATTTTCTCCACTCTAAACTTGATACCACTGGGCAGTGAAATTTACTACTATCTTTTTCCGAAATATATTTGATAAAGCCTTTGACATATTTGTCCATAGCAACTGTCACTGAGCAAGTCTCTTTGCCATATTTGATTTTAGCATTGAGTAAATCTGTCAATCCCAACCTATACTCATACTTAAGGAATTCTTGATCTCGTAGATTATCATAAACCCAAACATCTACAATCTGTCTAAATGGCTCCATCAAGTCATCAACCAAATTAAACTGATTGTATTCATTTTTATGGAAGATTCCTAATAGTCCATTTAAACCATAACCCGCCACTATTCTAGCCATCTGGGCCCTCATGATAGCATAGCCATAGTTTAAGCCAGCATTGATGACATCTGCTTCTTGCTGAGTTACTCTGACAAATTGTTTGCCAAAGAGTTCATTAAAGTAGACCTTAGCAGCATGTCCCTCTCTATTGGTTCTATCACCGGGTTCTATCTGCTCTTTATAGTCTGAAAGTAGTCTAATGTTATCCAGACTTTTTTCAAACATGGCTAGGACATCCTCTTGGTTATTGATTTTATAGTAAGTCACAATCTGCCACACCTTATCCTTTTGCTTCTGCGTCCAGTCCATCTGTTCTTTCAAGCGTTTGTAGGCTCTAAAATGCCCATTTTGTGAGTGATAAATTCCTGTTGGTAAATGTTCGTTATCACAAACGACTAAGGCAATATTATATTTACTTAAGGCACTTAATAGACGAAGGGTAACAACGGTATCCCCACCTTCTGCAACTATTATCGAAATATCACTAAGTGGCACCGTAAACTCTTGCCCCATCTTTTGCACTAACAAGTTATCAAGTTTTAAGCGCATCTTCTCACTTTGACTGACATGTACAACTCTCCAAGTCATTTCTTCTCCTTTTTTAATAACGAAAACACCCTGCCATAAAATGACAGGGTGTTGATTTCGGCATGAAGCCTTATCTTTGTAGCTTCTGCAAGATTTAAGTAACTGTGTAAGGCGTCCCTTACACGATAATTATAGTATATGACAACTATAATTGCAACACTTTTTAACAATTAATATTAAAAATCTAGCTTAGGCTTATCACCCTCATTTTTGATGATATGCTGATTTCCAAGGACATCTGTTCTTACTTTATAAATTGAAAGATTATCTATATTCAAATTTTTTTGTAATTGTGAGGAAGTGCTAGGTAAACTTCCAAAAATTCTCATCTTTTCTCCCTTTTCAAAATGCTCCTTCTCATACGGTTTCAATTCTACTTTATTTTTTTCAAAAGATTTCGGATTATCTTTGCCTGTACGAGAATGAAATCTAAAAAGTTGCTTCTTTCCTGCTTCAATATCAACGACAAGTATTATATCATTCTTATAAAGGGTAAATTTAAATTCTGACTTTTCTGAAACTCCCTCTCTAATCCTTATTTCATTGTATTTACTGGAAGAAATCTCAGCTTTATTCTTACTTTTTTTATATGATATATCAGCATATTTCAATCCTAAAAACTCATATTTCATTGTTTCGGGATTAAAATAAACATCAGTCCTCCATGGATTAAGTTTACGCAATGCAACTGTATTTTTACTATTTTTAGGAGTAATATCAATATGTCTACCTAAAAGTTTGTCATAATATTTAAAACTCTTGATTTCAGGACCATTGCCTTTTTTACTATATTTACGAATATAGTCGCCATGTTCTTCTTTATATTTTAGGAAAGGATTACATGGTACTTCTTTCCCTTTTTCATTCATTTCCTTATTGGGATAGTTCTCTAAAATTGGCTCGATAACTTTCTCAAAGGTTTGTGGGTCGTGACGATACATGAGGAATTTTGACTTATCCTTCTTATAAATCTTCATAAAGGCATCATAACCATCCTGGGTATAGATATCTTTGATTTTTCCTAAAACATAAGTTTCATCCTTCTTATCTTTCCCTACTTTAGCCTGTCTTGTCGCATAAATAGTGGCATCTGATATTTTACGATTAAACTTAGAATCCACTTGATATGAGAATAAGATACTGTCTTCAAATTCTTTACTCTTCAATGTATCAACAAAATGTTGATAAGGGGCTTTGAATACAGATTCCTTGTACTCATCGTCACTAATAAGTTCACCTGTTTCAATATCAAGTAGTTGATCTTCTGAATAACTTACAAGGGTATTCTTTTGTTTTTTCCACAAATTCAACTGACTTGAAGCAGCAATAATCAATGCATCGACAGCATGGTGATGATAAGTAGCACGAGTCTTTTCAATTCCCCAATGGCGTCTCAATTGAGATGTGAATTGACCACGAACCACGGAAACTTTTGTATCAATCTTGTGAGCTCTAAAGTGTTCTTGAAGGGCATTGAGGACAACTCTTGAAGCGTATCTTGTATCTACAAGATTTCGTTCAATAAATTTCTTTCGAACATCAAATTTTGAAATATCTTCTTCCGTAAGAAGATATTCTTTTTTCTTATTTGAAAGTGTTTTTGATTCACGTACAAAGGCTTTTAATTCACGGAAAGACCATGCGTCATCCATACTATCTAAAGCCTGATAAGGTGTTCGTTGTCCTTTTTCTTGGTTAGCAGTTGCATAAACCAAAACCTTATTGGCAAGGCTATCATCAAAGGTAATAGAGAGAGGTAAAATATGATCTATTTCAAATTCATTAGGATTATTAATCAAATCATGGATTGAAATTGTCTTACCAGTATAAAGGCAACGTTCTCCTTGCTGATGCCAAAGGCGGATTTTAGTCGCTAATTGCTTATGACCGTGGAAAACACTATGTGGTAATTCAGCCTTTCCATTATATTGGTTGGCAGCCTTAAGCATTGCTGCATCTTTTTCATCTTTGTTGGCTTTTTGAATCTTTTGAATCGCTTTCTTTTCATCATCTTCATTTGTTTCACGAGCCATTTCGATGACAATATTGTCAAAGTCTCCGTACTCTTTGATTGCTGCATTTACTATTTTTATAGCTTGGCGAACAGACTTAGCAACAACAGGATTATAGATTTCTTCAGTTAATAGTTTTTCATCTATATATTTTGTTTTATTTGAAGATGAAGTTGTTTTTTGTTTTCCAAGTCGTGTCAGGATAGTCATTTGCTCTTCTGACGTCGCATACAATTCTGGGATTAACTCCATCATCAGTTTGACAGAAAAATTATGCCATCCTTTTCCAAAAATGGAACTATTTGCTTTGCGGAATTGAACCAATTCGTCAATTTGCTCCTGGCTAAAGCTACCATCAGCAAACTCATTCTCTAAGGCTTCTTGAATACCTTCCCTCTCAGTGTTTAATGTCAAGACATAGGCTAACTTATCAAGTTGGTCTCTTGCCATTTTCTCAATATCAATGGTTTCAAGCGTCTTCATCTTTCGATAGGCTTCGAAAGTATGAATTTCAGCTTTATCTGATTTATCGATGCGGTATCCTTTGATATCCGCAACATCGCAAGAAAGTAGCTTAGCGATATATTTAAAGAGTTTCGCTGGACCCATCGCCTTTTCATTTTTGACATAGGTAATGATTTGATGTTTCTGTTCTTCACTCAACTTCTTGGTTTCTGTTGGGACTGTCAAATTGTTCAAATCATTTAGCAAATTGAATTCTTGAGCCGTGTAAGATGCTTTTGCTGCTCTAAACTCTTCTGGGTAAAATGTACATTTACCAATTAGGATTCCAAAAATATTGTCTAAAGTTTCTCCAGATGTTCTATAACGACCATAATCAGTCCGTGACTTTTCATTACCTGGTCCATGATAATATTTACGTTTTCCAGTTAGAATTTCGAGATACCGATTAATAAATTCATCGGTAATCTGCGGATTAAATTCTTGCTGAGTTTGCAGTATTCTTAGTGCTTCTGCTCGATAAGCTGACGTTGGAAAGACATTAATTAAGCGATGTTTTTTGCCATCTTCCTCAACAGTAAAATCACCACGTAATTGACCAAATTTTTGATAGCGTTCCAACTGAATCTGTCCCGGTGTCTTAGTTTCTAATTGTTTGCTATTTTCCTTAACAATTTGTGCATAGTCTCCTACTGATGAATTTCCGTCATCGCTGGCATCATCGAGGTAACTAATCCCACGGTGTTTCACCATATTTTTAAGAGCGATAAACAATTCTTCATTAGACAATTCATCGGTCAAGCCCTTTACTCGTAATTGATATGGGTTAAGATTAATTGAAATCTTCGTAAAATCGGTGATTAATCCACTTTCCTCAAATAGATGATTTAAACGAACTCTACGATGTTTTTTACGTCGTGTCAAGCGTCTTCCTTGACGATTCGTTCTACGTACTAAATTATTTTCCGCTTGAGCTGCTGGGAAGATGCGTGAGTTTTTATGGATAATTTCTCCTGTCACCCTATTAAGGATACCTACACCAACAGAGCCTATACCTATATCAAGTCCTAAAACTAAGTCACTCATTTAATAATCTCCTTATGCTTTTTCTAATATTTTACAATAATATCTGAAAATTCACAACCATGTTTGTAAACGCTATAATCTATGTTTTAAAAAATCAATTTAATATCATTTTTATCTAAACAACTCTATTCACCTCATTCCGAAACCTAGAAAAAATATAAGTACTACTCCCTTTAGCGACTTTGCTCATGTAAAAAGCCAAGTCAACTTGGACTTGGTCTTGGGTTTCATTTTTGAACAAAGGAGTTTAAATTACCAACTGGTTGGTAAGGAAATCGGAATGTTAAGCTTGACCTTCATTTTGCTGTTGGTCACAGTGGCTTGCTCAATCTCGTATCCTATTTCGGGAAGCTTGAGCTGAATCTGGTTGTTAACCATGCGAACACCACTGCTGGACTGGGCAATGCTCTTCTTGAGATAAGGCAGAGCCAGTGATTTTGGAACTGGAAGACGACCCAAGTGGGCACCTGCCAAATCTAGTAGTATGACTTTCTTGTTAGTGCTAACCGTAAAATCAAGGCTAAATGTTGATTCAATAGGGCCAAGAGATACGGGAACCTTAGCTGTTAGATAGGAATCATTCAACTCTACGGTACTGTTTTGCAGGGTCTCATCATTAGATTCAGCTATGCTTGCTTTTAGGACTTGACGAAACTGATTACTATCAAGATTAATCTCGGTTGAAAGGCCCCCTGATGATAGGGATGTCCCACCAATACCCGCCTGGACTAAATCAACAAGAGATGTTTGTGTTGATACATTTTTTAATTGGTCCTGACTGTCAATTTTGTCCGGAATGAGCAGAGCCGCCACTGCAAAAAAGAACACAATGACAAGGACGATGAGTCGTTTAAACCACTTCCACATAGGGATACCTCATTTCAATCTTTCACTTTTGACGTCTATTGTACTGGAATCAAGTGAAAAAAGCGAGTAAGAACTGGAAATTCTCTCATATTTTCTTAATTCAAGAGGTAGGGCTCAGGAGCTTCATATACCTTTAAGTAAGCATTGGCATATAGGTGAACGCCGTCATAGGTATGCTCTGCTTTCTGCTCTTTTCTATCATCGACCGGATCAGCATTACAATTAATGAAGGGCAGACATAGGTTTTGGCGATTTCCTCAAGAGTCTTATTAGAACGGTCAAGATTTTCAGGTGTCCGCAATTTCATCCACTGGATAGATACCCGTATCTGCCAAGACAGATGAAGATTGGCTGGGTAAAAAGCTATTAGGTAAATCTTAGTATTTGGCAATATAGCTAGTATTTACTCCAGAGTTTGTCGAAAATTTGTACCGTGAAAATGACTTACCTGTTTTTGGTGGTGGCTATGATAAGACGTTCTTTTCTCTGATTGATGAACAAGGTCAAGAGTTGACTAGATTTAGATATGATGTAGGCAGTGAGACTGCTACCATATCAGAGCAAGTATCTAGCGTTTTAACACAAGACTATCTAAGGCTTGCAGAAGAAGCAGATAGTAGGGTGACTGGACGAGTAGGAGACACAAGAAAAAGCCCCTGATCAAAACCAAGGGCCAGTAGCTGAGGAGTCATCTATGGGGTTGGATAATCTTTCGGTGTCAAATGAAGACACACAAAAAGAGAGGACCAATTTTAGTAAGGGTTCTTTACAGCCCGAAGCTGAAGGTAGCACCGCACCTGTATCAGAAAGTTCTGATACCTTTGAACGCTCTGTTACCAGTCGTCCTACGTTATCCTCTCATCCTCTTCATTTTAGCATAAAAGATGGCTACAAGTCAAGAAAATCAAGGCTTGAGCACTCTGTTGATAAGCAAGATTTGGACAAGATAAATAGAAGAAGTCACGATCTTCAAGAGGCAGCGCAATTTTACCGAGATGAATTGGCAAATTCTACAATCAGTTACTTTACCTCGGATGGAAGTATTGCTCAAGTTAATTTTTTAGAAAAGAATTTCATGCACTTGACAGGACTTAAACCACTTGGAAAGGATCAAGTCCCAGAAAAGACCTTGCATGATTTTGCATCAGGTGGTGAGATTGAGTATGATATCGTCAATACCTCTACTCCTAGCAATTTCACAAATGGGAAAAGCTCCATGAGAGAGGAGCCCGTGAAGAGTGTCTCCCCCTTGATAGCGACCTCATTTAAGTACTGATAGTTTTTAAGTATGATTACTTTTAATTCTTCCATGATAACTTTCTGCTATATTTATCTAAATGAGTAAATAGAGGATAATCTTGCTAGTTGGGAATCATTTGCTAAGGATAGTTGCATCTATTTTCAGAAAAGGCTTTTTTATTGGTTTATGTGTAAGCTTTTGTTATACTTGAGTTATCAAAGAAAGGAGACAATCCTATGACATTGTCCAAAAAACTCACACTTTCTCTTGCCTCTATGGCAGTTCTTGGTCTTTTAGCAGCTTGCTCAAACCAGAAAGCTCAAACACCTGAAAGCTCTGCTAGCACCCAACAAAGTTCAAGTAAGGTTTCATCTTCACAAAGTTCTGAAGCTTCTAAACAGACTAACGAGCTAGATGGCACCTATAAAGGGACTGATGAAAACGATCGTATTACTCTTACCATCTCTGGAAATACTGGAACTTGGGAAGAAGACGAAGCAGATAGCGAGAAGGAAAGCAAGTCTGTAACAGTTAACCCTGACAATCAAAGTCTAACGATTGGGGATGATATCAAGTACTATAAACTCAACGGGAATCAGCTGACTATTGAAGATGATGACCGTGATCCAGATGATACCATTATCTTAACAAAATAATATCAGATACCTTAGCCAAACCACTCTCTCTGGATTTAGCTAAGGTTTTTTATGTTTTACTATATGCAGAAAGAAAGCGGATACAAACAGGGTGGGCTGATGATGATCCAAAGACAATTATGGTTGACGCTATTCTTTTATCAATTAGTGTAACTCTTATTGGACTCGGATTTTCTGTATATAATTATATTATCTTCGACAAACCTTTTATGACTACAACTACAAAAGGTTTTCTAGCTGCATTTTCTCTGTGTGAGACTATGGTTGCCATTAGTCTATCCAAGTCAAATAGGAAGTAAAGATAAGAAAAAGGTATAAGTTTGGTGACTTATACCTTTTTTGGTAAAACATTACTTAATTTTGTGTTTGTTCATTTTCTCTTCAAAAATAGCTGTCATGATTTTACGCAACTCTTCTCCTTCTTTTTCAGGAAGGTCCCCTTGGCGCTTAGCAACAGTATAGAGATCAGGGTATTGCTTGGCTACACGCTCTACCGTCTTAGTCGTCGCATGCCCTCTTACAAAGAAAGGAATGCGTTTAAGCCATTCTTGTGGTACGAGAGCAAGCAACTTCTTCGCAGCTTCCTTGTCAGAAATCTCAGCTGTGCTCAAACCTTGATTGATTTGTTCTTGTTCTTTTTCAGTAAAATCTTTTAATTTCATTACTAATTCCTCTTAATCTTTATATAGTAGATTTTACACTCTTACATGAGATTATACAACTGATTGGGACTGGTGGGACAAGGAATTGACTAGCTCATATGTCATGTTTCTACCCTACTCAAACTTTCGTTGCACGTTAACCTAGTCCATATCCACCCATTTGCCATTGTCCATGATAAAGGGTTTGGCTAGACCCGGTCCGGTGTAGTCCTTGTACTTGGTTGTGAGATACTTGTAGCAGTCCTTCTTGCTAGCAAATCTAATGGCTTGGTAGGGCTCTTCAAAGGTCAACTTTTCAACAAATAGGTAGCCATCTGTCGATGGGGCTAAGACGCCGACGTGGCCGACAAAAAGAGAATCTCCGTCCAAATTATCGTGGACAATAACCGACAGCATGCGTGCCTTGTCATCAAAGGTGAACTGCTTGTAGTAATCCTCCATATGCTTGGCGTGAACCTTGACATTTTGGGTTGGGTTAGTTTTGACCCGTGAAAAGAGAATTTCAAAGTTTGCCTGCTCCTTGGCATCAAAGAGCTTCCCCTTGTCAATGGCATCCTTATCTTGGAAAAGGAGCTCACTATCACTTTTGACTTGTGGAATCTTTATTTTTCCTTTCAGTAGCATGTAAGTGTTAATACGGCAGTTAGTACCGATAAAGTCATCATGCTTGGCTGTCCACAAGCTACTGATTTTTTCCACATCATAGTCGGTTTTAGTAAATGGTTTAAAATCCCCAGTTAAACCAACAGAACCAACGGTATCATTGTAATCCTCGACCAGATTGATAAAATTTTCCACACTCCCCTCGTCCAAATGTTTCGAGAGAATGGAACGTACCTCACTAAGACTAGTCTTACTATTGAGGTTGGAGTAGCTTGGTTGCTTCTCCTTTTTGTGGAAATGTGTAAAAACTGCTAATCCGACAAGGAATAGGCTAGAGATAGATAAAAGAATCAGCGTCTGTTTTTTTAGATATTTCATAGGCGTCTCCTTGGCTTCATTATATCAGATTTTGTAGGCTACTCCTTCTCAAAACGCTCTTCCACAAGAAAAAAACCTCGTTACCAAGACTTTCTTCACTTTTTCAAATTTTTCTTTCTAGTCTCTCAAACCTTCACTTGCCATTCACAATATTGGCGAAGGCTTCTTGAATGTCCTTGTTATTAGTTGGGTACATGTAATACATGTTTTCAGGATTCCCCTGATTTTGCATGGAAACTAGGACCACTGGTTGACCCTTATGGATGGTGAAATGGTAGAGAATCATAGCAGAACCTGAATACCCGTAGCTGTCCACGATGATATAGTCCGCCGTCCCTGTACCAGCGTCTGAAAAGGCAACCTCATGGCAAGGCTTGGTCTGGGTATTGACAGCAGTCTGTACCTTGGCTCTTGTGGTTTGGCTTCCTAATGTCCGTCACAATCATTATTTAGAACAAGATACTTCTACTAGCGAAAACTCAGGCAGTTGGTATAAGAGCGGCAAAGTCTGGGCCATCATGATTTTCGGTGGATTACAGTCACTCTTCTTCTACACCACTATCACTTGGCTTCCAACAATGGCTACTCAAGACGGTGTCGGCGAAGCCAATGCCGGAATTCTAGCTTCCGTTTTCACACTGACAAGTATTCCATTCTCTATGATCGTTCCTAGCCTAATCACTAAACTTTCTGATCGTAACCGCCATTTGATGCTAGTGATTACCGTCCTAGCAGGATTCGTCGGAGTTGCCATGCTCCTAGTCAATACAGACAGCTTTGTGTATTGGTTAGTCCTTAACCTTTTAATCGGAAGTTCTGCTAGTGTCCTATTCCCTTACATGATGGTTGCCTTTTCAATGAAGGCTAGCACCCCTGAAAAAACAGCCCAACTATCAGGTTTAGCCCAAACCGGAGGCTATATCTTTGTGGCACTTGGACCAGTCCTATTCGGCTCAAGCCAACAACTCTTCCACTCTTGGACCCCTGCTGTTTTTATTCTTCTCGTCTTGACCCTAATCATGGGAATAGCCCTCTATAAAGTTGAAAAAACAGACGTTATTTTGTAAGTGAAAAAACAATATAATAAAATGCCCCACAAGTTGTAGCTTGTGGGGTGGTTTTTGTGTGTAGCAAATAAATACTACTTTTAAATACGAAATTTGAAATCTTGGTATTTGTCTTTCGAGAAAGTTTCTTAACAATATAACCCTATTTCTCTAGCCAAAAAAATGCTTGGTTTAACATCTCTTTTGCTTGTCCAATAATACACGGTCCATGAGAAATAATAATATTCTTAGGTTCCCATTTCTTTATTTTGCGATAGCTCCTCAAAGCTTGTTTTTTACCAAATAAGAAACTCATTCTTAAATCTCTTGGTGTTTTACCATTTGGATAGTGATTATCACCTATTTTAAAAAGTAGCTTTTCAAAAAGCGATAAATTCTCAGCTTCTATATTTTCAATAAGATCCGTTAAAATCAAAGTTGAACTTTCAGTATGGAAAAAAACAACCTCTTTCACATAAAAACTTCCCTCAAAAGTCGTAAAAAGAATTTCTTCGTTCCAATTGGCTTTCTCTAGTTTCTGACAATAATCTAAACGCATTCCCGATTTTCTGGCACGCTTTTGAACACCACTGGCTAGCCAAACTTTTGCTTCAGGAAAGAGTTGATGCCACTCATTTATATAACTATAATGTAAGACATTTGGAGCAATAAGGTGTTTTACCTCACCTAATTGCATGATTTCCAAAAGTAAATTGTCACTAGGCTTAGTCGGTGAATGCACCCAAAGACCACCATTCTTCAAACGAACAACGGTCATTCTAGTTGAGAAAGGCACTTTGAAGAATTTGAAATTCATCAGTACTTCTTCCCCATCTACAATCCATAGGTTATCTGCTATCTTTTTTAAGGAATTGAGCGGACTATATTTTTTGACTTCCATGAGACTCTGCTTTCTAAATTAATAAAGTATACTCAATCATTATTCTCCAAAAATGGAACAACTAACGTAATCCACTCTTGAGGTAGGTAGGCTGATAAATAGCCATGATTATAGCTCTTTGCTTCGTACAGGAGAGTGTTGGGATGCAACTGCTGAAATAATTTCGCTGATGCTTTCACACAGTTCAATTCTTTTTCACCGTAGATATACAGAACCTGCGCCTTACTTTTGGAAATCCTACTCTTTAACTTATAATGACCCATATAAGTTTTATAAATGGTCACTAATGTTTTGATAGGCGTCCTTGGCATATCTTCCATATAATAGTTTTTTATTTCGTCTGGATAAGCTAAATGGGGATAGATTTTATTCATTAACCTTAATTGAAGTTTACAGACGGGTTTACTGAACATCAGTTTACCGAATAATGCTACCAGTAGGATGCTAAATCTCGCCAACCTTGGTTGAGGAATACAGAGGCTCCCGTCTATAATTGCCTTCCCAGCTATATCGCTGTCTAATGACAAAAGCTCCATGGCAATTTGACCACCAAGTGAGACTCCACCCACAGCAAATAATTTCCCACCGCAGTTCTGTCGGACATAGTTCAGAATTTCCTGTGCCGAATCTTCCGTTGATATATAATCCTTTTGATACTCCTCTCCGTGACCATTGAGTGTTGGTAGAATGACATGGTATTTATGAGACAAGATACGAGCTTGCCTAAGGTAATTCCACCAAGAACTACCCCCACCGTGTATCAATAAAACGGGAGGCAAATTTTTATCACCAAATTCATGAAATTTCATATCTCAGAACCTCCAAAATATCTCATATATCCACGATTATTCTTTTCTTAAACGCTTCTACCAAACTTTTCAATCAAATATAACAATATTATCTTCTCCTAATTCCTCGAAAGTTCCATTTACTTTATCAAATATTTCTTTAGTTTCTTTGTATATTTGGTTAGAAACATATACATCTCTTAGTTCAGATTTCTCCATTAATACCCATTTTAGTTGAGTGTAAGAATACTTTGCAAAAGTAATCCATTGTGCGTAATTTATTACAATAGGATTTTTTGTAAAGTATATTTTTCCAGCGTTAGATGCTGTAGCTGTGGAATGCCCTATAAATAACATAGTATTTAATTTTGGATGTTTTTCTCTATCCACCGAAAATGGGATAGAGTTTTTTAAAGAAATTCCCTCGTTAATTCTTTTTAAAGCATATCCTAGTCTGATGACAACTTCAACAATCATAGTTGAAATTGCCATACTACTAAAATGAATAAAATCATAACCTTCGTAATACATTCCTTGTACTATTTCTGCTATTGTTTGTTCCTCATCTCCAATTTTTCCGAACTGAAATAAATTGAATAGTCCCATCAATGGAGCAGGCAATCCCATCGATGTTGTAATATCAGATTTAAAATGAATTATCTGCTTAGCAATTGCAGTGAAAATATCACTTTCTTTTCTATCTGAGTAGTTCTCCATAAATTGAGATACTATTTTTCCAGTTTTATCGATAGTAGTCATCTTTCCATTAAGAATATCACACACACCAATCACTAAACCAAGAAGTGGGTCATGTCCAAGAGACAGTAATCTATGATAGTAAGCAGAGAGGCCATTTACATTTACTTTTGTATGACGATTATCCTGTGCATCAAAAGGAACCTTACTAACCTTTGAATTCGCAAGCTTTTCCATTTCCTCTTCGGGAAATCGTTGATTGAACCAATCTCTTACATAATTAGATAAAGGACCTCCTTTTAAACCTTGTGGAGTTTTTTTAGGTATTCCAATTAGAAGAATATCAACTATTGCTGCTAATATACCTGCACCAGCACAAATCGAAATATCAATAGCATCAAGTTTATGTATGTTATTAAAATCTTCATTCAATGCTCGAATAATAGCTTCATTCATTTCTAGCTCTTCATTTGTAAAAAGTACTTCTAAGTCATTCCCAGAACCGACTTCATGTTCAGCATTTGAAATTAAAGCTTCCCATTTAGGAACGACTATAGTTCGTTTTTCTAGTGTCGCACCTATTATTGGTAAATCATCAAGATTATACCGTAACTCTTTCAATAACTCTTCACTTTCTGATATTCTAGCTTCCACTCCTGACATATCAGGTCTTTTTATTAAGTCTAATTCTTTAGACTGATAAACTAAAACATTATTAAAGTGCCGTTCTTCATCAGAATATTTAAATTTACTCATTACGATTTTCCTAAATCATTTTTTAAATCTTTTATCGCTTGTGTAAGAAGAATATTTAAACTTTGTAAATAATCGAGACTCTCTTTGTCTGCATCGGCCTCAGCTTTTAAAGCTGAAATGATTCCTTCATGTTTTTTTAGTGCCTCTTTATATAATCTTTCTTTTTCTTGTTTTAGTTGTTTATTCTTTAAATCTGATGCTAATAATACACCGCCAGCTGCTAGAAGTGCTACAGGTGCTGCTAAAACAAAGACTCCAGCCACCATTCCACCACCAAATATACCACCCGCAGCGGCAAGCCCTGATGTGATACCTGCTGCAGATAAACCCACTACACCCATACCATATAATGCTGCGAAAGAACCTACACCACCTATACTAGCTCCTAAAGCACCTGCAAGTACCTCCGGTATAGCACTCTCTCTTATTGTACGTGTTTTATCATTTACAGCTACAGCTGCCTCATTAATAACATTGACAACTTGTTGCAAAGAATCAACACTCGGAAAAACTATATTCTCACTCATAATTAAATCTCCATATGTTTTATTTCCAATATTATATCACAGATGAGTTAAAAAAAAGCTACAACATCTGTTATAGCTCATTATTGCTGTTTGTTATTGATTTATAAATTTCTAAACATGTCTTTATTATATTTAATAATTGACATCAAGGCTTTTTCTTCTACAGATTTTTCAGATTTCACAAGCAGTAATACTGCATCAACATGAAACGAGTGAACACTAAGTATGTCAAGTAAACCTTTCTGTATGTGGAAACATGTCTATAGAGCTTTTAACGATTGCATAAGGTTATCATTTAAAGGTATTACCTCGACAAACTGGGATTTACTTAATTGAAATCCACTCTGCCTTTGATAAACAGGTTATGTGTTCTGTACGAAGAACACCTTCCAAAGCACATTGAACCTTCTCTTTTGTATGATGATAACGGAACCCACATTTTTCCTGAACTCTCTTTGACTTTGTATTGCCGTCAAAATAACCGCACCACAGTTTCTCCAGATTCAAGTCATCAAATCCATGTCTCATTATCTCTTGAACTGCTTCTGGTATAAGTCCCTGACCCCAATACGGAACTCCTATCCAGTAACCAATCTCCGCCTCAGTATCAGGAATACCTATATTACTTGCAGAGCTAATCATCAACCCTATGCTACCCACTGGCTGCATCGTTTCTTTTAAAACGATAGCGTATGTCTCGGGTGCGGAAAAATAACTTTTTATTATCTCTCTGCTATTTTCAACGCTAGTATGTACAGGCCAACCTGCAATCGGACCAACCTCTGGATCACTAGCATATTGGAATAAATCATTGGCATCTCTTTCTTCCCATGGGCGAAGAATCAATCTTTCCGTTTCTAAAATCATTTTTTCTCCTTAAATTCCAACTGTTTGTAAAATTGCTTAAGATGAAAGTTTTACAATCTTACTATTTGTATCAATGCTATTACTTCAACATGTGCTGATAGTGCCTACCTATACTATCAAACGAAATGCGATGGGACAGTTTTAGAATAATACTATGGAATGGATTTATTTATCTTTATTTAATGCTTTTAGTAGCAGTCGCTCTGTTCTTGAAGAATAAAGATATTTTCTTAACGAATCACTTACTCTCTTAAACCTGTATAGCAACTCCAATTCGTCATAAATAGAACAAGATAAACGATAATGTTCCTCTTTCCTCCTCTTATCAATTTCCTCTTGAGTAAAGTCATACGAAAAAGTAGAACGATTATCCAATTTAGAACTCATCCCTTTTTTAGTATAGAAAGATCTTTCAATTGTCTCTTCATCATTCAATAAAGGAAAATCAAAAAAATAAAGATACCAGATATCAAATTGTTTGACTGAGAATATTCGTGTACATTTACTTAATCTATCACTAGATAATTTACTAATAATTTCTCTAAACTCAGTCAAATCAGTTATCTCAACAAATCTAAATGTCTCAATCTCTCCGGGTATATAATATTGCTTCTCTGCTAATGATATATAGTTAGGAACCTCCTTTTTTAAAAATATCTCAACAATTGTATCTTGGCATTCAATTGCATAATTAAAATTATCAGATAATTTATAAATATGATTATCAATCCAAATCAATAATTTTTCATACAATAAAACAACTTCTTCAAAATATTGACTATTTTTCTTATCAATTATTTTTCGAACATCACGTTTTTGACTATAGAAATAGAAGAAAAAGACGATTGGTAATATCGTCATCAAAGCTACAAGGGCTGGTAATCTTGAAAAGATATCACCAATATTTACTTTTATTTGTAAAATACCTCTTAGAATTTCTTGAAGCTTATGCAAATAAAAGGTAATACCTCCTTTCAATATTCCCAAAGAGAAACAAGCAGATAAAAATGCCAAGAACATCGGTGTACTTATTATAAGTCTAAATATATTAAGTGATAGCTGAGTCAAGGTGAGTTTAGATATCCCTTTCCAGACTGAATTTTTTTCATCGCTACCATAAGTTACCCAACCTACACGTAATAATCGACTTAGTCTTAACAAATAATAATTTACTCTAATTGTGTAAAGTGCAATACTCACCTTTTTCGTTCTTATCGCCCATTGCCCTAGTTCGCTCAAACAATCACTTACTCCATTAGATAACTTAATAATTACTAAATCATATATCACTAATATATAGAGTATTTCTAACCAAAATATAATAGTTAATACAAATAGATTCCCTTTCGAGACTTCCAAATTAGTAGAAACAACAAAATTCACTATAACTTGCCTAAAAAATATTAATAATACTATCGCTATAAGCGACAAGATAATTTTATATATTTTATTAAACTTCATACCTTCAACTCTCTCATAAATTTATTTTAATCTTTCAGCCTCTAGATTCTCTATAATTTCTTCCCAATAATTATACTCATCACAGATGTACAACAGTTTATTAAATAGCTACAAAAATCCGTTTCGTCGATTTCTTTTTCCCAACGGCCGTATCCCACCATATGTGTACTAGGTTCATCTAGTGCAAACCTTTTTGTATCTTTGAGAAAATTAAATAACCAATGCATTAGCCCAATATCGCTAAATGACTTATCGATAAATATAGCATCAATTTCTTCAACGGCTTTATACCCAACTGGTATTTTCTTCCTTGAAGAAATCATTTCGGAAATTCTATTTAATGCGCTATCAATAGCCCAACTGTCCAGAGTGTATCCTGCATAGTAGTTTTGATTAAAGTAGCAATCAACCATTGATTATACTAGGGGACCCGAGTAACGAGGCAAATTTTGTAAGGCAATAATAAAATCCTCATTGTTTAGTTTATCCTGAGAAACTCAATCCATTCGTCCTCCCAAAACAGCTTACCTATATTGGTTATTATAGCACTAAAACCACAAAAAGACTGCAAACATCTCTGTCACAGTCTCTTACAATTCTACCTCAGTCCATCTAAAAATTGAAGGCAATATTTCCCTTTTTATGTGCTAGTTATTCTGTACAATGACTAGCACTTAATTAGCCCATTAAAAACCATTATATTTTCTAAACTAAGAATTTTAATCGTTAACTGAAATAATATTCTAAAAAGTTATTGACTCCTGTCAGATTGTAATACTTACTATAAAATTGCTAGATTTTCTGCAAGAATATAAACTACTATTCTGCTTCTACTTCGCTGAAGCCTCAGCTCGTACAAGCAGTGATACCGCCTCAACATGATGCGTTTGTGGGAGTTCAAAGCTCCAGTGGAGCTTCGAAGCGTCTCGCCTTGAAATCTAAAAGCGAGACGTTTAATTGCGTTTTACCAATAGACTCACACACTCAGCGGTTCGCTGTTACCGTATCGTTTCGTCGTAAACTCCTTACTCTACGACAGCTATCGCATGGGCAGATCATCTACTTCTACTTCGCTGATGTCTCAGCTCGTACAAGTAGTGATACTGCCTCAACATGTGTTGTCTGTTCCTTGAGGATACAATTTTTTATCCTCGTCACTGTTTTGAGGACACAATTTATCTGATTCTAGTTTAGCATTTTTACGTTTACTTTTAAATTGTTTACCGTCCTTATTTTGTGTTTCTCCTGTTTTGAACATAATAGTTAACATTGCAGGGTCTATTTCCCCATCGCTATTAACACCACCTACAATAATTTTCTCAACAATACTTTCAAAAACTGTACGATCAAACTCGGTGAGTAATTTCTGTGAAGATAGTAACTGTTTAAACTCAGTTAGTCTTTTCTTTACATCAATTTCTGACTTCAAAGTTGTTTCAACATTTACTTTTTCTTCTGAAAGATACTCTTTTTCTGAAGAAATTTCAGTGTATTTTTCATTATAAATGGAATCACTAATCTTCCCTTCTAGTTTTAAATTTACAAGATTCTCCTCTTTTTTTAGTAATGTACGAAGTTTATTAGTAATCTTTTTTAGTTCCTTGTTGAGGCTATTGTCATTCAACTCAGATTCAATCGTTTCAAGTAAGTCTGACACTATATTTTCATTCGAATGATAGAGCTGTCTGTAAGCTTCCATAAAAGCTCCCTCAATAGCTAGTTCTTCTAATCCTTTACTATGTTTACAATATTTTTTCCCTTTTTTTATCGAAGTAACGCAGTGCCACACAACTTTGCGATAATCTGAACGACAGTGCCAACTTCTTCTAGACAATAATGAACCACAAAAACCACATTCTAACATACTACTGAAAGCATACATTTTTGAATAGCGTTCACGTTTTCCATTTACATTTGCAGCGGTCTTTTTATTTCCTGACCTACGCAACCTAATCTCCTGAGCTTTCTCAAAGTCCTCTTTAGATATTATAGGTTCATGATTATCTTTGATGTAGTACTTATCTTCTTCACCAAAATTACTCAAACGTCTCTTGCTTATTGGATCAACTGTAAAAGTTTTGCCCATTAGAATATCGCCCTTATATTTTTCATTCTTTATGATTCCTAAGACTGTTGTATCATTCCAATGATCTAATCCTCTCGGAGATTTGTAACCTAGTTCATCAAGTTCCCTTGCTATAACTTTCCCTCCAATACCTTCTAAGTACCTTTCAAAGATATAACGAACTATTTTTGCTTCTTTTTTATTGATAGAAAGTTGCTTGGTTTCTACATCATAGTCATACCCCAAGCACCCTTGAAACCCTATCAGTTCACCACGTTGCATCTTCATTTTTAATCCCTTTTTCACATGTGCAGATGTATTTTCTACTTCTTGCTGTGCAACAGAGCTAAGAATGGTTAGAAGTAGTTCTCCATCCATAGTAAGGGTATCTATATTCTCTTCCTCAAAATATACTCCAATTTGCATATCCTTTAACATTCTGACATACTTCAAAGTGTCTAAGGTGTTTCTTGCAAATCTAGCAATTGCTTTTGTTACAATATAATCAATTTCTCCATTTACACAATCATTGATTAAGCGTTGAAAATCTTGTCTCTTTCCTACTTGAGTTCCTGAAATTCCCTCATCTGCGTAAATATCTGCTAGTTCCCAATCTGAACGCTGAGAGATGTAATCTTTATAATGTCTCACCTGAGATTCATAACTGTTCTTCTGGTCCTCGCTATCAGAACTCACTCGGCAATAAGCAGCAACCTTTTTTAAATGTCTCTCTACATTGACACCTCTACGTCGAACTAAAGAATCAGCTTTTATTATTTCAACATTATTTGTTTTCATACTGAAACTCCTCCTTTTGATTCTATATTACCGCGTTCAAATAAAAAGGTCAGCTATTTTGTGTACTTAATACGCAGTCTTTTTCTGATTTTTTCATACTCATTTTTAGACAATAATTCTTTAGAGTATAAAAAATTAAGCATTGATAACTGCAGACTATATTTTACTACTGATTGTTCCAAAACTTCCCTCCCCTGATAACGTGCTATTCTATAATTTCCTCCGTGGGTATGACTGGTTAAATCATTCATGGGAATTTCACCCGCTGTCCTTTCTCGCTGGCAGCCTGAACGTTCAGAAGTATCATTGTCCTTATTTGTGATCACGGCAGATAGAGAACCACTCTATTTTATAGTTGATGCTAATCGCTCATTTCATTGCGTATCATACTAAAATGCTCGACAAATAAGAAAGTCCCACCTCAGTTTATTCAGTTTTCAAAGGACTTAGGATTTATTAACGACTAAATTTATCCATCTCTAAAATATAATCTGTAGTTACCTGATATAATTTAGCTAATTGTTTCAAAAATAAGGTAGGGATATCTTGCTTACCACTTTCTATTCTAGAATAAGCAGACTGTGAACAACGAAGATATTCCGCAATCTGACTTTGTGACAAATCTTTGTCCTCTCTTAAATTTTTTAATCTGATATACATTAACAATCCTCTTACTATTATTGTAATTCGGAGATAATAAAAATCAGAATTTTATGCGAAATATGCATAAATTAATTTAAAATTCTTTAGAACGATAAACATAAACAAGGCCACTAACTGCGTCTTCTTAATTAAAAATTCAACAATATCTATAAAAATCACAAATTTTACGCTAAAACTAAATATTTTCATTTATGTCAAACATATGAACAAATATAACTTTCAGACAGCGAAGCGTTATGTAAAAAGATTCTTTATCGAAAATATATGCTATATCTCTGATACTAGAAAAGAGTAGCACAAATTGTGAGTAAATATAATTCGTTCCATCCATAATTCTATCCCAGCCTAACTTCTAGCCAGAGAATGTTCTATATCAAACACAGTACAGAGGAGTGAAAATCGTGTTTCAGTTATCCATCTAGCTTTCAATAGTTCCCACTTATTGTGTTTTCTCGCAATTGTCATATTCTTACAGGGAAGGGAGCCCAGAACTAATCTCCCTTTCGTGCCAAAGCATCTCTTAGCTCTTCCACAATATTGTCCGACATGATGACTAACATGTGAGCTTTAAAACCATAGTAATAATTCTTTCGCGAGGAATTCCAAATAATATCTGCCTGCCTACCGATATTACGCCCACCCTTATTCTTCTTGGGAAAGTGGCACAAACAAGAACTACAATAAAATCATCCATCGTTGCTCGTCAAAAGGCACAAGAAAAACGAGCTCTATAATTTCTGTAGGGGGTAAAACCACTTTAAGAATTATGGAGCCTATTTTGTTGTAGAAAAAAAGTCCCATAAGACCTATAATGAAAAGCGACCAAATCATCATTAGAAAGAGTCTTATGAAACAATTAAATCTTATCACAAACTTACTCGGAATAAAAGACAAGAACATCACTATTTCAGACTATGTGTGGATGCTGAAACTCATAAAGAAGTCATCGCTAAGCTAAATTATCCAGCTCCTAAATACCACAACTGCCGTGACCAGATGGCTAGGTATGACCTCAAAAAAGAATCTAAAATTCCCTATCTGGAATGTGCGGGTTACAAGACTCTCATTCGTTTGAAAAAACGTCGTTTCCGCTGTCAAAATTGCAGAAAAATGGCTGTCGCTGAGACTTCTCTAGTCAAGAAGAATCATCAGATACCTGCGCCTATTGTCAACCACAAAATTGCTCAAAAGCTGATTGAGAAGCTTTCTATGACTGCTATCGACGAAAGTTTATCTGTATCTACTTCGACAGTCATTCGTAAATTGAAAGAATTCAAATTCAAGACAGGTTGATCTTTCCTTCCAACTCACATATCTTGGGATGAGTGCAGCTTCAAGAAAGGCAAGATGAGCTTCATCGCTCAGGATTTCGACTTGCAAAACATTCTAGCCATCCTTGATGGTAGAACACAGACAACTATTCGTAATCATTTCCTGTGCGATTGCGGACAAGTTAGAAACCGGATCAAAGTCATCACGATGGACATGTTTAGCCCCTACTACGATATTGATAGAAAACTATTTCCAAACGCTAAAATCGCTCTGAATCGTTTTCATATCGTCCAACATATGAGTCGTGCCTTGAGCCGTCTGCGAATCCAGATCATGAATCAGTTTGATAGAAAGTCGCACAAATATAAGGCACTAAAACGTTACTGAAAACTCATTCAACAAGAGAGCCGTAAACTCAGCGATAAACGATTTTACCGTCCGACTTTTCGGATGCACTTGACCAACAAAGAGATTCTAGAAAAACTACTTTCTTACTCTCAAGAACTCCGTGAACACTATGAACTCTATCAACTCTTACTCTCTCACTTTCAAGATAAACAAGCTGACCATTTCTTCGAGCTCATTGAGGAGAACCTTCCTATTGTACATCCTGCATTGCAGAAGGATTTTAAAACATTTTTGAAAGACATGGACAAAATGATCAATGCCCTTGAACTCCCATATTCAAACGCCGAACTTGAGGCAACCAACAGTCTTATCAAAATCATCAAACGAAATGCCTTTGGTTTCCGGAACTTTGACAACTTCAAATTAAGAATCCTTATCGCTTTGAACATAAAAAGAGAGAAACGCTTTGGTTCTCTCCAGGTTATGACTTTTCATCAACCCACTACAGTTGACAAGGAGCAGAAAAACGACTTCTAAACAAGTCGCGTTCATTGAAAACTGGATAAACAACTATCCAAAAAAAATACTAGTTTATGATCTCCTAAGTTTTTACAAATTGGCTAACTTGGAGTTGAAATTTGCCATTTTCTTTATACATAAATGTACTTTTCATTTCTTTTTACTTCTCGTATTGAACAATAGTATGGTATAATAGATTAAGAGAAAGCGCTAACATATCTTGACACATTTATTTGAATACGATAAATACAAAACAAGAAATAAAGTTTCTTAGAGACTCTTATATAGGGTGCCTGATGACTTATTTTATGTACTCCATGTATTTTCCTTGATTTAGATTTAATTTTGGAAAAAATTAGATAATTTGACTTTCTCTCATTTCCGAAACATCAAATTTGTTATTATAATAATTCTTTTGATAAACTATATAGGAGTCTTAGAAAACAAGATTTTTATTTTATAAGATCTTGTTTATCAAATTATTCCAATCCAACGGAAAGAACAATAAATGAGTGTTTTGGGTTATTTTGTGAAAGAATGTCAATATCATTCAATTCTGGATATCTTCAAGTTGAATTTTCTCACTAACTCAATATTTTTAAGGAAGTCAATACTATTATAATAGATAAATAAGGTAGCTTAACTATAATTAAAAAGGAGAACGAACATGAAAAACATTTTATCTTTACAACAACTCAAAGTAAAGGAAAACACAAAATTAATGGCTAAATCATCAAAAAGCATAAACTGTAAGAACAGTAGTCATGCTAGTTGGTTTATTTGTTAATCAAATTTCCCGATAAGATTAATTCTCATTTTTATCTTAACTTTATAGGAGGGATTTAATGAAGAAAGTATTATCTTTGCAAACTATGGTTTCCACTGAACAAGCAAAATTTTGTAATGCTTCTAATCTCAGTGTAATGTGTAAAAAGCAAAGTTCCATTAGTCTATTTTTATGTGTTAAAACAACAACTAAATAGAAAGTATAAAGCTACTTCTACATATATTATTATATTAGTTTTGAATTTTATGGGTTTCTCAACTATTCTGAGTAATTTATTCGGAATAGTTGGGCTCTTTGTCAACTGTAGTGGGTGACGAAAAGCTAACATCTAGAGAGGACCTGATAGGTCTTCTCTTTTTTTATGTTCAGAGTGATGAAGACACGTTTCTTAAAGTTGATGAAGTTTCTAAAACCGAAGCCCAACCGTTTGATGTCTTTAATCAACTTGTTGGTAGCCTCCAGTTTCGCGTTTGAATAGTCTGTTTCTAGCGCATTCTGGATGTATTGTTTGTGTCTAATAAAAGTCCTAAAGACCGTTTGAAAGTAGTGATTGACCTTGCTCATGTTCTCCTCTATCAGCTCAAAGAACTCATCTACTCTCTTCTCCTGAAAGTGAAAAAGCAAAAGCTGATAAAGTGTATAGTAGTCGGTTAGTTCTTCTGAGAAATTCAGTGTTTTCTCAACGAGTTCATGTGGAGTTAAGGTTTGACCAAAGGTCTTCTAGTGAAATGATTTACAATATAACTTACGGCTGTCCTTTTGGAAGAGTTTCCAGTGATTTTTTAAAGCTCGATAAGGTAGTGACTTCTTATCGAACTGGTTCATGGTTGCAATTCTAGTCTTTAAAAATGCTCTACCAAGGTGCTGGATAATGTGGAAACGATCAAGAACGATTTTAGCGTTTGGAAAAAGTTTTTTGGCTAGTGGAATATAAGCCCCAGACATATCCATCGTGATAAACTGCACCTGTTGGCGAGCTTTCAATGGTTACTTCAAAAAGTAGTTTCGTATAGTGGTTTGGCGGCGATTATCAAGGATGGTTATGAGTTCGTTTGTCTCATAATTCTGCGCCACAAAAGCCAATTTCCCTTTCTTGAACCCAAACTCATCCCAGGACATTATAGCTGGAAGTTTGTCATAATGTTTCTTGAAAGTGAACTGGTCAAGCTTACGATAGACAGTGGACGTCTACACACGAAACCTTCTGGCAATATCAGTTAGTGACACCTTCTCAGTTAGGAGTTGTGTAACCTTTTGTCGGACCAGATTAGAGATTTGGCAGTTTTTCTCAACGATAGATGTCTCAGCTACCATGACTCGTCTACAACTTTTACACTGGAAACGACGTTTTTTCAGACGTAGTAGTGTTGGAGTTCCGGCTTGCTCAAGAAGAGGGATTTTAGAAGGCTTTTGAAAGTCGTACTTGATCATCTTTCCATGGCAATGAGGACATAATGGTGCAGGGTAATCGAGTTTTGCTTGAATCTCGATATGAGTGTCAGTTTCAAAAACAAGTGAAATCTTGATATTTTGGTCTTTAATTCCGATTAATTCTGTGGTATTCTTAATAAGTCTCATAAGTTCTTCCTAATGATGGTTTGGTTGCTTTTCATTATAGTTCTTATGGGACTTTTTGTGTACACTTAAAAAGCTCTATAATCTCTACAGTGGTTTTACCCACTATAGAAATTATAGAGCCAATAGTTGAGGCCCTTTTTGATTACTAACTGTAAGATCGATATAGGTCAAACTTAAGTTGTTTCTTATCATTTTTCTTTTCTTAAAACCAATAAATTATTTCCTGAGTAATTTGAATAAATCTTCACTGAACTAACTGATTCAACTTTTATCTGTTTTACCGAAAAATATGTTTTACTATTATAGCGAATATTGAAATCATGCTCAGATTCTTTTCTAATATTTTTAAAAGAATCATTATTGAGGTTAAATTCTGACTTTCTAATTGATTCAATATTTTCTTTTGTGCTCATTACGTAAATATAACCAGTAAAATCCTTAATAGCTATATCCATTTTTTCACCATTTTTTTGTTCTAATACTTGTTTTATCCCTAAACCTTCAGTATCTTCTTTGGAAGATTCTCGATGGATTTCTGATGTAACATCTTGCACTGTATCTTTAATTCCTAGACCACATGATATAAGTGTTAATGAGACTAAAAAACTAACCAGAGTCATCAGTATCTTTTTATTTTTCATTATCATTACTCCTTTTATTATATTCAAAAATATCACCAGGTTGACAATTGAGTTCTCTACAAATATTCAACAGTGTCAAAAACCGTATTCCCTTAGCTTTACCAGTCTTTAAAATTGATAAATTTGCTTCGGTGATATCAATCCTTTTAGCTAATTCTTTAGATGTAATGTTCCTAGACTTAATCACTTCATCTAATTTTATCTTAATTTCTTCCATATCATCAAATTATCTCCTCGTTTTCTTTTTGTATATGTTCTCCTTTTTTAAATATGATAATCAATAAATAATTCAATATCAAGAACAATACGTTAACTAAATAGTTTTTTATTGAAAAATCAAATAATCCACTAACATTAGCTGTGTTCAAGTAATTAATGATTAGGTTTATTAATAATTGAAAAATTGTTAAACTAAGCAAAAATAGGAAAGAGTTTTTTATATATTTTAAATTTTTAGTATTAAAATATATATTGTTGCTAAAATATAAAAGTAATATGCTCCAAATCTTTAATAGTTTTATAGTTATAAAGCATATAGCTATTGTCATAAAAAGGATCAACAAAGGAAAAATAATTGGAACTTTGATTATAATATTCCCATAATCAAATATAAAGTTTCCATGACTTCTCTGTCCTCCGAAGAAAATTCCCGCTACACCCACTAGTAATAGCAAACCGACGAACCAAACGACATATCGCACAAGGGATAGAATATAGCTAATTATTTTTAAGAATTTATTCATAAAAAACACCTTTATTATTGTGATACAATAATTACCTTTCTGAAATTATTGTATCACAATAATTCATTTGCATCAATTATTTTTAAATATTATTTGGACATAAAAATAATAGCCAATATTCGATCAAATCAGTGCATAACTATTTATTTTTTATATGAGTATTATCCAGAAAATCATACCCCCGTTTTGGTATGTAATTACATATAGTGGGTGGTGGTTTATTTATTTCGCACCTCCGGAGCGAAACGAACTGAAAGTCACATAAAAAGCATCTCAAAGCTATTCTAAATACTGGTATAGCTTTGAGATGCCAAATGTAAAAACAAAAATAGAACACTCCCTCCAAAAAGAATATTAGAAGTAATTAATTAATTAATTAATTGACAGAAGAGATACATACTAGTCATTTATACTTTTTTCCATCCGATTACTTCCTCTTTTTCTTATCTTTAACAAAAAAGTATAAATTAAACGATAACCCCCTCACACCTATCAGGTTTTGAGTTCTTTTAGCTTAAATCTACTATTTTCAACTCATCTTTAAACTTAATTTTAGTGTACACTATCTTCTAATAATTGATTATACAGATTGCAAGATTTTTTTAACTCACTATGCTTTCCGTGATACTCGATTACTTTATTATTCAATATAACAATTTCATCTGCAGCAGTTATAGTCTTCAATCTGTGCGCAATAACTAGAACAGTCTTTCCTTTCAAATATTTCTCTAAAGTAATTTGAACTAATTTTTCTGTGTGAGTGTCCAAAGCTGATGTTGGCTCATCAAGTAAATATATATCAGCATCCTTTAATATTGCTCTAATAAGAGCAATACGTTGTCTTTGTCCTCCCGAAAGAGTTATTCCCTTCTCTCCAACAATAGTATTATAGCCATATTCTAAATTATCAACAAAAGATTTTAGATCAAATTGTTCTACTAACTTATTTACCTCATCCATAGAGTAGTCTGATATGCCATAAGTTAAATTTTCTAACAATGACCCAAATGATAGATCAATATCTTGTGATAAATAGGCAATTTTACTCCTCCACTTTTTTAACGGAATACTTGTTATATCTTTATTCTGAAAAAAAATCCTTCCATTAGTTGAAGTATAGAATCTTTCAATCAGTGAAAATATGGTTGTTTTTCCAGCGCCACTAACTCCAATAATTGCTGTTGTTTTAAATAGTTGAAATTCATAATTTATACCATTAAATATTGTCTTTTCATTTTCACCATAAGAAAACTCAACATCATCAAAAAACAATCCATCCCTATATGTATTAATGCTATTATTAGCTTCTGGAAAATAACTCTTTTCTAAAGGCTCCAAAAGTAACTCGCGTATCTTTTTTACTGAAGCTCTAAATTTTTGAAAGTTAGTGAAAAAAGAAATAATTTGTGAGAAAGGATCAGCTAATTGAAATAAATACACTATACTCGCAACCAATGCTCCGTTTGACAATGTTCCATTTGATATTCGATATGTTCCATAGCCAAATGTTATAACTAGGAGTAACATAACAACCATTGACGATATAGGAGAAAGAATACCTAGTATTTTACCTTCTCGAACCCCAACATTATACAAAGAGCTAAACAGTTCACTCTCTTTTCGAAGTTCCGCCTCCTCTGAGGTAGTTGATTTTACTAACCTAATTTTTGAAAGAGTCGAGGTTAGATTATTTTGCAAATTTGAAATACTCTCTCTATATCTCATAGCAAGAATGTATTCTTGATTTCCAAAATAGCTAGTAATTAAAACAGCTATAGGAACAGCAATACCTAATAATATTGCTAATTTCCAATCTAATACTAAAAGTATTATAATCGATCCAATAATTGTTACAATATTAGTAAAAAAAGAACTAACTTGACTATTTAAAAATTCTGATATTTCCTCAGTGTCATGAATAATATTTGTTACAACAGCCCCTGAACGGTTTTTATCAAAATACGAAATAGGTAAATTCAAAATGTGATACCATATCTCTTCTCGTATTTGCCTCACAATTTTCTCTGATGTTTTATTTATAAAATAAAATGAGAATGCAGTGAAACATAATTCCATAATGAATAGTGAAATAACTAGTATTATATCAGTACCATTAAGTCCATTTTTCATGTTATCAATTAATTTCATAATAAAAATTGGAATACTTAAAGATAAGATAGTACCAGTAAATACTAACAAGCTTAAAAAGAAAAGATACAAACTACTGGGCATATATTTCTTCAAGAACAAGATGTCTAAATTTTTGTTTTTTCTCATAAATTCACACTCTCTAGACTATACAGCTAGCCTTGAAAAATTTTCAAGGCTAGCTAGGGTATTAATAGGTAAATTTTTATAAAATTATTTTAGCAGAAAAACCAACTATTATTACTACTCATTCGACAATTTAAACTCATGCTAGATTTAGCTCTAGTGTTGCCTGTTTTCTTTAATTGTTGTAAAGATAATATTTTCTTCATTAAAACCCCTCCTGTAAAGTTAAGATAAAAATGAGAATTAATCTTATCGGAAAATCTAATTAACAAATAAACCAGCTAGCATGACTACTGTTTTTACAGTTTGTACTCTTTGATGATTTAGCCATTAATTTCGTGTTTTCCTTTACCTTAAGTTGTTGTAAAGACAAAATGTTTTTCATGTTCATTCTCCTTTTCAAATTACAGTTAAACCGTCCTAAAAGTTATCCACTATAAAAATAATGATTTACTTAAAAATACCCTATATTATATAAAATATAATATCTCAATAAATTTTGAAACTCTTCCATTAGAGTAATAAATCTAGTGTTTCAGGGATCAAAGGAAACCAATTTTTCCAACTTCTTCCTCTAATCGCTTCTAGAGCAAGAAGGACACCCGA
The DNA here is from genome assembly GCF_902463925.1 of uncultured Streptococcus sp. Taxonomy (GTDB): domain Bacteria; phylum Bacillota; class Bacilli; order Lactobacillales; family Streptococcaceae; genus Streptococcus. The sequence continues at coordinate 203,393 of NZ_CABQHE010000001.1, read as the reverse complement.
AGCACCTGAAAATAAGTCTCCCGATAACCTATAACCGTAGTCACCAGGAAGCATTACTTCTTGTCCTGTATCTATCACATACATCTGCATGGTATTAAGCAATGTTAGCGTTTTCTTATCGTCTATTATACCATACTCTTGTTCGATAAGGGAAGAAAAAAGTAAAAAACCAGCGTATCCCCTAAATAACCCACTATTATAGCAACAAATTGTCGAAGACAATGGTAAAGTTTGTTCAAACTTTTTAAAGTAAAATTCATTGTTTGTCTGCTTTGCGAGAGAAAGTAGAGCGATTGCAACACCTACTCCTCCACCTGCTAAATATGGAAGCAGCCTTTGCTCATCCTCTATATGCAGAATTCCCTCGTCATCTAAGGTACAACTATCTAGTTCTCTACTCATCATGTCCTCAGCATAGTTAAGCCACTCTTTATTTCTAGTCACTGTATACAAAGCATTGAAAAAAATCGTAGCTCCACTCCATCCATCAAATAATCCTTTAGAAAAGAAATCAGGATCTTTAGAATAGATATCAACATTGCTACTAAATACTTTTTTAATTATACCAGCAACATTAATCGCCTTCTCCAAGTAAGCGGTGTCATTTAACGAAGAGTAAAATGATAAAAATGCAAGTCCAATCCCAGATAGACCAGTCATGATGGTAATATCTGAAGTTTCGTCTGAAATATTAATTGAATCTATAATTTCCTTTGAACGTTGAATCTCTCCTAACTCAAATAAGATACAAGCAATTCCTGATTTCCCAGAAAAAAGTCCATAATCTAATTCAGATAAATACTTTTCTTTTGAATATCTAAGTGCCCATTCTTTAATGGAAGGGGGAGTTTTTCCAGTCCTAATCAATGACATCACTACCCCAAAACCACCGGTTAAAACATTATATATTCCTCCCGGATATTCAAATTGTCTTATATCCCCCGGAATCAACTGCTTTTTACGAGGTTGTAGGTGCGACACTATCCCTTGACGAACTTTTAATATTAAATTTTCTAAGTCATACTCCTGATGATTGTCTTGATTATCAGAATTATACATACTCTTAGCTAACGGAAGAAGTTTTTTTAAAGTAGTAACGTAATCGTATGCATCTCTACCAAATGTTATTAAAATCCATTTGTCCATTTTTCTTTCATTTTTAATTTCAATATCTTGAATTGGAGCAATTGGAACTAACATAGAATATACAATTCTATAGAAGCTATACCAGTCTGATTGTTTACGTGTTTTAGAGTACTTTGAAACAAATCCCGGAGTAGCTAAACTTGGAGAATACTCATCATTAATTGGCCCGGCAGTTTCAAAATCAATAAACTTGATTTCCAATGTATCATTGTTAATTAGTATATTAGATGGTGATAAATCTCCTATTCCAATATGTTTATTATGTATTTTTTGTAAACCAATCTTTATTTTTTCCGTGATATCCAACACCTTGTGAAGATAAGTTTGCTTTTTTTCCTCCGAACCATTAAACGGATAATGCTGAGCAATCCAAGATTGAAGAGGTATACCGTTCACTACTTCCTCAACCAAATAAACATTCTCCCATGCTTTAAAATATTCATATACATCCACAACTTCATCAACCTCTGACAATTTAGACAGAGTATCAAATTCCGTCGACAATCTTTTAAATCCGTCTTTTCCTGTACTATCTAGACCCGCTTCTGGTCTCCCTTCCTTTATTATCACTTTTTTTCCAGAAGATATAATAGTTGCTTTATAAACTCCACCTCCATTACTAAAATGCATAGCCTCATATATATTATAAGCATCTAATCTACTTGCATCCAAAGACCTACTTTCTTTTTCCAATTCCATCAACTTTAATTTCTCCGGGACTTCAACAAAGGAAGGAACTACATATCCAGGGATACGTTGATCTGGTATGATTTCTCCATATTCATTAATTATACCAGATTGTCCCTCTCGAGTATGCATTTCTAAAAAACCACCGTATCTAAAGTATACATTTCCGAAGAACCAACGATTATCATTTAATATATAAGCTCCGTTTTCCAATCCAGAAAGTGCTTCATTTAATTCATCAAGTAAAGTATAAAATAAATAATCTGTCGCAGGATATATAGTAATAAATTTTCCTGAAGCACTTCTATCACCATATTTTGAATTTTTTACAAACAAATCCCATGTGCTCATTACAAATTTAAAATGAGTATTCCTAGAAATTAATATGTTTGATACAATGTCTAGTGTCTTTTGTGTGTTTTCTAATGTGGAACTAATATGTATTTTCCAGCCTTGTGGAGGTATAGGAATCCCAAATGGACCACAATAGTGCCAGTGCTTTTCTTTATCAATTTTTGAATACCATCCCTCTGGCAAATTTTCCACATGAAGCAAAGTCTTCTTTTTGTTAGCCTCTCCTGCTCGCTTATAAAATTTATAATTTGGGGTTAAATACATTTCATACCGTAAATCCATCGTTTTCCTCCACTTCTATGATTTCCAGCTATGAATTACCATAAATTCTGGTTCTACTTTTTTATCTCCTGTAAGAAAATCAAGAATGATTTCGAAATCTTTATTCCATGGTGCGCACCACAAAATTCCCTTTTCTGATACAAAAGACAAGCTAATCGTCCCAACAATATTCAAACCATCTTTATTTTGACATATTAATGGTCCTCCCGACATACCTTCCTTTTTATTAGTTCTTATTCCTATTAAATTCGAGGAATATAAGCTATCACTAATTCCATTATTATCTTTCTTTATATATAATTTATTTCTGAATATTATTTTTCCAGGAAACCCAACAATCATAAATTTCTTATCAACTAAAGGTGCAAAACATGGTGTCAAATACATCCTATCCAAATTTGAAAAACTATCAGCACAGTTGATATTAAAAAAAGCAATATCGTATTCTGGTGCATATAAACTCGGCCAAAATTTATGTAAAAAAACATCACCAAGGATATATTCCTTATTACTACTTGGCTGAGTAAATTTAAAATCTGTATAGAATGTATCTTCATCTATGTTATAAACACAGTGTGCTGCTGTTGCTAAAATCCATCTCTCCTTATAGTGGAAAATACAGCCTGTTCCCTTTTGCCTTCCGTTACCTATCCCTCTATATGAAAGAATTCCAATATACATCTCGATCTTTTCACGCATACTCTCCTCCGTAAAAGAAAACGCTTACTTTCCTTATTATAACATTTTTTTGCCATTATTCAATCAAGAAGAAACTATATATACAGTAAACTCATCAAAAATTTTTCTCCATTATTATTATTTAGCAATCCCCCTCTTATCTAATAAATTTATAATGAACACAATCTATCTAAAACAAAATTTTCTTTATGTATTTGTTGGAAGCTATATGCTATATAAAGAAATTAATCAATTATTTCATATTTGTAAACTTCTCTATCATGACCGTTTCTCCACTTTAACCCTTGCCTATTTAATATCTTTCTAAATGTTTCCAACCTTCTTACAACATCCTCATACTCATCAAGATAATGACCTAACTTCCCTTGCAATACTCTTATTTCTTCATTCAGCTGCTCTAATGACATTGATTCTGTTAAATTCAGTTTTGAAAAATCATATCTTGCTAATTTTCGACTACTAGGATTTTCACTCTTTAGATTGATAAGCACTTCCGCTATCTTGTTTAAGGTGGCGATTTTTTCATTGGTTTGATTTAATACTATGTCTAGCTCTGCTATTTCTGAGATCAGGTCGTCTTTAACGTCCTGATACTTCTTATCTGTATCAGTTAACTCCATCAAGAGGTTAATCTCAGTAATCTTTTTCTGTAAACTTTCAACTGTTGGCCTTCTGTATGGTATCATCCGACTATCATTGGTCAACTGTCTAATCAAGGTTCGCCCTTTGATGTACTGATTCTTATCCGAGTATTCTTTGTTATAGACAAAGTATGAAGTTGTCTCACGAATATAAACTTTATATTTTTTCTGATTGTCTTCTTCCATAATATCTAGTTGATAGTTGGGAATAAAAACAAGACCACTCTGCTTAATACCAAAAGACACCTTGATATAAATCCCCTCATCAACTAACTTCTCAATTTGGTGTTCTGTAAGTTCCACTTCAAATTCATGAACGGCATCTCTCTTTTCCTTAAATTCCTCAAAAACTTCCTCAATTTCTTCAGTAGATACCTTCTCCTTATCACGTTCTTCTTGAAAAGTATGATATTGTTCTCGAAGACTTTCAACTACTTCTGAGGACACCAACTCCTTATCTTCAAAATAATTCTGAAAAAAGGCAACATCATACAACTTTTTCTCACTTATTTTTTTATGACTCAGACTTATCTGCTTGCCATTTTCTTCAAGAGTAAAGACCACATTTTTTTGTTTAAAGTCAATTGTTAGATTGAATTCTTTTGCTTTTAATAATAGCTCCTCTAATGAATTGACACGCTCCAAAAGAAATTCTAGCCGACTTTCAATTTCTATCTTGGCAAAATGCGTTCTAAAAAAAACTTCATCATATAAATCTCGTTTACTAAGTTGACGCCCTCGGATTGGTTTAGCCATTGCTCTATCCATCATCATGAAGCGACTATGCTTCTGACTAAAATCAATGTGAACATGTAATTGCTCTGCTTTTTCTAAAAAATCATCAAAGGACTTTGACTGCTGCATCAAAAAATAAAGACGCTGCTTCAATTCAAATTTATGACTAGACCGCCTATATTTTTGATAGTCACGATACGAGTAACGCTTCTCGATAATTTTTGCCCCCGCCATTTTAGAAATACGGTCTGAAATCATACGTAGGTTTCGCTCCAAAGCATAATTCCACATCAACTTTTTATCTGAATTACTGTCTATGGCATTGATTAAGATATGGTTGTGGACATGATCTTTGTCTGTATGAGTTGCTACGATAAACTTAAAGCGACCTCCTGTTAATTCCATCATGGTCTCATAACCAATCCGATTGATTTCTTCTGGTGTTAAATTATCCTCAGGAGAAAATGATTGAATGACGTGATGAGCATGAATATTTTGTTGGTGTTTTTCCTGTCGATCATTTCTGGATTCATACAACTTGTCATTATTGGTAAAGTTAACATTGTACATCTCTACCATTTCTGCATGACTAGGGAAGTCCAAATAATTGCTCATGCCAAAATCAGATACTAATTTCAAATTGTCTGTTTTATCTGGATTGAGAATATACTTAATCAAACGCCTGCGATATTTTTTACCATGTGTTGCAAAGTGCTTAGTGACTACCATGAAACTCCTTCAGTCTTTTCACCTCCACTTGAAATTCTTTCTCTACTCCAGTAATCAACTCACTAACTCCCTTACTCAATTCTTGTAACTGTTCCTGAGAAATCAGATAGCTTTGGTTAATAGCACGCGCAATTTGATTGATATTATTTCCAATCCGCCTCAATTCAAAAACCAACTGCTCATAGATATCCGTGTTAATTGTGACAATAGACATGTTTGGATTAAGCAATACTTTCCTAGCATAGACTGAGAAATTTTGACAATTACTCTTAGCAATTCGCTCATTCAATTGATGTAACTCTGAATCTGTTAGAAATACTTTTTTGAGATTGGTACGATAACGATAAACCATAGTAGCCTCCTATCTCATGTATTTTTCACGAAACTCACGACTGAGTGGCTGGGCTTGATTAACTTCCGCAATCAATTCTTGAACACAGGTCAATAAGATTGACACGTGTTCTTGAGTCACTTGGTGATTCTCTCTTGCGACAACTAGAACTTCATGCACATCTCGACTAATTTGTTCAAACTTCTGAGACTGCCAAAGGGAAAACCACTCTTTGGTAGCTAACTGTTTACCATCAATCATCAAAATTTTATCTCTGACGAATGGTGAAAAATGACGATAATTATCAACCTCCATCATTTTTTCAATCTGTTTTAGCTCATCTGCGGTTAGATTTACCTCTTTTCGAATGTCACGGTACTGTTCAGACATCTCTTTCCCTCACTTTCATCCTTTCTCGGGTAACCCCCGACCCCGTGTGTCATACGGGAAATTTCTTAAAGTCCTTGTTCGGTCTTTGCGAGCTCAGGCATTGTGGTCACAATACCCAAAAAATCATATCGCCAGCCGATCAAAACCTTCCAGTTTTGACAACCAACGATAAGATAACTTGGTGGCTTCGCCCCCAAACCCCCAGTGAAAAATCAAGACTTGATTTTCTTAGGAATGATATTAGAATAACAAGGATGATTTGGAAAAGTTATCACAGCATGAAAAAGAGTGTAAGAAAAAAGAGAGCTGGATAGCTCTCGGAAAAATTTAGATTATATTAAATTTTGGACCTTACCAAAAATACTCTCAATATTTGCTAATATGTTTTCTTGTATTTCAGCAATATAAACCACATGAAGATTTATTTTTGCTCTTGAACATGCTACATAAAGAAGATTACGAATTTCATTAAACCGATTAACATCATCAGTTCGATTATCATAATTTTCAAAAAAATATTTACAATAATCCTTTTTCTTAGCAAAATTATCCTGTAACACAACAACTACATTATCAAATTCTAAGCCTTTTGAACCATGTAATGTATAGTAGCTAATCCCCTCATCTTTAAGGTCATCAAAAATATATTTATACCACTTGATAAATTGAGAAACATCTAGCCCAAAAAATTCTTCAATAACTGACAGTTCACTTTCGGAGTCCTCCTCCAAATCTCGGGCATAGTAAAAATAACTATACGCTTTATTTTTAATAGCCAATAAAACGTTTTCAGAGGTTTCATCTATCAAGAATATTTTTCTTAAAATCTCTTCACCTGAGATTGGTTCTTGAATATTAACTATTCCATTAATACATTCACCAATTGTCAAAGTTGACAAACTGATTTCTCTCAAACTACCAATAAACTGTTTCATATTACCAAATGTTAGTGTTGATTTAGACGATGCTATAAACTGAACAATTTCCTTAACAGTTGAATTAGGATCTGATGATTTTTGAATAAAGTCTATGAAAGTTAAAACATCTCTTAAAAACCATCCCATCTGCTGTAAATTCGTCTGCAAAAATTCATTGGTTACATTTTCATAGTTACCTCCACTAAATCGAGGAAACTTTTTCAATGCAGATAATAGTTCATCAAATCCTCGAGCCTTCGAAATATCATCATTTTTCATTAAAAGACAGGCTGTATTATTAATCAAGCTATTTTCCTGTAAAAAAATATCTAAATCAAAATTATCATCTGCGACATAAAAATTATAAGAACCATTATCAAAATCAGTATATATAGATTGTTGACCAAAATTGTCATTCCTAATTTTTTCAATCAACTCTACTATTTGACTAGAAGAGCGGTGATTGAATATTTTTTCTATACTCTTATATTCTTCTTTATTTGGCAGAACACCCACTCCTGAACCGTAAATATTTTGTAAGGAGTCTCCAAAAAAACCTACCACAAAGTTCTGCTTAGAATTTGAGTACTCTCTTATACTATCAATAATATTGACAACTTTTTCATCCGTATCCTGATACTCATCAACTAATACATATGGATATCTATCTGAAAATAATCTCTTTAATAAATTCTGACTCGTAATGATATTCTCACAGTAAAGCAATAATGTATCATGGCTAATAACATAATTTTCAAGTTTATCTCTGTTCTGAACAGGATTATAAATAACTTTTTTAGATTTTTTATCTTCAATCTCCTTCAGTGTAATTCCAAGCTTATACTTTTTATTAATATCCTTAACAAAATCTCTAAAGCTCTTAACACTACTTAGATATGGACTAAAGTATTCATCAAAACCTTTAATCACTTCTTTGAAAGTTTTAGCAGGACTACTAGATACACTATAAAATACTTTTAGAAAATCTTCATCACAGATACGCTCTCGAAATTCATTCTGTTCCACATTGCTAGAAAGAGAATTTCCATTTATTTTTTGTTCAATTTTTTCGAGTTCACCTTTTATTTTATTTTTATGTTCTTCAGTCAGTAGTTCTTGCTGAAGAACAATAAACCCCCAAAGAAATTCATGAATGGTAGATACTACCACCGAAGAATTTTTTCCAAGTCGATCAAGAATCTCATTTTTTGCAGCATTAGTATAAGTAATACACAAGATTTTTTGATTACTTAACTTTAAAATTTCCCCCTCCGACTTTAAAATATGCTCAATTGATTTTTGAAGTGCATAGGTTTTTCCGGCACCAGCACCAGCATCAAAACAAAAGCTCTCAAAATTATCTAAACATTCATTAATTTCTTGCTGAATATCAATCTCTAATTGTTTATTTTCTGGATTAATTGTAAATGCCATTAGTTACTCCTCAAAATAATCACAAAGCAATTTCAAACCTGATTCAATATACTTAGGTTGTTTAAGGTTAAACTCATCATCAGTTAAAGATAAATATATAATTCCAGTAGAAAACTTTGATTTCCCATCAGATAATTGAGCTTGATACATATAAGACTTATCTGCTATTTCTGAAGATTCATCAATATCTCCAAAATATTTCTTCTTTGGATGAACAAATTGTAGAAGTTTAATTAGTGATTGTTTATTTTTATGGCTACCTTCACTGTTTTTAGCATTTGTTAAAATAATTGCTTCCTCAAAGCTAGTAGCATAGTATCGGTTGATTTTACCTTGAGAATATACGGAAATATTTTTATACTCAACAATCAATTCTTCTTTATCAGTTAGCATGTCAATTATCTTGCTATTAATTTCACCAAATTTAGCATTTTCATCATTTAATTCTGTTTTTATAAAATACTGTAAAGTACCATTAGTGGTCAAAGAACTTCCCATTTCTCCATATTTTCCTTCTAAATCATCAATATTTGAAGGAATAATATCAAAATCACTAGGATCTTCAAAAACTTTACTCTTTATTTCAATTTTCTTTTCATCTTCAGATCTTTTTAGATCCAAATCTGTAAAAATAACCGTTTTGATTTCTAACAAATCTAATAAACTAATAAACTGGTGAGCATAAGCTCCATCAATTCTATAAACTTTAATATGATGATTTTTCAATATTGGATGCTTATCAATTTCATATCTTAAATAGGTTTCTTCTGAAACACCCTCAACTAAAATGACTGCATCAGCAAAGAAAATATCTGATACCTCTAGCCTTAAATATTTCTTGATATATTCATAAGCTTTTTTGTCAATACCTCTTCCAGATACTATTGCGTCATCACTTATGTTTTTTATAATATTATTTGCTCCTGCTTGACCTAGATAACTAATATTATTAAGTGTATTTCCTGATTGAATCTTACTGTTCAAAATATGTGTTGAGTGAGTCGTAATAATAATTTGAAATGTATCTAGCTGCTGTTTTTTACCTAATAAGGTAGCGATTGCTTTTGAAATATTCTTTATAAATAGCTCTTGCATCTGTGGATGCATAAATGACTCTGGCTCCTCAATACAGAGAATATTTACTGAACCATTAATATCTTTCTTGCTGTATAATTCAATGTAATCAACAATCTTTGCAATAATAACCATCAAATTTGTATAGCCCATACCAAACTGGCTTTCAGGTATATTATTATTTCCCTCTTGATACTCATAGATAATACTATTTGCAAAAATCTTCTCTAAAGTTACATCTGGATGTAAATTCATCTTTAAATTCTTAGTTGATTCAATGCTTGATACTGCACTCTGAAGAATATTCTTGATATTGGTATCAACCATATCCTTCACTTGATAATTAATATCACCAACTAATTTATCAATTGTAGTTATATCATTATTTTTTATATAAGTTGAGACTATTTTATTGTAAGCTTGCGAAAGTGTCTTGTCATTTTTAACCGTATTTGCCTCTATTGTTTCAACCTTTAGTAATGAAGATAGAGAAAATTCTTTAGCAGGCTCCTCTCTTCCTATAGGATAAAAATTTAATACAAAATAATTACTGCTAAATAAACCTAAAAATTGTCGATATTGAATCTCTTTTTTATAAACGATATTTTTATCTTGCTGATTATCTGTTTCTGAATTACTATTTTTTAGTTTAATAAGCTCTTCTCTAAAAGATTTCTCATCCGCCACTTCATACTTAATATCTATAGTTACTTCCGCAATATCTTGGTTTTCTTGAGTTTCTACTGTTTTTATACCACTTACTACTAATATATCTTCGAAACTTGAAATCAAATCATTTTCATCATCAATTCCTAATACTAGTTGAAACTCCAGAAACGGAAACTTATCAAGTTTTTTTATCTCTTCTTCAGATTTACTCTCAATATTCTCTTGATACCAATCTGACAACATTTTTAAATTAAAATCTGTATACTTAAAAATATTTCGACTACCTGACTTGGTATTTTGGAGAGTATTTAATAATTTTACTATTGTACTTTTACCAGAATTATTTTTTCCTACAATTAATGATGAACTTTTTGATATATACTGTTCTGTTATATCTATTTTTTTTGATTCACTTTCATCATCTGTCTTTTCTGGCCATTTACTATGAGCGAAGTTGATGGTTTGTTCTTTTTCGCCATATTTTCTATAATTTTTTATTGATAAACTTTTTAAATACATTCCATATCTCCTCTTAATTTTCGTTCATCATAGAGAGCTCCCTCAACTGTTCCTGTCCCACTTTCAACATTTCCTTCTCCACCTTGCTCCATTTTCCGAAGAGGCATTCTTGTAGCACTTCTGCTGCTGAACCATCATCAATTTCAGAGTCATAGACACACCGTCTGTCTCTCTGGTAAATTTGAATCTCATCAAAGAGTTTATCAGTTTCTAACTCTCGTAAGTTATCAACTAAATGCTCTACAATACCATCGTGATGTTCTTTAGGGGTTGCTCTAGCTTGATTTGGATTTACGGCATAGACTTCCTCGTAACGAATTAAGGTGCTGAGATAGGACAATTCTGGCTTGGTCGCTATCAAAGCTAAAGAGACTTGATAGCCCCTTGATTTTAATAGCTGCGCAGTTTTTCTTGGGACTTCTGTTGTTCTCAAGGTTCCTTCGATTAAAAAATGATAACCCTGCTTACTTAGCTCATCGACAAGATGTTCTACCATTTTTCCTGCAAATCCTTTGGTATAATCCACGCTATCCTTCCCGTACTCTTCTTGTAAAGTTAAATAATTCGGCTGTAAAAAACGGTAGCTATCACCGTCAATAATAATGATATTCCCTTGAAACTCTTTCTGCTTGATACGGTGTATCGTTGTCTTACCTGCTCCGCTTTGCCCACCAAGTAAGATGGCTTTTGGGGTAACTGATGTCGTTTTACCACGAGTTAAGGAACGCATAGTCCGTTTTAAGGCTATATCAAAGTCATCTTGGCTAAATGCTTCTAAGCTCATTAAGCAACCACCTGATGACGAGCAAGCTCCAGCATCCGCTCAATGCCATCCAAATAACCATTATAACGCTCTACTTCATCAAAGGTATTGACAAGATAAATCTTCGTGTTGATAAGGTCTGACAAATCATCACTCATCAAAATCCAAGGATTAGACTCATCATCAAAAACAATCCCTTGACTATCTTGATAGCGATACAGTTGGGATAAAATCGCTGCGCCTCGCTCTTTAATGATTTCTATTTTTAGCGTTAATTGATAATCTTCTACTGGTGTTAACATCTTTTCTTCCCCTACAATATCGATATACGACACGTTGAATTTCTGACAAATACGGTCTATCAGTTCTGTTGAAACAGAGCTTGTTCCATTTTCATAACGACTAAGGCTATTTCGTGAAATACCCACTATCTTAGCAAACTCTGGTTGCGTCAAATCATGAGTTTTTCGTAAAGATTTGATATTCTCTCCAATCATAGTTAACGACCTCCTATTAGTTACTTTCATTATAACACAAAAAGCAAATAACGCACCAAAAATGGTGCGTTATTTGCTTTTCGGTTTCTTGGCCTGCTTAAACTGCTCTATCCGTTTTTCAAGTTGCTCAGTCCTCAGTTTATTCTTAGCTTCAGTTATAGTCTCATCTAGGGTAGGCTCCTTTTGTAAATCTTTAGGAGCTTTTACGTCATTGGTCGTTTGGCTGATTGAATCAAACACGACATCCAGTAAGTGGTTGACCTTATGTAAGTCAGCTTCAGACATTCCTGATAAGCGATGAATGAGTCGTTTAAAACTATCTTGGTTGTGTCTTTGCTTTTTGAATAACCTCATCTTATCTCCTTATAAAAAGCAGCCCTTGTAAGAACTGCTCGTACTTACAAGTCATCAATAGCTTCTGAAATGGCTTGTAGTTTTTTATTGTGCTTATTCTTATCATCAATCAACTGATGCAACTCTTCGATTTTCTTCTGACTTTGAAGAATGTCCTCATTATTTTGAGCCATGACATTGGCTAAATGTTGCTTGTAGTCACTGGTAATGGTAGAGGATGGAACTTGTCTTGGCTCTATTTTCTCCTGTGGCTTTGGTTGTGAAACAGACTGATCTTTAGACTTTTGCTGTTCCATCTCAAAGGCTGCCACATAATCCACTTCTTCAGGTTCTTGCTGTTTTTCCTGATGAAATAGTGCCGCAATCTTCGCACGTTCTTCTGATGAAGACGTTGGTGTTTTATCATCTAGGGGTTGGTCAAAGGTCCAATCTTTTGTCATGTGTTATTCCTCGTTTCTATTATCGGATAATGTTGGTTGCTCTTCTTGGCCAAAGGCCTGCGTCAATGCTTCATCAAAAGTCCAGGGACTATTTTGTTGGCGTTTGATAAAGGCTTGATACATCGCTTTTTGTAATTGACTGCGATAGGTTTCTAATTTTTCCGTTTCTTTCGCAACCTTCTCCTCTTGCCTAGCTACTCTTTCGTCTAGGCGTTCAATCACACTCATAGGGTGTCCTCCTTATCCCTTTCTAGCTTATGATAAGAAACTTGATTTTGTTATCACAACTCTAAAGTAGTTGTTCTTCTAGGCGGAGGGTTACACCTGATAAGTTGTAACTTGGCCGATTGTATCATGTCCTTTAGAGATAGGTCTCTCTGACTTTTCACGACATCATTCCAATCTGCTTTAGTTTTCAGTTCCTGTAAGGGTGGTAAGTCTGTTTCAATGGGAAGTCCTTTCTCAGATAACTTCCGACAAAAGTCTCGCCCAGCATCATCATTGTCAACAGCCAAAGTTAATAAACCTGGGTGAGTCTTAAAAAAGGTAGTCGTCTCTTGTATAGCATGAAGGTAATGCGTTAATCGACTTGGTTTGACGGTACCTAAAAACTCAAGTTTATCTTTTTCCTCAGCGGCTAATCGTAGGGTCTGATAAGCAATCACAGACAGTTTTAAGCCTTCCATAGAAACCAAACGAACATCTGATAACTGCTTCTGACGAAGTTGATAATAACTCATCAGATCAATCACCGATTCACAAAAGATAAGACGTTTAGGTTTTCCTATATCAAAACTTATTCCTATATAGCCATGAGAACCTTTCATGATTTTCTTGAGGTAATCTCGATCATGTCTCTCATTATTTTTGACAAGTCCTTGCAAACTTGCCCCTTCTAATTGACCCTGATGGTTATAACTCTTAAAGACAAGGACGGATTCTTGAAAGGCCTTTGTCTGATAATAAGCCTGTGCTAATAGACCTTGTCTGCCCAAAGCATTGATGGTCTCGTCACTTAAACCACGAACGTCATTTAAGTAAGTCCGTGCTTGCTCAAATGGTTCTTCACTTAAATAATAACGAAAGGGTTGGTAAGTCTCTTCGACTATCTTAGCTTGTTCAAAGTCTCCAGTTTCAAGGTAGGACAAGGCTTCTTTAAAAGACACTCCTGCCACTAATTGAACAAAATCAATCACATCTCCCTGTATATCACGTGAAAACCATTTAAAGGTATTGGTATCCGCAAAAATTTTAAAGGAATCGTGTTCTGGATGTTCATAGACTTGTCCTGATAATCTTTTAAAAGAATAGCCTAGACTTCCTGCCACGTCTAAAATCGCCTTGTGTTTCACTGCTTCAATTCTTGTCATCTCATCTCCCTATCAAAAAAAGCAGAAGAGTAGCTCCTGCTAGTTGGTCTCACTTGTCGTTGTGCCTTGAATCTTTGGAATGCTTGAGTTAACTCCATCAGAAGTTTCTTTTAAATCCTCTAGTTTCCCATTCCAAATGGTTACCTGATTGACAAGGAGTTTATCTGACATTTTGGCATAAGAGAGTTTAAGAGTTCTTGTTTCTGTCTGTATACTTTTCTGAGCCTTATCGCTGACATCTGACACATAAACAACTTGATAAGTAACCTCTGCAAGGGCTTCATTGTCTTCTGTATTGACATAGATTTGAGCAGATTCGAAGCGATAATCCAACATATAATCCTTATAGACTTGGTTGATAGATTCTTCTTGACGAGCAACTTCTTCCTTATAAGCAGAATCTGTCATATAGGGCTTAATACGGTTGTTGTTCTCGCCCAGCTTTTCCTTGGTATAGTATTGCGTGAGAAATTCCTTGACCAATTCATCAGAAAGGACATTTCCTTTTTCCTTTTCTTTCTCTTTGGTCAACAGTTTATGAGCCTCAGTCTGAATTTGTTTCTGTGTATGATTGGTAACAGACTGAGAACCAATGGTGTAACCCATCATCACCATAAAGCTGGTGACTGCTAGACCACCGAAGCCAATGAGCAACCGAGCCTTCATTTTGTTTAACATCACTAGCGCTACCTCCTTTTTTCATAAGATAGCACCATCATAACAAGATGGACTTGAAAAAGTTATCACAAACAAAAAGGACTACCTAACTTAGGTAATCCAATAATAATTATTATGAAGTCTATATTTTATAATAGCAACTATTCAAGTGATAAATAATTTTCAAAAATTATTTTTTCTACCTCTTTTTTAATTAATTCTTTTTCATAAATACCAATCGTTACACTATCATATTTTTTAAGTTCATCAGCAATTCCATCTAAATACGTATCTAGTGTCAATTGATTTCTATTAAGATGATTAAGTAAAGCAAACTTAAATTCTTTTTTAAAATCTTTATCATTAACAATTCTTAAATATTGATTCCCTTGACCTTCTGTCAATTTTAAAGTGAAAAATTTCAATAAAGACCCATTGAGGCTATACTTATAACCACTCAATCTATGTTTAACTTCTTCTTTTATAAGATTAACCATAAATTCTTGTTCATCGTGCTTATTATCTCCCCACCACTTCCAATATAAAAGTTTTTCAAACAACAAAATTGAACTTAAAGGTAACTGTCCAAAATCATAAGAGTTTAGTAACTCCATATTCTTCAATAAAAACTCACTCATAGATGAATTCAAAGTCTTATTATCATCAGTGTAGCTAGGAAATAATTTAGGGGTTATAGAAAGCCCTCTTATGTATTGTTCAACTAAATCTTTTTTTTCCCATCCGTCTTGCAACTCCACTCTTCTAAAACCATATGTATTGGTAGACAATATACTTTGAACTACTATGAGTTTTAATTTAGGAATCCCTTTGAAATCTTTCAAAAACTCATCATCAAACAGTTCGATATCTCTTGTCTTAAATACCTTTCCAAGAACTTCCGAACCAAGACTCTTACCATATTTAATCTCATTGATTATTGAAACCATATCATTATAGATTTTTTCTCTCTCTTCTTTTCTTGGTGGTAAAACTTCTGATAGAATCTCTATGTAACTTTCAACACTCGAATCCCAATTCGAATTTTCTGGATAAAGCAATTGGTACAAAGCAAATGCTCCACGATAATCAGCAGACATGGTTTTTACCATTTCTAACAAATTCGTAAATTGTGAGTTATTGTTATCGATATATTCAAAGTGATCAGTTAGGTACTTGAAGCAAGTTTTGGAATAACCAATCTTATTATCATAGTCTCGGATGATTACTTCATCACTATCTCCAAAAGAATCTAATATAATTTCAGGTTCTCTTAAATTAGGAAGAAATACATCTGATAGATTATCCGAATCTCTATATTTATCAAAAAGAATATTCCAAACATTTTCTTCATATTCATCATAATAATCTCTAATCTCATTACGTTTAATATAATACTGTCTTCCGTCTTTAAAATGGAATTCAATTTTAAGTATATTTGGATACAAAGAAATATATATATTATTACTATCAGATTTATATTTAATCTCGGAATAGTATGATGAATAAAATACATCTATCTTTTCGATTTCCTCATAATAACTTTTAGAAATTCGGAGATTAGAAGTAGAGATTGTTTTTTCAAAAATAAATGCACCGCCTGAGTTATCCGTTTCCCAATAATTTTCCCTAATATTATTTTGAGAAATCTTTTCCTGAATTAGATGTACCATCTGAGAATTTGATTGTTTATTTTTAGCCATTTTCGCTATTTTTTTAAACATGTAAATATGTATATTATTAATCTCACTTAATTCATACGAATTAAGTGATAATCGTTTGATTTTATGGTTACACTCTACATCTAGAATAGGTTTCTTATTAAAAATACCACCCATGGATTCAAAGATACAATCACTCTCTATCCAGCGTGTATCCTTTTTAATCAATTTATCAAATATTTGAGCATCTAATTTAAATAAAGTAATAGCAAAAGAAATCAATTTGTCATCTTTAAAATCAATATTAGATATTAAATCGTATTTCTCTTTTATAAAGTACTTATAATTGACGATATCTCTATCTTCAAATTTGTCAAGAAGTTCAGTATCTATAATTTTTAAGTAAATAACTTTTAAAAATATAATCTTGTCTGTGTTATTGTCAATATTAGACAAATCCATCTTGACTTGTCTAAAATAACTCTCCCTTGCTCCATAGGAAAATTTTTGTTTGACCAATCTATTAAAATATCTGTTATATCTGTTTTTAATATCCGACTGTATAACGTCTTTCAATCCTCCATCAGTCTCTTTGTTAATAAATATAGTTATTCTAGCTACTTTTAAGCTAAATTTCAAAAGAAAAATAAACAAAATTAATAGGAATCCAACTATAGCTTGCCAAATATATTGATAACGAATATCAACTGATGTGTTAAATTTAACTATAATAGGAATAACAATTGAAAGTAATAAAGAGCCAAAAAATTCCCAACTATTTGTTACATGGTACCAAACATTGCTTTTTGTCAAAAAATCCATTTTTTGATAGCCTAAGTAGGTTCCATTCTCTTTATTATCATACCCAGCCATGAATTGTAGAAAACCGACATAAACTCCAAAACTTGCCCATATTGTCAAGACTAGAGAAAATAGTGATAATAAATCTAAATTGTTATCGCTAGTTTGAAATAATAAAATCTCATATTGATTGCATACCCAATAAATATAACTCACAATTGACCAAAATAATATATGGGAAAAAATTTTGATTTTAACACCTGAAATTAATTCATCCATAAAAATTGAAAATCTAAGCCAAAAGAACTTTATTATATAGGACAGTACAAAAATAATTATTGGAAAATATAGAATTAATTTTTCAAGCAAGCAAAACACCTCTTCTTTTTTCTAATCAATAATGATTATACCTGATATATAGAAGGCACACAATCACTATTACGAGTTCGTTTCAAAAATAATCTATAGAAAAAGGACTACCTAACTTAGGTAATCCCATTACTCTATGCCATCCGACTTCTAACCACTTTGATCACAAACCCTAAAACAAGTAAGATATTGAAACCAATATAGAAAGTCGTAAAACTCAACATACCATTGGTTGCTAAATCTTCGACATAGAGGTATCTTTCTGTAAAAAAGAGGTAAATCCCATAGACTTCTGTGAAAGCTAAAAATCCGATTAATCCAATGATAAATAAGCTTTCAAGCATCTTCGCAATCTGGTAGAGAACAATCAAAATCAGTCCTATTGCTACAATGATGAAAAGGCTTTGAATGATTTGTTCTATCATGTCTTACACCTCTTTCTACACTAATTGCTTGCGATAGTAGTCAGCCTGTCCCTTGTCTAGGTTATCAAGTTGAGCAACCAGATCAAGATAGCCTTCTTTTGTCACCTCATCTAAATCTGGAAAATCATTCTCACGAGTGGTAATGATAATGTCTAATTGACCAATGATTTCTCGCTTTGAAAAGCTGTAATCAAGGGTTTCATCTTCGTATTGTTCCTTTAAGGCTTGGTAGTTAGCTCGGTCTTCAGGTGTTGTAAAGCCTTGTGCTAGCCATTCTTCTAATTGATAACGCATCGCTTCTACTGTTTGGGTCATGAGTTTGTTCTCCTTTGGTGATTTCTTGACTTCATTTTACCGCGTTCACTATTTTTTGTCAGCCTTTTTCTTAAAAATCAAGAGAAAGTTGTTGGTCGTGTTGCGGTTGGATCGTTTCATTGAACTTAGCTAGCGCTACATCTATTTCCTCAACCTCTGCTTCTTGTTCTACCAATGGGGCAAGGATGTCATATTTGGCTTTAACCATCTGATAATCCTCTTCTTTAGGAAAGACCTTTTCCACTTCAACCCTTGCAACTGCTAATTTATCTTTGAGGTTATTGGCCATTTCTTCTGTCTTTTCTTGATCCTCTAGGATATGGTCAATGGCATTAGTAATGCGTTGGATGGTTCCCACATCTGATTTCAAGTCTAAAGAGACAGAATACTGGTTACTTCCTGAAATGGTTAAGGACACTATATCAGGCAAAGGCTCACTAGGGCTTCTTGTTGTCATTTTTAGCTCAAATCCTCTAAAGGTCGCAAGTGTTCTGACTTCTTTGGTTTCAGAACGGTTATAGGTAATGAGTTTACGTAGATAGTCTCCGGCTTCTGCACGGTTATTCATTGTCTGATTGTCAAATCTCATGACAAAATCCAGGGATTTAGTTGCCAAGGATTGAGCAATATCACGGTAATACTGACTGAGACGTTTCTCTAAGATAGGGAGGTTCTGTTCACAGTAAGCAATGGTATGACGATACTCGTCTTTGGTGCGATGAAAGGCACGCTTTTGATTGCCTAAAACGGTCAACTCATTTTCTAGCTCCATTTTCAGTTTGAGATAAGGATTACCTGTTGCCAAAGCCTTAAAGCCTGAAGCAGTCATGGTCTGTTCATCAATGTCTTCTGCCGACCGTACGGGGTCTTTAGAGGTCATGATTTGCGTGATGTATTTGAGTTTATTCTCCTGAGTCTGCCAGAGGTAGTTGTCGAAGCTCCCTTTGGTAATGTAATGGTAAATATCTACTTCTTGGTGCATATTACCCTGACGAATCAACCTACCGTTGCGTTGGACAATATCGCTTGGTCTCCAGGGAACGTCCAAATGATGGACAGCTTTCATACGTGATTGGACGTTTAAGCCTGTTCCACCTTTTTCCGTAGAAGCCATGAGAATTCGTACCTCTCCACTGTTGACCTTACGAGACAGAGAGTTTTTCTTCTCATCGGTATTAGCGTCATGGACAAAGGCAATTTCTTCTTTGGGAATCCCTCTATCCACTAAGAGGTTCTTCAGTTCATTGTAAACGTCAAACCCTTCTTCCTTACTTTTAGGGGTTCCAATATCTGAGAAAATCATCTGTGTAACCTTATCTCCATTACCCTCACGGTAAATCCGTTCCACGTTATCCACCACTTGCATAATCTTCTGATTGTCAGATAAGGTATAGGCTGGGTCAATGAGACGCATATCAATGGCTAATTTTCTAGCTTCCCCAGTAATCTTTAACATGTTATCCTCACTAGAGTCAACGTTGCCTGACTTGATGGCGTCTGAACGGTCAACCAACTCTTCAAGGTAGTATTTCTGAGCTTCAGTGAGTTCGCTCTCCACCGCAATGACTTTGGCTTCAGGTATAGGTAAATCCAACATATCTGACGTTTGAATATCTGTTGTTTCCTTATAAATCCGCATGAGTTCAGGAAGGTTCACAAACTTCTTGAAGCGTTTCTTGGGTTGGTACTTATCCCCTGTTGGGGCTAATTCCATGGAATTTTCGATATTTCCAAAAGCACCCACCCACGAATCAAAGTTAGATACTTGATACCGTTCTAGGACATCTGGTTGAATATAGCTCATCATGGTGTAGAGTTCGCTAATAGAGTTTGAGACGGGTGTACCTGTCGCAAAAACCACGTTACGATAATCATGTTCCCCTTGAACCTGTCTCACTTTCATCTCCATATCTACATTCTTTTTAGAGGTGGTATTGGTAATCCCTGCCACATTACCAAGTCCAGTAATTGGTCTAATGTTTTTAAAATGATGAGCTTCGTCCACAAAGAGAAAGTCAATGCCCAGATTTTCAAACTCAATAAAGGTATCACGTTCCAGTTTTTGGAGTTCTTCCAATTGGTACTCCAACCCCTTGATAGAACGCTCTGCTTCTTTGACGGTATAGTCACTATCACTGCCTTGCTTGATGTCACGGAGTTGTTGTAACTTATCTTGAATATAGGTCACTTGCTTTTCATGACTCATGGGAATTTTCTCAAACTGGGAATCCCCAATGACAATGGCATCGTAGTCCCCTGTGATAATCCGTGAGACAAACTGCTTGCGTTTGGCTTTCGCAAAATCTTTCTTGGTCGTCACATAGACATTCTTCGTTGGGAAGAACTTCATGATTTCTTGGCCAAACTGAGCGGTCAGACTTGATGGCACCACATAAAGAGGTTTATGCACCATACCCAATTCTTTCAGTTTGAATCCTGCCCCAAGCATGGTTAAGGTCTTACCTGAACCCACTTCATGAGCTAGAAGCGCTCTTTTTTCTTCCACAATGCGTTGAATGGCATTCTTTTGGTGAGGGCGTAAGGAAATATTCTGGGCAAGCCCATCAATGGTTAAATGGCTGCCATCATAAACTTTTGAGACTGTACGATTATAAAGGCTATTATAGGTCTCTTCAATCATCTGTTGCACCTCTGGGTAACTGGCCACAAAGTCTTGGAAGAGCTCTTGAAGTTGCGTTTCCTTAGCACGAAGAACCGTTGTCTTCTCGACATCCGTCACATGCTTTTTCTTATCCCCATCTTCCACTTGTTTGGTGATGGTTGGTTGATTGGAATTAAGTAGGTTTTCAAAGATTTTACGACCACTATCATAACGTGACCCAGGCACACCTAGACTCCTGTCCATTGCGGTAGAATACCTAAAGGCAAACTTGGATTGATAGGACATTGTGCCATCAATTGGACTGACTTCAAGAACAGTTGCTACTTCTTGATCAGTCAAGTCAAAAGTTTGTCCCATAAAGATTTCTTGGGCAAATTTCCCATAAACAGCTAGAGGAATCCAGCGTGAACCAATCCGATAATCAATATCAGCCAAAGTCACACGTGGCGGTTTCACATCTTCTAAGAGACCTTGATAATAGACCCAAGGAAAATCAGAGTTGTCTTCTTTAATGAGTAAGTCCACGACCTCTAACTTAGTCTCCACATCCCCTGATAAGAAATCCTGCCGAGACACATAGACCACTTCCCTATCGTTTAGATAGCGTTCTGGGTCTGGAACAATAGCGTCTCCTAATTCCTCAATCAAAGACGCTTTAGAATCCGTCTGATAAATAGACATCATGTAATCCAAATCTACCCCACGACCATCTGCTAGACTAGAATTGAGAGCGTCAAGGGCAGAAGAAACTGCCGTCACTTCCTTTTCAGGACGAACTAGGGCTTTCTCAAAAGCCAGAGACTTGGTATAGATAACTATTTTCCCACTTGGATCAAGTCCTTCATCTTCCAAACTCGCAAGGAGCGAATACTTATCATCACTATCAAAGAGGTTACGGTTCACAGCACTATTCAAGTACCCAAAGCGTTTCACAAAACTATCATAGTTTTGATTGAGTTTTCCAAGTAAGTGTGCAAACTCTTCCTTGTCATAATCATAGTAACGTTGAATGGCGATGACCTCTTGGTAAGCATTACGAATATCAACCATCCCTTTAATTCTTGCCACTTCTTTCTCAGACAAAGGAGCTTCATAAAAGACGGTCTTTTTGAAATACCCCTTAAATCGCCCACGTTTGGTGGCTTCTTCAGTCACATAAACATCAAGAGCAGTGCTATCGGTGACTTCGAGGTCATTAAAGCGGTCAATTTGTTTTTGAGAATGCTTGGTATCCCAAGCCTTAAAGGTCCCCTCTTCGTCCACATAGTAGCTAATCTCCTCAGTTTTTGTCCCTACACGAATGTCCTTATGATCACGGTAGTAAACCGTAGAATCCTTATAACCAAAACTATAACGATCTAAGCTTTCTCTGATTTCAGGTGGAATAGAAGTATCAACGACCTGTTTTTTCATCACATCAGGAGTGATAAGGATGTCAGAGTTATCCACCACTCTAGGGGCTTTAACCTGTTTAAGAGCCATCTGAACATCTGCTAGCAAATTATCAGAATTGCCTTTCACAGAAAGTGTCCCACCGTTAAAGTTTCTAACCTCATAGGACCCAAGAACCTGACTGTTGTATTCCCCATCAAAGTAAGGATTCAGCCAAATACGATCATCCTTGTCATAGCGAATAGAACCTGAAAAAGCTAAATCATCTGCCACATATCCCTTATCCATATGCTTCTGGAAGAACAACATATCTGTTGTGACATTGGTGCCTGCAATGGCGTTAAAAGCGCTATCTGGTAAACGCACACCACCAAGAAAATCAGCCGTCTCACGAATGTCCTGGAGAATGTTTTCTGTCCGTTTGTCCATGGTTCCTGTGGAGGAAATCATAGCGACTTGCCCACCATCATGCACCAAATCAAGGGATTTTTTAACAAAATAATCATGAATCATATAGGGTTTATCATAGCGACTATCCGCAATCCTGATATTGGCAAACGGTACATTTGAAAGAACCAAATCAAAGCTATTGTCATTAAATGCAATAGTCTCAAAGCCCTTTACTTCAATGTGGCTATTCGGATGAAGGTGTTTAGCAATTGCCCCTGTAATCGTGTCTAACTCTATACCATACAACTCACTATTTTCTCTCAGGTGTTTAGGCATTGCCGCAAAGAAATTCCCCGTTCCCATCGAAGGATCTAGCACTCTTCCACCTGTAAAGCCGTCTCGTTCTAGTTTATTCCACATCTCACGAATCAAGAGAGGGTCTGTGTAGTAAGCGGTCAGAGAGGACTGTTTCATGTCTGAATACTCTTTCTCTGTGACTAGCGTTTTTAATTCCTCACGTTCCTTAGAAAACTTTGGGTTGTACTCGTCAAAGAACTCGTTAGCTAAGGCTCCCCAGCCCACATATTTAGCAAGGAGTTCTTGTTCACTAGGTGTGGCTTGACGGTGTTCAGATTCAAGACTTTTCACCAAACGAACAGCAGCCACGTTGGTTTCAACCTTATCTCTTGTTGTCTTAGGGTAAAAGTCTGTTAGATCTTCTGGGAAGTGAAAATCAGTGGCCGGGGGCGTCTCAGTGACTTCTGGTTCCAACTCATCTTCTGACAATGCTTCTTCTTGTTTAGCCTCTCTCTTATTTGATGTTAGAGATGTTGTCACTTGAGAAACCGCCTCTTGAGATTCTTCCATATCCATAAAAGAAAAGAGGTCTAATTCTTGGCTAGGTTCTTCCACTTCCTCTTTTTCTTCGACAGAAGTAACATGAAGAGCTTGAGTGATGTCTTCTAGTGTCCGTAAGAAAAGAACTGGATTTTGTTCAATCACATCTGTGAAATCATTTTGTAATTCAATCCGAATCAGGTTATTAACGCCTGACTCCTCAATGGCCATTACCTGAAACTCTTGCCCCTTATAAGTCACAATCGAAGCAATCGGGTAACGGTTAAGGGCTTCCTCTACGATAGGATTTTGAGGGAGTGATTGAGTCATGATTTCAGGTTTTGTTTGTGAGACGTGTTCTCGCCATTCTCTAAAGGACAGGTCAGGTTGGGACAGTTTGTCCCTTTCAAAGGTTCTAGCTTCTTCAAGAGTGAGTTCTTCACGTAAGAAGGCGTAGGCAATAGGTCTTGCTTCTTCTAAGTCTAGCTGACTCGTCAAGAAAAATTCTGCCTTGTCATGCGTTAATCCCATCTGAAGCAATTCTGTCGCAAGGGCTAATTGAGTGACGGTTGCCTTAGGATAGCCCCCTAATAAGGCTAGGTCGGCATTATTCAAATGAAAACGCCCTGCAGCATCTATCAGTATCCCACGTTGTTGCTCATCAACGTCAGCTAAGTCTATCCCTAAACGAGTCAGTTTTTCGGTATTTTCAGCCAAAATGGTTTGACCCATTTCAGTTAAGATCACTTCTTCTTGAGGTGTTAGGGGACGTTGCAAGTCATAGACTGTCCCATCAGCTTCTAAATAGGTTAAGAGGCTATCGTCTTCATAGATTGGAGTCACTTCCATTTCATGATCAAACTCCCCACGTCTCAAGTTTGGTAGTTTTGGACGGCTATTTCGCACTTGGTCAAAGTGACTTAATATCTCAAATTTTTGGGACAAGTTTAGATGTTCATAGGCTGGTAAATGTTCTGTTTGCCCTGTTAGTAAATCTAGTTGTGATAACTCTTCCTCATCAAGACTTGCAATTATGATTAAACCCTCTTCCCGAAAGGTGATGTCCTGAGAAGGTTCTGGAACTACTTTTTCTTCAACCGCCTCCTCTCTTTCCTCTACCGTTTCCTGGGTGCTTACCCATTCAGGTTCATAGGTGAGAAGAAACTGTTCAATATCACGGCTAATTCGGTCAGACAAATTATTGGCCACTCGGTAGACATTGACCAAATTAGCAGCTCTGCCTTTTTTCAAAAGAGAAGCTACCGAAATGGATTGATAGGCGCCTTCTTGGTCTAAGAGCTGAAAGCGAGTGGCTAGGTTAAAGAGGGCGACTTCAATCACCAAGGCTTTCTCATCACTGTTTAACTGAGGTAACTTCTTTAAGCCAGCCTGACCAAAGGTCTGCGTGTAGCTGCTTAGGTCTGTTGCCTCGTCAAAGGGGCTTGCCTCTACAAAAGCAGAAACTTCTGTTTCAAAGCGAACCACTTGAACAGTTGAAGTGACTACTCCTCTTTGGGTTGTAAAATTTTGGATAAGGCTATCCCAATCCTCATCAAAATGGGCTGCTTGATAGCGTAAAAAGGATTCCAAAAGAATCTGGTCACGTGGCAATCTTGCCCGCAACATCTCAAGTAATTGTTCTTGATTCATACGTTCCTCCAATTAAAAAAAGAGCTGAGAGGTATTCTCAGCCCACTGCTTTAGTCTAGGACCAAGGCTCTTTGGTCTTTTTCTTGTGGCAACTTTTCCATCAAAGTTGTCACATACTGTCGTAAGAAATGGCTTTTCTGGTCTAACAAATCCTTCTGCAAGGCGAGATAAGTCACATTTCCAAAATAATCTTGACTCGTTAAAGACAACTCCTTTTGGATAATGTCCTGCAAGGTTTCTAAGGTGAGAGATGAATAATCCTCCTCATTCAAAACCTCATACTGAGCAAGGGACTCAGAAATATTGTTGGACGCAATCACTTCCATAATGAAACTAGCTCCCTCACCTGTTCGATAGAGTTTATCCAAGAGGTCCGTCATTTCTTCTTGAATCTGTCTCTGAGAACCGTCTGCTCTTAGGCGCAGGTCATCACTGACTAAAGACAAGTCATCAATGTCCCTAAAGTCTTGATAGAGCGTATCAAGAAGTGACTTGTTTTGAATGTTTAGCTCCATGGCTAAAAAGGCTTTGACCATGTCTTCATAGTTTTCTCGTGCCATCTCAGAAAGGGCTCTAGAAATTGTGTCATAATTCCAAGCCATAGCTTCTCTCCTTACCTTGTTGAATCGGATTCAAATCTTGTTGGACTTCTTCAAGGTCTGTCAGTCCATCACTATCCGTATCACTGCTAAAAGGGTTGGTCCCTAGAGCTAACTCCTGAGCATCCGTTAAGCCATCTTGGTCTGAATCCATTGTATAAATGTTTTTGGGTTCCATTTAGTTGTCCTCCATTTTGCGTTTAGAAAGTCCGTAAGCCAAGCCAAGAAGAAGTCCTCCACCGACAAGCGCTAAGAGGGATTGACTCTCCCCTGTATTTGGTAAGACACTTGCTGGAACTGGTGGTTCTTGCGTTGGAATAGGTGGTTGGGGTGGTGTTGGTTGATTCGGAGTTGGTGCCTCTGGTTCAGGAGTAGTTGTTTTAACTGTGTTTGAACTGATGGTGTAGCCATTGACGGTATGTAGTACCGTATTTTCTACTTTACCTGAAGCGATTCGTTTCATTTGCAAGTAAACATCTGCTTGAAACTCGGATTCTTCTGCTAGTTTTTCAAGGAATTCCTGATCAAAACTGATGGTAACCGTTCCTTTTGACGTGTCGACCTGTTGTAGCGTGTACTTAGTCACTTCTGTCCCTTTTGGTAAAACCGTTCCATCTTTTAGAGTGACATCTACCACAGTATAAGCCTTGTAAACACCATTATAGTCGTCATGGCTTTCATCATAATCATCGTCAAAACGGTACTCGATGAGTGGTGTCGCACGATTACCAGGAATAAGTGCTCCCACCAAGCGGTAGTTAAAGACCTGATTCAAGGCAACTTCTTTTCCATCAAGGCTTTTCTCCTTTTGTGACAAATCAATCACCACATCTTTTTGTGGGTCTAGTTTTGGCACATTATTGACCACTGTTTCTGTCACATAAGCCAAACCAAAGTCAATCTGATAAGCGGTGTTTTCATACTTCCCACCAGTCTTTGTCAGCTCATTCTTAATGGTCATTGGAAGGGTCACCACTAAGGTTTGACCAGTTTTAACATAAGCCTCATAGAACGCTTTTGGATCATCTGCGCTTAAAACTTGAATGGCTCCTTTTGGTGTGAACTGACGTTTGGCCATAGCATCTTGAACCACTTTAGGCGCTTTTGACAATGAAGCATAGGCTTTCACCGAAATCCCTTTGACAAGATTTCCGTTCTTATCCATCACTTGGACACCATCTGCATTGAGGCTAAGCGCTTCTTCAGGGTAATCATCTACCATGTAAAAACCTTTTGTAAGAACATCCTCCGTCACCACCAAGTCCTTGTACTGACTGTAATCCAGAACAATTTTGTAGTAATTGACGGTATTTGGAAGAACGGTCTTCCCATCAATAGACACGCCTTCTTTATTGGTATTAGTTTTATGTGGTGTTACTTTTGGCACGTGATTCGTTACCGTATTGGTTTCATAGGCTTGTCCAAAGTCTACTTGATAAGCTACATTGTCATAAGACTTTCCTGAATTAAGCATAGACTCACGAACAGTCATAGGAGTGACGATGGTGATATTTTGACCTTGTGTTACATAAGACTCATAGAAGGCTTGTGGATCTTCTGCCATAAAGACTTGGAAGGCTCCTTTAGGCACAATCTTGCGTTTTGAAAGTGCTGCTTGTAGGTTTTTAGGAGCTTCTGATAAACTCGTGTAGGTTTTTACCGTCACACCTGACACTGCTTTACCATCAGATGTCACAAGTTGAATACTTGCTTCATCTGGTAATAGAGCTTCTTCGGGATAATCATCCACAAAGTAAAACCCTTGTGCAATCTGAGCCTTATCAGCTTTAATGCCACGGTATTGGTCCAAGTCCCATGACAAGGTATAGTGGTTTTGTGAACCGACTACCATAGGTTTGCCATTGATATCCACCTTATCCTTATTCAGGTTTTGTTTCTTAGGTGCTGGGCTACCAAGAGTATTGGTCACCTCATCGGTTTCATAGCCATTGCCAAAATCGACTTGGTAGGCCTTGTTTCGATAAGTCTTCGTCTGACCATAAAGACTATCTTTGACCGTCATTTTGGTGAGAAGGTTTAAAGAAGTTCCTGTTTTGACATACTGGTCATAGAAAGCCTGATTATCATTAGGCATAAAGACTTGGAAAGCCCCTTTAGGAGAAATCTTGGCATGAGCGAGTTTATCTTGAAGGTCTTTAGGAGCTTCTGACAGTGACGCATAAGCCTTAACAGTAATCCCTGATACGGCTTTACCTTCAGGAGTGGTGTTACTTGTTCCCTGGTCTACTAAGTCCAACACTTCTTCTGGGTAGTCATCTACAAAGAAGAAACCACGAGCAATCGTCTCTTTAGAAGACCTATCGCCTTTATATTGATCTAAATCCCAGGTCAAACGGTAATGATTAGTTGTTCCTAAAGCAACTACCATATCGTTAATGACCACACCATCTTCATTTTCATTTTTCTTCTGCGGCTCAATACGGCTAGTGGTCGTTCCATCACCAGGCGTACGCACTGTCACGACATTAGAAGTCACTGTATAGGCATTTGGGGTTTCCTTATTGATAAGGAGCTGATAACTGTTGGAATAGGTTGCTCCATCATTTTGAAGGCTACCATAAAGTTTCGGAGCCATAAGTTGATAAGACTTGGTGAGGTTTTGGTTGACCTCTTGAAGCAAAGTTTCCTTTGCGGTCAAGGTCACAAAGTTCTTAGCCGCATCAAAGGTAAGGGTATAATTTCCATTTTCTGCCTGCGTTTTTTCCTTGTCAAAGGCATAGCCTGCTGGAAGGTAATCTTCAAAGGTAAGGCTGGTAGTTTTCGCACGATTGGGAGAAAAAGCGTCTACCGTTAAAGGGTAAATGACCGTAGAATCCTTTGCGACGGTTTTGTCATGAAGGTTCACTTGGTCGGTATTGACCACTTTTTTCATAATATCAGGAGTTGTTGTTAGACGATAGTCATGGTAATGAACCGTTAGCACTTGTGGTGCTTTTGGCAACGGTTCTTGCGCAGGTTCTTTAGGCAAGGTCACCTTAGTGAGGTTCAGATGAGGTTGTGTCACTTTTTCTAATGGTTTTTCCTTAAAGCTCACAGGTGGCTCTGGCGTAAAGGTCTTTGAGATAAAAGTCTTCGGTACGACCTTAATCGGTTCTAGAATTGGCTCTAACTTTGGTGTCACATGTGGTTTTGGACTATAAGGTTTAACCGTCCGTGCAACTGGTAGGGTGTTTAAGGCAAACCAATAAGAAAGACCAACATTTTGGGGCATATCCCCTTGACCAAAGGTCACTGTATAGGTGTTGCCTGATGTAACCGTTGAGACAATTGCTCCCTTATAGGCATACTTACTATATGACGTATCCCATTCTTCAGGAAGATTTAAATCACTGGCACGGTTTGACCCGAGTGAACGAGCCAAACCTTCGTTAGTCACTTGAATGGTTGAGCCATTGATAGGGACAAACTTGCCTGATGAGTCTTTCACATACTCTAAACCGATGTCATTGTGGTTGAGTGAGGAGTGGGTAAAGACACCTGGTTTTTCCTTGGTGAAGTTCACTTGTGAGCCATCTTCTAAGAAATACTTGGCTTTGACACGAAACTCCATTTTATCGGTTCGCCAATTACCTGTCCCATCATTACGGTAGGCAATAAAGCCTTCTGTTGGGTCATTTGGTACAACCAACTGCACGGCATTAGTTCCAGCTGGAGAAACAAGGTTTGTAATGTCATAAGCTACTTTTGTGATTTTCTTACCATCAAAGCGAGCATTTTGAAGATTTTGATAGGTAAAGGAAAGGGTTTCTCCCGTTTTAAAGGTATCATAGACGAAGAAACCAGTAGAATCTAGGATTTTAGAATACCCACCAAGCATAGCGTCACCCTTAGCAACTATACGATTAGGATTTCTGGTATCAGCTGAATGTCGTGCTTGCGGTTCTCCATTATTCAAGTTAAGTGCCTGAGCAAGAGCTTGAGAGATATAGCCTTCCTCTCCTTTTGAAATCTCAGCTAAATCACGTTTATAGCGTTCCATTTCCTTGGTGTTATAGGCGTCAATGGTATCATTTTCTTTCTTGGCAGCTTCTTCTTTTTCCTTATTGCGTTTCGTGATAGCAGCAATCTCAGCTTCACGGTCTGTCATCAATTTTTGTTGGTCTTTATTATAGACATCAACAGCAGCTTGACCGGCTTTATTTTCATCATCCACTGCTTTTTGACCCACTTGATTGCGTTTGTCAATTGCTTCATTATCAGCTTTTGCTTTAGCAAGACCTGCTTCATTTTCCTTTTGAATCTGAAGGTTTTTTGCGACAATGGCGTCTGCGACTTTCTTCTTTGATTCGTATTCAGAGAGATTTTCCTTATTTTGCTTATCAATAGCAGCTACTGCAGAGGTATAATCCTGATAGCCTGAAACAGTTGAGCCATCTCCTGCCGGAACGGTTTGAGTGGTAACCGTCACATTAGCCGACTGATCTTGGTCTTTGATTTTTGAAGCTGTGCCATCTACTGAACTATTCAAGACCTTTCCGACTTGAGTGGCTTCTTTATGACTAGCAGCCAACGCAGCATTCCCTTGTTCAACACGAGTTTTATCTTGTTCATAGGCGGCTTTATCTGCTTTATAGGTATTGGTCACCTGAGTGATGGCTCCAGCCTGCTTAGCAGCATCCGCTTCCGCCTTATCCAATTGCTTACTGGTCTCACTCGCAGAAGTTGTATTTCCCAAGTCCATAGGTTGGTCTTGAACAGTAGTAACTCCTTCAGCAGTTGCTTGATTGACAGCCTGTGTCACAACATCATGAGGAACCGTAACCGTGATAGCCCCATCTGATTGACCAGTTGAGGCAAGGCTATCCGTCTGTTCAACAACTGGAGTGGTCTGAGCTTCTGGTAAGTTGGTCGCAAGATTTTCTGTCAACTGAACGGTTTTACCTTGCGAGGATGTTACCACTTCGTCAGCTTGTGCTACTTGGCCACCCCAAGCGACAACAGCCGTCACCATAGTTCCAAGAGCTACCGAACAGAGCGTACGGTACTTCTTACTTTTACGGAAGACGTGTTTTTCTGCTTTTTCCTGATTGACTAAAAAGTGATGATGACATTGTTTGGTCATAAAAAGTCCTTCTTTTCTTTTGATAAGTAGTAACATTCCGTCACTCTCTCCTCATCATAAAAAAGACGACTTGATTTTGGTATCACATCAAAGAAGGGCAAATCATAACCACCCGTCTAACGGGTGGTTTGATCAAGGGCTATAAGCTCATAATACCAGCCAGCGCCTAAAGACGCTGGCTTTCACTTTGTTCAAGCATTATTGCTTTTGGCTCGTCACAAGCCCCTCAAAGAGGCATTCACATTACTTACCGTTATCCCTAAAAGCATTTTCATATTCTTTTACGTTTAATTTGTCCAAAGCGATATCATGCTTCTCTTGTTCCTGAATATATTTCTTAATTGTGGCTTCATTAAGTCCTACCGTACTTACATAATAACCTTCTGCCCAAAAATGTCTGTTTCCAAATTTATATTTTAAATTGGCGTGTTTATCAAACATCATTAAGGCACTTTTACCTTTTAAATATCCCATAAAACTAGCTACACTCATTCGTGGTGGAATACTTACTAACATATGGACATGATCTGGCATTAAGTGGCCTTCTATTATTTCAACGCCTTTATATTGGCATAGTCTATGAAAAATCTCTCCCAGACTACTCCTATATTGATTATAGATTATTTTTCGTCTATACTTAGGTGTAAATACAATGTGGTAGAACACATCCATTTTGTATGTGATAAACTGTGAGCTTTTTGCGCCATAGTCTTAACTCCTTCCGCTTTACAATTGGCTTGAACGCCTATATTGTAACTCGTTTGGAGTTTTTTTGTTATGACGGTATAACCTTCGATGCGCACCCGCATAGCGGGTGGTTTATCTGTTTCGCACCTTCGGAGCGAAACGGATTTAAAGTCACATAATAAAAAAGCCACCCACAAAAAGTGGATGACTAAGTAAGATAGAATAAATTATCTAAAGTCCATGAATTTCCGTTTCTAAACTAGCAATGGTTTCAACTACTTCCTCGAAAGTTGGTACATTACCAAAAAACATTTCTTTCATCTGATTATAATCAACTTCTATTTCATTCAGTCTATAAGGGTCTGGAAGCAATCTAATTTTTTCAATAGTTGCTTCTTCATATTTCGCCCATTTTCGAGGATAAAATTTTTCCTTAAATGAAACAACTTTATCAAGAAGTGCTCTATTCTCAAATGCTCGTGACTTATAGATAGAGTGAGCCAAACAATAAATATCATAGTAATGTCTTGCATAGCGAATAGGCATGTTACTGTCAACAGGTCTATTTGCCTCATGGTGCAAAATAGTCGCCTTTTCCCAAAAAGTTCTCTCAGGTAAAACAGTTCTAACAGGAATACTTTCTCCAACAAATAGCATGGGATAAATTTTATATAGTTCAGGAGTAATCTCTACAATTTCTGATGGTGTCCAAGCTGCTAAGGCTCCTATCTCCAAGCGAATAACTTGCTTCACATAATCCGAGTGGAAATTTGTAGGATATGCAAACAGTACAGTTTGAGGATCATTTGGATCAATATCAATTTGAAACTCTTCTTCAATCAGACTAACAAAATCTGACCTCATCTGAGGTACTAAAATATTTCTAAGAAATTCTTCTGATTTTTGATTCGACTCCTTATTAAATTTGTCCTGTTTTGTATTAGAACGCTCCTGCCAAGGCTCATTTTTCCCATACCCAATAACCTGCCAGTCTAAAATTAAATCAATATCTTCTGAAAATCGTTTAATTAAGCCATAACACTTAGAAAGACTAGTTCCTCCTTTAAATGTGAAAGCATTCTGCCATTCGCTCATGGTAAATAAATAATTTAAAACAAAGCAAACCCAATAATCTTTTTCAACAATAACTTCATTGACACCTAACTGTGCAGAGGCATTTCGAATAATCGTTTGAAGTTCTACCTTGGAAACTTTTTTAAATTCTAGCATCTTTAGGATTCTCCTATTTTCTTCAATATTTGATAAATCCAAGCAGCAGTTGTCTTTCCTTCTTCTAGTATTTTTTCTTTTTCTTCATGGGATAATTTCCCTTTTAGATAACGAATCTGCTCTTCACTAATATTATTTTTACCCATTGCTTTAATTGCTTGGATGATCATTGCTGTCAATTGTGACATTCTTGAAATTGAACTATTGGTTGTTCTCTTGAAAACCAATGTTGTATTTCCAATTGTAAAGTTAACATACCTTCCATCAGAAATATAAGTCCATTGTGACGGCACTTGTGTTGACAGACCTAGCAGATTAAGAGCAGTATTCCCAGACGGCGCAATCGTCCAATTATACTTTCTAGCAATTGCAGTCGCAACCTCATTGATTGAAGGTGCCTCATATTCACCAATGAGTTCAATATATCTTGGTCTATAATAAACACCGTTTACTATTCGGTGAATCACTCCTTCATTAACCAACCGATTTAAACTCTTCCTAACAGTTTCATAATCAGCAATATCCAAAAAATCACTAGAAATAAAGACACTACCATCAGCCAAGTTTTCGATACTTGTTTGAATCTTATCTTTATAATTACTCATTCACTCACCTCTTGTCCCAAATATTATATAATATTTGGGACAAAAAGACAAGTATTCTCATATTGTCACCTCGTCGTATAGGCAAAGCTAATCGTACCATCGACTCCTGATAACTTACGGAAGGTATAGTTAGGATTGCCATTATAGTTGGTTTCTGAGATAAGGAAAGATCCATCTGGGTAAACTTTCTCGACAAAGGCGACATGACCGTATTCTGTTGGCGATCCATGACCTCCTCCCGCAAAGGAAATAATCGCTCCTGCTTTTGGTAGCTTACCTGTTTCTCCACCAAGACGTGCTGCTGTTGCCACCCAATCTTGACCATTCCCCATGGTACTGATAATTGGGATTTTTTCGCCGTCTCGTCCTTTGAGTTTCAAGCCCAATTGGTTGATACGAGCGGCCACTCCCCACGTGCATTGCCCATAGGCATAGCCCATACCATCACCTCCACATGGAATAGAGTTGTCATAAAGGTCTCCTCGAACCGCTTCCAGCGCTTTTGGATCACTCTGGGCGGTTCCACCATTTGGTTGGCTAAAGCCTTTCTCAATTTGGTAATACCACTCTGTAGCTCTGGTTTGACGTTCTAGGAGTTTATCACCACTATTTCCCTCCCAATAAATGAGAAAGACTTGGGCAAGGCTAGCTGGGCTTCCTGAATTTTTTAAAAAGTCTTTTAACCAGTTGGTATAGTAAGGATTGTCCCCATGGAGCATAAAATCCAATTGTAAGCCTAAGTCATACCACTTCTGGTTTTTTCGGTTGGCATACTCTAATAATAAAGTATGTCTGCGTGATCCATCTGCTGTATCTGTCCATTGCCCTAAGCCTAAGCCACGTCTTAAAATATTCGGGTACCTGCCATTATAGATAGCTGGACCATTAAGGGACAACCAGCCCTCATCGTCCCAAGAACTATCCGTTGCCCCAACAGGAGGCGATAAGTAATCGCCTTCTGCCCGTTTAGGATTGATTGAGGATTCTACTGACCAGTTTCCTAAAATAGCCGCAATGGCTTGATTAGTCGCCCCTTGACTCTTCAAATACTCATAGGTAGCTTTGGCTCTCGCAAATTCATCGCCTCCAAATTGACCAATGGTAGGTAGAATGGTCGTTTGGAGTTGAATGACTTTAGGAAAGTAAAAGGCCGGATTGACGTAAACTAGTTTCTCTGAATCATCGTCAACCTTTTGATAGGTCACTTTTAGACCAGCACCATCCTTGGTTTGACCAATCACTTCTCCTGCTTGGACTTTTTGGCCATCGCTCACTCGACCAGTATGGATATTAAACAAGGTCAATTGAGACTTGTTTAGTCCCTTACCTGACGTGATGATAATGTTCTCGCCATCTAGAGAAACCTTACCATCCATAGGAGCCACAATTACTTGATTCTCTTTGGCTTCTAGAATGATATGGTGATGAAGGGTTGGCTTGTCATCAATCACCTCATAACCATAACGAACTGTCATGATAAGAGCGTCATCTTCCGTCTGATTTTGGAAAGGATTGTCCAATTCTTGGAGGACAAGGTAGGTGCCTTCCTCACTTAATTCCTTTAAGTCTTCTCTATCGTCATCAGAGAGTTTGTAGGCAGGCTCCTTGGTCAACTCAAGCATGGATTTTAAAGAATCTCCACCGTTTAAGTCCTGCCAAAGTTGACTGAGATAGGCGTGATAGGTCTTATCACCATTTTCCATGAATTTTTCTAAAGCATAATCTTGATACTTGAGATTCATAAAGCCCATGACGTCATCAATCTTGGTGTAGTAGGTAATGCCAGTGGGGTTGGTTCGAGTGTTTTCCGCATCTTCCCACGTCATGTGCGTATAGGCTTTTGTCAGTTCACTCTCATCCTGTTGAATGAGAGTGGTTCCTGAAATTCCTATGACAAAACTCATCATCAAAAGCAAGAAAAACAAGAGGCCTGACACGACCCAAGTCATAGGATTAAGGGCAATCGATGAAAAGAAGGTCAGGCTATTCTTAATCGCTTGAATAACCCTTGTTATTCCTGACACACTGTGCCTTCTGGCTTGCTTGAGAAAGGTGCGATATCGCCTTTGGGGCTTTAAGTGCTTCTGACGGGTGAACCCTTTCCCCTTTTTAAAGTTCTGATACCGCTCCTTACTATGAGCGGCTTTCGTCTTAGTAAACCGAAGACCTGTCTGCCCACTTTTGACAAGGAGTTTTCCTGACTGATAAGTAAATCTCCCATAGCGTCTTCCTTTAATCACAGACTCTTTTAGGGTTCTAATTCCCTCCAAGTCATCATCTTGAGCGACTACATCAAGTGATTCTGAGGCGACATAGCGTAACCCTCGTTTGACCTTGGTCGAGGGTTTCTTAAACTGATGTGCTTTTTTTAGTTGTTTCACGTCACGCTTAGCTGATTTCACCTCTTTTTCTGCCTGAAGGCGTTCAAGAGATTTTTCTTTTTGAAACTGAAACCGTGACGTTTTTGATTCTGTTGGCTTTTTCTGATAGGTAAACTTAGAGGTAACAGCCTCCTCTTTTTCGGCCTTCTTGACTTCTGCCAAGTGTTTTCGAGCTACTACTAGGCGCTGTCTGGCTTGAGGAAGCCGATACTTCTTAATTTCCTTACTTTTTAGCCATCTGGGAGACACATAGGCAATCGCTTCCTTAAAGGTATCTGTCACTAGGTCTTTTTCTTCCTGATAGGTTTGCTTCAGAGTCTGACGTTGTTCCCTTGTTTCAGCTTTCTCAGCTCGGCGCATGATAAAGCGTCGCTTAGGAAGTGAGCGTTTTAACCCCTTCTTCTCCCTGCGGTAATGGATACGGCTAGCCTTTAAACTACTCTGAAAGTTTTTTCGAGCAGCTTTAACGGTTTTCTTCTCAGTTTTCATTCTTTTGCCTCATCTTTTCTGGATCGGTACTCATGATGTCAAAGAGTTTGGTGTGATGTGGGATTTTGTTCCTAAACGGAACAACGGTTGATCCTGCCTTAATCAGCCCAGCACCCTTTTCAGGATTGACCAAGTATTTCTCAAGCTCTTTAGATAAGCCCAAAAGATGAACCAATTCTTCTCGGTCACTCTTAGCCTGTTTTAACAAAATCATGAACTCGCTATTAGCGATAATACGTCTTCCATTGGCATCTAATAAAAGAGTTTCCACGTTCTGGGTAATGCCTGTTGGAATGGCCCCATACTTACGGACACGGCTCCATAATTTGAAGAAGAAATCAGAAGCGTACTTATCCAACAACAGAAGCTGCATTTCATCAAAGTAAACCCAGGTCTTCTTGCCACGTTTTTGGTTTTTAACCACACGATTCCAAATCTGGTCAAAGATGACCATGAGGGCAATTTGCTTTAATTCATCTCCTAATTTTTTGACATTGTAAATGAGGAAATGGCTGTCAGTTTTGATGTTGGTTCGGTGTGAGAAAATATCGAGTGACCCTTCCACATAAAGCTCCATATCAAGGGCTAAGTCTTTAGCTTCTTGTTCAGGTTGTTTAGAGAGAACAAAGACCCATTCCACGAGAGATGGCGTGGCAAAATGCTTATAGGTTAACCGTGTCACACGGTCAATTAGGGACTTTTCTCGACCGTCCATTTTCCGGTCTAAGAGTTTCCCAATCCAAGAAAGTAGAAATTCCGATTTGACCTTAATAGGGTCTTCATCCATATTGTCATCGGATAAGTCTAAAACGTTTAAGAAAGTGGTAGAGTCAGGCGCAATGTCAATACTTTCCCCACCAAAGGCTTGACCAATGATACTGTACTCATTTTCGGGATCAACGATGATGATTTCGGTATCAGTCTCTGCTTCTTTTAACTTGGTTGAGATGATTTCATGCTTTGTTGCCATCCCCTTACCGGCACCTGATGTCCCTAGAATCAATCCTGATGGAGTATTGAGTTTTCCTCGGTCAATGGTGATGATATTACTTGAAATCTGGTTTATCCCATAGAATTTTCCTCCCTTATCTTGTAGGTCAACAGAGGTCCATGGGGAGTTCACGGCAATGTTTGAGGTCAAAAGAGACCGTGACACACCATCAAGGTAGTTCTTGCCAAATGGCAATAAGCTATTAAAGGCAGCTTCTTGCATGTAGGAAAGATTGTCAATAACGAGGTCATTAGAACCTGCCACCTGTTTGATGATGTCAAGCGAGTGCTTCAACTGGTCTTCGTTATCCGCAAAGACCCCAATCAAAAAGAGGGTATCAAAGAGCTTGTCCCCTGTTTGGGTCATGGTTTTAATCAGCTCATCGGCTTCATCAATGTTGCTTTCTATAACCTGACTAACCTTTTCAAGATAAACACCAGATCGTGCCATCTTTTGTTGCTCCCCAATTTTTTGCGATTCCATTAAGGTCTTCTTGGTACGGAGCTTGGTCATGGCTTCCGACTTGACTGATCCTTTGGCATGAAGGCTAATCATCACTTCCAAATCCGACTGCATGAGTTCACGTAGGAACTTATCCCCCAATTCCATTCCATAATCACGGACATAAACAATCTGTAATAAGTGATCATCGATTTCGATATGATTTTTGTGTTTGAAGGATAGACTGCTTGGGGCAATAAAGTGCTTGGTCGTTTGTCCTGAACGCACCAGGTCTTGATAAGTAAAGTGCAAATGATTTTCCCCACGCAACATATCCGCAAAATGATTCACACGGTGTTCACCACTTAGTAAGCTAAAGCCGGCGTCTATTTCTGAAAACCCACTCTTGAAGTATTCGCCAATTTGAGAAAGAGAACGATAAGCCAATTTAGGATTCTGCTCTGACTTCCCAAAAGAAATGAGCTTAACCGCTGAAAAGTTATTTTCACCAGCTTCTAAGTTATTCTCCATGATACGATTGAGTTCTTCACGATAGGTATCGTAGCCATCCTCATGTAAGGGGTACAAGACACCCTTTCTAAATTTATCCAAGTTGACCCTCTGGTTAAAAATAGTGAGTTGGAAATTGGTTTTGTCATCCAAACTGTTAATCAAGTCTGAATAGGTTTCCATAATCGCTCCCTTATCTTCAAGTCCCACTGTTTGGTAATTGACATCTCCTAGAAGATAGGACTGGGAAAAATAACCTGGGGTGACTTGCATGAGACCATTAGGAAAAAGGCCTTGGTAAAGAAGCGTATTAACAGTTGTTGGAAGCACTTCTTCTTTTGGTTTACGTGTCTTCTTGTGTTTAGAAGAGGTCTTTGGTTTCATTGAGCGATTTGTTTTTTTCACGTTGTATTCCTTTCTGTCCAGTTAGTGTACGGTCTGGTATGGTCATTTCATAATGCCATCTATAATTAAGATACGTTTCAAAAGGTAAGTCATTAGGGCGATAGACCCCAAAAAGCATAAGAGGAATAGTAAAGGTAAAGATAAGTCCGTAGACAAACCAATCCCCAAATTGCCAATAAAAGAGGTTTAACCCTAAAATCAGGATGGTAATAGCAATGGCTGGCAAGACAAAGATAACTTGTCGTGTGGTAAAACCTAGCCAAGCCCTATGTTGAACTTTTGTGATGTCCTTAAAAACACGTGTATTCATAAGACTCCAATCTAAGATGAAGATGAAAAAAGATTGGGAGGAACGTCCTTCCCAATCCTCCTTACATGCCTAGGATACTTCTGGCAGTCCGTTGACTGCCCACCAAGGCAATGATCAATAAAATAGCCTGGACTAAACCACCAAAGGCAGTCGCTAGCGTCTCCATCACTCCCGCCCCATTTGAGAGAGCCAATTTCCCAGCTGATTCAAAGAGGGGAACAAGGGAGATGATTAAGAAAATCAAGACCCCTTGAAGGGCATAGACCATGATGTTTTTCAGGTAGCCAATCCCAATACTTCGCCAGTCATCACTGAGGAAGGTCGGAATCGTTAGGGGTGCAAATGGAATCATGAGGTAAAGTTGGATAAAACGAATGGTAATGAGGAGATTTACCACCATGACACTCACCAATCGCACCAACCATATCAAAATGGCAAAGAAGCCGACAATGAGTTTTCCAATAATTCCTGAGCCTTTTATCCCTGAAATGGTCTCATAAGACGTTCCCCCTTTGGAAACGACTCCTGCCACCCCTTCAATGATATGAGAAGCAACAGCTAAGATGGCTTCCACAATCACGGTGGTGTTGGTAATTACCACAGCCACCATAATATAAGAGACGATCATAGGGGCAATGGCTTCAAAAGTCATGGCTCCACCTGAGTTGGCGATTTTCTTAGCCATCTTAGAAAACTCAAGAATGAGAACGACTGCTAAAACAGCCACTCCCAAGGGCTGCATGATACCCTTTGTGATGGCTGACATATAAGACCACACCGTAGGGTTATAATCCGCAAGGGATTTAACCAAGTTAGCGGTCGATTCCAAGTCCACGTTAAAGCCTTCAAAAAGACTATCGCTTGAAATTTTCTCCGAGGCTAGAAAGACAAGAGCTGAAGGTAATGTGTTGATCATGTCATACCTAGCCCTCCTAAATGGTAATTTGGGTGATGAAGGCACCCGCGGCACCTACCATGACACCACCCACAATTTCTAAGATGGCATTGCGGACACCTGGTCCACCATCTTTGATATTGGTCGACAAGTTAATAATTCCCATCACAACAAGAAATGCTCCTGTCGCGATCATTCCTTTTTGTAAAAGTGCCATGGCTTGGGCAAACATGGAACTAGCGTCCACGCCATAAACAAAGCCTGTTAGTTTTTGATTCATATGATTCCTCATTTCTATTAGTATAGTGTGTTTTCTGTGTTTAAATCCCTAACCTTATGTTCTGATGGTTCAAACGGAGGCTCTTGTGTTTCTAGTGGGTCAATCTGATAATTCCACCAACGCTCATCTGTTTCCTTGTCCGCAAGGTATTTCCAGTTCTTATGTTTCAATGGGTAATACTTCTTCTCCTTAAAGACTGGAACACCTGCAATTCTCACCAAGCACTCATCTCGTTTCATGTTTCCCACTTCGTCAGGGGTCATGAGATCCCTTGCGATTTTTTGATGGGAGGTTGAGCCAGACCCTGTCTGGCCATACGACCGACTCATGTTTCTCACATCAATGGTTTGTTTGCCTAGGAGACCACTCATGAACTTGAAGGTCTCTTCATCGTTGCCACCAAGATAAAGCAAACTGTCACAGTTCCCAAGAATAGTTTTCCATGCGTCCTTCTCCTTATAGAGCCCTTGAAGTTGGGCGATATTTTGAAGAATAGGAACGAGGCTCATGTTCCGTGAACGAACTGTTGAGGTTTGTTCCGCAAAGTCTGGGATTTCGCCGACATTCGCAAACTCATCTAGGTAACTTCTGACATGGATAGGCAGTTGTCCCTTAAAGTCCACGTCAGCTTGTCTGGTTAAG
Source organism: uncultured Streptococcus sp. (assembly GCF_902463925.1). Lineage (GTDB taxonomy): Bacteria > Bacillota > Bacilli > Lactobacillales > Streptococcaceae > Streptococcus. Next base: position 162,697 of record NZ_CABQHE010000001.1, on the reverse strand, counting down.
GTTGAAAAGACCGTAGAGAAAAAGAGGGCTGAGAGAAACCTAAAGGTAGTGTCATTATCTGGAATAACGAGATAGACCATGGTTTTCTGCGTCCCCCATGTTTTCAAGTCCAAAGTGTCACGTTTGGTTAAATCAATGACGGATTGGATATTAAAGAGGGAAAACTTAGCTGTTGTGACGGCAATCACCGAATCTAAGGTCTTATCCTTGTAGTTTTGGAAGTCTGCCCAGTTACGCATGGTGAAGTTTTCTGTCCCATATGTCTTGGCATAGGTCTCAAACATCACTTCTAAGACACTCTTATCTTGATTTTCTTCTTTGGATAAGAGCTTGATGAGTTTTCCGATTTCTGAAAAGGATGGGTATCGGCCACGCTTACGGCGACTGTCTGCTTCTTCCTTTGTACTACCTGGAGGATTGTAAAAATCCACCAAGTAAGAGGAAATAGCACGGACTAAGGTCATGGAAGCTTCATCCCAAAAGGGATCACTGCGACTACCATTGCCTTTGGTATTATTGAAATACACCGTTAACATTCTATTCAAGTCGTTTTCCGTCTCCACATAGCGAAAAGGGTTAAAACCATCTGAGTTGATCATGTTTACAAGATCTAAGACCTTGACCTGATAGCCATTTTCTAAAAAGAGCTTCCCTGTCTTTTCAGCTAAGTGATCCTTAGGGTCAACGACAATATTGGAACAGTTAAGCTGAATCAGATTGGGTTTGACAAACCGAAAGGTCTTCCCTGCCCCTGACCCACCGATGACAACTAAGTTCTTGTTTCGGTCAAACTGTGGGACTTTCTTTTCTAACAGGGTTAGCCTAACATTTCGTGACAAAATGGTGTCATTAAAGGGATTTTTACTGACAAAGGCTTTACGCTCACGATTGTTTCCAAAGCGAGCAGAACCATACTCCGCCCCTTCTCGGTAAACCTTTTGACCAGTTGAAACATAAAGATAGACTAGGCCCATCGTCACAATCCCAAAGCAAAATCCTAAAACTGATCTACCAGTAAAATGACCATTCCACAAGGGTTTTAAGACCTGGTTCTGTCCTTCGCCTAAGAGATAGGCAAGGCGTTCCAAGGGCGGTTGATTAGGTAGACTATCGTAAAGCAAGACTAGCCGATGGCAGAAATAGCCAAAGGCAATCCCTAAAACACCAAAGATAAAAACTTTTTTCCCTGAGACCATTAGAGAATTACCTCCTTTGTTTTCACAGCAGAGGGTTCTGACATCACAATATGTTCCTTGGCTTGAGCGATTTCCTCATCAAGGGTTTTATCCATAGTTAGCCCTTGTAGTTTTTCTGGATTAGAAACGAGCTTTTGAAGTAACTCATCTAAGTGCTTGTCTAAGAGCGACTTATCCTTAGCATAGAAATGAAGGTAATCTCCTTGCCAACTAATGGCAATAGGAAGGTTCTCTGACTGCACCAATTCCTTAAATTTTTCGACATCAACGGGTTTATCCAAAATGTTTTTTGAGATATTCAGCGACTCAATGGCATAAGGACTTTGAAGGAGTTCTTCTAACTTTTGAACCCCAATCCTATAAGCCGAGTCTTGTGCTAGGGCGTGTCTAGCTGACCACTCTAAGAGTTTGAGAAGAACCTTTACCGTAAACATGGTACTCCGTTCTGCATATTGAATAGCTTGGCGTTCCTGTTGTTCAGATGACATCATTCCCTCCTTCATGTGATTCCCTATCAAAAAAATAGGGTGCTTTCATGATACGAAAGCACCCTTGATTTTGGTATCACAATAAAGATAGGAGAAAGGCGATACCGTTCCAAGACAGGTGAATAAGTGTGGACGTCAAGCAGTCTGTTTGCCATCGAACTATACCAAGTATGAGACCTAAACTCCCATAAATCACCCAAGTGAATAAACTAGAGGGGTGATGAGCTAAGGCAAAGAGAAAACTCGTTAACAACACTTGAACAACTGGTTGAGGCAAGACTCCCCACAACACCTCTCTATAAAAGACTTCTTCCACAACACTGGCATTAAGAAGAAAGAAAATAAAGGAGAGAACAGGAATCTGGTCTTGAACAGTTACTAACGTTTCTTGATTTGCCTCACTACCTGAAAACATGGCACTCATGATAAGAGCCAGACTTACCATGACAACAAGACTACCAAGTAACCAAATTCCTCTCTCCTTCAAGGATAGGTTTCTTTTCGGTATCTTAAACCTTTTCCAGCTCCACAATATCAGGGTTAGAAACGTCACTTGTAAAACTGTTAACCATGCCCCATTTAGCCAACCAACTAGGTACAAACTCACTAGGAGTATATTGACATGAATGGCTCCGTACATGACTACTAAACGTTTCATCTCTACCTCCTAAACAAATCTTCATAGTCAATCTCTAAAACACTCACTATTTTCTCTACCCATTTCACTTGTGGCATCAGGCGATGAGATTTGTAGTGACGAAAGGTTTGGTAGAGACGGTTAAACTCACTAGGGTAGACGTATTGTCCCTTAAACATCTGTCGAGCAAGGTCAGCCCATGTCATACCCTTTTCCAAAACAAGACTTTCTAAATTTTCCCAAAAGCGTTCGTTCATAGCTCCTCCTTATGTCGTCATGTCCTTAAAAAGATGTTCACGAAAGGAAATCACTTTTTGACTTCTCGGAAGAAAGGTTCTCGTTTCTTCTAAACTCATATCGGGATACACGTTATCCTCACAAACCACAATTGGGAGACGAAGATTCTGGTCAGGTTTCCGTAGAACTAACGTCACTAACTCACTAAATTTCATCTCTCTATGACCTTTAAATCGTTGTAGCGAGGGGGATAAGAGCGTAAAACAATCACTGCTTTTGGTAAACAAGCCCAATAAGTCTTCACGTGACAGGTTACTTACTTCTTTACTGGAGTAGGAAATACCATGTGAGTCACAAAAAGATAGGAGTTTCTGATTCCGACTGTTATTTCGACTTAAATAGATTTCTAACATCGCTTCCTCCTACACAGATAGCTCCTTCTCTAATGCTTGAGTTGGTGGAGTAAACACCTTACTCATGTCAATAGGTGACATGCCTTCACCGTAGCACTTCACTGTTATTAATGTGGTGACGACATCATTCTTATCATTCCAAGAATAGCCTTGCCCATACGCCCTAAAGGCGAGATTGTTCTCATCCGTTAGATAAGTATCAATACCATTTTTGATGTCTTGGGTTTCAATAAATTCAAAAATACGATGTAAGTTGGACTCATAAGCTAACGGATAATTCATTTCTTTGTGGTAGTCATCTTCAAAAGTGACATCAATGTCACAATCATAATTGGGTAAAGAAGCAATCATTTCCGAAAATCTCTCTACTTCTGCTTGATGTATGGCTTCTTCTAGCTCCGTGCAGTTCCTAATACTTTTACTATGTAATAATTTCATGTTTTTCTTCCTCTTCAATCTTTCTAAATTCTCTAGCAATGGCTTCAATAACAGTGACGGTCACGCTATTGCCTGCTTGTTTATACAGCTGACTTTTACTGGATACGTTCTCAGCTCTGTCATAAGCCCAATCAGGAAACCCCTGAAGTCTAAAACACTCTCTAGGTGTTAGGCGTCTGATTCTCAAACGATACAGTTTTCCCTCTAGGATTATTCCAGTCACTTCATACCACTTGTCCTTACGGTATTCCAAAGCCGCAACTACCACTCCCATATTGTCAGAGGTGGTCAAAGTATTTGAAATCCCCTTTCCCACTCGACCTCTACGTTTGGTAGACTCTGGATAAGCAAGGTTGACAGAATCTCCCACTATTGCCTTGGCATAGCCTAGTTTGGTCGCTTCCCTAATTTTCAAATGTGGCGCTTCTTCACGACAGAGAATCTTAGGAACTTTATCCCCTCCCTGCATGGTTGTCAACGTTGGAGAAAGCCCTGAAAGGTCATAGACTCGTCCAGTTTGGATGAAAGACGTTGGCAGAGTTCCTGCGACAACTACCCCATGTCGATCTTGACCAGTTAGGGTGAACATTGGGTCTTGATTGCCCTTAAATCGTCTCCCATGTTGGCGTTTTTCTAGCCTATCAGGGGTTAAAACTGGAATGGCAATTTTAGTTCCTTCACCTTTTCCTCTGGTTAAGGTTGGTGATAAGCCACTTGATAAATAGACCTCCCTATTCATCCCTTTTCCAGACGGATTCACATTACCTAGTCGCTCAAGATTAACTGGGCTGTTTTCTCCTCGGATAGGAAATAGGAATCGGGGACGGTATCTTCTAGAATGTCCGATAATAAAGACCCTTTCTCGGTTTTGCGGCACTTGGAAATCTTTACTGTTAAGCACCTGCCATTCAACATCATACCCCAACTCATCCAATGTGGTGAGGATTGTTTGAAATGTCTCTCCCTTGTCGTGACTGAGTAAGCCCTTGACATTTTCGAGGAATAAAAAACGTGGTTGGATCTGTTTGGCCACTCGAGCAATCTCGAAGAACAAAGTTCCCCTAGTATCCTCAAATCCCAATCGTCTGCCTGCGAGTGAAAATGCCTGGCAAGGGAATCCCCCACAGATGATGTCCACTTGCCCTCTAAGTTGTCTAAAGTCTTGGTCTGTAACTTGTCTAATATCATGAAATTCTATTTCTCCTTCGGTCTTATAGATGGCCTTGTAAGATTTCCTCGCAAACTTATCAATCTCACAAAAGCCAATACACTCATGGCCCTGACGGGTTAACCCCAGTCGAAAGCCTCCAATTCCTGCAAACAAATCTAAAAACTTCATGTCTCTCATTCCTTTCTGACAAAACTAAAAAGGACCTTACTTCTTGCGTAACGTCCTTGCTTAAACAATGATCTTCCATTTCTGGGGCAGTGATAAGTTCAAAAATGAACCAAATCATTCCTAATCCCCAAATACCTAATAATATTCACCAAAACATCTTACTCACCCCCTTTTAGTTCTTTTAAGCGTTGGACCTTGGTCCATTCGGATAGGACGCCATTAAAGACGTATTCCGCTATCGTTTCTGCCCTGTCCGCAAATCTCATATTCTCTAAAGCGTACTGATAACGATGGTCAAAATGGATCATGGCATAATCACTAGCAGCCTGTGAAAGACCAACTTGTCTCAACTGGTCATGAACCAAGCCCCAAATGTAATCTTTGTCGTACCTTGTGACTCGGTCTACTTTACGTTGAAAATTGTCATTGTCATTTTTCTTACTTGTTAGACTTTCTTTCTCCTCCTCGTCCTCAATGACTGACTCACTCCCTTTAGTTTCACTCATATCAGTCTCACTAACTTCAGTCTCACTAGTGGCTGAATTTAAGACTGGCCCCGGCTGATTTTGATACCCCCCTGGTATTTTTTGAACACTACCCCCGTCTGAATTTAAGACGGGGGTAGGTTCATGTTCTAGCTCCCCTAAGTAAATCTTATTGGCCAAGCGTCCTTTTTCACTGGAAGATTGTTGGACTTCATCAATCAAGCCATACTCTCGTAACGTTTTCTTGATAGCAAGTAACTTAGACTTGGAACAGCCAAGGATAGCCATTAGCTTGGAGTTGGAATAGACCAAATAGATAGCCCCATCTTCATCAATCCAACCTTTACTCAAAGACAATTCCAGACGGTCTTTTAGAACAGCATAAGCTACTTTAACTTCAAGTTTCATGTCCTTATATCGCTCACTCTCAAACAAAAGTTTTGGGAGCTTATAGTAACGCTCTGATGTTTGGTAGTGATTTGCGGTAATACGTTTCATGATTGACCCTCCATGACTAAAAGTCCAACATTTCCAAAGTCATCAAATTGAATTAAACCTACTTGTTCCATTTCATCAATTAGCTGAGTTGCTTTCTCAATATTTATTCCCATGATAGCCATGAGATGGCACATCACGATTTGCCGTGATGACTGTTCTTCCTTTTGCATGCTTTCCTCCTGAAAATAAAAAAGCGAGAACACTTATTAAAATGTTCTCGTTGAGTTTATTTATTACGGACGTATCTATTTTTTGTCTACGCAGTCGACATCCAAACAGACGTTCACATCAATGTACTTTTTTTGCACCTTTTTTATGTCAAAATCACTCTTTTCAATAAAGACAAAATGCTTGAAAAAGTGCTTAAAATAAAGGATTTTTACCCTTTGCTTCGTTGTAGCAACACTACGCACTCCACGTGATGCGTCTGCGGAAAAAGATCCACCGGCTGTACTTTCTTCAATTTATATCCCAACTCTTGATAGAGTTTGATATCACGCGCCATGGTTGCTGGGTTACATGAGACGTAAGTAATCTTTTCAGGTTGCATGGTAACACTGGCTTTGATGAAACTTTCTGTCAAGCCCTTGCGTGGCGGGTCCACAATGATAACGTCTGGTTTGATACCATCCTTGTTCCACTTGGCCATAGCATTTTCGGCTGAGTCAGCCACATAGTAGGCGTTAGTAATGCCGTTGCGTTCCGCATTTTTCTTAGCATCTTCGACAGCTGTTTCGATGACTTCAACGCCGTGGACTTCCTTGACCTGTTTGGCAAATGACAAACCGATTGTCCCGATACCTGAGTAGGCATCAATAACAATGCTGTCGCTGTTTAGGTCTGAGAAGTCAATGGCTGTTTGATAGAGTTTTTCAGCCATCTCAGTGTTAACCTGATAGAAAGACTGGGCAGAAATCTCATAGTCATTGCCCAACATACTGTCTGTGATGGTGTCTTGACCATAAAGGGTGCGGAACTCCTTTCCAAAGATGGCGTTAGTGTTCTTATCGTTAATGTTTTGAATGATAGAAACGACACTGGGGAAGGCTTCTGTAATTTTAGCAATGACTTGGTCAATACGGAAGACTTTTGGTCTGGTCGTTACAAAGACCAACATCATCTGACCTGAATAATGGCCTCGACGAACCACCAAATGACGAATCAACCCTGTCTGCTCCTTCTCATCATAAGGTTTAAGATCATAGCGACGGAGAAGGTCACGAACAAAGACAATGAGTTTATCAATTTCCTTATCTTGGATGAGGAAATCTTCAATTGGAATCAAGTCGTGCGAATTCTTGCGATAGAAACCAGTTTCAAGCTGACCTTTAACACGGCGAACGGGCACCTGCGCCTTATTGCGGTAGGCGTAAGGTGTCTCCATACCCAAGGTTTCAGCGACCTCTACGTCTGAGATACCTGCTGTCTTATAGAGGTTGTCCACAACTTGTTTACGCTTGAACTTGAGCTGCTCCTCGTAAGTCATATGCCCAAAATCAGCAATCCCTGAACGGAGATAGGTTGCATCAATGTCCTGATTACGGTTTGGTGAAAGGGTCACAAACTCCTCAACCTTACCAAAGCCGATATTTTTCTTGAGCTTAAGCACGCGCATCTTGATGACTTCACCTGGAAGGGTATTATCCACGAAAAAGACAAAGCCATCTACCTTGGCAACACCTGATCCTTCATGTGTCAAATCGACAATTTCAACTTCTACAATAGCGTTTTTATTTAACATAATTCAACTTTCTTTACTTTTATGGGGCTTAAACATACCTTCAAAAGCCTTTTACTATCCTCCATTATAGCATATATAAATCAAATTTATGGCTGGCCATAAATAATATAGATTTTTCAGAAAAGTCATACAGTGCTATCATAGCTTCATGACAAAAAATTAAACGACTTAGCAACTTGCTAGATGTCGTTTCTATCTAAAGGAGAATAATCATGCCAGATATTACCATTCATACAATCGAAACTGCACCAGAAGAAGTTAAAGACGTCCTTCAAACAGTCAAAGATGCCAATGGGGGATTCATTCCAAACTTGATTGGTCTCCTTGCTAATGCGCCAACTGCGCTTGAAACTTACCGTACTGTCGGTGAAATCAACCGTCGCAATTCATTGACACCAACTGAACGTGAGGTTGTTCAAATTACAGCTGCTGTTACTAACGGATGTGCCTTCTGTGTGGCAGGTCACACAGCCTTTTCAATCAAGCAAATCCAAATGACACCTCAACTTTTGGAAGCCCTTCGTAACCGTACACCAATCGAAGACGATCCAAAACTTGATATCCTTGCTAAATTCACTATTGCCGTGATTAATACCAAAGGTGCTGTTGGTGACGAAGCCTACAATGACTTCTTGGAAGCTGGCTACACTGCTCAAAATGCTCTTGACGTTATCTTGGGTGTCAGTCTTGCTAGCTTGTGTAACTACGCTAACAATCTCGCACAAACACCGATTAACCCTGAACTTCAAGAATTCGCTTAATTCAAAATCAAACGATAAACTAGAGGAGGACCTAAGCCTATGTCACATTTTTCAAAAGAATTCCTTACTTGGTTGGATACCAACGCTGACCATATTGACCAAGAGTCTGGACCCATTGCGGACCAACTTCTTGAAAAAATTGCTGAAAACAACGTCTTTAAAATCGGCGTACCTGCTGAGTTTGATGGCCTAGATGGTGGTCCTACTCAAGTCGTTGATGTGCTTGATGAATTGGCACAACACTCTTTGACAGCTTCCTTTATTTCTTGGGGACACCGTACTTTCATCGAGTATATCCTTGCGAGTGACAATGCTTACCCTCGTGAAACATGGTTGAAAGAATTGTATACCGGTGAGCGTGCTGGTGGCACTGGCTTGTCAAATGCAGTCAAATTCTTGTCAGATATTGAAGAATTGAATGTTACCATCAGTCAAGAAGGTGATGACTACTATCTTAATGGTCGTTTGCCTTGGGTGACTAACCTACGTTCTGATAAATTCGCTGCTCTCTTTGCTGCTGACTTTAAAGACGGTAGCCAACCTTGGATTATCACTATTCCATCTGAAGCTGAGGGACTTAGCCGTTCTGAAGATTTGGAATTTGTTTCCCTTCAAGGTGCTAACACTGCCTCTCTTACTTTCAATCACGTTAAGTTAGATCCTAATTGGGTCCTTTCAAAAGAAGGTACGGACTATATTGCCAAAACACGTCCGAACTTCCTTGGTTTCCAATTTGGTCTTGCCTTTGGTTTGGCCAAACGTTCTCTTAATGAGGTTGAAGCTAATCTAAACAGTAACCGTAGCGTTCTCCGTGAAGAATTTGAAGCTACACGTGAAAATCTTCTTGCTATCCAAGACCAACTCTTTGCGGGTCTTAATGATGCCGATTATTTCATTGAAAAACCACGTGAACTTTTCCAATTGCGTATCGATATTGTCGACGTCGTAGCTAACAGCCTGCTCCTCGAACTTCAGGCTAGTGGTGGTCGCGGCTATTTGAAAGAATCAGAGTCAAGCTTTATCCGTCGTTGGAATGAAGGCGTCTTCCTTCCAATTGTATCTCCGAGTGCGGTGCAGCTTCGTCACATTCTTGCAGCCAGCTAGAAAGGCCGGTGAACCAATGAAGGTATTTTTTAAGAAAATTCCCTTGGCCCTATCTAGTCTAGTTCTTGCCCTCTTTAGTTTATCCAATCAAATAAGTCACTATGCCCTGATTGCCCAGGGCATTTGGTCTCTGGCCAGTATCGGTTTTATACTTATACTAGGACGCTTGATTCTTGGCTTTGAACAAGTAAGGGAAGATTTGCGCAACCCAGTCGTTGCTTCGGCCTTTGCTAGCTTCTTTATGGCTGCCTTTCTCTTTGCCAGCCGCCTTCCACTAGCTCAAACAGGCTTAAGTATGGCTTGGGTTGGACTCCTTGGACTTTATATTGCCTATATTATTTTTTTCAGTCTGCGTTTTATGCGCCCACTATCTTTGAACCAAGTCTTTCCAAGCTGGTTCGTGGTCTATGTTGGCCCTGCTATCAGTCTTGTGACAGTACCGGCTAGTGTTCCTACTAGCATCAAGGAACTTATTCTAGGAGTAACGGGATTAGCGACCCTGGCCCTCTTTCCACTTGTTTTATGGAGAATGAAACAGATAGCCATCCCTCACCTATATCAGCCTATACTTGCCATTTTAGCAGCACCTCTGGCCCTTCTCATTACCAGCTCAATCAAGAGTAATCAAAGACCTGCAACTATTATTTTACTTGCCCTACTTTTATTCTCACAAGCATTCTTTTTCTATGCTCTTAATCTCTTTGTAAAACTGGTTAGAAAAGGCTTTATGCCACTTTTTGCTGCCTTTAGTTTCCCATTAGTCAATAGTACCAATGCTTTTAAAGCAGCTACCACAAGTCTTGGGCTAGTGAATCCGATGACCCATTTAATTTATTTAGCCGAGCTCTTACCAGTTCTTGCCATTATGATATATTTGCTCTATCATTTTCTGAAGCTTATATACAAGGCGTATTATAGAAGCTCTTAACACCAAAAAACAAGCAGGTTCACGCTGAACTTGCTTGTTTTTGCTTATCTAAATCCTATAATTGTTATACTACTCTACAATGATTTGTAAAGTTGACTTGCATTTTCAACAGTGAAACCATATTCTATAAAGATACGGTCACCAGGTGCTGATGCCCCCCAAGTATCGATAGTAAGTGTTTTACCTGCAAGACCAACGTATTTGCCCCAACCAAAGCTTGTTCCAGCTTCGATAGCCATACGTTTTGTCACTACTGCTGGAAGAACTTCTTCTTTATATGCAGCATCTTGTTCATCAAAGAGATTTTGTGATGGCATTGAAACAACACGGACATGCACGCCTTCAGCTTCGAGAGCCGCTTGAGTATCAAGAGCCAATTTCACTTCAGAACCAGTCGCAATGATGATACCGTCAAGATCACCTTTAGCTTCTGAGATGATGTAAGCCCCTTTATTGACACCAGCTTCAGTATTTTCAGCTGTACCGTCAAGGACTGGCAAGTTTTGACGTGTCAAAACTAGCATTGTTGGACGTTCAGTCTCAGCCAAGGCACGTTTCCAAGCAGCATTAGTTTCATTACCATCTGCAGGACGTATAACGTTAAGATTAGGCATTGAACGCACACTTGCCAATTGTTCGATTGGTTCGTGAGTAGGTCCATCTTCACCAACTGCTACTGAGTCGTGCGTCATAACATAAGTTACTGGTAAGTTTTGAAGTGCTGCCATACGTACTGCTGGAAGAAAGTAGTTTGAGAAGACAAAGAAAGTACCACCATAAACACGAGTACCACCATGAAGAGCAATACCATTCATCGCTGCAGCCATAGCAAACTCACGTACACCGAACCAAATATTACGTCCAGCATAGTTATCTGCTTGGAAATCAGACTCAGCCTTAACCATAGTATTGTTAGAAGCTGAAAGGTCTGCCGAACCTCCCCAGAATGAAGTAACTTGTTCAGAAATCTGTTGGATAGCTTGTTGGCTTGACACACGGCTAGCTACTGCTGAACCCAATTCATGAGCATTCAAGTCAACGTGTACAGGTTCATTCGCAAAGGCAGCCTTGTATTCCGCAGCCAATTCTGGGTAAGCAGCTTCATATTCAGCAAATTTAGTTTGCCAAGCATTTTCAGCAGCTTCACCACGGAATTTAATACCAACTTCGAAACGACGAGCGACTTCATCTGGAACTGTAAAGGCTGGAGCATCATAGCCGTAAACACCTTTTGCGTGGTCAATACCGTCCTGACCGAGTGGAGCACCGTGGACAGCTGATGTTCCTTGTCCTTCAGCTCCATAACCAATGATTGTTTTAACTTCGATAATAGATGGTTTGTCTGCCTCAGTCTTAGCTTCTTCGATAGCTTTAGCAATAGCTTCCAAGTCATTACCATCTTTGACAAGAATGTGTTGCCAACCATAAGCTTCAAACTTAGCCTTAACATCTTCTGTGAAAGCCATTGAAGTTGGTCCATCAAGTGAGATATCATTTGAATCATAAAGAAGTACCAACTTACCAAGTTTAAGGTGACCAGCAAGGCTAGCAGCTTCTTGAGAAACACCTTCCATCAAACAACCATCGCCATGGAGAGCATAAGTATAATGGTCAACAATATCAAAACCAGGTTTGTTAAATTTAGCAGCCAAGTGTGCTTCAGCCATTGCCATACCTACAGCATTAGCAATCCCTTGACCAAGAGGACCTGTTGTTGCTTCAATACCATCTGTATGATTAACTTCAGGGTGACCTGGGGTCTTAGATCCCCATTGACGGAAGTTTTTCAAATCGTCCATTGTCACATCATAGCCAGAAAGGTGCAATAGACTATAAAGTAAGGCAGAACCGTGACCAGCAGAAAGAACAAAACGGTCACGGTTTGTCCAGTTACGGCTTGTCTTTGGATTAACATTCATCACATGGTTCCAAAGTACATAAGCCATTGGCGCTGCACCCATAGGTAGACCTGGGTGCCCAGAATTCGCGGCTTGAATTGCCTCGATCGAAAGCGAACGAATAGTGCTGACCGCCATTTGGTCAATTGCATCAAAAGTCATAAATTAATCCCTTCTTCTTTTGAATTTGATATTAATTTAAGAGTTAGATTGACGTAACAATCTAACTCTTAGCATTATTTTTTAAAAGCTTCCCAATCTTTCATAAATGCTTCTAAGCCCGAGTTCGTCAGTGGATGTTTTGTCATATTTTCAAACAAGCCATCAGGAATCGTAGCAATATGAGAACCTAATCGAGCAACATTTTCCACATGTGATAAACTTCGAATGCTTGCAGCGATAATTTCGGTTTCAAAACTATAGTCATCAATAATTTTTCTCAAATCGTCAATCAATTGATAAGCATCTGTTCCAATTTCTTCCAATCTGCCAATAAATGGACTAATAAAGGTAGCTCCGGCTTTCATAGCCATAAGTCCTTGAGATACTGAGAAAATTAGTGTCACATTTGTTTTTATACCTTCTTTAGATAAAATATTAACTGCTTTCAATCCTTCTACTGTCATTGGGATTTTTACAATTACATTATCAGCCCATTTCGCAATATTGCGAGCTTCTGAAACCATCTCGTCAGTTGTCAAACCTGTGACTTCAGCACTCACTGGTCCAGAAACAATACTACAAATCTCCTTAATAACAGTTTCAAAATCTCGTCCTTCACGTGAAATAATACTTGGGTTAGTGGTTACACCATCTACAACACCCAGTTTATTAATTTCTCTAATAGCTTCCACATTTGCTGTATCTAGAAAAAATTTCATTATATTCCTCTCTAAATTTCTTAAGCTTTTTTGACTTCTTTTTTATTTAAAACATGACTGACTAATAGGACTGTTGCAACAAAAAGTAAGATAAAGACAATGGTTACAACAGAACCACCTTTTCCTACAGCACCAAGAACAATACCTGGAACTAGGTAGTCCGTATCAGCAAATGTTGATGCTGACATTTTTAATGAACCTAACAACGGAAGAACCGCAAGAGGTAACCAGCTAAGCAATAAACTATTAAAAGCTGATCCTAAAATTGCTCCCCTGCGTCCCCCAGTAGCATTTCCATAAATACCTGCAGCGGCTCCACAGAAGAAATGCCCCACAACTCCGGGAATGATAATTGTAGTTTTCAAGGCAATCATACCAAACATTGATAAAATACCTACTATAAAACTTGTAAAGAAGCCGATCAATACTGCATTTGGAGCGTATGAAAAAATAATTGGTACGTCCAAAGCTGGTTTCGAATTTGGCACAAGTTTTTGAGCAATACCTTGGAAGGCAGGGACAATTTCAGCCAATACCATACGTACACCTTGTAGGATTACTACGAAACCAGCTGTGAAAGTTCCTGCTTGAATCAATGAGAATACAATTGCACTTGTACCGTTACTCAAATGTTTTTCAACATAGTCGAATCCAGTCGCGATAGACAACACAAGATAAACAACAGTCATAACAAGCATAATTGATACGGTTGAATCTCGAAGAAAACCGAATGACTTAGGAATATTTAAATCCTCAGTTGAATGTTTAGAATTACCAAACCATTTACCAATCACACCAGCTGAAGCGTAACCAATGTTTCCTGTGTGACCCATAGCAACTTTATTATTGCCCGTAATCTTTTTCATAAAAGGTTGAGTAATTGCTGGTGTTACTGTCAAAAGTGTCCCAACAAAAATACCACCAAATAAAATGACCAATAAATCTGACTCTACTTTAGCACTAATCAAGATGACTGCTGTAATACATGAAATATACATCATTGCCTGACCAGTCAAGAAAAGATATTTAAATCTTGTAAATCGAGCTAGTAATACATTAACAATCATACCTACTAGCATAATAAGTGCTGTCTGACTACCATACTCTTTTAGTGCTACAGCAACAACTGCTTCATTACTAGGGACAACACCTTGAGTATTTAAGGCTGTCTGAAACATTTCTGAGAATGGTGCTAGAGCATCTAAGAGAATACCTGCCCCTCCAATCAATACTAAGAAACCAACTACTGTTTTAATCGTACCAGAGATAATATCCGTCAGTTTCTTCTTCTGTAAGACCAATCCTATAAGTGCAATTAGGGAAACTAGTATTGCAGGTTGAGTAGCAATAGATACAAATAAATTTAGTAAACCTTTCATAAACTATTCTCCTTATCTTTTAATTTCTTGAAATGCCATTTTCATCCAAGATACGATTGACATTTTCCTTAATTTCTTCTGCGTCAATAATTGAATTAAGGGCTACAATTTTTTCTTCAGGTAAATTTACTAAAGCTGGAACCAAAGTCTTTTCTGCAAAGAAATAATCTGCCATATCACCACTAACACTTCCTGAATCTGTATGATCTACTGTAAATTGTGATGTGTCTAAACCTGCTTCTTCTAGTGCTGATTCAATGTTCATTTGAACCATAAAGCTTGTTCCTAAACCACTTTGACATACTGCATAAATCTTCATAATTATTCTCCTTTTAGCACTTGACTAACTGTGTCAACTGTTGTTGATTCAAGCAACGCCTTCAAATTTTCTTTTTTAGATAAAATTTTTGTTAAACTCATTAGAGCATTTAGATGTGTCGTATTATCACTCGCAGCTAAGCAAATGAATACTGAGATGGGGTGTTCCGGATCATCGAGCAAATTTATCGGCTCTGACAGCTTTAATAATGACATTCCTTTCTCTCTCACTCCGTCTTCAGGACGCGAATGAGGTAAAGCCAGATGATCACCAATATGAATAAATGGTCCATTCTCTTTGACATTTTGAATCATGGCTGTTATATAACTCTCTTCAATTTTTCCTTTACGAAGCAAAGGATAAGCAACTAGTCGAATAGCATCCTCCCAATTTTCAACTTTATCTTCAAATTGTACATCTTCTTCTAATAATAATCCTTGTAACATAGTATTTCCTTTCTACAACTCATTCAATTTATTAATCAAATTATTTTGAGATTCCTTTTCCAATAATGTTATAAATTCGGGATTCATCAAATTCTTAATCAGATTATTAAGTCTAGATTTTATCTCTGAACTAACATTTTCCTCAAAGATAATTACAATAATAATTGATACATCTCCAATCTGGGTAGACCAATTACTGATAGGGATTTTAGGTCTTATTAGAAAAATATGATTTCCATAACCACTAGCAACAAAGTGTGGCATAATGACCTTTTCAGAAATCTGAATACTACCAATCTGTTCGCGGTTCACAAACCTCTGAATAATAACTTCTTGTTCAGCTTTATCAAGTGAGATTTTCTTTGCCAAAAAATCATAAACTTCTGTTTGATTTTGAAATTCTTTGTTTGCATATACCTTAAACAACTTATTCTTCATAACGAATCTCCTGAATCGCTTGCTCAATAGTCTTAACATCTTCCGGCGTCATCAATGCACTTACTAAAACCGTTTTAATTTCTGTCTTAATAGGAAGATTAACACTAGTGATTAATAATTGAATATCATTACGTGACTCCAACACTTCATCAACTGTTTTGGTCGAGACAACTTCCAATACATTTATAGAATCAAATGTTTTCTCGATTTTCATTTTCAGAAGTTCCGATATCCCAATTCCAGAAGAACACATAATAACAGCCTGGATTTTAGATTTATGTAATTCAAGGTAGCGAATAAAATATAAGGTCAAAAATCCAATCTCATCTTCACTAACAAATGAAAATCCAAATTTCTTAGCCATCTTCTCAGAAACCATTTGTGTTTTCTCATAAATTTCTGGATATCGTATTTGAATTTCCTCTAACAAATTATTCTTAATACGAATCTTACTGTCAAATCTCCTTAACATCGGACTAATATGGGAAGCTAGATTCGTAAAAATTGGAGTACCAATAACACGGTTATCAGAAGCTATTCCCATTTCCTTCAAATAAAATAATGTTACAGATTCAACCCTTTCAGAAAATTGAATGACATTTTCTATTTTCTTTTGTTGAAATCGAGAAGCATGTAAATACTGATATAAATAAGAGATTTCTATCTGATTAATTGACATATTTAAATAATTCTGAATATCCTCAATAATTCTTCTACTTACATCCACAAGATCTTTATCCGTTAACTCGCTAAAAGCTACAATTGATTGATTATTTCTTGCCATCCCCTTCCTTACACGATCCATCATGATATATATATGAGAAAAAATATTGATGTTATACGGATAAGGAAGTTCAGCTTCAAGTTCAGCCTCAATCTTCTTTATCTCATTTAAAACAAAACGTGCAAGTGAAATATCAATCACCTCGGAGGAAATAATATTTGGTAAATTATCAATATCAATAATACTGAAAGCTGGTACCAATTCCGCAATAGCTCGTCGAATATCAAACTCTGCACCAAATATCGCCATAAAGCCAGATTGAACTGAAACTTTTAAATTATATGGACTAATTTGCTTTTGTATTTCCAACTTATCTTTAAGAATGACTGCCTCACTCACAAAAAGTTCTTGACTTAAATCATAAATACTTAAAGACCTAGGCGAAATAAGAAGTAACCTCTCTAAAATTTTGAGTAATCGTCTTTGTCGCTCATCTTTATCAAGACTAATTATTGAGGATTCTTCTAAAAGTAAAGTATGATTTAGTTTATAGCCACTTCCTTTCTTATTCATTATTAATACATCAGGATAATAGTTCTGATTAACCTCTTTTACAAGCCTATAAATCGTTTTTTCTGATAGATTTAAATTTCCAGCAATTTCTTTTGCTGAAATAAAACCTGAATAATTCTTTAAAAGAGAAATCAATTTTTCAACTTTTGAGTTCTGCTTAATCATATTGTTACCCCTTTACACTTAATATTGTAATCGTTTTCTTTTAAGTGTGAACTTATTCTTATGTCCGTTAATACTGGACATTTTTAATCCTATTCAAAAGCGTTCTTGATTTAAACACTCTTCATTATTTTTCTTTGTCTATCTGGTAAATAAAAAAAGCCAAAATTTCAATAGGAATGAATCCACTATTGAAACTCTACGGCTTTTTATCTAAATCCTAGTTCTTTTAATTTATCCTGGTAACTGTCAAAATCAATTTCGATTCCTTGACCTCCATATAAATCATAGCTGTCAATCCAATCACCATCTGAAGGAATGGTTTGAGAATTGATACCATTTTTAAAACTACCAGCATTTGAAAGACCCAAATCCAACATGTCCGTCATGCTCATATTGGTTGAAGTCAGTGAATATACTTTTCCTAAAGCCTCAGAACCCTTAAAAAGACTAATAGGATTTTTAACTTGCTTCATAATAGCTTGCATCACTTGTTGTTGCCGCTTGGTACGCCCATAATCCCCTTCATCGTCCTTACGGAAACGAGCGTAATTAAGAAGAGTTCGTCCATCCATCTGTTGCTTACCGACTTTAATGGTTTGATTCGGCACATTCCCATCCTTGTCCATCCTCAAATCATCTGGAACTTGGACCGAAGACACTTTTTTACCATCAACAGTGGAGAATTTAGTATTGATTTTCACGCCATCTGGAAACAGGGTATCAACACCTGCCGCAAAGGTCTCAAAGTCAACCATGGCATAGTACTTGATATCAATGTCAAAATTTCGTTTGAGCGTCTGTCGCATAAGCTCTGCCCCTTGATGATTGTTTTGCTCACCAATATTGAAGGCAGTATTGAGTTTCAGATCCTGAGAATAGTCTGTCTCTGAAGCGCCCTTAATATTAACCAAGGTGTCTCGCATAAAGCTTACCATCTTGATTTTGCCTTCCTTATTGCCCACATTGACAACTATAATGGAGTCTGTTCTAGCGTCGGTAGATTCTTGGCTGACTCGTTGGTCAGAACCCAAAATAAGGATATTCACCCCATCCTTAGTGTCTTTACCGTTAAAGGTTTCGACTAAGGCCGGTTGATAGGCTTTACCATTGTTACCCGCAGCAGAAAGGTCTGTTCCCTTGTAAAATTGATAGGCCATGGCTATCACTAGGAACACAATTCCAAGACTCAAGCATCTGAGCACCAGTTTAACAACCTTCTTGAGCCTTCTCTTTTTCTTTGGCCGCTTCTTCTGGGCTACTTGCGACTTGGACTTTGGAGCCGACGCTGTTGAAGGGGACACTTGTCTTTGAACCTTTTTACGTTTAGGTTTACTTTGAGCAACTTCCTCCCGATAGATTGGCAGGCCTTCCTCAGTTAGCTGATTGGCAGCCTCATAATCACGATCTTGATAGTAGTCAGAACGATTGTCATAAGGCTGACTCCATGCTTCTTGATAGTCAGCAGTTTGACCTTGATACCTCTCGTAGGAACGCTCCGCTTCATAAGCATCCAACTTTCCTTGTAGATAATTGAATTCCGAAGCCTGCCGTCCATTAAGGTGGGCAAGATTTTTTAAAAGATAGCTGTAACGTAACCGTTCATGATACGTAAACGGCTCATCGTTAGATTTGGTCATAAGATTTCCCTTTAAATTTCATAGACTTGGTAAGCACCCAAGATTTTATATCCAATTCCAACTGCAGTTAGCTCTTCAAGAGCGAACTGAGCCAACTTTTCCTTTGTATAATCACAATCAATAATAAAGAAATACTCGCCAAGTACCGTTTTCAACGGACGGCTTTCAATCTTGGTCAAGTCAATGCCTCGCCAGGCAAAGGTCGATAGGGCCTTGTAAAGTGCTCCTGGCATATTATCAGGCAGGGTCAAGGCCAGCGTTAATTTACAATCAATCTGATTGAGCGGAATCTCAGGAACGGTGTTCCCCAGCACCCAAAAGCGGGTATAATTCTTTTCAATCTCCTGGATATCCTTAGCCAATATTTGAAGACCGTATTCCTTAGCAGCTGCATGTGGAGCAATTGCTGCATAAGGCTGATCTGGATTATCAGCGACAAAACGAGCCGCAAAGGCTGTACTTGCTGTTGTCTCAATCTTGGCATATGGAAAATGCTGTTTAATATACTTTTTCCCTTGTGCAATGGCCTGTGGGTGTGAGAAGATTTTCTCAATTTTCTCATGATGTTTAGTCGCCATCAACTGCTGCTTGATGGGCTGAACAATCTCTGCCACAGCACGAATATCGGCCTGATGGAAGAGATAGTCTAAACTCTCATGAACAGAGCCCTCAATGGAATTTTCCACCGGAATGACCGCGTAATCCACACGTCCCTCTTCATAAGACTTGATAACCTCAGTAATGGTACCTAATGAAACCAATTCTGCCTCAGGAAAAGCCTTTAAGGCTGCATTATGCGTAAATGACCCACTTGGGCCCAAATAACCTACATACATTTGATAAACCTTGCTACTTCTTCTGGCGTTCGGTTATCAACTGTGACAACCAAATCTGCTAAATCTTGATAGAGTGCCATTCGACCATCATAAATAGCCTTAAAATCCTCTTTTGAATGATTGAGAAAGAGTGGGCGTTGATTTTTAGTATCCTTTTGAATGCGATCATAGACCACATCGAAAGAAGCATGGAGCCAAACATTATACTTACGATTCTTGGCCAAGAGCTGACGATTGCGCTCCGTCACAACGACACCACCTCCAGTAGAGATGATGACATCATCTCCCTCTTGGAGAAGTTCTTCCAAAGTCTCAGACTCAATCTGACGAAAGGCTGCTTCACCTTCTTTTGCAAAAAAATCAGCAATGGACATGCCGATTTTCTCCTCGATGACCTGATCCATATCAACGAAACAGCCATCCAGGTATGGGGCGACGGAACTCTTACCAACTCCCATAAAGCCCAATAAAACCTTAGCCATTGAGCAATCCTTCCAAGTCACTAAAGAAGCTTGGATAACTTGTATTGATAGCTTCTGAACGTTGCAAGTCAACCTCACCATATTGAACCAAGAGAGCAGCAATAGCTGTCATCATACCAATACGGTGGTCACCAAAGGTATTGACCTCTGCTCCATGAAGAGCGGTCTTACCTGTGATAATCATACCATCCTCAGTTGGTACAATATCAGCCCCCATAGCATTCAAGGCATCTGCTACCACCTGAATACGGTCGGTTTCTTTGACCTTGAGTTCTTCAGCATCACGAATCACTGTCTTACCTTGGGCTTGTGTCGCCAAGAGTGTAATAATAGGAAGTTCATCAATCAAACGTGGAATGATATCTCCACCAATTTCAGTTCCTTTAAGTTCTGAAGTTTCAACCGTAATAGTCGCAGATTTAGCAACTTGGTCAATATCTGAAAGGGTAATCTTACCACCCATGTCTTTGATCACATCAATGATACCCGTACGCGTCTCATTGATTCCGACATTTTCCAAGACAATCTTAGAGTTAGGCACCACGAGTCCCGCTACCAACCAAAAGGCAGCTGAAGAAATGTCACCTGGAACCACGACTTCTTGAGCAGTAAAGCTTTGGCCACCAGAAATACGAATTTCCTTACCTTCTACTTGAAGCTGACCACCAAACTGCTGAATCATATCTTCCGTATGATTACGTGTTTTTTCCTTTTCAATGATGACAGATTCACCATCAGCTTGAAGCGCTGCAAAAATAAGGGCAGATTTTACCTGAGCAGAGGCCACAGGCAATTGGTAATGAATAGGTTTAAGGGACTTGCTGCCGTGCATTTTCAATGGTGGCAAATCACGATCTGTTTGACCAGAAACCTCTACACCCATCTGACGCAATGGAATGGTCACACGGTCCATCGGACGTTTTGAAAGGGAATCATCTCCAAACATCTCTACATCGAAATCTTGACCTGCAAGCACACCTGAAATCAAGCGAATCGATGTCCCAGAGTTACCCATGTCCAATTTGTTTTGAGGAGCCTTGAGACCATCAAAACCAACACCGTGAATGCGAACCACATCACCATCATCCTCGATGGTCACACCCAGATCACGAAAGACCTGCATGGTTGAGAGGACATCCTCACCTCGTAAAATATCACGAACTGTTGTCACACCTTTGGCAAGACTTCCGAACATAATCGAACGGTGACTGATTGACTTGTCACCAGGGATACGCAAGCTGCCATGAAGACCTTGGGCCTTGGTTTCTAGTTTCATAGGTTACTCCTGAAAATTTTATAGTTACTTTCATTATACCATAATTGAAAGCCCAACCATAGACTGAATTGTCAAAACATTCACTCTCTAGTATTGGAATACTTTTCTTTCAGAAAGACAACTGCTTCTTGAACACGATTACGAATCAAGTTAGCAGATTCCTCCAAAAGACGATTTTCCTCAGCCGACAAGGACAAGTGAACGGGAGCAGCCACCCCTTGACGTCCTAAAATAACTGGATAGCCAAGATAGGTTTGATAGGTTTCTTGATAGCTTGATACCGCCACTTCTTCTTGAGCATTCGAAAGGATAATAGACACCAAACGAAGAGCAGCACTGGCAATGCCGTAAGAAGTATAGCCCTTACCATAAAAGACTTTGTGGCCACCCTTCATGGATGCCATAAACAGATTTTGACGCTCTTCTTCACTGGTCAATTCTGTAATATCTTGACCTTTGACCTTAACCTGACTCCAGGCTGTAAATTGGGAATTCCCATGTTCACCAAGATTGTAGCCGGATACTGATTTGGGATTGACTGATAAATCATCTCCTACCGCCGCCTTCATTCTAGCGGTATCAAGTAAAGTCCCTGTCCCAATCACACGTTCTCTTGGCCAGCCTGTGAATTCCTGATAGAGGGCTGATACGGCATCTACAGGATTCGAGATAACCAAAAGTATTCCTTGAAAATCCAATTTTTTAAGTTTCTGAGAAACCTGATAAACGGCTTCTCGAGTAAATGGAAATTCAGCAAAGCGGTCCTCACCAGCATTATGCTGTAACTGAATATTTCCAAGAGATGAAATAATCACATCAGCATCTTCAAGTGCTGCATAATCATTGACAACAATGTTTGCATAGCTAGGTAGATTTGCCATAGCATCCTTAAAATCCTGAGCATCTGCCTCGGCCTTCTTCTCATTAATGTCAATAAAAACATAGCTATCAGCCAAGCCTTGAGCAATTGCCCCATGAGCGACCGCAGCTCCAACATTTCCCATACCAATAATTCCAATCTTACGACTCATCATTTTTCTCCTTAATATTTCTAGTTTTTTCCTTAGACAATCTCTTTTGAAAGCAGAAAAAGGCCTGTCAAATGACACACCCTCCCTAATTAACTATTCAATTCTTGCAAAGGTTTGAAGATGATACGTTCAATATCATTCAAATAAACAGACAAACCTTGTTGTGCAGCCAAGTATTCTTTCAAAAGTGCATTAGCTTCTACCTTTTGACCCAATTCTTGAACAGCTGCTTGTTCTTCTGCTGTTGGCATTGTTCCAGCTTGCATTTTAGCATAGAAATCCTCTTGGAAATCAGTAAACTCTTTGAAAAGAGCACTAGCCTCAGCATCAGCTGCAATCGCTTCTTTTTTCTCTACCAAAGTTTTGTACTCAGGAAGGGCACGAATGCCACGTTCCAACTCATTTGCTAAATCATAAATATTTGTCATTTTATTCTCCTAGGCGATCACCACATGATAGTCGGTATTGGCTTCAATAACAGTCTTAGCATGTGTGCGATCTTTTTCATTTTTAAAAGTAATTTGGAGGATACCGTGAATATCCTCACGATTTTCCTCATTAATACGAAGGTTAACCAAAGACGTTCCTCGTAGCAATTCCATAATGCTAAGGATAACGTCTTCTCGGTCAGGAACATCCACGAAAATATCGAAGGCACTTTCCACGCCACCTTTTTTGTGGATCTCCATCTCTTTACGTTTCTTACGACCGTTGTCAAAGAACTCCCAAATGGCATTCTCATCTTCAGCCTTAATCAAGTCGGCCACATGGTCCAAACGTTTTTTGAAATCTTCAATACGATCCAAAACAGCTGGCCCATTGGTCATGAGAATGGAAGCCCACATGCCAGGTTCACTTTCTGCAATACGGGTCATATCTCGGAAGCCCCCAGCCGCAAAGTGATTGGTCATCTTGTGAGCCTGAGCATAATCAGCTGCTTGCTCCATAAGACCAGAAGCCAAAAGATGTGGAAAATGGCTGATTTGACTGGTTACACGGTCATGTTCAGCCGCATCAATCTCCACAAATCGTGACTTAAGCCCTGACAAGATGTCCTTAAGCTCAAGGATAGTTGTCTCTCTTGTCAGACTTGTTGGTGTGAAAATATAATAGGCATTTTCGAAAAGTGTCACATCAGCTGCAATAGCTCCTGATTTATGGGAACCAGCCATAGGGTGAGAACCTACAAACTGAACATTTTTACCTGTTAGGTAACGTTCAGCCACCTCAACGATTTCTAATTTAGTAGACCCTGCATCAGTGATGATGACGTTATCTTTGAGCTCCAAGTTAGCCAACTCCTTCAGGTAGGCCACTGTTTGCTTAATTGGCACTGCAAGGATAATAACATCCGCAAGGGGAGCAAATTCTTTGAAATCACTTGTTGCACGGTCAACAATCCCACGCTCAAGCGCAATATTTCGGGAATAGTCAGAACGATTATATCCAAGAATCTCATAATCAGGGTGGTCCCTTTTAATCCCTAAGGCCAAGGAGCCACCAATCAAGCCCAATCCTGCGATATAAATAGTTTTCTTACTCATTACTACTCCCATCTATTGTCTGATGTTGCTTAAAAGTTTTTCACATAATCACGGTGACGTGCTACCGCTTCTTTCAATTCTTCCATGTTGTCAGAAGAGAATTTGTCCAAGATTTCATTGGCGACGACTGTAGCAACTACGGATTCCATAACGACACCCGCTGCAGGCAAGGCCGTTGGATCTGAACGCTCAACTGTTGCCTTGTATGGTTCATGTGTTTCGATATCTACTGACATCAATGGCTTGTAAAGTGTTGGAATAGGTTTCATAACGCCACGGACCACAATCGGTTGCCCGTTGGTCATACCACCTTCAAAACCACCAAGGTTGTTAGTGCGACGAGTATAGCCATCCTCTTCATTCCAGAGAATCTCGTCCATCACTTGAGAGCCCTTGAGGTAGCCATCCTTGAAACCAAGACCAAATTCTACACCCTTGAAGGCATTGATGGAAACCACTGCTTGAGCAATCTTAGCATCAAGTTTGGTATCCCATTGGACATAAGAACCAAGGCCAACAGGGACACCGCCAACAACAGTTTCAACGACACCACCGATTGTGTCCCCTTCTTTTTTGATTTGGTCAATGTAATCTTTAATTTCTTGTTCACGCTCTTGATTAACGACTGAAATTTCTGATTGTTGGGCCAATTCCTTGATTTGAGCAACTGTCAAATTCTCAGGTACGTCAATTTCCTTACCACCAAAGACAACGACATGGTTAGCAATTTCAATATCAAGCTCAGACAAGATTCGTTTAGCGACAGCACCTACTGCCACACGCATCGTTGTTTCACGCGCACTGGAACGCTCCAACGAATTACGCAAATCATCAAAACGGTATTTCATACCACCAACCAAGTCAGCATGCCCTGGACGCGGATGAGTGATTTTACGTTTGGTTTTCAAACGATCCTCAATATCTTCAACAGCCATAATATCCAACCATTTTTGATGGTCCTTATTGATAACATGAAGGGTGATTGGAGCCCCTGTTGTTTTCCCATGACGAACACCAGAGGTGATTTCAACCTTATCAGACTCAATTTTCATACGACCACCACGACCATAACCACCTTGGCGGCGTTTCAAATCACCATTGATATCTTCAGCCGTCAAGGGAAGACCAGCTGGAACACCTTCGATAATTGCTGTTAAACGTGGGCCGTGAGACTCACCTGCTGTTAAATATCTCATTTATTTCTCCAAGTACTCTTTCATTTCAACTAAAGGAATTTGATTGATAGCTGCCTTACCAATCTCTGGAACGATAACTGTCTTAATGCTATTACCACGGGCTTTTTTGTCATGTGTGAGGGCTGTATAAAGCTCCTCAACACGCCATGGCTCATAGTCCACTGGCAAGCCAAATTTAACACACATCTCAGCGATTTGACGTGTGATTCCCTTAGGCATCAGACCTTTTTCCTCAGCAACACGTGAAATCTGAACCATTCCAATAGCTACCGCTTCACCGTGCATGACTTTACCGTAACCAGCTGTTTGTTCAACGGCATGCCCAATCGTATGACCAAAGTTTAGATACATACGGACGCCACCTTCGAACTCGTCTTCAACCACAATTTTACGCTTAACATTACATGAACGATAAATGATGGTTTCTGAGTTTTCTAGGATACTGTGAACTGAACCATCAATGCTTTCAAGCAAGTGCCAAAGCTCAGGATCATCAATCAAACCGTATTTGACAACCTCACCCATACCTTCAATCAATTCACGTTTACCAAGTGTCTCAAGGACATTAGGGTCAATCAAGACACCATCAGGCTGAGCAAAAGTTCCCACAATATTTTTTGCAAATGGTGTGTTCACACCCGTCTTACCACCAATAGATGAATCCACTTGGGCAGTGAGACTGGTTGGAACCTGAACGAAGTGGATGCCACGCATATAAGTTGAAGCGACAAATCCTGCCAAATCACCAACAACGCCACCACCAAGAGCAAGAATCCCATCACTACGAGTCATGCCATTCTTAATCAAAAACTCATAAGCCTTATTAACCGTTTTAAGATTTTTACTTGCTTCACCTTCTAGGAAATCAAAAACGACTACCTCAAAACCTTCGTGCTCCAAGCTAAGCTTAACCTTTTCTGCATATAGAGCTCCCACATGATTGTCCGTGATAAGTGCAATCTTTTGTGGTTTCCAAAGTGACTTCACCCATTGACCCACAGTCTTAAGGGCTCCTTTTTCAATAATAATGTCATAAGGATTATGTGTTAAATTTACCTCTAGTTTCATAGTCGTCCCCTCCTAGCTATTGTAAATATTCTCTAATTCCTGCCAAATGTCGTCTGTTGGCATATCCTTGCCTGTCCACAATTTAAAAGCACCTGCTGCTTGATGAAGCAACATACCAAGTCCATTCACAGCCTCGATTCCCTGTTTCCTCGCCAAGGCCAAGAAAGGTGTTTCAAAAGGCTGATAAATGATATCAGCAACCAAGAGTTCCTTAGGAAATTTTGTATCTGTAGGAATAGGCAAGGATTCGCCATTCATCCCAACACTCGTCGCATTCACTAATAAATCAGCCTGGCCTAGTTCCTCTTGAAAATACTTAAGATCATTTAAAGCATGAAACTCCAAGTGGCAACTTGCCTGTTCAAGTAAGGACTTAAAGCTCTCTTTTGCCTTATCCAATGACTGAGGGCGAACATAGACACTGACTTTTTTTGCACCATCAAGAACTGCCTGCGTCACAATAGATTTAGCCGCACCACCAGCCCCCAAAATCATAATATGAGTTTCCTTAGGATTAAAATTCTTTAAACTAGCAAAGAAGCCAAAACCGTCCGTATTATGACCAATCAAATGGCCATCACGATTAACAACTGTATTGACAGCACCAATCAGTTGAGCTTCAGGACTAATTTCATCCAAAAAAGGAATAACTGCCTCCTTATATGGCATCGACAAGTTGATACCAAACATGTTGTAACGTCTAATATTTTCAACTGTCTCGGCTAGGTCTGACTCTGGAATTTCCCAGGCCACATAAACACCATTAACTTGTGTCTTTTCGAAGGCCGAATTATGAATGAATGGTGAAATAGAATGCTTGATAGGATTGGCGACAACAGCTGCTAGGCGTGTGTATCCGTCAATCTGCATCCAAAATCTCCCTAATTCTACGCATATCTGCTAGACTAATTTGTCCTGGCGCACTGGCATTATCAAGACTAGCAAAGGTCCATGATGATCCCATCAAGTCGCCCGCAAGACGTGACATACGACCAAGTTTACCCATTGACATAGTTGCAAACTCTTGTTCTGGATTATAGGCCTTGAAACCACGTGTGAAATTCATCAAGTCAATAACATCCTGCTCATGCTTAGGCATAACGGCTACTTTAACAACTCTTGGCGTCAAGTTGGTCATCTCAGATAAAAGTTCCATAAGGTTTTCAGGTGTCTCCTCAAAATTATGATAAGACAAAACCAAGTTTGAAAATTCAAGCATCTGGTCAAAGACTTCCTTACGTGTGAAATACTCAAAATCAATATAATCTGGCGAATAGATAGCAGCTACATCCTTAATCAGTGTAACATATTCCGCATCAGTTAACTCAATCTTACCACCTTCACGTGTCGTACGAATGGTAAAAACAATTTCAAAGCCTGCGAATTTCTCAAAAATAGCTGGAGCAACTGTTAAGATACTATGCTTATCTAAAAAATCTGCACGCCATTCTATAATGTCTGCCCCATCAAAACGAGACAGTTCAAGCGCTTGTGCCTCCTCTAAACTAGTCGGCATAATCGGAACTACAATTTTCATTTATTTACCTTTATTGTGTATACTTTCAAATAATTTGATGTTGGATCATTAGGATTGACGGTAAAATCCGCTGGTAATTGTTGCAAGTTAACAAAGTCCGCTGAAACATCTCCCAAACCCTTACGCAGTTGTTTTTTAAACTGTTGCACGGTCATATTAGCAGCATTGGTACTTGCGATGATTGTCCCATGCTCTGATAAAATATCAAGACTCTGTGCAATTAACTTGTGGTAATCCTTATTTGCTGAGAAAGTGCGTTTCTTATTTCGAGCAAAGCTTGGCGGATCGATGACGATAAGGTCATAAGATAAGCCTTTTTTCTTTGCATATTTGAAGTAATCAAAGACATCCATCACGACCAAGCGATGATTGTCCATACTGAATCCATTAGCTTCAAAATGAGCCGTGGATAACTCACGTGAACGTTTTGCCAAATCCACCGATGTCGTTTCAACCGCTCCCCCCATAGCTGCAGCAACTGAAAAAGCGGCCGTATAAGAGAACATATTCAGAACTGATTTACCCAAAGCTAGGCCATTAACTAAACCATCACGCACTTCATGCTGATCAAGGAAGATCCCCGTCATTAGCCCATCATTGAGGAAAACTTCATATGTTACCCCATTTTCTAAAATGGTGAAGGTATCACCCGACTCTTTCCCAAAAAGATGATTTGATTCGAAATCAAGACCCTTGAAGCGGATTTTTTCATAACCTCCCAAGACCTCAGGAAAGACCGTTTGGAAGGCCTCTACAATAACATCCTTCAAGGAATAAACAAAGGCATTGTACCAAGAAAAGAGGGCATAGTCTCCATATAAATCAATGGTAAGACCACCAAAATCATCACCATCTTGGTTGAAGAGACGAAAAGCCGTCGTCAAATCATTATCATAATAGGATTGACGTTTGGCCTTAGCCTTCTCAAAAAGCCCCTGAAAATAGGTAACTGTCAATTTTTGCTTTCTAGGAGACAAAAACCAACCTATCCCCTTATTTTGACTCGACAAATAGCCCGTTCCTAAAAATTCTTTGGATTGGCTATAAAGATAAATCAACTGATTATTTTTAGCTATATTTGGAAAATCTTCGGCTAAAAGAAGCTGTTTTCCTTGTTTGATTTTTTTCTCCGCAAAGGGACTTACCGTCAATATACTCATGTTACCATTATACCAAAAAAATGCTATAATTTCTGTTTCGTAACTAGATTTTGTCAATTGTATGTCAAGGAATATGACACTCTATTGCAGTAAATTTTTGAGAGTCATTTTGTTATTTGGTATAATGGTTAAGATAATATAGAATCAAAGGAAGTATTACTTTGAAAAAAATAAATGAAGCCTTTTGGAAAGGAGTTTCATCAAGACTCGGATTCGTCCTCTTGTTACTCTTCTTTTACTGGCTAAAAACCATATTCGCTTATTACGTCAACATTAATCTTGAGTTGGAAAGCAGATATCAGGTTATGCTTTCGCTGATTAACCCTATTCCACTGGGATTAATGCTGCTAGGTTTAGGACTTTACTTCAAGAAAAGACGTTTCTTTTATAGCACAACAATTGCTATTTATGTCATCCTTAACCTCCTGCTTATTGCTAATGTCATTTACTTCGGAGAGTTTACAGACTTCATCACTGTAAATACCATCCTGGCAAGTTCTAGTTCAGCAGCGGGACTGGGAGATTCAGCTAAGAACCTTCTTGAACCAAGTTATATCTTTTATCTGATTGATATTCCTTTCTTCATTTATGCTGGTTTCAGGAAAAAACTAAAAACGGATAGTAAGCCATTCAACAAACGAGCTAGTTTTGCAGTTACTGCTTTATCAACGCTCCTACTCTCAGTTAACCTCTTCTTAGCAGAAGTTAACCGTGGAGAGTTGCTGACACGTGGTTTCTCCAACAACTATATTGTTCGTGCTATGGGGATTCCCTTCTTCACAGCCTATTCTGGTAACTTAACTTATCAGGCCTCACAGGCTCGTTCATCAGCAACAGCTGAGGATATGAAAAAGGTTGAAGCTTACGTTAAAGAGCACTATGCAGCACCTGATCCTAAGTATTACGGAATTGCTAAAGCAAGAAACGTCATCGTTATTCACTTGGAAAGCTTCCAACAGTTCCTCATTGATTACAAGCTCAAAGTAGACGGTCAAGACTATGAGGTTACACCATTCCTCAATTCCATTTACCACTCAAACGAGACGCTAGCCTTTTCAAATTTCTTCCATCAAGTTAAATCAGGGAAAACTTCTGATGCTGAAACCTTGATGGAAACGTCTCTCTTTGGACTAAGCACAGGCTCATACATGGTAAACTACGGTGGTACCAATACAGCCTATGCTGCACCATCTATCCTAGCTCAAACAAGTGACTATACGTCAGCTGTTTTCCACGGAAACACTGGATCCTTCTGGAATCGTAATAACACCTATAAACAATGGGGGTATAATTACTTCTTTGACTCATCAGCCTTCACTGAAAAAACTGATGAAAACTCCTTCCAGTATGGTCTAAATGACAAGTACATGTTCTCAGATTCCATCAAATATCTGGAACAAATGCAACAACCTTTCTACGTTAAATACCTTACAGTATCTAACCACTACCCATACACTTCACTCTCAGGCGATGAAAAGGAACAAGGTTTCCCACTCGCTGAAACAAAAGACGAAACAGTCAACGGATATTTTGCAACAGCTAACTATCTTGACTCAGCAATCAAAGACTTCTTTGATTACCTTAAGGAAACCGGTCTTTACGACAACTCAATTATTGTCATGTACGGTGATCACTATGGTATCTCTGATACACGAAGCAGCAATCTTGCTGAACTTCTCGGCAAGAACCCTGAAACTTGGTCAAACTATGATAAAGCCATGCTTCAACGTGTTCCTTACATGATTCATATTCCAGGATATACTGGTGGTGGTATCTCTAACACCTTTGGTGGAGAGGTTGATGCCCTTCCAACTCTCCTTCATATTCTTGGTGTTGACACTAGCTCTTATATCCAGATGGGACAAGACCTCCTATCTCCTGATAATAAGCAAACCGTCGCATTTAGAACCTCAGGTCAATATGTTACTCCTCAATACACCAGCTATTCTGGACGACTTTATAACACTCAAACAGGGGAAGAAATTACCAACCCTGATGAAACGACTAAAAAGGATAACGAAGCCATTCGTAAGGCAGTAGCCACTCAGCTTTCGATGAGTGATGCTGTTCAAACTGGTGACCTCCTTCGTTTCTATACACCAAATGGTTTGAAACCTGTTGATTCTAGCGCGATTTCCTACACGAAACAGATGAATCAACTGAAACAGATCAACAAAAAGCTGAAAGATAAATCAACTAGCCTCTACAAGCAAAAAGGCAATAAATCAACAGCTGATCTATTCAAAACCCCATCTTACAAGGAGCTACATCCTGCAGAATCCGAATCCAGCTCTAGCTCAAGTTCGAGTGAATCAGAGCCAAGCAGCTCTTCAACAGTACAAGAATAACCCCTAAAGACAGTCCTATATGGACTGTTTTTTTAGATTAAACAAGTCTCAATACCACTTGACTGCAAAATTGTAACTCTCATAGCACTCGCCTCAAACATATTTCTTGCTAGTTTGCTATAAGCGTGATTAAATAGGATTTGTAAGAAAACTTATAAAGGAGAACAGATATGAATCCAATGGAATTATTTAACCAAGTAAAAGAAATGATTGAAAAGAAAGATTTCGAAGCTGCTAAAAAGTTTGTCGATGAAAACAAAGATGATTTGGGAGAGTACTTCGACCAAGCTAAATCTCTTTTGTCAGGCAACGAAATGGTCAGTGGAGCTTTAGACAAGATTAAAGGTCTATTCTAAAACGAAATCCCCGCAGTCAATAGGATTGCGGGGACTTTTTTATGTTTAGAAGTCCTATTTAGGTACAGTGCCTATCATAGGCTAAAATTCTATAGCAAAAGCACCCCAAAAGTTCGAAACTAAATATATACTTTTGTGGTGCAATTCATAATATAACAAGAGACAAATCGGTAGTGTAAAGTCATAATTGATTAATTATCGATTTTATTAAAAACTTAAACAATACTTAATTCATAACTATCTTTACAGTGATATTAGGAAACATTTCTATAAATTCTGTAACCGTTAAAATCACTGTAAAAAGTATTGAGCTTTTTGAGTTCTTTGTCAACTGTAGTAAGCGACGAAAAGTTACTATTTAGAGAGAAACTAACAGTAGGAACAATTTGATAAATCTAATCAATAATTTTAACACTTAGAAAAGCAAAAAGAGATTCCCTACGGAACCTCTTTTCATTCTATATGACTATAGAATTATTTTTTCAAGTTGTAGAATGATTTCAAACCACGGTATTCTGCAACTTCACCAAGTTGGTCTTCGATACGAAGCAACTGGTTGTATTTAGCGATACGGTCAGTACGTGACAATGAACCTGTCTTGATTTGACCAGCGTTAGTTGCAACTGCGATATCAGCGATTGTTGAATCTTCAGTTTCACCTGAACGGTGTGATACTACTGCTGTGTATCCAGCTTCTTTCGCCATTTCGATAGCGTCGAAAGTTTCAGTCAAAGTACCAATTTGGTTAACTTTGATAAGGATTGAGTTAGCAGCGTGTTCTGCAATACCTTTTTCAAGGTAAGCTGTGTTAGTTACGAAGAAGTCGTCACCAACCAATTGAACTTTACCACCAAGACGTTCAGTAAGAGCTTTCCAACCGTCCCAGTCGTTTTCGTCCATACCATCTTCGATAGTGATGATTGGGTATTTGTTAACCAATTCTTCAAGGTAGTCGATTTGTTCTGCAGCAGTACGAACAGCAGCGCCTTCACCTTCAAATTTAGTGTAGTCGTAAACTTTACGTTCTGCATCGTAGAATTCAGATGATGCACAGTCAAATCCGATAAATACGTCTTTACCTGGTACATATCCAGCAGCTTCGATAGCTTTGATGATAGTTTCAACACCATCTTCAGTTCCGTCGAAACGAGGTGCAAAACCACCTTCGTCACCTACGGCAGTTTCAAGTCCACGTTCTTTAAGGATTTTCTTAAGTGCGTGGAAGATTTCAGCACCCCAACGAAGAGCTTCTTTGAATGTTGGTGCACCAGCAGGTACGATCATGAATTCTTGGAAAGCGATTGGAGCGTCTGAGTGAGAACCACCGTTGATGATGTTCATCATTGGAGTTGGAAGAACTTTAGTGTTGAATCCGCCAAGGTAGCTGTAAAGTGGAACTTCAAGGTAGTCAGCAGCCGCGCGTGCTACAGCGATAGACACACCAAGAATAGCGTTGGCACCAAGTTTACCTTTGTTTGGAGTACCGTCAAGAGCGATCATTGCGCGGTCAATACCTTGTTGATCACGTACGTCGAATCCGATGATGTGTTCAGCAATAACGTTGTTTACGTTATCAACTGCTTTTTGAGTACCAAGACCACCGTAACGAGCTTTGTCACCATCACGAAGTTCTACCGCTTCGTGTTCACCAGTTGAAGCTCCTGAAGGAACCATACCGCGACCGAATGCACCAGATTCAGTGTAAACTTCTACTTCAAGTGTTGGGTTACCGCGTGAGTCAAGGACTTCGCGTGCGTAAACATCAGTAATAATTGACATTACAATACTCTCCTTATGAGTTAAAATTTTTTACTCCTTTATATTACCATAATATCAAGGCTTAAGCAAATTAAAACCAGAATTTTCTAGCGATTTTCTATTTTTTAATGTTTTCAATTGTTTTTGAAAATCTCAGAAAACGACTCAAATGAAAAGGAATTCAAAATATTGTATAATACTAGTAGAAAACTTACAGGAGATGCCTATGACTTCACTTGAAAACAAAGTGCTCCAATTCGCCAGTGGCGAAAACCGACTGAATCCCGATGAACTTCGTCAATATTTTGGCACCTACGCAGAACGTGTAGTCCTAGCTGTTCTATTGGAAAATGCTGAAAAGAAAACTGTCATTGACCATTTCCCACAGATTTTAAAAGACTTGCAAGCCATTTACCCGAATCTTAGTCTCAAGCTATCGCCAAAATTAGCTGACCAGATACAATTTACCTATATCAAAACGGCTCAAGCACTCAACATTTCAGCTACTATCGTGGACGAGGCCAAGGCTCATTCACCATACGGTCTTATTGTACATAGTAATCAAGCAGAAAACCTTGATAAAGTATTATTTTCAGAGCTCTATCCTGATATCCTTGCTCCTAAGGAGACTGAACCAGTCCTTGAAAAAAAGGGATTTTTTGCCAAACTATTTGGAAAATAAAAGCTGACTCTGCGTCAGCTTTTTCTTATATCACAATGTTTTACTGAGCTTGATGAGATTCCCAATATTGAGTCCTGTTCGATAGAGATTCTCCTTAGCAGCAACTAAAACTTGGTCTAAGTCTGCTACTTGTCCAATAATGGGAAAGGCAGCTGAAATGCCTGCTACTGGAAAATCAGGCAAGTCATCCTTCAGACTACCGCAGATAGCAATGACGGGAATAGCTGATGGTGTCCGCCTAGCCACCCCGACCGGTGCCTTACCAGACAAGGACTGGCTATCCATACGTCCTTCTCCTACTATAACCAAATCAGCAGACTTCACACGTTGGTCAAAATCAACACAATCAAGTACAAAGTCAATCCCTGATTTAATTTCTGCATCTGCAAAGGCCACTAGGCCTGCAGCCATGCCTCCCCCTGCTCCTGAACCAGCCAGTTTTAAAACTTCAGGAGCAAAGTTAGTGTAGAATTGTGACATATCTTGGTCAACTTTTTTAAATTGTGAAGAAGCCAGGCCCTTTTGTCCACCAAAAATATAGGTCGCTCCATGTTGACCACACAAGGGGTTATCTACGTCAGTAATCAGACGAATGGTTACACCAGACAAATCAACCTTATTTTTAGAGGATACCTTTTTAATGATACCAAGATTAGCACCTATTGGCTCAAGTTCCTGTCCCTCAGAATCATAAAAACGATAACCCAATCCATATGCCATACCAATACCACCATCATTGGTAGCAGATCCACCTACGCCTATAATAAACTCTCGGATGCCAGATTGAACCAAATCAACAATTAGTTCACCTACGCCTTGTGTCGTTAGAGCTAGAGGATTTCGTTTATCCTTAGGAATATGCTCCAAGCCACAAATCGCAGCCATTTCAAAAATGGCAGTCTGGCCATTGCTAGCAAAAGAAACACTTCCGTCACTTGTATAGGCATGAGGAATCTTGATACTTTTCTTCTCAAGATTTAGATTTTCAGCAAGAGCATCTAAGGTGCCTTCGCCACCATCACCTATTGGCATGAGGTCAAAATCAGCGTCGGGTAAGGCATTTTCAAAGCCTGATTTAAGAGCTAAGGCGACCTCTTTTGCAGACAAACTTTCCTTAAACGAATCAGGTGCAATCAAAATTCGCATGATGTCCTCCTTCTATTTTCCTTTTAGGTAAAGGGATAAAGCCTGAACTAACTCATCCGTCATATGCCGAGGACCTCGAACAGTTTTAATACCTAAATTCTTTAGTCTATCACTATCAAAGTCAGTGTCATTAAAAGTGTATAAGGGTTTAATCCGCATCAACTCCTTAATACTCTCCTCTTCACGATAACCTTGATTAGGGATATTCGCTTCTAAAACCTGACAGAGATAACGGATGGCCTTGGTAGGTGCCGTGATATAGATAGCCACGAAATCTCCCTTTTGCATACTAGCTTTCTGGGTCCAAAGAATCTCCTCATTTGCGGAAAACTCCTCCCCAATATCGTAGTATTTCAAATTTACTGGGATAATCCAATAATGAGGCTCCGAAGCCTTTCTAAGATGTTTTGGGGCCACTAGGGAGCGACTTTCACTAAGAAGCTCAAAAATGGTCTGGTCCGGCAAGGTCTCATCTAAAACAAGACTGACCCAGGTCTTCTTGGACATATGGTAGCTAGGAAAAACGCCATCCATTTTCAAGAGCTTATCCATTTGCTTCGGATTAACCTTGAGGTTAACCACATCATATGTTGATTCTGCCTTTTCTCCACCAAGCCCTAGTTTTTCTCCTTTAAGAGAAAAAAACAAGGCATACCATTTACCATCAACCCGAAAGGAAAGATAGTCTGGATATTTCTCAAAAGGATGATCAGCTTGGTCTGAAAATTCCTTAACTATAAAATTAGCCAGACGATTAGCTTGCGGAGATGTAAACAATTGATCATCATAACAAAACTTAGCTACTTGCGATAGGAGATCTCCATAAGCTTCTCTGACTTGACCAACGTAAGTTCCGGTAGCCTGAGGACTCCTAAAGATATCATAAGGCTCATCAAGATCACTATCGACAACCTGTCCTGTCAACTTACCTTCTAAATCAATGAATAGTCGAGCCTCAAGTCCTTCAGCTATCAGTGGTTTTCTGAGCTCGTAGCCTTTCTCACTAGTTATAAAACCAAAAGGTTCTAGGCTATCAGGTTTTAGGACTTTCTGTTTAAAATAAGCATCCTCAAAGGCCATTCATTCTCCCTTTTTCTAAAAAAGAGAAGTTGAGACAAACTGAGGTCCCAACTCCTTTTTATTTTGTTGACTGGCGTAAAGTTAGACCATGATTAAGAATAACGTCCTTATCTTCAAGTTCTTCCTTATGCATAATTTTAGTCAACATACGCATGCTAACTGCCCCTAAATCATAGAGAGGATGGTTTATACTAGAAAGGTTTGGACGTGTGTAGCTTGTAATCGGTGAATCATTGCTTGTGATGATTTCGAAATCTTCTGGAACTGATTTGCCTGCAGCAAAGAGGCCATTTAAGAGACCTGCAGCCAATTCATCTTCCCCAACATAGGCAGCAGTGGCACCAGAGTTCAAGACACGTTGTGCTAAATCAAAGCCGTCTTTATAGCTATATTTAGCTTCAAAGACAAGTCCTTCGTTGTAGCTCAAATTATTCTTTTCAAGTCCAGACTTATACCCAGCCAAACGTAGTTTGCCATTAATATCATCGATTAGTGGTCCTGATACAAAAGCAACCTTTTCATTATTTTTAGCAAGTTGCGTTACACAATCCTCAACGGCAGCTTTATAGTCGATGTTAACACTTGGTAATTGGTGTTCGAGATCAACTGTTCCTGCTAGAACAATCGGTGTACGGGTACGAGAGAATTCTGCACGGATTTTTTCTGTCAGATGGTGTCCCATAAAAATAATACCATCAACTTGTTTAGCAAATAGAGAATTAATGACTGTAACTTCATGATCGTCATTCTCATCACTGGAAGCAAGAACAATATTATACTTGTACATGGTTGCAATGTCATCAATACCTTTAGCTAGAGTAGCAAAATAGCTATTTGTAATATTTGGAATGACAACTCCTACAGTAGTTGTTTTTTTACTCGCCAAGCCACGCGCAACTGCATTTGGACGGTAATCCAAACGATCAATAACTTCGAGAACTTTTTTTCGGGTGTTTTCTTTTACGTTTTTGTTACCATTTACAACACGAGAAACAGTTGCCATCGATACTCCGGCTTCACGCGCAACATCGTAAATTGTGATTGTTTCATCAGTATTCATAAGAAACACTTCCTTTCTAAACTTAATGCACACTCTTTCATAATAATTGTAGCAAAATTTGAAAACACTTTCAATTGTTTTGACTGATTTTTTACAAAAAAATGAAAGGGATCCTCTTTTGATAGCTAAGGTAAAGAAAGCTATTTCAAATATTGGGCTATCATTTCGCGCTTCCATGATTATTCATCGCTTACAACCTATAAGATTAAAAAAACTCAACGAAAGCAAATGATTTAATGAAAAGCCAAAAACAGCTTGCATTTTCCTTATAAAAGTGACAGAATGAGTGTAAGAAATACAAAGGAGTTTTTTCTATGTCTAAACTTGATCGCATTCGTCATTTTTTGAATGAAAATAAATCAGGGCTAGCTATTGTTTCAGATCCTGTAACTGTCAATTATCTTACTGGTTTTGATTGTGACCCACATGAACGCCAAATGTTCCTCTTCGTCTACGAAAATCGTGAGCCTGCCCTCTTTGTTCCTGCTCTTGAGGTTGCACGTGCCTCTGCTGTACTCGACTTCCCAGTCTTTGGATATGTGGACTCTGAAAATCCATGGCAAAAAATCAAAACTGGTCTAGCAAGTACAGATAGCCCTATTATTTATGCAGAGTTTGACAATCTCAATGTGACTAAGTTCCAAGGATTGCAAACGGTCTTTGAAGGTCGCTTTGAAAACTTGACACCATTCATTCAAAAAATGCGCGTTATCAAGTCAGCTGATGAAATTCAAAAAATGATTGTTGCTGGTGATTATGCTGATAAAGCTGTTAATATCGGTTTCGACAATATCTCTCTCGACGTTACTGAAACAGATATCATTGCTCAAATCGAATTTGGCATGAAGAAAATCGGCATCAATCAAATGTCCTTTGAAACGATGGTTCTCACAGGCAACAATGCAGCAAACCCACATGGTATTCCAGGAACTAACCGCATTGAAAATGACAGCCTCCTCCTCTTCGACTTGGGTGTTGTTAGTCAAGGCTATGTTTCAGATATGACACGTACCGTAGCTGTTGGTCAACCTGACCAATTCAAGAAAGATATCTACAATATCTGTTTGGAAGCTCAACTCACTGCCCTTGATTTTATCAAACCAGGTGTAACTGCCAGCGAAGTCGATGCTGCAGCACGTAATGTTATTGAAAAAGCTGGTTACGGTGAATACTTCAACCACCGTCTGGGACATGGACTTGGTATGGATGTCCACGAGTTCCCTTCAATCATGGAAGGAAATGACTTGGTAATCGAAGAAGGAATGTGTTTCTCTGTTGAACCAGGTATTTACATTCCTGAAAAAGTTGGTGTTCGTATTGAGGACTGTGGTTATGTGACAAAAGATGGCTTTGAAGTCTTCACACACACACCAAAAGAATTGCTCTATTTTGATGTCTAATTAATAAACATGGGTCTTCAACTTAATTGAAGGCCTTTTTGTTTGTAGCCAAATAGAAAACACCAAAAAAGCTGACTCATAGAGAGTCAGCTTTTACTATTTTTCCTCATGCTCTTGTCTAAGATAGTCAAGTCCTTCTTCAATCCATCCTGGCATTGCTTCTGCCAAAGGTTTAAAGCCATAGTTCAAACGACTGTCTGAGAAACGATGACGATGAGGGATTTTATTTTTTTCCTCTTCAAGGGTTCTCAAAGAAAGACTGGCCTTTTGTGTAAATTCATCAAAATCAACAACTTGAACCAAGACCTCCTGGTCTACCTTGAGGGTATTGTAGATGTTGTCGATATAACCTGTCTTAATCTCTGAGATGTGAATCAAGCCTGTGGTACCATTTTCCAATGAAACAAAGGCACCGTAAGGCTTGATGCCTGTGATAACACCCCTAAGCTTGTCTCCAATTTTCATCTTAGTCTGCTACCTCAACTGTTTCAATCACAACATCTTCAAGTGGCTTATCTTGAGCTCCAACTTCAACATTGGCAATCTCATCAAGCACCTTGTAAGAGTCTTCATCCACCAATTGACCAAAGACTGTGTGACGACGGTCTAGGTGAGGTGTTCCACCATTTTCAGCATAAGCTTCTGCGATTGGTGCTGGCCAACCACCACGTTCGAGTTCCTTTTTAGCATAAGGAATTTCAGGCGTTTGAACAATGAAGAACTGGCTACCATTAGTATCTGGTCCAGCATTGGCCATAGAAAGCGCACCACGGAGGTTATAGAGCTCTTCAGAAAATTCATCCTGGAAGCTACCACCGAAGCTTGACTCACCACCCATACCAGTACCAGTTGGGTCACCACCTTGAATCATAAAGTCCTTGATAATACGGTGGAAAATCACACCGTCATAGTAGCCACTCTTGGCCAAATTGACAAAGTTAGTAACTGTTAACGGTGCATGATCAGGGAAAAGCTTGATGACCAAATCACCATGGTTTGTTTTAATTGTTACGACTGGACCTTCTACTGTATCCAAGTCAAGTTGTGGGAAATGAAGTTCTTTTTCTACCAATCCGAGTTCCTCCAAGGCATTGAAAATGCCATCTTCTTCTACTGTTCCTGTAACGTAATCTGCTTTTTCTTTCAGTTCCGGTGTGGCATTACCCATGGCAATCTTAAGTCCAACATAATCAAAGATTTCCATATCGTTTGGACCATCCCCAAACATCATAGCATTGACCGGTTTAAGGTTTTCGTGCTCCAAGACATGCTCGACACCAGATGCCTTTGAGATACCATTTGCTACGATGTCAGATGAGTGTTCATGCCAAGGTACCATACGGACATGGGCTGCGAGTTCTTCTGGTAACTCAAGCTCACCATCATTTTTTGCAAAAGTCCACATATGGTAAACATCGTTCGATAAGTGGAAGTCTGGCTCCACATCACAAATACCATAGACAGGCACCATAGCATCATCAATCAATTCTGAACGTTCTGAGACAACTGGCTTATCCTTACCAGCAAAACCCCAAGCAATCCCGATCTCTTTACACCAAGCAACAAAAGCTTCTGTAACCTCACGAGCTAGGGGCTGGTTATAAATTTCTTCCCCTTTTCGGTTAATCACATAAGTTCCATTGATGGTTACAAAATAATCGGGCTCTAGGTCTCGAATATCCTCAACGACACCATAGTAGCCACGTCCTGTGGCAACCCCCGTCAAAATTCCTTTTTCTTTAAGTCCTTTGAAAACAGCCTTGATAGATTCAGGAATGTAACCTGTCTTTTTGACACGAAGCGTATCGTCAATATCGAAAAAAACAATCTTGGTCTTCTTGGCCTTGTATTTTGTTTTTGCATCTACTGGCATCGCTAATCTCCTTTACAGTATCACGACCAGAGTTAGGTATACCTACTATCCTAACTAAAGACCGTATGATACTCCTATTATATCATTTCTTAAAGCTAAAAAGCAAAAAATCATCTAAGACCAGGTCAGTCTTAGATGATAGGTATTTTAACGGTTAACACTCTTGATAATACGTTTGATATCACGTTCTTGTTCACGACGTTTGATAGATTCACGTTTATCGTAATCGTGTTTCCCTTTGGCAATACCAAGCAATACCTTGGCAAAACCGTTTTTTAGGTATACCTTAAGAGGAACCAAGGTCATCCCTGTTCCCTTAAGGTCATTTTGAAGTTTGGTGATTTGCTTTTTCTTAAGCAATAATTTTCTCGTACGGTCTGGATCCTGATTCCAAATATTCCCCTGCTCAAAAGGAGCAATATGAACATTAATTAACCAGGCCTCACCATTCTTGATTTGGGCATAGCCATCTTTTAGTTGGATGCGTGCCGCACGAACGGATTTGATCTCCGTTCCTGTCAGTACGATACCTGCTTCGATAGTATCAACGATACTATAGTCATGTCTAGCCTTTTTATTCTGAGCAACAACATTGCCTTCACCCTTTGGCATAGCAGTCCCTCCATTCTCATCCTATTTTCGTTTTTTAGCAACGTCCTTGTAGAAAGGTTTGTTTCCTTTTTTCTTACGACGGCCACTCTCACGTCCCTTATTATCATTATGAGGACGGTTTTGATTTTTACGCTTATCTGGTTTCTTAGATGACTTACGCTTTTCATCATAAGACCCTTTATAACCACTACTATCTTGACGGTTACGCTTATCTCCACGTTTACCACGACCTTCGAAATCACCGTTTTGACGATCACGGCGTGGTCCTCTGTTACGGAAGGACTTAGCCTTCTCTTCACGTTCCTGACGAGCCTTGTGGTCTACTTTTTCAGTGACATCATACTCGCTTGGAAGGTATTGGAAGTCAATGTCTCCGGTTTCCTTATCCGCACGTGTTAACTTGACACGGATAGGCTGACCAACTCGGAAAGTCTTACCAGTTTTCTCACCTTGAAGTGTCATGGTACGTTCATTGTAATTGTAAAATTCTGGAAGGGTCGTGATGTGAACCAAACCTTCGATAGTGTTTGGCAATTCCACAAACATACCGAATTTAACCACACTTCCGACAATACCATCGAATTCTTGACCAACAAACTCTTCCATGTATTCTGCTTTTTTCATAGCTTCAACGACACGTTCAGCATCAATGGCACGACGTTCAAGAGTTGAAGATGATGTCGCTAACTCAGGAATAACCTCTTCAAAATGTTCACGCGTTTCTTGAGACATATTGTTGGTGTACTCACGAATCATTCGGTGAACCAAGAGGTCTGGGTAACGACGGATTGGACTAGTAAAGTGGGTATAGTACTGAGCCGCAAGTCCATAGTGTCCGTGATTGTGTTCTGAATAGCGGGCTTGTTGCATTGAACGAAGCAGCATCATGTTCATGACCTCTGCTCCAGGTTTGCCCTGAACTTTGGCCATAAACTCTTGCAAGTCTAGCTGATCCATCTTATTGGCAGTTCCTTTGATTTGAACACCAAAGATAGAAGCATAATCCATGAAGCGTTGCAATTTCTCAGCTTTTGGCTCTTCGTGGATACGGTAGATAAATGGCAACTTAGCCTTAGCGAAGTGCTCTGCCACACATTCATTGGCAGCCAACATGAAAGATTCAATCATTCGCTCGGCTGTTCCACGTTCACGCACTACGATATCCACTGGCATTCCCTTCTCATTAACCAAGATACGAGCTTCAGACGTATCAAAGTTAAGAGCACCACGACGCTCACGCATGTCTTCTAAAATCTTATGCAGTTCTGCCATAGCTGTTACAGAATCCATGATTGGCTTAAACTGCTCAATCTTTTCTGGATTTCCAGCCAACATCTCATTGACATCACTGTAGGTCATACGGAAGGTTGTATTAATCACAGATTGACAAATCTTATGATTAACCACCTTACCTTTTGGAGTAATCTCCATAATGGCTGACTGCGTCAAGCGATCAACATTGGGATTTAGTGAACAAATACCATTCGAAAGACGCTCAGGCAACATTGGTACCACGCGGTCTGTCACATAAACAGAAGTCCCACGTGCTACAGCCTCACGGTTAAGAGCAGAACCTTCTGTGACATAATAGGACACATCGGCAATATGAACACCAAGCTCAAAGTTACCATTTGGCAAACGTTTGATATGGACTGCATCATCTAAGTCCTTAGCATCAGCTCCATCAATGGTAAAAGTTACTTCTTGACGAAGGTCAACACGACCAACGAGGTCTTCCTGACTCGGTGCATCTGGGACAGCTTCTGCTTCCGCCATGACATCCTCTGGGAATTCTGAAACAATATCCATTGATTCCAAGACTTCCAAGACATCAATACCAGCATCCCCCTGATGACCAATAATGTCACGAACACTTCCTACGAAATAATCATAGTGACGGTTAGGGTATTTTTCAATATCAACCTTGATAATTTCAGTACCATCTAGGGCAACTGGTTCTTTCTTGATATAAATTGGCTGCTGAATTTTTTGATTTTTCGACTTAATGTAACCCGCATAAGGTTCTTTCTCGTCACTAAGGATAAATTTCCCTACAACAGTCTTAAGCGAACGTTCTACAATTTCAACAACTCGTGCTTCTGCTGCTGTCCCACGCAAACGATCTGATGGCTTCTTGATAACAACGGCAACAGTATCACCGTCAATGGCATGGCCAACATCATTACGACCAATGAACATATCATCTTCACTATCATCGACATGCAAGAAACCAAAACCGTTCTTATTGGCACGGAAGACACCTTCAACAGTCACCTGATTAGGATTTTCTTTCTTAGGACGCAAGGATACAGAGCCATCTCGGTTAAAACGCAACTGCCCCTTACTTTCCATGGCTGATATGGCCTTGATGAGCTGAGG
Organism: uncultured Streptococcus sp.; assembly: GCF_902463925.1. Classification (GTDB taxonomy): domain Bacteria; phylum Bacillota; class Bacilli; order Lactobacillales; family Streptococcaceae; genus Streptococcus. The sequence goes on along the minus strand of NZ_CABQHE010000001.1, from coordinate 119,148 downwards.
GAACTTTTCTCCCCCAGCATGATTAAGAGTCTGGGCAATGTCGTTTACACTGGATTTCCCATGCTCCTTCAAATAATTTATAATAGATTCTTTCATGATTTCCTTTTCTTTTATTTATTGACTATAACGCAAAAAATGAGCCAACCTCAGTCAGCTCATTACTTACTTGAGAGAATGGAAAGGACGATTGCATCTACAATCCATAGAAAAACCATGATTCCTGTGAAGCGTTGCATAAAGGCTTCAAAACCACGTGGTTTACTACGTTCAAATAGTGCTTCTGACCCACCACCATCAAAGACATTGCTACTTGGATTTTTTTGTGGCTGCATGAATACCGCAATCACAATAATAGCTGACATCACCAAGAGCAGCGTTAATAATAAGTCGTACATAGTTATTCCTCCGAAAAAGTCCTTTTTATTCTACCATAGAACCCTTTAAGATTCAACATGTAAGGTTACTTTTCTATCCTTGGGGCAGAATTTGGGTACCTGAATTTTCTCAGGATGATTCTGTTTATTTTTACTTGTGAGATAGTTGATGCTCCCACATTCACTACACTTTAAATTGATTTTAACTCTCACCTATATTCTTGACTCCTAGCAATTTTCTAAAGATGATTAAGGACCAGACAAAATTTCCAAAGACGATCATTGCAGTCACAAAGAAGACCCAGCGATAACCTAGCCCTGTTGCAACTGCTGAACCAACAAAAGGACCTAAAACCTGTCCAATATATGAAAAGCTTTGATTAAAGCTAAATATTCTTGAGATTCCTTCTTTGGGTGTCATCTTGGTCAATAAAGAATTGACACTAGGCATCAGGGCACCCACTCCAAAGCCATAGGCAAAACGTAAGATACCCAGTTGCAAGGCTGAACCAGCAAAACCACAGAGGAAATACAAGAGAAAACTATAAAATAGCCCCATTAAAAGCAAGCGATGATTTCCAATACGGTCTCCCAATTTTCCCAGGAAAGGGGTACTTAAGAGACTAGAGAAGCCCATAGCAGAAACTATTAACCCTGAGTAAAAAAGGATATTGTCCCTCTGACCTAAATAACGAATGTAAAGGGCCAACATGGGCGCAATCGATTGGGCAGAAATCTGGATAATCATACTGGTCACAAACAGGCCAATTAACATAGATTTGCTGGGAATTTTTGCAAAAACCTGAGAAAGAGTCATCATCTCTCCCTTTTCGACAGGCTGGAAATCCTCTCGCAAACCAAAGATAGTTAAAAGACAGCAGATAAATAGAATGAGTCCAACCAACAAAAAGGTGCCCCTCATACCAAACGCCTCAGATAAGGTCCCACCTAACAAAGGGCCAATCAGAACACCTGCCGTTAGACCCGTAGATAAGGTCCCCAGGGCATAGCCAGAACGGTTCTGAGGAACTTGACTAGCAATTAAAGCTGTGGCATTTGGGACATAGCCCGCAAACAAACCATTCAGCGTTCTTAAGAAAAGCAGCCAGAAAACATTGGGGACTAAGGCAAGACCTCCCATTGTAAAAGTCATCACCATGCTAGCCCTAATCATCATAGGCTTTCGACCATAACGGTCAGCCAAGCGTCCCCAAATAGGGGAAACCAAGGCAGAGGCTAAGGCAGGGATGGCAACAGACAAGCCAGCATACCATTCGACCATATCTCCTTTGATACCCAGTTCCTCAATGTAGAGGGCCATGAAAGGCATAACAATGGAGAAACTAGCTCCAGTAAAAAAGGTTCCTATCCATGCAATTTTAAAGTTACGTTGCCAATCAGTACTTTTAAGCTCTTTTTGGCACAAATAATCATCTTCTTTCTAAAATTCACTATCCATTATATCACAATGGCTGGCTATGAGGAGCTCGTTAAATCATTTATTGCGCTCTTCACTTTCTCCTTCAAATCATCGAGACTACCGTTATTATCAAGAACCAAGCTGGCATAAGGCATTTTCTCAGCTAAAGACATCTGGCTATCAATACGCAGCTTAGCTTCCTCAACACTTAAGTGATTACGTTTCATCAAGCGTTGGCACTGGACCTCCGGTGACACTGCCACCAACCAAATCTGATCAAACCAGTCCTGATACCCATTTTCAATAAGCAAGGGAATATCCATGAAAAAAACATCTTCTTCCTTGGCCAAACGATCCCTTTGAGTTGCTAGTTCCTCTCGAATAATTGTTCCTTGAATCTCAGCAGACCGCTGTCTCATCTCCTCATTGGAAAAAATCAGTTGCCCTAGTTTAGGACGATTCAATTCTCCATTAGGAAGGAGAATCCCCTCTCCCAACCAATCAAGTAAGGCACGGTACAGACGGCCCCCTTGGGCCTGCATGTCGTGTACAAGCTGATCAGCATCAATGACCTTGTAACCTGCCTCTTTAATCATTTCAGCAACAGTAGATTTTCCTGAAGCAATACCACCTGTTAACCCAATAATCATCGTTTCTGACAATAAGGACACAAATGTGTTCCTCTCCCTCCTAACTTGATTTTCTCAATTGTGCTTGCGCAGCGTGGACAAGGTTGTCCCGTCTTTCCGTAAACCTGCAAATAGTTCTGCATGGTCCCATCCTCACCAAGGGCATTACGATAAGTCCTTATGGTTGAGCCACCTTTTTCAATGCCTAGCTGTAAAATAGCAATCGTTTGATCATGGACCCGTTTCATAGCTGCCTTGCTGAGTTTCTTTGCTGGCGTCTCAGGATGAACCTTGGCTGCCCAAAGCACCTCATCAACGTAGATATTTCCTAGACCGGCCACTAATTTCTGCTCCAAGAGGAGACTTTTAATGGGCTTGGCAGAGGTCATCAAGGCTCTCTCAAACGGTGCATATTTAAAGGTCTTCTTGGTGGGCTCAGGACCAAGCTTTTTCCTTGTAAAATAGGCCTCCTCTTGATTTTTAGCCAATAAATCAAAGGTCCCAAACTTGCGGACATCCTGATAAACAAGGGTCGACCCATCATCTAAGGTAAAGAAAAGATGGAAATGCTTATTAGCAGGAACCTGATTTGTAAACAAGAGGTATTTTCCTTCCATGCGCAAGTGGGAAATCATAATCAATTGTCCAAAGTCAAAAATCAAGTACTTACCCCTACGTCGCATGGCTTGAATAGTTTGGCCAGCTAAGTCATTCAGAAAATTATCGTAGGAAGTCTTGATCATTTTCGGAACCTTAACTTCAACAGACACAATGGTCCGACCTACTACCAATCTTTCTAACCCTCGTCTAACAGTTTCTACCTCAGGTAACTCAGGCATCTGCTCCTCCTTCTAACAAGAAAGCCGAGCAAATGCCCAGCTTTTTAATATTCTTTTTCATTGTAACCAAAATCGGCCAAATCAAGTTTTTTATCTCGCCAATTTTTCTTAACCTTAACCCAGGTTTCAAGGAAGACCTTATCCCCTAGCATAACTTCAATATCTTTACGGGCAAGGGTACCAATTTTCTTGAGCATAGCACCCTTTTTACCGATGACAATACCTTTTTGGCTATCACGCTCAACCATGATGGTCGCACGAATGTGAACTTTATCAGTCTCTTCATCACGTTTCATAGAATCAATGACAACAGCAACTGAGTGCGGAATTTCTTCACGCGTTAACTGTAGGACTTTTTCACGAATCATCTCAGAGACCAAGAAACGCTCTGGATGGTCTGTGATTTGATCCGATGGGAAATACTGGAAACCGTCCTCAAGATTATCACTCAAAATATCTACAAGGTGGGAAACATTATTTCCTTGGAGAGCTGAGATTGGAATAATCTCCTTGAAATCCATTTGTTTACGGAAATCATCAATCTGCTCAAGGAGCTGATCTGGATGGACCTTATCAATCTTATTAACCACCAATATAACCGGAACCTTGGCTTGCTTAAGACGTTCGATAATCATGTCATCACCCTTACCACGCGGCTCATCAGCTGGAACCATGAAGAGAACTGTATCCACTTCACGAAGGGTTGAATAAGCAGATTCCACCATGAAATCTCCAAGTGCTGTCTTGGGCTTGTGAATACCCGGTGTATCGATAAAAACAATCTGTTCTTTTTCTGTTGTGTAAATCCCCATAATTTTGTTACGGGTTGTTTGAGCCTTATCACTCATGATAGCAATTTTTTGCCCCATAACATGGTTCAAAAAAGTTGATTTTCCTACATTAGGTCGACCAAGAATGGCCACAAATCCTGATTTAAATGTCATATATCTTCTTTCTATTTTTTAGTTAAAAATCAAATTCCAAATTTTAGGTATGAAAACAATCATACCAGTAATGAGTGCGTAACAAGAGACAACCAAGACCGCTCCTGCAGCCATATCCTTAGCATTTTTAGCTAACATAGAAAAGTGATAATTACTGGCCAAATCAACAACATTTTCAATGGCAGAATTAACAATCTCTAGGGCAATTACTAGAAAAACTGCCTGCAGAAGAAAGAGCCATTCTGTCGCAGACACACGAAAAATCAAGCCAGCCAATACCACTAAGATAGCTGATACCAAATGTTTACGCATGTTGCGTTCTTCTTTAATGGCCGTTATTATCCCTGTCAGAGCAAACTCAAAACTGGCCGTAAATTCTCTGTTTTTCCACTTTTTTTGTGGGTTATTGTCGCGTAAGTCCATAAGCAGTCAAAATTTCTTCCTGTAATCCAAACATTTCCGCTTCTTCTTCTGGGGTGTAGTGATCATACCCGTTGATATGAAGAAATCCGTGAACAGCCAAAAAGCCCATCTCACGCTCGTAGCTATGTCCATATTCCTCAGCTTGTTCGCGAGCCTTATCAATAGAAATAAAGAGTTCGCCGATATAACTATCAAACTCCCCCATCATTTCAGCCAATTCGGGATTTTCAGCCAAATCTTCTTCATCAAAGGTAATATCTAACTCCGGCTTATACTCCAAACTAATAACATCGGTTGGACGATCCGTATCACGATACTCCAAATTCAATTCGTGACTACGTTCGTTAGTTACAAATGTAACCGCCATTTCCTTGTCTTCCTTGCCAAGTTTTTGAGCTGCAAAATCAAGTAATTCCAAGGTTTGTTTTTTTATTTCTTCTGAGACTTGTCCAGTCTCATCAATCATTTCAACGTACATAGCATGCTTTTTCGGAACAGTTGAGCCTACTTAAAGGACAGAGCCGTTCCCTTCCTTTCCCTAACAAATTAGCTTTTTATTACGAATACTAAATTGCATTCAATACTTTCATCGAGTGATTTCAGTACAATATCAATCAATTCATTATATCACAAGGGCACAGAAAAAGCAGACTTGAGCCTAATTGTCTGCTTTTTGTATAGTAGCTATGAGAATCGCTTCCTAATCGATATTATCTCTAAGACGTTGAATATGAATGGTTAAATAGACTTGTTCGTCTAAACTAAGTTCAAAAGCATAACTTGACTTGATGTAGATGACAATCTTTTGGGTACAAATAAAAGATTCCGGGTAGTTAACCTTAACTTGTTCATATAGAAAAGCATCGTTTTTACCACCACTAACCCCACTCACAATACGTTGTGCTAGATATTGGAGATGGGTAATAAAACGGTTATAAGAAAAACTTTCCTCCTCTAAATCACAACCAAAATGAAGACGGATAATCTCACTAATGCCAACCACAATTTGAGTTAGCTGTCGGTCTTTTTCATGGAGACCCGTATCCTTTTGTGCATTGACAAAGTGCAAAGCGACAGAAGCTGACTCATCATCTGCCAATTCAACCTCTAAATCATTGGCAATCAAACGAAGAGCTTGTTTTCCAATTTCATACTCCCGAGGGTAAAATTTTCGAATTTCCCAGGCCAAAGGGTTTTGCAGGAATATGCCTTCTCTACTGCGTTCAATAGCATAATGAAGGTGGTCTGCAAGAGCGATAAAAAAAGAGGGTTCAAACTTGGTTTGCAGGACAGCTTCAGCAAAAGTAATGATATTCAAAAAAACCTGCATTTCACCATCAGACAAATCTACATACACACGAGTCCATTCGGCCTCTGTCTCCGGATTTTCCAAGACAAAGGTCTTTTCAATCTTCTCTTTATCAACCGTCTCTCCTACCTTCTTTTGAAAGCCTAGTCCCTTACCCATAACAATATATTCCACATCATTATCCGTAGCTTGGACAACATTGTTATTTAAAATTTTTTCAATTTGCATCATGATTCCTCATCATTTAAGCCTTTCTTTTATTTTAACAAATTTTTAATGAGAAACCTAATTACAATAAACAAAAAGTGCTGGCTATACCAACACTTTTTTCTACAGTTCTGTTCGATTTTCGATGGCCCTTAGCAAGGTTACTTCATCAGCGTACTCAATGTCAGAACCAACAGCCAACCCACGCGCTAGGCGGGTCACCTTGATACCTGCAGGTTTGAGGACACGTGAAATATACATAGATGTTGCCTCACCATCTGCTGTTGCATTAGTGGCAATGATGACCTCGTCAACCTCGCTATCCATAAGACGGGTAATCAAACTCTTTAAATTAATATCATCTGGTCCAACACCATTCATAGGGGAGATAAGCCCTTGAAGCACATGGTAGAGACCTCGGTATTCCTGAATCTTTTCCATAGCAGAAACATCTTTGGAGTCTTCAACAACCAAAATCTTAGTACGGTCTCTAGTTTCATCCATACAAATATTACATGGGTCATCATCTGTTAAGCGACCACAAACCGAACAATAAGTCAATTCACGTTTTGCTGCTAAAAGATTTTTTGCAAAATCATTGACATCTTCATCAGACATGTTAATAGTATAGAAAGCCAGACGTGTCGCCGTCTTAGCCCCAATTCCTGGAAGTTTTGAAAAACTATCAATCAGTTTAGCAATTGGAGTAGGGTAAAGCATGAAGGCCTCCATTTCTTTTATTTTTCTCAATTCATATCTTAAAGAACAAATACTCAAACACTATATCACAGAAAAATCCCTCGTGCAAGGCACAAGAGACTTTAGATGTTTAGTGAGTATTTTGATAAAGTTCCATAATAGCTTTGACTGCATTTTGATGGGCCCCACTCTTCCCATCTAGAGCATGTGGGTACATAATCCCAACTGCCAACTTCGTACCATCTTTGGCGGTCGCATAGGCCACAGCATTAAGGTTAACTGTCGTTACTGAATTTCCTGAACCATCTGTTGCATAAGTTTCGGCTGTCCCTGTTTTACCACTAATTGGAATAATAGAACTTGCCATGGCTTTACCGGTTGCAAGACTAGAACCTGAATTGACCACGTCATTAAACCCTTGTTGGATAATCCCTAATTGCTCAGAATCTAAGGATAAGTTGTTAAGGACACGTGTGTCTACAGTTGAAGATAAAGTTCCTAGACTACCATTTTCACCAGCATCATAGATACCTCCGACGATGTGAGGCGCTACACGTTTTCCACCATTTGCGATTGAAGCAACATACTGAGCCAACTGGATAGTTGTATAAGAGTCATATTGTCCAAAAGCCTCTGTCAAGACATTGGCTACATTATAATTCTTGGAAATGTAACCTTCTGATTCTCCAGGTAAATCAAGTCCCGTAGACACACCCATACCAAATTCAGCATAGGTATCACGAAGCGTCGTCATCGCCTTTTCCATATTATCAGTCGACAAGGACATCCCTGGAACATACTGTTGCCCAAGAAGTTTGATAGCAATCTGAACCATATAGGTATTTGAGGAATATTCTAAGGCCTGAGTTGCGGTAATGGCACGACTACCTTTCTCTGTAAACCAAGAGGTAATTGAGGGCGAACCAGCAATATTAATAGGTTGGTCAGTTAATACCTGGTCCCCATAGATAGCACCCGAGCGCCAACCTGCGGTTAAAGTAGCCCCCTTAACTACAGAACCTGGAATAAAGACATCGGTGATTGTCCCTAAGGCATCAGCCTTAAAATCCTGTGCCCCTTGCTCGTGTTTTTGTCCTGCCATAGCAAGGACAGCACCAGTATCCGCATTCATAACTACTGCGTACATACCTTCAGAATAAGTCGCTTTATTCTCTGAAATCTCTGAAGAAAGTTGTTGGCCAAGGATATCTTCAACTCCCTTTTGGAAATCAAGGTCGATGGTCAACTGCAGGTTGTTTCCCTTGCTACCTTTCTGAGTGATTTTATCACTATCAACCTGACCTTCCTTGTCCACAGTAATCTCACGAATAGTATGTTTTCCTTGGAGCTTCTCTTCGTACTCTTTTTCCAAATAAGAGGTACCCACACGGTCATTTAGGGCATAGCCTTTTTTAAGATAATCCTTAGCATCCTCCTGAGGCAGTCCTGCTTCTGAACTTGAAACCCTACCGATAAGAGGGGACAAGGCCGAATCAGACGTGTGACGTTCCCAATCCTTAGCAACTGTAATTCCGTTAAGTTCCTTCTGCTTGGCTGCCACAATCGCAATCTGATCAGGGGTCAAGTCCGCCGTTTTCAGTGTGACTGTTGAGAAATTAGAAACAGCATTCATCTGAGAATAAATGTAGACTATCTTTAGCTCGTCCTCAGAATAATCAACAGCTTCATCAGGAACCGCATCAATAGCATTATTGTAGATAGTAGCTTCAGCTAATTTATTACCAAATTTATCTGTTTTCTTGTTGTTTGGAAGATCATTAACAACACGCTTATAAGTGGCAGAATCTGCTAAATAAAAGTCACGTTTCTGTCGATCGGTCACCTTGGTCTCTGTCAGAGTCACCATGGTCGCCAACTTTTCAGCGACCTTCTTCATCGTATCTGATGACACCAAATTGCTACGTGTGAAGGTAATAACGTCCTTACTCTGGTTAGTCGTGAGGGCAACCCCTTTAGCATCAAAGATTTGTCCACGTTCGCTTGCAATCCTAACCGTATACTTGGAGTTATCCTCTAATTTTTTAGTATAAAACGATTTGTTATAAACCTGCATATAGGTCAAACGCGCAAAAAGTAACAAAAAAAGAACAAAAACGACACCAAAAAGCAAGTAAACACGACGCGAGATGTTTACTGGCTTTCTAGGTTTATTCGCTCGTTTTTCTTTTCGCTTCTGAAGCCGTATTTTCCATTTTTGACTATTTTTTTCCCAAAATGATGTCACTTTGTTTCCTCTATGTTCTTATAAGAATTTTCTTATATTTTATCACAAATTATCTTCAGCAAACTTAAAAAAATATCGAAATTTAAAAAAACTTGCCTCAATTTGAGACATGTTTTCAGATTTATAATGACAATTTTTTCATCCAGCTAGGAATAGCCTTGCTGATGCGAGTCGGTAAAACCACATAAGCATTTTCAGCGAGATTATATGCAATAGCTGAGTGAAGCCAGACTGCAACTGTAACTGCTTTATAGGAGCCAATTGAGGCGAATTGGGCCAGAAAACCAGTAATCATACCAGCCAAGGTATCTCCCATTCCTCCCGTTGCCATATAGGGCCCACCGACCTCTATATGGGCTACTTCTGCTCCTTGATAAACAGCTGTCTTATGACTCTTGGCAACTAGAATTGTCCCACTTTGAAACTCTTCTAAGGCTCTTTGAGTATTGGAAACCGACTGCTCTGAAATAGCTAAACCAGACAGTCTTTCCCATTCCTTTTGATGGGGAGTAAGTATAAGGTGACACTCTGGCAAACTGCTCTTTTTTTTGTGTGCCAACAGATTAAGAGCAGAACCATCAACAACCAAGTTCTGGTTTGACCTAATATTTGCCAAGACCAAATCCAAGGCTCGACCAGCCGTCTCCTCCTCACCTAGGCCAGAACCGATTAATACCACATCAGCTGCCCTAAGATTATCAAGAAATCTTTCCGTCTCCCTTAGGTCAAAGGCCATAGCTTCAGGAAGGTGAGCATGAAGGGCTGTGATATTGTCACGATCTGTAGCAACTGTAACCAAACCTGCACCACTGTTGACACAGGCAATAGCAGCCATAATGATGGCACCACCATAAGGATAAAGTCCACCAACCAAAAGCACTCGACCATAAGAGCCCTTGTGAGACTCTCTCAATCTAGGTCTTATCACTTGCCTAACTAAATCGTCATCAACTTCCATAAGCTATCCTTTCGAACTACGAAGAGCAGCTTGATAGGTCTGTTCCATCAGCATGGTAATAGTCATAGGACCTACACCACCTGGGACAGGAGTGATCATGCCAACCTTCTCTTTCACTTGATCAAAATCAACATCGCCACAGAGTTTACCTTCTTCATCGCGGTTGATTCCTACATCAATGACAACCGCACCCTCTTTGACAAATTCTTCTGTGACAAATTTTGCACGGCCAATAGCCACAATCAAAACGTCGGCCTTGTTACAAACTTTAGCCAAATGTGGTGTACGTGAGTGGGTCAAAGTAACTGTGGCGTTTTTCTCCAAGAGAAGCTGAGCCATAGGTTTACCAACAATGTTACTACGTCCGATAATAACCGCTGTCTTACCTTCCAATTCAACATTGTACTCACGAAGAATTTCCATAATCCCAGCCGGTGTACAAGGTACCATTTGACGACGACCATTCCAAAGATTACCAGTATTCATAGGATGGAAACCATCGACATCTTTTTTAGGATCAATAGCCAAAAGAATACGCATTTCATTAATATGATTTGGCAATGGCAACTGAACCAAGATACCATGGAAAATCGGATCTTGATTGTACTTCTCAATAACCTCAATCAATTCTTCCTCGCTGATACTCTCAGAAAGATTGACCGTCTTACTGTGGAAACCAGCCTTTTTAGCAGCACGTTCCTTATTACGCACATAAACTTGACTAGCAGGGTTGTCTCCGACCATAATCACCACGAGTCCTGGAACAATCCATTCCTTTTCTTTTAGACGTGCTACCTTTTCTTGTAATTGATCCTGCATTTTAACAGCTAGGGCCTTACCATCCATTATAATCGCCATGGGTGTTCTCCAATACATACTTTTTTTCAATTATACCATAGGGAGGCCTCTTTGTGACTCAATTTTCAAAATTTTCAAAAAGACATTTAAAATGAAACACAAAAAGCTGGGAATTTGTCCCAACTTCGTCTGATTATTCTTCGTAATTAATCTACAAAAATTTTGCTGACTCCCTCCTCAATAACTCTTAAGGTCTTTTGCTGGAATTTACCACTTTCATACATGTGCACCCATTAGTGAAACAAGAACTGAATCACGGTAGTTCTTAGCTATTCTTCTAGCAATATTAGGATGAGTCATCTTATTCTTACAAGAACAGGGCACGAAATGTTACTAAAATTCATGTAAATCGCCTTGGTCTTATCAAATCAATGAAGGGGCATCCGAGTGTAATATCCGACTCAGGCACTAGTGTAACAAAGACTTGTTCTTTTAAAGATTCCTCCTGCTCATTCATACAATACTTGAAAAAATTCTTTTTTTATAAGGCGGAATGGCTTTTTCCCATAAGCACCAACGTAAAAAGTGTTTACCGAAACAAGCTAGCATAGTTGAATAAAAGGCAAAAATATCAGCTGTCAGAGCAGATCACATGAGAATCATACCAGCAATTTCTGTCTTTTCAGCAACCATCATGCCACCAGACAACCTAAAGAGTGTCCCAAAATAATCGGTGGCTGATTTAAACTTTCGATCAAAGCCACCAAATCATCTCGATAATCCTGCAAAGTTACGGTACCAACTTTAGTCAGACAGCCTTGATATGGTAAGTCATGGTAACGAAAGCTAGGTGTATGCACCGTATACTCCATCTGACGGAGACCTGTCGCAAATTCTCCCCAAATATTATCAGCACACCAGGTCTCATGAATTAGGACACTCTCTCTGTTCAAACCCATTTCTTTCATTTCGCCTTTATTAAGTCACGCTAGATTCTTTAAATGTTATCATATCACACTTTCTCTTAGGAAACCTTTATACATTCCTCACAATTGTAAGAAAAAAATGACCCCTTATACAAATAAAAGCTCATTTTCTTATATTCCATTAGTGATTAGCTTTATGCATTTCTTCTTTGACTGGACAAGAGCACTCGCAATCGCCACAAGAACCTTTTCCTTTGATATAGTGGCGGATGCCAAGACCGGCCAAAGCAAAAATAATGAAGGCAATAATAAACGTAGACATAACAATTCCTCCTAAACCTAAATATGGGCTTCTTGAAGATTATCCAAGCTAATGATTTGATCCTTAATCTGACGTGGTTTACGAACAACAAAGTAAATCATAGTAACTAAAAGTAAGAAAGCAACAAAAGTCCAAATTGTCATTGACTTGCCGTACAGGATAACTTGGCCAAACTGGTAAAGGATTAAACTCACACAATAAGCTAGGCCTGTTTGGAAACCGATAGCACCAACCGTCCATTTAATATTGGCCATTTCACGCTTAATAGCTCCAATAGCCGCAAAACAGGGTGCACAAAGCAAGTTAAAAATCAAGAAGGAATAGGCAGCTAAAGAAGAATAATCTGCTTGCAAAGCCGTAGCCAAACCAGATTCACTACTGTTATGATAGAGAATTCCGAAGGTGGCAACAACTGTTTCCTTGGCAGCTAAACCTGTAAGAGCCGCAACTGTTGCCTTCCAATTTCCAAAACCAAGAGGTGCAAAAATCCAAGACAATCCTTTACCCAAAGTCGCTAAGATACTCACTTCCGTATCAACGGTCTGTAACATAAAGTTGTAGTTGGACATGAACCAAATCAGGACAGTCAAACTGAAAATAATTGTTCCCGCACGTTTGACAAAACTCATAGCCTTACCAAAGGCATAACGCAAGACTGACATGGCTTTAGGCCAGTGGTAGGCAGGCAATTCCATAATAAACGGACTGGTTAAACCACCCAAAAAACTCGTCTTTTTGAGGGCAATACCTGATAGGATAATGGCAGCCATCCCAATAAAATAGGTACTTGGTGCTACTAAAGAATTACTAGGGAAGAAAGCTCCAGCAATCAAAGCGATAATTTCCAACTTTGCCGAACACGGCATGAAGGTCGCCGTCATAATGGTAATGCGACGGTCCCTTTCATTTTCAATGGTTCGACTAGACATAACTGCTGGAACCCCACAACCTGTCGAAATCAACATGGGAATAAAGGATTTTCCAGAAAGTCCAAAACGACGGAAAATACGGTCCATAACAAAGGCAATACGACTCATATATCCAATGTCCTCAAGCACACCCAAACAGATAAAGAGCACAAAAATTTGAGGAAGGAAACCTAGTACTGTCCCAATCCCAGCAACAATCCCATCAACAATCAAAGACTTAAGCCAGTCCTGAACTTGAAGATAGTCAAGACCAGAAGTTACCAAATCTGGAACATACTTACCAAAAAGCACATCGTTAGCCCAGTCTGTCCACATGGTTCCAACAGTCTGAATAGATAAGAAATAAACCAAATACATAACTGCTGCGAAAATTGGCAAGGCCAAAATACGGTTGGTGACAATTCTATCAATCTTATCTGACAAGGTCAGGGCAAAATCTTCTGTATGACTTTGAGCCATCTGGCAAACACGTTCAATAAAGGCATAACGCTCATTAATGACAATTGACTCCGCATCTTCTGTGAAAATTTCCTCAGTGATACGAATGATATCTTTGATTTCTTTTCGTTGAAATGGGGACAAGTCTAGCTCAGCCTCAACTAAAGCATCATGTTCAAAGAGTTTAATGGCATAAAAACGAGCAGACCTTTGCGGCACCGAATTTCCCAAGACTTCCAAGATTTGTGAGATAGCAGCTTCTAATTTATCATCATAAATTGGAAAGGCAATATCACCGACTGTAGAAGTCGTCGTATGGGACGCCTTTTTCACGACCTGATCCACACCAGTTTGCTTGAGAGCACTAGTAGCTACTACTGGCACGCCTAGATGGTAAGATAATTTATCAATATTAATCTGTTTTCCCTGAGCCTCTAAAACATCACTCATGTTAAGCGCTAAAGTGACTGGAATACCTGTCTCAATCAACTGCGTTGTCAGATAAAGGTTACGCTCCAAATTTGTCACATCGACTACATTTAAAATACTGTTGGCCCTTTGGCTCAACAAATAGTCACGCGCCACCTTTTCTTCAGGGCTATAGGGTGACATTGAGTAAATCCCTGGTAAATCCTGGATTTCTAAATCCTTATTCTTTTTGACCAGACCACTTTTTCGTTCGACAGTAACACCCGGCCAGTTACCAACACGCTGATTGTTCCCTGTTATCAGGTTGAATAAACTGGTTTTACCACTATTAGGATTACCTATTAATGCAATTTCTGTCATTTTTCCTCTCCCTCGTCCAGCATGACCACACTAATCATTTGCGCTTCCGACTTGCGTAGAGTTAATTCATACCCTCTCAAGCTAATTTCTAGAGGATCTCCCAAAGGAGCTACCTTACGCAACAAGACTCGAGTACGCTTTGTAATTCCCATATCCATAAGACGTCGTTTGGTTTCATTTGCTGAAAAAATATCAGTAACGATAGCCGAACGTCCAACTGGTAATTCAGAAAGAGGTATCTTTTCCTGATCTTCCTCTGCAGGTGCCAAATCAATCTTATCCAGAATCGAAGCATCAAAGGCTAAGCGACTCCCCTTAACGATAATAATAGCACTGTTCTTGGTCTTAGTTACCACCTCAATCGTTTCACCGGCAGCCAACCCTAGGTTAGATAAGTGTAAAAGACTATCCTTAGGGAGGTTAATGCCAAGAATCCGGTAAGGCGTTTTTAAGGCCGCATCATATATGAGCATATTTCTTGACCTACTTTATTATTTTTGATATGGCATCATTATAGCATATTTATCCATCTTTTCCGCAATATTATCCTAAACAAGAATGATTCTAGAAAAGCAGAACACAAAAAGAAAAGACCGGAAAAGTTCCAGTCTTCACAAACAATGTATACATACTTAATGAATATCTTACAAAACCTTACTCAAGAAATCCTTGGTACGATCTTCCTTAGTATTGTCGAAGATCTCTTGCGGTGTACCTTCTTCGACAATGACACCACCATCCATAAAGATGACACGGTCAGCTACCTCATAGGCAAAGCCCATTTCGTGGGTAACGATTGCCATTGTCATCCCTGATTTAGCGAGGTCTTGCATAACTGCAAGAACTTCACCAACCATTTCTGGGTCAAGGGCTGATGTAGGTTCGTCAAACAAGAGAACGTCTGGATCCATAGCCAAACCACGTGCAATCGCAATACGTTGTTGCTGACCACCTGATAGACTCGTTGGGTAGGCATCTGCCTTATCTTTCAAGCCAACCTTTTCTAAAAGTTCCATAGCCTTTGCTTCTGCATCAGCTTTAGAAACACCCTTAGTCTTAATTGGTGACAAGGTGATATTTTCTTTAACTGTCATATTAGGGAAGAGGTTGAACTGTTGGAAAACCATTCCCATCTTTTCACGCATTTTAAAAATATCGTTGCTCTTGTCTGTAATATCCACACCTTCAAAGGAAATCACCCCTTTTGTAGGCGTTTCAAGTAAGTTCATTGAGCGTAGGAAAGTTGATTTACCAGATCCTGAAGGACCAATGATAACCACTACTTCACCTTTTTTAATGTCTAAATCAATCCCTTTGAGAACTTCGTTTTTACCAAAATACTTGTGGAGATTTTTAATCTCAATAATTGTTTCTGCCATTATTTACGTCCCTCCCCAAGTCGTTTTTCCATTTGTTTCAAGAGTGCAGTCATAGCCGTTGTCACAATCAAATAATAGAAGGCTGCGAACAAGAGCGGTGTCAAAGTCAAGTAGGTTGTAGTTGCAACAGTTTGTGCACCATTCCACAACTCCATAACCCCGATAGTTTGCAAAAGTGAACTATCCTTGATAATAGTGACGAACTCGTTACCCAAGGCAGGCAAGATATTTTTAATGGCTTGAGGCAAGACCACATATCGCATGGTATTCCATGGACGGATGCCAAGTGAGTAGGCAGCTTCAACCTGACCTTTAGGAATAGACTCGATACCTGCACGCACACTCTCAGAAATATAAGCACCACTGTTCAAAGAAAGGACGATAATACCTGGAACGATACGTGACAAATCAAGATTCAAAATGCCAAACTGTACAGTTGGAAGGTTCATGTGGATGAGGTTAAAAGCAATCATAATCTGCACAACCATAGGAGTCCCACGGAAAACCCAAACATAAAGGCTTACCAACCACTCCAAAGGTTTGATTCCAGAACGCTTGGCCAAGGATACCAAAACCCCAAGAATGGTTCCGAAGAAGACCACGCAGACTGAAATCATAATTGTTACTAAGACACCATAGTTAAAGTAAGACCAAAACTGTGGTAGAAATGAAAAATTCATCAAGATACTCCTTACTAATATTCTTCAATATTATATCAGAAGACTGTATAATAATAAAGTATTTTTCTTATAAATGCGATATTTCAGTATAAAAAATAATGATTGACCTAGCAATCAAAAACTCTACGAAAACTTTTGAAGTGACTCCATTTTTTTTTGCAATTAAAACAAGCATAAACTAAAACTCTAGCCCTAAAAAAACACCTGAAACTATTGAGTCCCAGGCATTTTGAATTTTTGGACCCCTATCTGAGGATCCAAATTAATTATTAGTAAAGCAAATCGTAGATTTCCATTGCAATCAAGTCGATGCTATCAAATGAGTATGACTCGCGAGCTTCAACATCACGCAATGTGAAAACTGGACCATTTTCAGGATCGTTGCTAAATGATACTTCAGCAACAACCACTCCTTCACGTTCAAAATTACGTTTCAAATTACCACCATCAGCCGCCATCATTTCAAGACGGTTAATGATTCTCACCAAATGTGATTCCATGTTATTTCTCCTATTAATTGTGTATTTCTTACTTATTTTATCACACTTATGGGAAAAATGGGGGAATTTTAAATATTTTTCAAGGAATTGTACATAATGGCCTTGATAGAATGCATACGATTCTCAGCTTCTTGGAAGATAATATCACTGTATTTTTGGAATACTTGATCGGTGATTTCTAACTCTGCCAAACCATATTTGTCATAGATTTCTTGCCCAATTTGGGTATTGAGATCATGAAAAGCTGGGAGACAGTGCATAACGATGACATCTGAATTTTCCGTCTTGGCAAGTAGGTCTGCATTAATTTGATAAGGCTGGAGCAAATCAATACGAGATTTAAAGTCTACTTCTTCACCCATAGATACCCAGACATCCGTATAAAGCATATCCACTCCCTTGACCTCTGAAATATCATCTGTAATGGTTAAATCGGCACCATTATTATGTTTCTGAGCTAGGGCTACAATCTCATCTTCGGGTTGCAGCACCTCTGGGGCAATAATCTTGACATTAACGCCTAAAATAGCCGAAGTGACCAAAAGTGAGTTGGCCATATTATTTCTACCATCTCCAATATAGGCGATGGTCAAACCTTCCAAACTACCAAAACGCTCCTTCAAAGTCATGAAATCAGCAATCATTTGCGTTGGATGCCAGGTATCCGTCAAACCATTCCAGACCGGAACACCTGAGTACTTAGCCAAATCTTCGACATCTTCTTGCTTAAACCCACGGTATTCGATTCCATCAAACATAGAACCAAGCACCTTGGCTGTATCAACTACAGATTCCTTTTTACCTAACTGAATGTCTCCAGCACCAAGATAAGTCACATTCATACCTAGGTCCTGACCAGCCACTGTAAAAGCTGAGCGGGTTCTTGTAGATGTTTTTTCAAAAATCAAGGCAATATTTAAGCCATCTAAATATTTATGCGGAATTTTTTCCTTCTTTAGCTGTTTAAATTTTATAGATAAATCGATCAACTCCTCGAGTTCTTGCTTGGTAAAGTCAATTTCTTTCAAAAATGATTTAGCTTGTGTCATAGGTCTCTCTCTTTCGTTCTGAATAATATAAAAATATTATATAATATTTATTCACTTTGTACAAGTGATTTTGAATTAAAATTCAAAATCAGCACTTTTGTCAAGAGAGTGCCAAACCTAAATGCTTTTTACTTGCAATCTACCTTCTGCATGCTATAATGAATTTATATATTTGACCTTTTTTGACCAAGATATTTTCAAATAACGGTCTTTCCCAATTCAAATAGAAAAGAGGTACTGATATGCTCTGTCAAAACTGTAACCTTAATGAAGCTAGTATTCATTTATATACCAATGTAAATGGTAATCAGCAACAAGTTGACCTCTGTCAAAATTGTTATAAAATCATGAAATCTGACCCCAAGAACCCCCTCAATCAATTCAATCAAACAGGAGGTTCCAACTTCTTCGACGATTTCTTCAGCGACCTAAATAACTTTCGTTCTTCAAACGGAGATCTTCCCAATACACCTCCAACACAAGAAGGTGGTAACCGAGGAAATGGTGGCAATACACAAGGGCCAGGCCATTCAGGAGGACCACGCCAACAAGCTCCTCAACAGCCACAAGGTCTTCTTGAAGAGTTCGGCATTAACATCACTGACATCGCTCGTCGTGGAGACATTGATCCTGTTATTGGTCGTGACGAGGAAATCATTCGTGTCATCGAAATTCTTAACCGCCGTACCAAGAACAACCCCGTCCTCATCGGTGAACCCGGTGTCGGTAAGACTGCTGTTGTTGAAGGCCTAGCTCAAAAAATCGTTGACGGTAGTGTGCCTCAAAAACTCCAAGGCAAACAAGTTATCCGTCTTGATGTGGTCAGCTTGGTTCAAGGGACTGGTATCCGTGGCCAATTCGAAGAACGCATGCAAAAACTCATGGAAGAAATTCGTCAACGTCAGGATGTGATCCTATTTATTGATGAAATCCATGAAATTGTAGGAGCTGGTAATGCTGGTGATGGCAATATGGATGCTGGAAACATCCTAAAACCTGCCCTTGCTCGTGGGGAACTTCAACTGGTCGGAGCAACTACACTCAACGAATACCGCATCATCGAAAAAGATGCTGCCCTTGAGCGTCGTATGCAACCAGTTAAGGTTGACGAACCAACGGTTGAGGAAACAATCACTATTTTACGTGGTATTCAACCTAAATATCAAGACTACCACCATGTCAAATATACAGACGAAGCGATTACTGCAGCTGCAGAATTGTCCAACCGCTACATTCAAGACCGCTTCTTGCCAGACAAGGCCATCGACCTTCTCGATGAAGCCGGTTCTAAGATGAACTTGACCCTCAACTTTGTTGATCCTAAAGATATCGACAAGCGTTTGATTGAGGCTGAGAACCTCAAGGCTCAAGCTACTCGTGACGAGGACTTTGAAAAAGCCGCCTATTTCCGTGATCAAATTTCCAAATACAAGGAAATGCAAAAACAGACCATCAAAGACCAAGATATGCCTGTCATCACAGAAAAACATATCGAAGCTATTGTGGAACAAAAAACCAATATTCCTGTCGGTGATTTAAAAGAAAAAGAACAATCACAACTTCTTAGTCTTGCTGATGATCTTAAATCACATGTTATTGGACAAGATGCCGCAGTCGATAAGATTGCCAAAGCCATTCGCCGTAATCGTGTTGGATTGGGTGCACCAAATCGCCCAATTGGTAGCTTCCTCTTCGTAGGTCCTACAGGAGTCGGTAAAACTGAACTCTCTAAACAATTGGCGATTGAACTCTTTGGTTCAGCTGACAGCATGATTCGTTTCGACATGTCAGAATACATGGAAAAACACGCCGTTGCTAAATTGGTAGGTGCTCCTCCAGGATATGTTGGTTACGACGAAGCTGGGCAATTAACTGAAAAAGTCCGCCGTAACCCTTATTCACTCATTCTTCTTGATGAGGTTGAAAAAGCTCACCCAGATGTGCTTCACATGTTCCTTCAGGTACTTGACGATGGTCGTCTGACTGATGGTCAAGGGAGAACTGTAAGTTTCAAAGATACCATCATCATCATGACTTCAAATGCTGGTACAGGTAAAGTTGAAGCTAGCGTTGGCTTTGGAGCTGCCCGTGAAAATCGTACCAATTCTGTTCTCAACCAACTCGGAGATTTCTTCAGCCCTGAATTCATGAACCGTTTTGACGGTATTATCGAGTTCTCTGCCCTAAGCAAGGAAAATCTCCTTACTATCGTGGACCTTATGCTTGATGGTGTCAACCAACGCTTGGCTAATAACGGTATCCACCTCAGTGTAACTGAGAAGGTTAAGGAAAAATTGGTTGACCTTGGTTACGATCCTAAGATGGGGGCTCGACCACTACGCCGCACCATCCAAGATCATATTGAAGATGCTATTACTGACTTCTACCTTGAAAATCCAAACGAAAAAGATCTCAAGGCAATCATGACTTCAAAAGGCCACATCACCATTAAGTCTGCCAAAAAAGCTGAAAAAGCTACTCAGAAAACTGAGACATCAAAAGAAACTGATTAAATAAAGAAACCAAGTCGCAATGACTTGGTTTCTTTATTTTTTCATTTCCTATTTTCAAATTTATCCCTAATTCTGCCTAAATCAATAGGAAAATGAGCAAAATTTTAGTATAATATAGGCAAATAAACGTAAGGAGCAACTCATGAATCCAACATTTGGTGACAAGGTTGAGGGAGCTCATTATCAAACACGTTACGGTGTTTATGCTGTAATTCCTAACCAAGACAAGACAAAGATCATTTTAGTGCAGGCTCCTAATGGAGCTTGGTTTCTCCCAGGCGGAGAAATCGAAGCAGGCGAGGATCACTTTAGTGCCTTAAAACGCGAGTTAATTGAAGAACTTGGGTACACAGCCACTTTAGGTCAGTACTATGGACAAGCTGACGAATACTTTTATTCAAGCCATCGTGACACATACTACTACAATCCAGCCTACATTTATGAAGTTGTAGATTTTTCAGAGATTGGCAAGCCCCTCGAAGATTTCAACAACCTAGCATGGTTTCCAATTGATGAAGCAATCGCCAAGCTAAAACGTGGTAGCCATAAATGGGGAATCGAACAATGGAAATCAAGCAATACCCTAACTGCCAAATCCTAGGAGGAAACTATGAAACTCATTAATACAACCCGTACCCATCAAGAACTCGTTCAAAATCAACTCGATAATACAGATGCCTTTCTCGTAGAGACATACTCTGCTGGAAACACAGATGTTGTCTTTACACAAGCACCGAAGCATTACGAACTTCTGATTTCAAATAAACACCGTGCTGTTAAGGATAACGAATTGGAAGTTATCCGTGAATTTTTCCTCAAACGAAAGATCGACAAAGATATCGTTTTGATGGACAAACTTAGAACAGTACACACTGACAAATTGATTGAGATTTCATTCCCAACAACTGTATAAATTCAAAAGAAGCCGTGGCCACCGCCACAGCTTCTTTTTTTTATAAGACTTTAGAAGCTTGGTCCAAGACTTCCATAACCTGGTGGCTATGCTCCAACTGCTTGGAAACATTCTCAAAATCCATTGTCGCAATCATTTTCTCAAAAGCTACAAATTCATCATACATACGATGTTTTGGACTATTAAGATTAATCACAGTCTCTTCTTGACCATTAAGAGTAAGACCAATTTCAGGAAGGGTGTTGGTTGCACCAAAAATGGTAATAGCTCCCTTGTCACCTTGAATAGTCGAGCGAATTTCAGCACTACAATCCTTTGCTCCAATGGCAACAGCCTTAAAGTTACCATAGTCCAAAACTAAAATCCCTGAAGTATCCACTCCTCGCTCTACATTCGGTAGATATTCCACATGATTAGGATTTCCAAACAGGCCAACAAGAAGGTGAATATTATAGATATTAAGATCTCTAAGCGCTCCACCACCCATTTCAGGGTTAAAGGCAGGAGCAATATCTCCTCGCTTAAAGGCATCATAACGTGACGAATATTGGGAATAATTGATGTTAACAATTTTGATATCACCAATTTCAGATAAGGAGTCCTTGATAACTTTAAAATTTTCCAGATATTGATTTGTTATTGCTTCTATCAAGAGAAGCTCTTTTTCTTGAGCAAGCTTAATCAGCTCTTCAAACTCTTCCAAATGCAGGGTAAAAGGTTTCTCACAGATGACATGCTTGCCAGCCAAAAGTGCTTTCTTAGCATAGTCATAGTGGGTATGGTTGGGCGTTCCCACATAAATCGTATCAACTTCTGGATTGGACAAAATTGCCTCATAATCACTAGTCGCCTGAGTAAGACCATACTGCTTGGCTAAGGCTTCAGCCTTATCAAGTGATCGTGGTGTCGACATTATAGCCTCCAGCTCAATTTCCTCAATAGTCATTAACACAGGAAGAACCTCTGTCACAATCATTCCTGTACCCAATAGTGCAAGTTTCATCAACTTACCTCCCTAATTTCTAATCTCTCTTTACAATGATCCAAGCCCATATAGAGACTTATAATGAAAGAGGACTCAAATCGAAGCCCTCTAAAATTTAAGAACGTCCAAGCAGTTTCTTAACTCCTTGAATCGCTTTGTATTTAAGCGGTTGTGGATAATAACGGAAAGTTCCCATCTTACGAACAATATAACCATTAAAGTTTTGTTTAAATCGCAAAACCCCATCAGAACCATCAAAAATTCCCATAATACCAAGGAAGTTATAGAAGCTGACGCCACGTTTAATAGCCTGTGTCATTACATACTCTTGCAAGAGTGCTGGAGCATAAAATTTATTAAATTCAGGATAAGAGCCACTGAAAAGATAGACTCCCTCCTGAGGGGTGTAAACGAAGAGACTTCCGGCTAGAACAATGTCTTCCTGACCATACTTGTCAATAAAGGCAGTCGCTTCTCCCTTACGAACATCAAAAGTCGCAAACTGACTTGATAGCTCTCGCAATTGGTTTTGTTTTTTCTCAGACTTAGGATTAACTTCCAAATCAGCTTGCAATTTGACAATTCTAGCTCCCAACTTTGCCTGATCACTCTCCAAATGATCAAAGTAATCTTGAAAATTCAGGGTAGCTACCATAAAATCGGCATTATCACCAAAAGCATCATAAAAATCTTGATAATATTCTAGCGATTTATCACTATACTCACGACGATCAGAAGTCGCTGAAGTGATTTCTTTAAAAATGGATAACTCATCGCGTTTCAATTTTTTCAGTTTAATCCCGAATGTTTTGGCTTTTTTAACCAGAGGTTTCCCTTTTTTACTGAATGATTTGATGAGATCTTTTTCCTCAATCCCAGATAAATCCTTCACATAGTGCCAGTCAGGCTCACCACCAGGATAGCCTGTCTGTAAACCATCAAAGCTATAACCTAAATCAGTCAATTGACTAATCAACTGCTTCTGCTCATCACTAGTTGGTTCACCATTACTGTCAAAAGTTTGATAAGTATCATAAGGTTTGATTAATAGTTCAAGAGCACCATTTTCCTTAGCATAATCCTTCAAACCTTGGTAAAAGTCGCTCAGATGAGCTGTATTTGAGTGAATCGGTCCACAATTCACCTCCATACGAAGCCCACCAGTCATAGGCATGCTGTAGACAATTGCTGAGACTTCTAGCTGGTCTCCTTCTTTCCAAGCGACATAGCTAATGCTAAACCCACGCTTTTCAAGAAGCTTAGCCATTTCCTCAGTTTGCATAAAAGAACGCTCAGACACTTGTTGAGCATGTGTGTTAAATTCTTCTTTAGTTACTTGAATGAAGCTCATTTTTTTCCTTCCTAAAATGGATAAAGTAAATGACGAGTGAGATAAAAAGCAAGATGGCAAGTACTGCCACTAATGGTATTCGGATTGGACGGATATTAAGAAACAAGTCTCCACTGACTGCATAAACAACAGAGAGTGGTGCCATTCCAATTAGTGTCGCTAAAGTCCTTGTCCTTGTGGGTAATTTCATCTGAACACAAGCATAATTGACCAAAGCTGATGGGATAAAAGGAGTAGAGAATGCTAGGAAAATACCAATAAAGCGATGTTTAAAGGACTCAACATAGTTTAGGAGTTTCTCCATACGTTTAGACCTCCAAGTCTCCTTAAAATTTCAAATCTAGTCAAATTACTAAAAGTATTACCTATAATATTCATAGGAATTGAAAACAAAGGGACATAGAGTAGCCCAACAAGAATACAAAAAATAGAACTTGAAACTCCAGGAATAGCTGATAACAGAATCATTAGACTAAGAAGTATCATTGCGTTTT
This sequence comes from uncultured Streptococcus sp., assembly GCF_902463925.1. Lineage (GTDB taxonomy): Bacteria > Bacillota > Bacilli > Lactobacillales > Streptococcaceae > Streptococcus. The sequence continues at coordinate 95,035 of NZ_CABQHE010000001.1, read as the reverse complement.
GGAATTTAACCTGCTTAAAAAGGCTTGATCATGATTAGCATTGATCCACTTCTTGATTTAGGGGATAAAGCTATTTAAAAGAGGCCATAAGAATACCAGAATTAAACCTGCTATCCCTATAAAAAATACCCTTTTTAGTCATTATATTTCCACAAATTTAATTACTCCTTTTATTATAACAAAAAAATACCTTCATTGATTTAGAAAGGCATCTTTTACTGCGATTACTTGTTAATCAAATTTGCTTGAGACTTGTTTTCCAAGGCACCATTTTTAAAGTTAAGAGTAAGGCTACCTGTCTTCCCTTTCTTAGTTACAAGGTTAGATGACCAAAGTGCTTGTGTCATTGTCGCATCAGAAGAAACAGCGATAGAATAAACATCTGGTACCCCAAGTGTTTTGACCGCATTATCATAGCTAGTTCCATTTTTAAGATCTTCATACATTTTCAAAGTGATTTTAGAATCCCGAACGTAAGAAAAAGTTGAAATTGACTTAACAACGGTACTATTGTTAAAAAGTTTTGCTGTAACAACAACATTATCATACTGCCAATTATAGACATCAAGCGTGGCGTCTCCTGCCTGCTCCTGACTAGTTGATGTGGGCTCACCAAACCAACCCTTCAAACTATCAAGATTTGATCCCCCAGAAAACTCCTGAGAAGCATTTGCCATGGCAATCTTATCAAAGTTCTGGCGAACATTTCCATGCTTAACAGTTAAAATCTTTGATACTTCATTATCCAAAGATCCCTTCGTCTCTGTCTTAGACGAAGATTTTCCACAAGCTGCTAGAGTAAAAAGTGAGAGACCTAAAACGGTCAAAGACAAAAGTTTTTTCATAATAAGTTCCTATACACAAATAAAAGGCTGACGCCTCTGGTTTTTATGGAGCCGGTGGGAGTCGAACCCACGTCCAAACACCTGCCAACATATTCATCTACAACCATAGGTTATGTCTTTCATTTAACAGATAGGCGACACATAACTCAAGCCTTCTATATGCGAGCCTATAAATCTCTTTTCAACCAGCTAGGCAATGGTCAAACGTAGCTTATAAATCAATAAAACCTCTAAACAAACATAAGCAATCTGCTAGAAGTCACGCGAGCAGGTGTTTAGGCTGCTACAGCGTAAGAATTAGTATTTTTTGCAGTTATATTTAACTGAGCGTTTACGTCGCCACACGAGTCGCAGAATATGCCTCATAATGCCTGTCGAATCCGTAACGACCCCAATATGAGATACTGAGTATTATAGCAAAATTTTTAATAAATAGCAAAAGATTACCAAAATATACACCAAAGTATAGACTATGTACGATTTATTAGCATCTAGCTTTCTACCCAATTTACAGAAATAGATAATTCGGTTATTATTACAAATTACTATTCAATAACTTTCTTCCTAAACTCTAAAGATACTATATATCATTTACCTTTTCTAACATTCCCTGAATTTACAGAGCACTCTTGATAAATTTAACAACTAAAAAACGCTGAAAGCACTACTCTCTCAACGTTTCCTCTTTGCACCCTAAGGGAATCGAACCCCTATCTCAAGAACCGGAATCTTACGTGATATCCATTACACTAAGGGTGCTAACAGTATACTATTATAGCATACTCTAAAATATAAAAAAAGACATGTTTCCATGCCTCTTTATTATCTTACAATTCGATATCTCCGAAAAGATCCGCCATTGAGAATCCAGATTGAGTTTCTGGAAGCTCATAGTCACGTTTTTCTTGACGTTTTGGACGACGTGGACGTGATTGACGTTTTTCATTGTTTTCGCCTTCAGCGTTAGCTGGACGTTCTTCAAGAGCTTTGATAGAAAGTGATACACGTTCTGCATCAGCGTTTACTTCAAGAACTTTAACTGTAACGTCTTGGCCTACTGAAAGAACATCTTTTGGATTTTCAACACGTTTGTGTGAAATTTGTGAGATGTGAACAAGTCCATCGATTCCTGGCAATACTTCAACGAAAGCACCAAAGTCAGTCAAACGTTTAACTTTACCTTCGATTACATCACCAGCAGCAAGTTTTTGTTCAACGCCATCCCATGGTCCAGGTGTTGTTGCTTTAAGTGAAAGAGATACACGTCCTGCTTCTTCGTCGATAGCAAGAACTTTAACTTCAACTTCATCACCAACAGATACAACTGATTTAGGTGAAACATTACGTTCGTGAGACAATTCAGTCACGTGAACAAGTCCGTCAACACCACCAAGGTCGATGAAAGCACCAAAGCTTGTCAAACGAGCAACTTTACCAGTTACCACTGAACCAACTTCAAGTTTAGAGAAGACCTCTTTACGAGCTTCTGCAGCTTCTGCTTCAACAACTTCACGACGTGAAAGGATGAAACGGTTTTCAGCTGGATCAACTTCTTTAATTTTAGCGTCAAATTCTTGACCTACGAATTGTTCAGTGTTACGAACAAAACGAGTATCAATCATTGAAGCAGGAATAAATCCACGGAGTCCTTCAAATTCAACTGAAAGTCCACCTTTAACAGCACGTGTTCCTTTAACAGTAACAACTTCTTCTTCACGACCAACAAGTTTATCCCAAGCTTTGCGAGCTTCCAAGCGTTTTTTAGATACAAGGTAAGTTACAGTATCAGTATCTTTACCAACAACTTGACGAAGAACAAGCACTTCAAGTGTTTCACCAACTTTAACAAGGTCTGCAACGTTTGCGTCACGGTCGTTTGTCAATTCACGACGTGTCAAAACACCTTCGATACCAGTTCCTTCGATAACAACATTTGCTTGATCATTATCTACTGAGATAACTTCAGCTGTTACAACGTCACCTGTGTTAACTTCGCTAACACTGTTTAGCAATTCTTCAAATTCGTTCATTCTAAAAAAATCCTCCAACAAGAGCCAGCCAATTCTAACCCTTGATAACAATATATTTTTCAAGGTACCCGCAAAGACAATGGTTAACATAGACGGTGCCAATGCACCCGATACCTTTGACTGGGGTAGCTGGATTCGAACCAACGCATGAGGGAGTCAAAGTCCCTTGCCTTACCGCTTGGCTATACCCCAATAGCAAAATGCTATAAAAAAACATCTAAGCACTTGATATCGAATATTCCGATTCAGTTTCTTAGACATGGAGAGAGAGGGATTCGAACCCCCGAACCCGAAGGAGCGGATTTACAGTCCGCCGCGTTTAGCCTCTTCGCTATCTCTCCTTAAGAACAAGAAATAGTATAACACAGTTTCTTGACCAAAGCAAGCCTTTACTTTGGATTTTAATGATTAAGATTGTACGATTCGATAATGGCAGCTATTGCATCATCCATTTTATTGTGGAAACCTGCTACGTTTTCTTTATCAACAACGGCAAACTTCCCATCGATTTCTACAATTTGTCCGATGACTTTCTTACCAACAAGAAGCTCAAAACCTTCAATGGTTGCTTTGTTTACAATGACTTTGGCATCTTTGATTTGGATTTCAATTTTTTTGTCTTTTTTACTCATAGATTTATACCCGATACCTAAATCGAGCCATCCTTTCTTAGTATATGTTCTTAATTTTACCGAAAAAGAAAAAAGCTTGCAAGAGCAAGCTTTAAAATATTCATTTATTTACTTGGAATTAGTCAACTTTGACAATCCATCCTTCTGGGGCTTCAACGTCACCAAATTGGATACCTGTCAACTCATCATAAAGTTTACGTGTTACAGGTCCGACTTCTGTTTCTGAATAGAAGACATGGAAGTCATCACCGTGTTGTACACCACCAATTGGTGAGATAACAGCAGCTGTACCACAGGCACCGGCTTCGACAAATTTATCCAACTCGGCAATCTTAACATCACCTTGAATAGCCTTCATACCAAAACGATTTTCAGCCAAGTAAAGCAATGAGAATTTCGTAATTGATGGCAAGATAGATGGGCTGAGTGGTGTAATGAATTCGTTATCGGCTGTGATACCAAAGAAGTTTGCAGAACCAACTTCTTCAATCTTAGTGTGAGTTGCTGGATCAAGGTAGATCACATCAGAGAAGTTACGGTCATGTGCAATCTTACCTGGCAACATACTTGCTGCGTAGTTACCACCGACCTTAGCAGCACCTGTACCATGTGGAGCAGCACGGTCATAATCATCTTGGATAAGGAAGTTTGTTGGAGCCAAACCACCTTTGAAGTAGTTACCTACTGGCATAGCAAAAATGGTAAAAATATACTCATCTGCTGGATGCACACCAATGATATCACCAACCCCAATCAACAGTGGACGGAGATAAAGTGTTGCACCTGTCCCATATGGTGGCACGTATTCTTCATTGGCACGTACAACTTGTTTACATGCATCTACAAATTTGTCAACGGGAACTTGTGGCATCAAAAGACGATCCGCAGTACGTTGCAAACGTTTAGCATTTTCATCTGGACGGAACAATTGAATAGAGCCATCTTTAGTACGGTAAGCCTTGAGTCCTTCAAAAGCTTCTTGACCATAGTGAAGAGCTGGAGATGCTTCTGAAATATGCAAAGTTGCATCCTCAGTCAATTGCCCCTCATCCCATTTACCGTCTTTGTAATATGAGATATAACGGAATGGAAGTTTACGGTAATTAAATCCTAGATTTTCCCAGTCTAAATCAACTGTCATGTGTATGTCCTCTTTTCTGTTACTATGTGCTTTCTAGTATAGTCCTTTTCATTGAAAATTTCAAGGTTATTTTGCAAAATTCTGACAATTCTTTTTAAAACATTTATTTTGCCCATCAAAGAAAAAAACTCTGCTCTCTAGTAAGAGAACAAAGCTTTCTTATCTTTATTTTTCAATAATCTTGGCAGAAAAGACTTCTTTGTCTGCTAATCCTTCAATGAAATTACCGTTGCTAGTCCGGTCTGAAAGATTTAGAAGGGACAAGTCAACCTCTGCCGTTTCACCTGTTGTAGCTGTTACAAGCAAGGTCTGAGGAGTCTCTTCCACTGGTGTCGCTAGAAGATCTATCTCGCCACCAGCATTTTCCGTAAAGACTGGACCCGCAGTGAAGACGCGATGTGGTTTCGTCTTAAGCTCACGAAGAACTTGGAGACCGCGACCAGCTCGCTTAGCCTGTGGAATATCTGCTGTAGCTACACGTTTGAGACTAACTCTTTGTGTCAGAAGGTAGAAACTTTGAGTATTTGCCACAAAAACGGACTGAACGATATCATCATCCTTAAGATTGATTGCCTTAACACCTGCTGCCTTGGCACCAACTACTGGTACTTCGTACGCGTTAAAGCGAAGAGCATAACCCTTTTGAGTGATAATCATGATATCATCCAATTGAATTGGCGTAACCGTGACAATAAAATCACTATCATCCTTGAGTTTAGCGTATTTAACCGACTTAGACTTGTAGGTACGCCAAGGTGTAAATTCCTTGCGTTCGAAACGTTTAATCTGACCTAGCTTGGTAGCTGCTAGGTAAGTACCCGTTTCAAAATCATCCAGGATTTCTGCGTAAAGCACTTCTTCATCCTTAGATAAATTGGTGATAGTTTGTGATAAATGCTCTCCCAAATCCTTCCAACGAATGTCTGGTAACTCATGGATTGGACGATAAATCACATTGGCCTGATTAGTGAAAATCAAAAGGTGTTGTGTCGTCTTAGCTTGCTGAACCAGAATCAAATCATCATCATCACGTTTTCCGACTTCGTCAATCGTTGAAGCATTGAAAGAACGTGGGCTTGTACGTTTGACATAACCACCACGAGTTATGCTGACATAGGTTTCTTCTTCAACAATCAAACTTGCAGTATCAATTTCAATGATCTTGGTTTCTGCTTGCAACTCTGAACGACGGTCATTACCAAATTTCTTCTTAATGTCACGGAGTTCACGTTTCATGACATTAAACATGGTACGCTCATCACCAATGATAGCAGCCAAGGTCGCGATTTGTTCGCGTAGATCGGCTTCCTCATTTTGGAGAGTGACGATATCCGTATTAGTCAAACGATAAAGTTGCAAGGTCACGATAGCTTCGGCTTGTTCTTCTGAAAAATCATAGCTGACCTTAAGATTTTCCTTAGCATCAGCTTTATTTTCAGAAGCTCGGATAAGAGCGATAACCTCATCCAAAATAGAGATAACTCGGATCAATCCTTCAACAATATGAAGACGTTTTTCGGCTTTTTCCTTATCAAATTTTGAACGGGCAACGATAATATCGCGACGGTGGGCAATGTAGCTAGACAAAATCTTTTGCAAGCCCACTTGACGTGGGGTGAAATTGTCGATAGCCACCATGTTGAAATTGTAGTTAACCTGAAGATCTGTATATTTCAAAAGATAGTTAAGAATGGTTTGGCTGTCAGCATCCTTCTTAAGTTCGATAGCAATACGCAAACCTGTACGGTCAGACTCATCACGAACTTCTGCAATGCCTGGAACCTTGTTATTGACTCGAACATCATCGATTTTTTTAACGAGAACTGCCTTATTGACATCGTAAGGAATCTCAGTAACAATGATTTGTTCCTTGCCACCTTTGAGTTGTTCAATTTCAGTACGTGAGCGCACAACGACGCGGCCCTTACCAGATTCGTAAGCCTTACGAATCTCATCTTTGCCCTGAATGATAGCCCCTGTTGGGAAATCAGGGCCAGGCAAGAATTCCATCAATTTATCCAGTTTAGCCGATGGGTGGTCAATCATGTAGACAACAGCATCGATGACTTCTGACAGATTATGCGGTGGAATGTCTGTGGCATAACCAGCAGAAATCCCTGTAGCACCATTAACCAAGAGGTTTGGAAAGGCTGCAGGTAAAACTGTTGGTTCCTTCTCTGTATCATCAAAGTTCCAAGCCCAAGGAACGGTGTTTTTATCAATATCTTGAAGAAGGTAGCCAGCAATCTCTGACAAACGTGCCTCTGTATAACGCATAGCCGCTGGTGGATCACCGTCCATAGAACCGTTGTTACCGTGCATCTCAACTAAGATTTCACGATTCTTCCAGTCCTGAGACATACGCACCATGGCATCATAAATGGAACTATCGCCATGTGGGTGAAAATTACCCATAATGTTACCCACTGACTTGGCAGATTTACGATAGCCCTTGTCATGGGTATTGCCATCCTTATTCATGGAATAAAGAATACGACGTTGAACGGGTTTCAAACCGTCACGAATGTCAGGAAGCGCACGCTCCTGAATAATGTATTTGGAGTAGCGTCCAAAACGCTCCCCCATGATGTCCTCAAGGGACATGTTTTGAATATTAGACATAAGATACAAAGGGACGATTCGGCTTGCCGAAAATTTCTGTAGAAAAATAGGAAATTGATGCAGGGTCCGATGAAGCCAAGGCGATTTATCTTTTTTTCCTAAGAAATTAGTCCCGTGTTCAGTTACATTCAGTAACCAAACGACCCTTTCTGTAGTTTAAAGTGTTTAAAATAGATTATTGAATCAGTGATTAGGGAGTTTCTCCTCAGCATAAGCCGTCATCTCTCATCCTCTTTATGATTGTAGGCAAACCCCATCTTTTTAGACAATCATACTTCCCTGTACAATCATCATGAGAAAGCTTTCCTCTAAAAAACTTTCTGGGGCTCCAATATTGGATTCAATTACCTTAAGTATGCATAGATGAAATACTATCGGTGTATACAATCCTAAAAGTCTAATTCTTCGACGATTCATGATGATTACAAGAAAAATTGAGGACAAAAAACTAATAAAGGAAAACCTAAGTATAGATCCATCACTCACACTCCCTAAAACGCTGTCATTTCTTCCAAGGTAAATTTAACGTTATCTTCGATCCATTGACGGCGTGGTGCTGGTTTATCTCCCATAAGGACTGAGACACGACGTTCAGCACGCGCTAGGTCATCAATCGTTACTCGGATAAGGGTTCTTGTCTCAGGATCCATGGTTGTTTCCCAGAGCTGGTCAGCATTCATCTCACCAAGCCCTTTGTAACGCTGGAGAATAGCTCCACGACCAAATTTTTGACGAAGTTCCTCAAGTTCCCCATCCGTCCAAGCATATTCGACAACTTCCTTCTTGCCTTTACCTTTAGACATCTTGTAAAGAGGAGGCAAAGCGATATAAACGTGTCCTGCTTCAACCAGCGGACGCATATAACGATAGAAGAAAGTAAGAAGTAAGGTCTGGATGTGAGCCCCATCGGTATCGGCATCGGTCATGATGATAATCTTGTCGTAGTTGATATCGTCAAGGTTAAAATCAGCTCCAACACCTGCACCAATAGTGTAAATCATGGTATTGATTTCTTCATTTTTGAGAATGTCAGCCATTTTAGCTTTCTCAGTGTTTAGAACCTTACCTCGAAGAGGCAGGATAGCCTGGAATTTACGATCACGACCTTGTTTGGCGGATCCACCGGCAGAATCCCCTTCGACTAGATAAAGCTCATTTTTTTTAGCATTTTTAGACTGGGCTGGCGTCAGTTTCCCTGATAAGAGCCCCTTGTCTTTTTTATTTTTCTTACCATTTCGACTAGCATCACGCGCTTTTCTAGCAGCTTCACGGGCATCACGGGCCTTGATAGCCTTACGCACCAAGTTAGAAGCCAAATCTCCATTTTCCATAAGGAAGTAAGTCAGATGCTCTGAAACAATACTATCAACAATCGGACGAGCTAAAGGAGAGCCAAGTTTGTCCTTGGTTTGTCCTTCAAACTGAAGGTGTTCTTCAGGAACCAAAAGCGAAATAACTGCTGACAATCCCTCACGATAATCCGACCCTTCGAGGTTCTTATCCTTTTCTTTGAGAAGCCCTGTCTTACGTGCATAATCATTAAGAGCCTTGGTAATGGCAGACTTAAATCCTGTTTCGTGGGTCCCTCCGTCCTTAGTACGGACATTATTGACAAAGGAGAGGATATTATCAGAGTAACCGTCATTGTACTGAAGGGCTACCTCTAAATGAAATTCTTGCTGATCTCCATCAATATAGATGACTGGTGTCAACGTTTCCTTGTCCTCATTCAGGTATGACACAAAATCTTGAACCCCATTTTCATAGTGGAATTCTTCACGAACTTCTTCTTCGTCCCGCAAGTCTGTCAATGTCATAGTGACATTCTTAAGAAGGAAGGCTGATTCTTTGAGACGCTCTGAGATGGTGTTAAATTTGAAGTCAGTCGTTGAAAAGATGCTTGCATCAGGCATGAAAGTAACTTTTGTACCTGTCTTAGACTTAGGCGCTTTACCAATCTTTTCAAGCCCTGTTACAGGGTGACCACCATTTTCAAAACGTTGGCGATAAACACTACCGTCACGGGTAATTTCTACCTCAAGCCAACTAGACAGTGCATTAACAACTGAAGAACCAACACCGTGAAGACCTCCAGAGGTCTTATAACCACCCTGTCCAAATTTACCACCCGCATGGAGAACGGTGAAAATAACTTCAACCGTTGGTTTACCCATAGCATGCATACCTGTCGGCATCCCACGTCCAGAGTCAGAAACAGAAACGGAACCATCCTTATTTAGGGTAACAGCGATAACATCACCAAAACCAGAAAGAGCTTCATCGACCGCATTGTCGACAATCTCCCAAACTAGGTGGTGAAGTCCTGTTCCATCTGTTGAGCCAATGTACATTCCTGGGCGCTTGCGAACCGCATCCAACCCTTCTAGTACCTGAATGGCATCATCATTATAATTATTTACATTAATTTCTTTTTTAGCCAAGAGTGACCTCCAAAATTTTCATCCTTATTATTTTATAAGTTTTCAAAAGAATTTGCAAAGGAAATCGAGAAAGCTCATAGGATATCTTTACGCTGACTAGCTTTGTCAATTACTAGGCTGTATGCTATAATTATCTCATGAAAATCTTACTGTTAATCCTTATCGCCTACTTGCTAGGTTCCATTCAGACTGGTCTCTGGATTGGAAAAGTTTTCTTTCATACTAATCTTCGAGAGCATGGCTCTGGAAATACTGGAACAACCAATACCTTCCGTGTTCTTGGTAAGACTGCTGGCACAATCACATTCTTAGTAGATATGCTTAAAGGGACTTTGGCAGTGCTCTTACCTATTTGGCTGGGTGTCACGGAAGTATCACCCCTAATCATTGGTTTCTTTGCAATTATCGGGCATGTTTTTCCAATCTTTGCAGGATTTAAAGGCGGAAAAGCCGTTGCGACAAGTGCTGGGGTGCTTCTTGGTTTTGCTCCCCTCTACTGCGTCTTCCTACTCCTGATCTTTGCTTTAACGCTCTATTTAACCAGCATGATTTCATTTTCAAGTGTCACGGCCGCAGTTGTTGGGCTAATCACCTTGGCTATTTTTCCAGCCATCCACTTATTGCTAGATGGATATGACCCAATCTTTAGTACTGTTCTTATCATCATGGCTTTAGTGATTATTTTCCGTCACACTGAAAATATGGGGCGAATCCGCAGGCATCAAGAAAACTTGGTACCTTTTGGACTTAATTTAACCAAACAAAATCCCAAGAAATAAATAATTAATTACTATTGACCACTAGCCAAGCTAGTGGTTTTCTTGTTCTGATAACCAACTGACGGCTTCAAGACAAAGAATAAAGATCCGAAGTCTACACCTCGGATCTTTTTAGGCTTAAGCTTTAAAGTTGACACCATTTTCTTTCAATTTTTTAACTGTTGCAGGTCCGACACCCTTGAGGGCAAGAACTTCTTCTTCAGTCACAGTAGCAAAAGCCTCTGCTGAAGTCAAACCTTCATTGTAAAGAGTTTCTACAAGGTTTGAACGAAGACCTTCAACTTCTGGAAGTTCTGCAAAAGCTTCAAGACTAAGGTCTTTTGCTGCTACTTCTTCCTTAGCAACTGTCTTAGTTTCAGCAAGAGGTTGTGATGCTACTGGTGGCACTGGTGGAACAGGGGCTTTAAGATTATTGAAAAGTCCTTGTTTTTTCAAACGGTGTTTAAAAGCTTTCTTTTTATTTTTTACTTTAGCCATGTTTAGTATTCTCCTATTTTAATCGACGACATCTTTCCATAAAGTATTGTCGCCATTTTCTTTTCCATCCTCTATTAATAGTGACGTTCCCCGAACAAGCCATCTGGCATATCATGGAAACCTTTGCCAGCACGATAGTTGGCAAACTTGCCAATTAGGAAATTGTAAGCATCCAATTTTGCTTCATAACGGTAACTTGCATCACGTGCACGCTCATCGCCATCTTCTTCCCAGATTTTCTTGCTTGCGGCCAAGGCCGTTTCGTTTACTTTAACTTGGGTAACAACCCAGGCTTCGAAGTCTTTTAGAAATTCTTGTTCGTAGGTCATATTTTCCTCTTCATTTTAAAAACCAGCTTAACGCTGGCTTCATTTTCTACTAATAGTGTGTAGAGCTCATAGCCTTACAGTCTCCTATTATAACAAATAATTAGAAATTTGACTAGGTTCTAAACTCTGCATATAAGGCTTTAATGTCATTTGGACGTGTACGGCAGCAACCACCTAAAATCTTCACCCCAAACTGAGCATGCCAATCCTTGCTGTGTTCAACTAAGGTCAGAGCATCCTTATCCTTAGGTTTCCAAGTCTGCGTGCTACCATCATAAACCTCACCTGAGTTGGGGTAAGTAATGAGGGCTTTTCCAGCATTTTTAAGAATAGTAAGAGCCTGATTATACAGCAGAGGCGAACTACAGTTGATTCCTAGAGCCAAGATTTGGTCTGACTGGGAAACAAGCTGGGCAATCTCATCTAAAGAAGTCCCATCACTGATAGTTCCTGGTTCTTGGACTGTAAAACTGATATAAGCTTCTGCTTCTGGAAATTCTTCAGCCAGAAGTTCAATCAAAGCTTGTGCTTCCAGACGATTAGGAATGGTTTCCAAAGCCAACAAATCGACACCCTGATCTAGGAGAATTTGAATGCGAGGACGATGAAAGTCCTTGAGAGCCTCGATGGTAATCTGACCATAATCACCAGTGTACTCAGAACCATTGGCCAAATAAGCTGCGTACGGACCAACATCTCCAGAAATCAAAGGATATGGTCGTTTTGCTTTCTCAGTCTCATCTAATGCTACCCATACCTTATCACGTGCAGCCTTTGCTAGCTGGACCGTTAGGGCAATAATCTGCTCGGCTGCTTTCTCGGTAAGCCCTGCCTCTACCAATCCAGGTAAGGTAGCCTGATAAGATGACGTGGTAATCAAGTCAGCCCCAGCAGCTACATAGGTTTCGTGGATTTTTTGAATAACTTCTGGCTTTTCAAGCAGGTACTTGGCTGACCAGAGCTTACCTGAAATATCATAACCCAAGGCTTCCATCTCTGTTCCTAGAGCCCCATGAAGAATAAGGGGAGAATTATTTTCCAAATAATCTTTAAATGTTGCCATAAAAGGCCTCCTTACCATTTTTTAAAGCGAAGGTAGTGATAAAGGTAACAGAAAATCATGAAAGGAATACCGAAATAGAGTCCCGCACGTTGTGAACTATCCCAAGCAATCCCAAGCACAGAAATAGCTAACAGAACAATTGTGATATAAGGGAGGATTGGATTAAACGGTGTCTTATAGTCCAGTTCGTCTTCGGAATGTTCTAAATTCCACTGTTTACGGAAGTTGATTTGTGCCATAGGAATAGAAAGCCAAACAACAACAACTGCAAATCCAGCGATTGATACCAAAGCTAGGTAAACCGTATCTGCTGCATAGATACTTGAAAAGAGCGATAAAACTGCTCCAGCCATGGAAATCAAAAGGGCTGTCATTGGAACACCATGCTTATTGATTTTCACTAGCTTTTTATTAAGCATGCCCTCATTGGCCAAAGACCAAAGCATACGGCTTGAAGCATAAAGACCTGAATTCCCAGCAGAAAGAATAGCTGTCAGGATAACAAAATTCATAATGTCCGCCGCAAATGGAATCCCCATCTTGTCAAAGACATCAACAAAAGGTGCTGAGGATACCCCTGCTTCTTTCATTGGAAGAAGCGAAGCCAAGACCACAATGGTTAAGACAAAGAAGATAACCAAACGGCCAATAGTTGTTTTAATAGCACGTGGAACAGCTTCCTTAGGATTATCTGTTTCACCAGCTGCAATACCGATTAACTCTGTTCCCGAAAAGGCGTAGTTAACCGCCAACATGACTGACACAATAGCAAGAGCACCATTTGGAAAGAGACCATTGGCCATCAAGTGCTTGAACATAATGGCCTCATGGTGCCCATCAAAACTCACCAATCCAAACATAGCCCCTAGCCCCAGAATAATGAAAACCAGGATAGCAATAACCTTTATGGAAGAGAAGAAAGATTCTGCTTCCGCAAAAGACCTTACGCTCAAAGCATTAATTCCAAAAATCACAAAGGCAAAGAAGGCCGCAAACATCCAAACCGGAACTGATGGGAACCAACGTTGCATCAACATAGCAGCACCCAGAAATTCTGTTCCCAAGGCAACCGTCCAACAAATCCAATAAAGCCAAGCTACCGTAAAGCCGGTTCCCGGACTGATAAATTTAGTGGCATAGGTGTGAAAGGACCCCGTTACTGGCATGGCAACTGCTAACTCACCCAATGAAAGCATGACCAAGTAAACAACGATAGCCCCCACAAGATAAGATAGTATCGCACCAAGAGGGCCTGCTTGTGCAATCGTATAGCCTGAACTTAAGAAAAGACCAGTACCAATGACACCACCCAACGAGAGCATAAAGAGGTGTCGAGAAGTCATCTTCCGTTGGAACTGACCCTCATTTTCATAATTATGGTTTTCCATAAATTCCTCCAAAAAAAAATGTAATAAAACAAGCTTATCACAATATCATCTCCTTGGATAATAAGTGAAAACTATCAAAGAGATAGTTAAAGACTATCACAAGAAAAAAACTCGGATTTCTCCGAGCTTTTCTTACAATTCTGCCAATATCGTGTCCCATGCTTCATCATAACCGTCACGTGTGACAGATGAAAAGACGATGAAATGGTCATTTTTATCAAAATTGAGTTTTTTCTTAATAATAGATTCGTGCTTGTTCCATTTTCCGCGAGGAATCTTGTCAGCCTTAGTCGCCACAACGATAACTGGAATTTCATAATACTTAAGAAATTCATACATTTGGATATCATCTTGAGTTGGTTCATGTCGGAGGTCAACCAAGCTAACAACCACACGAAGATTGTCTCGAGTCACGAGGTACTCCTCAATCATTTTCCCCCATTTGGCACGTTCTTTTTTGGACACACGGGCATAACCGTAACCTGGCACATCCACAAAGCGTAGCTTATCGTCAATATTGTAGAAATTAAGCAACTGGGTTTTTCCTGGTTTGCCAGAAGTACGTGCTAGGTTTTTACGACCAAGAAGAGTATTGATAAAGCTTGATTTACCAACATTCGACCGTCCTGCTAGGGCAACCTCAGGGAGCTCATCTTGGGGATAGTGACTCTTATTTGCTGCACTGAGCAAAATCTCAGCGTTATGCGTATTTAGGACTTGTTCTTCAGCCATAAGTCCTCCTTACGCTGTTTCCAAAACTGGAGCAGCTGTACCGTCAACGGCTTCTTTGGTAATACGAACCTTAGTCACATCTTCCTGGCTAGGAATTTCAAACATGACATCCATCATGACTTCCTCAATGATAGAGCGAAGCCCACGCGCACCGGTCTTACGTTCAATCGCCTTACTTGCAATAGCTTCAAGAGCATCTTGGTCAAACTCAAGTTCAACCCCATCATAAGACAAGAGGGTTTGATACTGTTTAACCAAGGCATTTCTAGGCTCTGTCAAGATACGAACCAAGTCGTCAACCGTTAACTGTTCTAGAGCCGCAAGTACTGGCAAACGTCCGATAAACTCAGGGATAAGACCGAATTTTTGAATATCTTCAGCCACAATTTCCTGCATGTATGATGAGTCATCATCAATTGCCTTATTATTTTGACCAAAACCAATGATTTTCTCACCAAGACGTTGCTTAACGATATCTTCGATACCATCAAAAGCACCACCCACGATAAAGAGAATATTCTTCGTATCAATTTGAATCATCTCTTGGTTAGGGTGTTTACGGCCACCTTGAGGTGGAACGCTGGCTACTGTTCCTTCGATAATCTTTAAGAGGGCTTGTTGAACTCCTTCACCAGAAACGTCACGAGTGATTGATACGTTTTCACCCTTTTTAGCAATCTTATCAATCTCGTCGACATAGATGATCCCACGTTCCGCACGTTCAATATTGAAGTCTGCCGCTTGGATCAGTTTGAGGAGGATATTTTCCACGTCCTCACCCACGTAACCTGCCTCTGTCAATGATGTCGCATCCGCAATCGCGAAAGGAACATTCAAGCTACGAGCCAAAGTCTGGGCCAAGAAAGTCTTCCCTGAACCGGTTGGTCCAATCATGAGAATATTTGATTTTTGCAAATCAACATCGCTGTCTTCACGACTTTCTGTGAAGTTAATACGTTTATAGTGATTGTAAACAGCTACCGCCAAGGCACGTTTAGCACGATCTTGCCCCACGACATAGTTGTTCAAAATATCCAAAAGTTCTTTTGGCTTGGGTGTTTCGGCCAAGTCAGCCAAAACTTCTTCTGCCATTTCCTCACGAATGATTTCTTGTGACAAAGCCACACATTCGTTACAGATAAAGACGCCATTCCCAGCAATAATTTTCTTTACTTCTTCTTGGTTTTTGCCACAAAATGAACAATAAACCATTTCTTCATTACGATTTCCAGCCATTTATTCCTCACTCTTTTCTAAAATAGGGTGCCATAGAAGGCGTGAATAGTATTGACAAGGTTAGTAAAAGCATTTAAAAAGAGAAAAACTGCTAACCCATAACGTTTCTTGCGAAAGGCAGGAATGGCAGAGAGCACACAAAGCACCCCCAATAATGCAGTAAATAACCCAAAAACACTACGTTGCATGAACCTAGTCTCCTTCTTTTTCATAGCGACTTATGCTAAAGTCGTAGGCATTTTTATCATCCTTGGCCACGCGGTCACGTGATACCTCTTTAAATGCCGTCATATCTAGTTGTGGAAAATACGTGTCTCCCTCTAAATCAGCCTCAATAGTTGTCTTGATGAATGCATCATAATGCCCATCAAAAGCCTTGTAGACACCAGCACCACCAGCAATATAGAGATCCTTATCTTGCTGTTCAAACCAAGCTATGGCTTCCTCAACACTCGTAACGGTCGTTACACCCTTACAGTCGAAGTCCTTGTCTCTTGTTAGAATTAGGGTTTCACGTCCTGGGAGGCAACGACGATTCATGCCATCAAAGGTCACACGTCCCATAAGAATTGCTGAGCCCATGGTCGTTTTCTTGAAATGTGCCAGTTCAGCAGGCAAGTGCCAAGGCATGGTGTGATTCTTCCCAATAACATGGTTATGAGCTTCCGCCCAAATAGCAATGAGTTGTTTAGACACAGTATTTCCTTTTCTTTTTACGTTTACAATCCATTCTAACAAAAAAAGAGAAAAAGAGCTTGGAAAAAACTTTGCCAGCTCTTTATGGACTTAAATTATCAACGTTTATTAAATTGCTAAGTCAAATTTGAGTTGAGGTTTAACAGGATCATAGTCAACCAATTCGAAATCTTCTGGTTTGATATCGAAGAAATTAGTCCCATCAGGAACGTTGAGAACCAAGCGTGGTTGGCAATCAGATGGCTGACGTTTGAGAAGTTCTTCGGCTTGCTCAAATTGATTGTCATAGATATGGAGGTTGTTGATGAAATAAAAGAATTTACCAACTTTCCAACCAAAATGCTTGGCAATCATCATCTGAAGAGCCACATACTGCATGGCATTAATATGATGAGCCACCAACATATCGTTAGAACGTTGCGTCAAAGTGGCGTCCAAATAAATGTCCTCACCAACACGACGAACATCAAACATGGTTTGGAAGGCACAAGGCTGAAGTCCTGCGGTCTCCTCGAATGCCTCGTAATCCCAAAGGGAAATGACATTGCGGCGGTTCCATGGATTAGCCTGCAACTGTGCCAATAAACGATTAATAATATCGTGCTTTTTAACAACCGCTCCATAACGCTGACCAATTGAACGCTTGTCTCCATTATTGGCAGACACGCCTTCAACTTCCCAGTCATTCCAATAGTGAACATTGTACTTGTCTTCAAGAACATCTAGGCTATTTGTCTGGTCTTGATAAATCCAAAACACTTCTTTGATGGCAGATTTGATAGCGATAGAACGTAGAGTCGTAATTGGAAACTCTCCCTTGCTCAAATCATATTCTGCAAAAGACCCTGTGATGTATTTGGAATTGGCTGTTGTGCCATCCTTGTATTTAGGACGTGCTTGCTCTGACCAAACCCCTTCTTCCATGATTTTAGTGATATTTTCTTTAAATATAGTGTCTGCTTTTGTCATGATTTTCCTCTTTATTCCATTTAAAAACAAAGTATTTTTTGAGACTTTCCTAAGTAATTACGGACGTCTTCGAAGTTCAAAGACAAATTTTTGAGTCTAAAGTCTCAAAAATCCAATTATCATTTCAATTTTACCCTATTCTGGTGTAAATGAGAAATATAAGCTATGGAATTGCAAAAGTAAGTCGTTTAAAATCCCCTAGTTCCTATCAAAAAATGAGATATAACTAACTATCAAAGTTTTTTCAAGGCGAAAGCGCTCTTTTATGGTAAAATCACTATAGATTAGTATCTTCTGGATACTCTACAATGAAGAAAAAAGGAAACATCATATGTCTATTGGAATTGATAAGATTGGTTTTGCGACCAGTCAATATGTTCTAAACATGGCTGATCTCGCTCTTGCCCGTGGGGCGGAGCCTGAAAAATTCAGCAAGGGGCTGATGCTTGATGCAACCAGTATTACGCCGATTACAGAAGATATCGTGACGCTTGCCTCTGATGCAGCGGCTGATATTTTAAATGACGACGACAAAAAAGCTATCGATATGGTCATCGTGGCTACTGAGTCTTCCATTGACCAGTCCAAGGCTGCTGCTGTCTATGTTCACAGTCTTTTAGGTATTCAGCCTTTTGCCCGTTCTTTTGAAATGAAGGAAGCTTGTTACGCTGCAACAGCCGGACTTAACTATGCTAAGTTGCATGTGGCAACTCACCCAGATAGCAAAGTTCTGGTTATCGCTAGTGATATTGCCCGCTATGGTGTCGGATCTTCTGGGGAGTCAACTCAGGGAGCTGGTGCTGTAGCTATGCTAGTCAGTCAGAATCCACGTATTTTGGAGCTTGCTGATGATAATGTGGCGCAAACTCGTGATGTCATGGACTTCTGGCGCCCAAACTACAGTTCAACGCCTTATGTTCAAGGCATCTATTCAACCAAGCAGTACCTTGACAGTTTGAAGACAACTTGGGCAGCTTATCAAGAACGCCATCAGGCTGACTTTGCTGATTTTGCCGCTTTTTGTCTCCACCTTCCTTATCCTAAGCTAGCTCTTAAGGGACTTAACAAGATTATTCCAAAAGATTTGAACCCAGAGAATAAAGAGCGTTTGACAAACAACTTTGATGCTTCAATTACCTATAGTCGTCAAATTGGAAACATCTATACAGGGTCACTCTATCTTGGACTTCTGTCTTTGCTTGAACAGTCGCAAGACCTTAAAGCCGGAGATAAGATTGGCTTCTTCTCTTACGGTTCTGGAGCTGTTTCTGAAATTTTCTCAGGACGTCTGGTTGAAGGTTACAAAGACCTGCTTCGTTCGGACCGCCTAGATACCTTTGCCAAGCGTCAACACTTGAGCGTTGCTGATTATGAAAAAATTTTCTATGAAGAGGCTCAGTTGGATGACACTGGTTCTACTCAATTCGCTGATTACCAAACCGGAGCTTTCCGTTTAGCTGAAATCTCTGAACACCAACGTATCTATAAAGGACATTAATATGACTAAACTCTCTTGGACTGGTTTTTCCAAGAAGACACCGCAAGAACGTAAAGAGCATTTGAAAAAGAATGCTCTTTTGTCTCAGGAAAATCAAGATCTTCTGGATAAGGACCAACAACTTACCCTTGAAACCGCCAATCAGATGGCTGAAAATGTTATTGGTCGCTTTACACTCCCCTTTGCCATTTGCCCAGATGTATTGGTAGATGGTGTGACCTATCAAGTTCCCATGGTTACCGAGGAACCTTCAGTTGTGGCTGCTGCTTCCTACGCTAGCAAGCTCATTAAGCGTTCTGGTGGTTTCACGACTACAATCCATGACCGTCAAATGATTGGCCAAGTTGCCCTCTTTGACGTCCCTGATAAGGATGATGCTTCAAGAAAAATTCAAGCAGCCAGTCAGGATCTTATTGAGATTGCCAAAGAGGCTCACCCTTCTATTGTTAAGCGTGGGGGTGGCCCTCGCAAGCTCTGGACTGAGACTAAAGGAGACTTCCTCATTGTCTATCTAGCCGTTGATACCCAAGAAGCCATGGGAGCCAATATGGTCAACACCATGATGGAAGCCCTGGTGCCAGAATTGGAAAACCTGTCAGAAGGTCAAAGCCTCATGGCTATTCTCTCAAATCTAGCCACTGAAAGTCTTGTGACAGCGACTTGTCGTCTTAGCACACGCTTCCTCAGTCGTAATAAGGAAGAGGCACATGACCTAGCCAAGAAAATGGAGATGGCTAGCCAACTGGCTCAGGTGGACCCTTACCGAGCAGCTACCCATAACAAGGGAATTTTCAATGGTATCGATGCGCTAGTTATCGCGACCGGAAACGATTGGCGAGCAGTTGAGGCCGGTAGCCATGCCTATGCAAGCAAGGATGGTAGCTACCGAGGTCTGTCCA
This sequence comes from uncultured Streptococcus sp., assembly GCF_902463925.1. Taxonomy (GTDB): domain Bacteria; phylum Bacillota; class Bacilli; order Lactobacillales; family Streptococcaceae; genus Streptococcus. The sequence continues at coordinate 75,258 of NZ_CABQHE010000001.1, read as the reverse complement.
CATGGACTTATGACCAGGAGGCTAAAGAATTGGTGGGAGAATTAACCCTCCCCATGCCAATCGCAACCCGTGGCGGTTCAATCGGACTTAACCCTAGTGCTTCTATCGCCCATGACTTGCTTAATCATCCAGATGCTAAAACGCTAGCCAGTATCATCGTCTCACTTGGTTTGGCACAAAATCTGGCTGCTCTCAAAGCTCTGACTTCAACAGGAATACAGGCAGGACATATGAAACTCCAAGCCAAATCTCTGGCCTTGTTAGCCGGGGCTAGTCCTGAAGAAATGCCTCAAGTTTTGTCTGAACTTCTCAAGGCCAAACATATAAACCAAGAAACTGCACAAGCAATTTTGGAGAAACTCAGAAACCATAAGTAGTGGATCAGAAACAATAAAAAAATCACTCTGCCTAATCACATAAAAAATAAAGATGTTGGAAATATTATCTCAACATCTTTTTCATATCTCACAGATTCTGACTTGACTTGAATTTCTATAATGTTATAATCTAGTTATGGAGACTAGATAAAGAGGTTTTTATAATTTGACAACACAACAATACCCTCTCTGGGAAGAATTACCAGAGATTGAACTCTATTTGGATCAGGTTTTGCTCTATGTCAATCAGGTCACCCAAAGTACTTTGGGGCCAAACGACAAGGGGCTAACCGCCTCTATGGTCAATAATTATGTCAAACATGGCCATGTCGCAAAACCCATCAAGAAAAAATATAATGCTGCTCAGGTAGCTAGACTTATTGTCATCACTAGTCTGAAGACCGTCTTTGAGATTTCTGAGATTGCCAAAACCTTGGAAATCCTACGAACAGATTCTGAAAGTCAAAAGAGCTACTACAATGACTTTGTAGCCTGTATGAATGGTCAGTTTCCCCAAGAAGCTCCGCAAGTCATACTCTCAGCCTGTCAGACGCTTCAATGTTACCAAGCTACCCATCAACTTTTGAACGACCTTGAAGGAGGAAACAATGTCTAATACTGCTACTTTTAATACTTCTCCCAACCTCAAACTCAGTAAAAAACTTAGCTTTGGTGAGGAAGTGGCCAACAGTGTGACTCACGCCGTCGGAGCTGTGGCCATGCTGGTCTTACTGCCAATTACTGCTGTTCATGCCAACAATGGCTACGGCATGATAGCTGCTGTTGGGATGGCTGTTTTCGTTATTAGCCTTTTCCTCATGTTCTTGAGCTCAGCTATCTATCATGCCATGGATTACAACTCACCCCACAAGATGGTCCTGAGAATTATTGACCACAGCATGATTTATATCGCCATTGCTGGAAGCTACACCCCTGTTGCCCTCTCACTGGTTGGCGGATGGCTAGGCTACAGCATCATCATTCTCCAATGGGGAACAACGATTTTTGGGATTCTCTATAAAATCTTTGCTAAAAAAATCAATGAAAAATTCTCCCTCTTTCTATATCTGATGATGGGCTGGTTGGTTATCTTCATTATCCCAGCTATCGTCACTAAGACAGGGCCTGCCTTTTGGGGACTCATGCTTGCTGGAGGATTGTCATACACGGTTGGTGCAGCTTTCTACGCTAAGAAAAAGCCATACTTCCACATGATTTGGCACCTCTTCATCATGCTGGCTTCGGCTCTGCAATATCTGGGTATCGTCTACTTCATGCTTCCTTAAGCTAATACTAGACTTCAAGGTGTTATGGTATAATAAGGCATACGGAGGTAAATCATATGAAAAAAGAACTCAGACGAGATCCAAACAACAAAATCATTGCCGGTGTTTGTTCTGGTATCGCTAAATATCTTGACATCGACCCTGTCATTATTCGCCTCATTTGGGCTGCAGCGATTTTCTTATTCGGAACAGGCTTTCTTTTCTACATCATTTGCTGGATTATTATCCCAGAAGAAAGCAAGTGGTAAGCTATCATTGAATATATAAAAAGTGATACAGACCTAATTTCTTACCATTTAGGTCCATATCACTTTCTTTTTTATTTTCTCAAGCGGAAAATCAAATAGCTGACATTAATGAGGAGTAAAACACTCCAAAGAATGAGAAAGGGAATATTTCCTCGGACAGCATTGTGCCAAATACCTAGGGCGTATAAGGCCATAAAGACTAGTGAGCCTAGAACCACTGTTCCTTTATTGTTTTGTGGTTGTTTAGACATATGAACCTCCTTTGATTGCTTGGTCTGATCCGGTTTAAAGCCATAAACCAGAGCAAGAAAAAAAGACTCCTGAAATTACTCAAGAGCCTAGCAATGCGGGCGAATTTCATCGCACTTCCGATTATTTAGGAAAAGAATCTCCAAGGACAGCATCGCAGCCTGTTGTGGATGAACCACAACCTGATTTTCCTGTCATTGCTCAACTATATTTTACAACGGATAGGGCCCGTGTGTCAAATATAAAACCAGGCTATAGGGTGGCTAGAGCTAAGGATATGAAAGACTTGAACTTATTTGCGCCAACCTTGCAAAGTACAGCTCAATGGTATTTGCAAGAACTAGCAGACAGTAAAATTCACTATGTCTTTAAAGATGCTGATGGTCAATTTGATAAGCTAGAGGTAAATTTCCAAGAAAAGAATTTTGCACATCTAGCTGGGATATCACCAGTTAATAGGACGATGAAAGAAACTCTATATGACTTTGCTAAAGGTAGGGGAGACTATCCAGAATAAACTCAATCCGATTATAGAGAAGAATTTTTAGATTAACACTTGGAATCCCATCAGGATAAACCGCCTTGCCATCACAGATAGAAACCTTCTGGTGCAAACGTCCCTGATCGAACATGGTGAAAGGCTTCCATCTGAGATAGACAGCCAAAGCTTCTTTATCTGTCATCCCTGGCTTTTTATAATGCGTCCGCACATACTGGGCCTGTTGACTAGAGATCAGGTAACGTAGCTGATGGATTTGTCGCTCTATAGAAACATCCTTAGACAAACTATCATCAGGAAAAGACAGATCTACCAATTTCACGACATCCTTCCAGAAGGAATCATGCGGTGCCAAGTCAGGATCGAAATAAGATAAAAGGTGTTGGGTTTCTTCAAGCTCCCCCGATAAGTCCTCTGGCATCCCTATATAAGCTAGCAATAGCTTAAGCACCTGCAATGGTTGGTAGTCCCTTTGCCAGTCCTTCCATAAGTGTCGAAAGGCTTTTGAACCAATGAGCATCACATCCCTCCTCGATAATATATGTAAATTCATTCAGTCGTCTCTTTGATGAACTCCTCTATCTTTGCTGCTACCTCTTTGGTCTGATAGTGATACAGATAATGCGGAGCATCATAAAAAGTCACTTCGATATTTTTCTGGTCCTTTGCAAAGCTAATCGCATAATGCCGCCAGTCCTCCTGGCTAAAACCAGTACCCTCACCATTAGAGACCATCAGTAAGGTTGGAATATGTGAATCGATGCTAGAAGTAACCTTTTTCGCATTTTCCTTAACAGACAGGCTCTCATTTAACATAGCCTTTGACAAAATTTGACGATAGGCTATCCGTTGATAGAGGCGGCGGTCACTACTACTGAGATTGGTATTAGGTACATATAAGCGACTCGGTAAATACCTTAATAAGCCTAATTGACTTCCCCAATGAGCCATACGTAAGATCTGAGGGTGCATTTTTAAATGAGCATAACTTTCTGGTAGGGCCCAATCTAAGCCAATGATCCCTTTCACTTCACTAGGGTATTTTTCCTGCCACAAAAGTGTCTCTAAGGAGGCCATAGAATGAGAAAGGATAATGTAAGGACCCGATACATGGGCTTTGGCTAGGGCTTGACGTGTCTCTGAAAGAACCTCAGAAACATCTCGGGACTTAGACGTGTCCTCACTGTAACCATAGCCAGCCCTTTCAACAATGACTATCTTATACTGCTTCGAAAGCCCATCATACAAGTCTTTAAAATCTAGAATGGGAGAGGCTGTTCCAGCACCAGAAAGAAAAACTAGAGTTTGTGACCCCTTCCCCTTTACAAAGACGCTCATTTCATGGCCATTGACAAACACCATTTGTCCCATAGGGTTGAGAGAAACCTTCTCTCTTTGCAAGGCCAATCTATGGTAAGTAAAACTAGCCGGTAACAAGACTAGAACTGCTCCCAGCAGAAATAAAAGTCTTTTCCTAAAAACGTGCATAGTTTATCCTACTAAAAAGTCAGCTAGCTTAGCTAACCGACTTTCTAATTTATTCGGCATCTGGGCGTGATTTGCGAGCAATATCAGCAAGGATATTTTCTACAAATTCTGACACAGTTTCAGTGTGTGTCTGTTTTTGTCCATAGCGACGAACGTTAACAGTTCCGTCTTCCATTTCCTTATCACCAACAATCAATTGGTAAGGGATTTTTTGTGTTTGAGACGCACGAATCTTGTATTGCATTTTCTCGTTACGTTCATCCACTTCAACACGGATACCACGGTCACGAAGTTGTTTAGCAACTTCCCAAGCGTAATCTGTGTGGGCTTCATTTGAAACTGGAATAACAGTCACTTGTTGAGGTGCCAACCAAGTTGGGAAGGCTCCTTTATAGTTTTCAATAAGGATAGCTGTAAAGCGTTCCATTGTTGAGATAACCCCACGGTGAATCATGACTGGACGGTGTTCTTCACCATCAGCTCCGATGTAGTGAAGGTCAAAACGTTCTGGAAGCAAGAAGTCCAACTGAATAGTAGAAAGAGTTTCTTCCTTACCAAGAGCAGTCTTAACTTGGATATCCAATTTTGGTCCATAGAAGGCTGCTTCTCCTTCGGCTTCGTAGTATTCAACACCCATATCATCAACAGCTGCTTTCAACATGCGTTGGGCATTTTCCCACATCTCATCGTTGTCAAAGTATTTGTGCTTATCTGCAGGGTCACGATAAGACAAACGGAAACGGTAATCCGTCAAGTTGAAATCTTCATAAACATCGATGATCAATTGAAGGATTTTCTTGAATTCGTCTTCGATTTGTTCTGGAGCAACGAAGGTATGTCCATCGTTAAGTGACATTTCACGGACACGTTGAAGACCTGTCAAAGCACCTGATTTTTCGTAACGGTGCATCATACCGATTTCAGCGATACGGATTGGCAATTCACGATAAGAGTGAACATGGTGTTTGTAGACTTCGATGTGGTGTGGGCAGTTCATTGGACGAAGGACAAATTCTTCTCCATCTCCCATATCCATTGGAGGGAACATGTCTTCACGGTAATGATCCCAGTGACCTGAAGTTTTATAAAGTTCAACAGATGCAATTGGTGGCGTATAAACGTGTTGGTAGCCCGCAGCGACTTCCTTGTCCACAATGTAGCGTTCCAACTCACGACGGATAGTCGCACCATTTGGCAACCAGAATGGAAGACCTTGACCGACTTCTTGAGAAATCATGAACAAATCAAGTTCTTTACCAAGTTTACGGTGGTCACGTTCTTTAGCTTCTTCGAGACGTTTAAGGTATGTTTTAAGATCTTTTTTGTCGAACCAAGCTGTACCATAGATACGTTGCATCATGGCATTGTCACTATTTCCACGCCAGTAAGCACCCGCAACATTCAAGAGGTGGAAGATTTGGATACGACCAGTTGATGGCACGTGAGGGCCACGGCAGAGGTCAACGTATTCACCTTGACGGTAGATAGTCAAACCACCTTCGTCTTCTGAGTGTTCTTCAATCAATTCCAATTTGTAAGGATCGTTTTTGAAGATTTCACGCGCTTCATCCTTAGTCACTTCTTCACGGATTGATGGGAAGTTTTCTTTAACGATTTTCTTCATTTCTTCTTCGATACGAGGAAGGTCTTCGTTAGAAATTTGACCAGCTTCATTGTCAGTATCGTAGTAGAAACCATCTTCGATAGCTGGACCAACACCCAAATGAATATCTGGGAAAAGGCGACGAGCTGCTTGGGCAAACAAGTGAGCCGCTGAATGACGCAAGATTGGAAGAGCGTCTTCGTGATCAGGTGTCACGATTTCGATGCTTCCATCTTCAGTGATCACACGAGTTGTGTCAATCAATTTGCCGTTAAATTTACCAGCAAGAGCTTTCTTAGCCAAAGAGTTGCTGATAGATTGTGCAATTTCAAAAGTTGTCACGCCAGATTCGAATTCACGAACAGCGCCATCTGGGAAAGTAATGTTAATCATAATTTTCTCCTTTTATTATTTCATAGTTTCTAAGCATTGACTGTTGAATATCAGACTACTTCATAGTCTTAATGTTCAACTGCTTTTCTTTATCAGAGAGGAAGTTTTCCATTTCCGTCAGAACATCTACATCCCAATATTGAGAAAGTTCTACTAGCCACCAGATATTTTCTGAAAGTTTTGGTTTCAGTGTGTAGGGTGTTTCATCATAGTAGCGTCCTTGCTATGTCATCACTAGTTATTGAAAATTTTCAATATCATTAGATAAAGCCAATAGGTCCTCTTCTACCGTCCACCTGGAATCATGATGCTTAACTTCTAGCTCGTGATAAGCTTGTCGGATTACCCAACTACGCTCCACTAATTCTTGCAAGTCCATAGTTAGTCTCCTCATAAAAAAATTGCAACATCCAAAAAGGACGTCGCAACGTGGTTCCACCTTAGTTCGTGTATGACAAAAAAATAAGTCTGCCTTACACCTCTGATTGGCTCTAACGTGGCCACCGTTTTATGTTTGCATAAAAAGATAATCGAGTAGTCCCAACCATGTCCTCTACGTGATTTCCAGCACCACACGCTCTCTGAAAGATTTCCCATGACTGATATGTCTCTATGCGTTATTATAGCATGAAACTGTAATTTTTCAAGCTAATTTTCTCTTTTATTATTATTAATCAATGCTAAGATTTTATCTGACTAGGAAAATATGATAGCTTTCCTAATCCAAAAGTTTTGTGATATTTCTGATTTTCTTGACCTGTTTGGCTGATCCTTTGAGGATACGAACAGAGCCATTGACAGGCAAGGTAATAGCCTTAGTTGGCAAATAAGTCACCATACGGGTCAAGCGTTTCATAGTGCTATCTTCGCCATTGAGATCATTATGGAAATCCTTAGAAATCGTAAGATCCAAGTAATACTCATAGACACGTTTTCCAAAGTTTTCCGCAGAAATTTCATAGAGCTTCTCAGCCCACTTAGTCTCGTCTTTTTCTGGTGTTACAATGGCAGCTTCCAAAATGGCCCCAGCTAAATCATTATCATGATAATAAAGCGTTCCAAACATCTGGTCTGTAATCACATTATCCAAGTAAGGATTTCCATGAGCAATGATAGGGGTACCACTAGCCAAGGCCTCCAGATAGGTCAAGCCCTGAGTCTCACTGGTTGATGCCGAGATAAAGAAATCAGCAGCCTTATAGTAAAGAGCTGTTTCGCCAGGTGCAATCATACCTGTGAAAACCACCTTATCCAAGACACCAAGTTTCTTGGCTTGGGACTTCAGGTCTGGTAGGTAAGGGCCATCGCCAGCAACAACTAACCGAACCTTATCATCTTCCTCTAAAACTGAAGGTAGAACCGCCAAAACTGCTTGGATATTTTTCTCATAAGAGACACGAGACAAACTCAACAACATGGTTTCATCTGAGGCAATACCAAGCTTGGCTCTCAAGTCCGCCACATCATCTTCAGTAATCTCTGGACGTTGGAATTTTTCAAGCTCAATCCCAGTTGGAATGACCCGTTTTTCAGCAGCAACCTTATACTTGAGCAAAAGGTCATAAACAATCTCACTCGGACAGATAACCCCATCCAAGTCACTCATAAAACCACGAACAATGTACTTAACCATACTCGGTCGAATAACCATACCTTTGGCAATATAGCGGACATAGTCTTCATACTGGGTGTGATAGGTGTGTACAACAGGAATCTTAAGTTCACGTGCAATGGCAATCCCTAGAAGCCCCAAGGAGAACTCTGTCTGCGTATGAATAATATCAAGCTTGTACTGTTTTGCAATCTCTAGAGCCTTAGAAAAACCACGATAAGCCACTCGGCGATCCTTAAAGGCAAAGAAAGGCAAACTAGGAATACGAATAATCTGCCAGTCTTCATAGCGATCAACATCTCTATCAGTCGTAGTAAAGATAAAGACATTATGCCCCATTTTTTCCAACTGCGTCTTCAGTGTGCGAATACTAGTCGCAACACCGGATACCTGTGGAAAATAGGTATCTGTAAACAATCCGATACGCATTTAAATCTCCAATACTTCTTTGTAGGCTTTAACAAGTTTTTGGGCGACATCATCAATCGAGCGACTTTCTGCAACCTTGTATCCTGCTTCACGCTTGTCCACTTTACCATCGATAATATCTTGTAAGGCCACTACAAATTCATCCACATTATGCCCAAATGAGGCGGATTGCTCATCAACCCAACCCTCATAAACAGGGATATCACGTAAGACCACATGTTGGTGACTAGCAAAGGCTTCAAGTACTACAATTCCTTCTGTCTCTTCATAAGATGGGAAAAAGAAGGCGTTGGCACCACTCATAGCTCCCTGGAAGACAGCTCCCTTGAAATAACCTGGAAAGCTGACATTATCAGGATGCTTACCATTGACAATGTCTCGAATCTTTTTAGGAATTAGCCATTTACTAATACTGCCTAGCCAAATGAAACGAACATGTGGCATTTTCTCAGCCACCTTGACAAAATCTTCAATTCCCTTACGTTGGAAATAAAGACCCGCACAAATAACCACTGGCTGTCCCTCCTCGATACCAAAGTAATCTCGGAAAATTTCTTCCTTGCGTGGATCTTTGCCGTATTTTTTCAGATCAATCCCGTTTGAAACAGCAATGATCGGTGTGGTAACTCCATAAGATTGAATCAATTTTTTGGAATACTCAGAAGGCGTAATCACGTAATCAGCCTTTTGATACATGTGGGCCAAATATTTTCCAAAAAGTGGAGCCATGAGATTAGAACCAATAAATGAATTTTCAAAGTCCTCACGTGTCGAATGACCATGCATGATGACCTTCTTACCACGACGTTTTGCTGTATGCAACAACATCAAACTGCGTGGTCCATAAGTATTGATATGAACAACATCATAATCACCCAAGATGTCTGTTGTATAGGGAATCCCCGCCAAGTCCAAGGCACGCATCTGATGGTGAAGAGCCCGTCCGATTCCTGATTTTTCAAGAACCGATTTTCCTTCAAGATAAAGTAGAACTTTCATACTCATAATTATAGCTTAATTTGTACGAAATTTCATCTTGCAGTTAACTTTATCTTGATTTCTCATTTAATGATATATAGTAAGTCCTCTCTTTTAACATTGTTTCACTTCCTCATTTTTTGACATAATTTTAATTGTGATTCTATTTTAAAAATGCCGAAATTCACGTTATTGCTTCCAAAGATTAGAAGATTATCTGAATTCATAGTAGAATCACCCCCCTGAGAACGGGTGGTTTGCTCTTCGGCCTAAAGGCCTACCGAACGGTTTTCCTTCAGCACCATCTTGACTAGCTGCCCCGTCTAATGGGAATCTTTAAGACTACTTTCTTTTATTCTTCTCACCTGTAAACGGATCATACTCCTCAAATAGACTTAGCTGATCTGCTATCACGTCTTCTTGTAATTGATTACGAATATATTCTTCAATTCGCTTCTGATTTCGCCCAACCGTATCAACATAAAAGCCTCGACACCAAAATTTGCGTTCCCCATATTTATACTTTAAATTAGCGTGTCGGTCGAATATCATTAAGCTACTTTTACCCTTTAAATATCCCATAAATGAAGAAATACTTAGTTTCGGTGGTATACTCACTAACATGTGAATATGATCTGGGCAAGCTTCTGCTTCATGAATTTCAACGCCTTTTCTTTCACATAATAACCGTAAGATTTGACCAATACTTGCTTTGTATTTCCCATAGATTATCTGACGTCTATATTTGGGGGCGAAAACAATATGATACTTACAATTCCATGTAGTATGTGCTAAACTATTATTATCCTGTCTCATCAGGGGTTCTCCTTTAGTATATTAGTTAGTGGTCGGAAAACCTTATCTAATATAACACTTTAGGGGGACTTTTTTGATACATGGCTAAAAGCTTTTCGGAACCACTAGCATAGCTAGTGGTTTTCGTGATACAAAAAAACTGTCGTTCTCTTAAGAATGACAGTAGATTTCAACCTTATTAAGAAGGTGAACATTAAGACTCATTTATACTACTCAAGCAAGTTCTTTAAGAAACTCCACTAGGATAGCAGCTGACTGTTTACCCGCCTGAATAATGAATTCGTCAAAGGTAATATTAGCATCATGAGCAGCCGTATCACTCATGGCACGGACAACAATGAAAGGTTTCTTGACGCTATGTGCGGCTTGAGCAATAGCTGCTCCCTCCATCTCTACAGCTAAGACTTCTGGAAAGTGACCTTTAATAGCATCAATCTTGTCTTGACCTGCAATGAAGCTATCACCAGTAGCGATAAGCCCAATCTTAGAATCAATGGAAGCCTGAGCCAAGACCTTTTTGAAAGTATCTACGAAGGTAGAATCACTTTCAAAGTAGAGTGGCTGCATAGACATTTGCCCATAATCATAGCCAAAGGCTGTCAAATCAACATCGTGGTAGGCTAATTTTGAAGCTACAACCACATCTCCAATTTTAAGTCCAGGTGCTACTGCTCCTGCAGAACCAGTGTTAATGAGGGCATCAACGCCAAAATGGTCTGCCAAGACAGCCACAGACATGGCTGACATAACCTTACCAACACCTGATTGTACCAAAACGACGTCGTGTTTTCCCAAACGTCCTGTGTAGTAGGTATTGCCAAGAACAGTTTCTTCAACCTTATTTTCCAATTGCTCCACTAGAAGCAGTAATTCCTGCTCCATGGCAGCGATAATTCCGATTTTCATATAATTCCTTTCTTACTTGTAATCTTATCAAAGTTCAGCAGATACATCCATCCAACTCACAGACTTTTTAGAAATAAAAGACAGCAACAATGAGAATAATCAAGAGGACAACAATCCAAAAGAGGATGCGATTAAGCTTGTGCTGAAATTGATTACGTTTAGCATTCTCAATCCGGCGGCTCTTGTATTCAGAGGGCTGATAATTAGCCTCATAATCCTCGTCATAGAACTCTTGATCATAGTCCTCATAATAAGGATGTTCCTCTAAATCGATTTCCCCACGCTTGGCCTGCTCAATGATATCGTCGGTCAAAAGTGGTTTTCCCATAGCTTATTTTCCTCCGAAATGAAGTGCATAGTATTGGAGTGCGATGATAGTTTTAGCATCCTGGATAGCCCCTGACGCTACAAGTTCCATACACTCTTCATAGGTCAATTCATAGAGTTCAAGGAACTCATCATCATCAAGTGGACGTGGATTTTCCACAGGTTTAAGGTTTGTCGCTACATAGAGTTTGATTCTCTCATTACAAAAGCCAATGGCTGTGTAAAATTCATGAATCAATTTAAGTTCGCCCCTATACTGAGTCTCCTCTTCAAGTTCACGCGCTGCTGCAGCCATCTCATCGCCAGCCTCACCGACTTCCAGTTTACCCGCAGGAATCTCGTAGGAAATTGCCTCAATAGCCTTACGGTATTGCTTGACGATAATAATTTTCCCTTCAGGGGTAACAGCTAAAACGGCCACTGCTCCCTTGTGGAAAATCAGTTCACGACCAGCTGTCTTACCATCTGGCAAGAGAACTTCGTCTACTGCAACTTCAAAAATATGTCCCTTAAATTTTGACTCACGTTTGAGTGTTTTTTCTTCAAAATCCATGAATTGACTCCTTTTACTTCTGACCTCATTCTAAGCTACATCTACTCTACAAGAGAATCTAGCTCAGATAGCCTTAAGCCTACTTTTGTTGGCTTGGGTGGTGAGGTTTCTTAATGGCATAGCCCTCTTTATTGACCTGACGGCCACGTCCAATAGCTACGCTATCAGCTGGCACATCATCTGTGATGGTTGAGCCAGCCGCTGTGAGAGCGTTAGCCCCGATTTCAAGCGGTGCAATCAAGGTTGAATTGCTTCCGATAAAGACATTATTGGCAATTTGTGTCTTGAACTTGTGTTGTCCATCATAGTTAACAGTAATTGTTCCGGCACCAAAGTTAACGTCAGAACCAACTTCCGCATTACCAATGTAAGTCAAGTGACCAGCCTTAGTATTTTCGCCGATAGTAGAACCCTTAACCTCGACGAAGTTACCGATATGAACGCCTTCTTTGAGCATTGAATCCGGACGAATATGGGCAAATGGACCAACGGTAACGCCTTTTTCAACTACTGAATGCTCAATCATTGAGTTGGTGATGACAGTATTGGCACCGATAGTTGAATCAACAATATAAGTGCCGTTAGTCAGCACTGACTCTGCACCGACTTTAGTTTGCCCTTTAAGCGTAACATTGGCCTCAATGACAACATCTGGCTCAATTTTCACATCCACATCGATATAAGTAGCGTTTGGATTTTGGAAAGTCACACCATTAACCATGTGAGCCTTGTTAATACGACGACGCATAACATCTTCTGCCGTAGCTAGGGCAACACGGTCGTTAACTCCAAGACTTTCTTCAAAGTCACGAAGGGTAAAGGCACCTACCTTTTCACCATTTTCACGGAAAATAGAGATGACGTCTGTCAAATAGTATTCCCCTTGAGCATTGTTAGTATTAATATTTTTAAGCGCTTCGAAGAGACGTTTATTGTCAAAGACATAAGTCCCTGTATTAATTTCTTTAACCTGTTGTTCAAACTCATTTGCATCTTTTTGCTCAACAATCTTAGTGACTTCACCATTTTCATTACGGATGATACGGCCATATCCAAATGGATTGTCGGCAGTTGCAGTCAAGATAGTGGCAATATTTTTGTGATTAACGTGGAAATCAATAAGGTTTTTAAGGCTTTCACCGGTAATCAAAGGTGTATCCCCAGCGATAACAAGCGTTCGTCCTTCAAGTCCAGCCAACTCTTCTTCAGCCATCATTACTGCGTGACCTGTCCCCAACTGCTCTGTTTGCATAGTGAAGGCAGATTGACCATCCAAAACCTCACGAACAAGCTCAGCCTTGTGACCAATAACAGTAACATTTTTAGCTGGTTCGATAGCTGAAACTGCACGGAAAACATGCTCAAGCATAGTGATGCCTGAAACCTTGTGTAATACTTTTGGAAGATCTGATTTCATGCGAGTTCCTTTACCCGCAGCAAGGATAATAGCGTAATTACTCATTTTCTTTTTCCTTCTTAATATTTTTTTGTAATGATTTCTTTCGTGACGGTCTTAACCTTGAGTCCCAAATCTCAGGACCTTATCCTCTCACTAGGATGGCCAACTAAAGAAAGGAGAGCTTGAAAAAGCACAATTTCTCATTTATGAGAAAATATATCTTTCAGACTAACCGTTTTTAACGGCGTCTGATTATCTATAATCGCCCTATTATACCATAAATAAGAAAGTTTTGGCAGAATGGACGGTAATGAAAAAAGAGCTGACGCTCTTTTTTCTAAGGATAGTTATCCTACAACCATTCTTTGTATTTCTTAATGTAGACATGCTTCACAAAGGTAACACTAAGCATATACAAAACGATAATAACAAACAAGAGAATGAAATAGAGACCATTTAGATGACTAAGTTTTAAGAGACCAGCCAATGGACTGTAAGGAAGAGAGGTTACAAAGACAGCAGCAAATAGGGTTGTCACAACAACAGATAGTGCTGGGTGACTTTGAATAAATGGTAGTTTTGGTGAGCGTAACATGTGGATAACCATGGTTTGAGACCACATTGATTCGATAAACCAACCTGTTTGGAAAATGATGATAAAGGCTGCTGCTTCTGGTGAACCATGAACATAGCCATGCCCCAAAATCATTGGCACAATGATGAAGTAGAGCAAGATGTAAGTCAAAATATCAAATACAGATGAAATAGGTCCAAACCAAGCCATGAAACGCATTATTGATTTGGCTTCCCAGATATGTGGCTCTTTAAGAAATTCCTTATCCACATTGTCAAATGGAAGAGCGATACAAGAAATATCATAGACAAGATTAAGAACAATCAAATGCACAGGTGCCATTGGTAGGAATGGTAAGAAGATGCTGGCAAAGAGGAGAGAAAAAATATTACCGAAATTTGAAGAAACGGTCATCTTGATGTACTTGGTCATATTGGCATAGACCTTACGTCCTTCAACCAGTCCTTTTTCCAAGACCATTAGATCCTTATCAAGCAAGATAACATCTGCAGTTTCCTTAGCAATATCAACAGCTGTATCCACAGAGATACCCACATCTGACACCTTCATAGATGGGGCATCGTTGATACCATCACCCATATAACCTACCTTGTGGCCATTTTCCTTAAGGCTTAGGATAATTCGTGCCTTTTGGTCTGGGGATAACTTAGCAAAGACTGTTGTCGTTTCCACAGCCTTAGCCAAATCTTGATCTGACATGGTATCAATGTCACTTCCAAGTAGGATGTGTCTCACATCTAGACCAACTTTTTCACAGACAGCCTGTGTCACCTTCTCATTGTCTCCAGTCAAAATCTTTGTGGTCACACCATACTCTGCCAAAGCCTTGATAGCGGGTGCTGCTGATGGTTTTGGTGGGTCAAGGAAGGCAAGATATCCCGTCAAAATCATGTCACTTTCATCTTCGACACTAAAGACGTCATTCTCATTAAGCTGTGATTTGTAGCTAACACCGAGAACACGCAAACCTTGTTCATTCAACTGTGCGACTTCCGCGAGGACCTCCTCACGAACATCGTCGGTCAATGGGATAATGTCACCCTTGTATTCCACATAGTTAGAAACAGAGAGCATTTCTTCAAGGGCACCTTTTGTCACCATACTCACAAAACCATCATTGTCTTTAACAATGACACTCATGCGACGGCGTTCAAAATCAAAAGGGAGCTCATCAATCTTGTGGAAGGTTTGGTCAAGATTACGAACGATCTCGTGTTTCTTAGCTTCTCTCTCAGTTCGACTAATAATGGCACGGTCCATAAGATTTTTCAAGCCAGTTTGGAAATAAGAGTTAAGATAGGCTCTCCGAAGCACTGAAAGGTCAAGGTCACCATGGATATCAAGAGGGTACTCAAGAACGATTTCATCCTGAGTCAGGGTTCCTGTCTTATCCGTACAAAGGATGTCGATCGCCCCTAGGTCTTGAATAGCATTAAGTTTTTTGATGACCACCTTTTCCTTGGCCATAATGATAGAACCCTTGGCAAGACTGGCTGTGATAATCATCGGCAACATTTCTGGGGTCAAACCGACTCCCACACTAAGGGCAAAGACGCCGGCTTCAAGCCAGTCCCCATCTGTTAAACCGTTAATCACAAAAACAACAGGAACCATCACCAACATGAGTCGAATCAAGAGCCAAGAAATGGAATTCATCTCACGTTCAAATGAAGTTGGTTCGTCATAAGTATTGATGGTCTGCTCGATAGCTCCCATCATGGTTTCATCACCAACAACCAAAACCAAGGCTGTTGAACGACCAGAGATAACATTAGTTCCCATGAAAGCAAGGCTCTCACTTTCAAGCAAACTCTCTAGATTTTGACTATCCGCCTTAGCCAGACAAGCCTTTTCCACAGCATCGCTTTCACCTGTCAAGCCAGACTGTTGAACAAAGAAATCACGAGAGTCTAGCAAGACCACATCCGCCGGAATCATATCTCCCGCACTCAGTTTGACCACATCTCCAACCACAATTTCATCGATTGGGATTTCTTGCTCACTGCCATCTCGAAGCACTGTTGCTGTATTAACAATCATGCGAGACAAATTGCTAGCAGCCTTGTCACTACGAAGTTCTTGAATGAAACGGATACCACCAGATATCAAAACTAGAGTGACAATGATGATAGAAGTCGTTGGATCTTCTTCACCTGGTTTAGCAAGCCAGACATTGGTGATAAAGGAAACCAGAGCGATGACTAGGAGAATAACAGTAAAGGGATTGATGATAGATTCATAAATCTTTTTGATGATAGAATCCTCTTGTCCTTTGGTTATGACATTTTCCCCATAAAGGTCACGGTTTTCTTCTACTTGGTCTCCCTTCAAGCCATCCAAATGAGTCTTGTAGCGAGTAAGGGTTGTTTCAAGTGGCTCTTGAAGAGCAGCAATAAGTCTTTCTTTATTTATTGACATTGGAATCTCCTTATTTAATCAGGAGCCAATCACTTATGGAGTCCCTAAGACACTAATCAGCGATTGACTGGTTAGGTGCGGTTCGGGGTGATCGTCGATTAGTCTCATAGGTTTCTCCTTTCAATTTATTAATGGTGGGTGGACCTCAGACAAATGAAAAGAGTCCTACCCATATACAGGTAAGACTCTATAAACTCGAGGTGGATTTTTTAATAGATTTTGTCAAAAAATGGACCGTTCAAGCTTTAGCTCCGCAAGGCGATGAAATGAGCTTAGTCTTGACCTTGGCGATCAGGACTGTTGACCAACGAGTAGTGTCTCCACTGCTTTGCGGTAGTCATCCGTATCCTTGTGGTAGCCTCACCTACCGTATGTCACTGAAAATATTACTCCTAAGGTAGTGACTTGTCAAGGGGAAAGTTGACTTTTTGCTTGATTGGATAATAAAAAGAGCTTACGCTCTTTTTATACTTAGATGAAATCTTCTTTTGAGACTTTCCTGAAGTGAGTGCGGACGTCAGCAATCTTCTTCGAAGTTCCATGACTATTTTTTAGCCTAAGGTCTCAAAAATTCCGAATTCTTGAACCACTAGTGTTTCAAGAACTTTTCTCACAGCGGGAAGTCTCGTTAAATGCTCGTTTAAATCAAGTCTAAACAAGATTAGAGTTACTTATCCTTTACGGAGGTTAAAGTGATATCACCTTTATGACTTCTCTTGTTTGACATAAGTCCCTTGTAACTTACCATGTAAGATATAGTCTACAGATTTGAGCTCATCAATAGTCCGACAATCGAGGGCACACATGATGAGACGAAGGTCGTCCTTCCAACCATTGACAATAGCCACAACCTTATCCACAGAATAACGTTCCACTAATTCAAGGACCGTTCGCGATAGGCCTACGCCTTTTGCTCCTAAGACCAGACATTTGACCATATCAAGTGGGTTTCGCACGCCACCAGAGGCTAGGATTTCCACATCTTCACGAAGGTCTTGGGCTTGCAAGAGGGTCTGAACGGTGCTTTGTCCCCAGTCATTGAGGTAATCTCGGTTGCCGCCTCGGCTATTTTCAATATAGGCGAAGCTAGTCCCACCACGACCTGAGATATCCACAGTCTTGATGCCTTGAGACATGGCGTAACGAATGGTTTCAACATCCATACCAAAGCCGACCTCCTTAAGCACAAGAGGAACCTCTATGTTCTGTGCATAAGCCGCCACATTTTCCTTCCAAGTGTGGAAAATACGCTCTCCCTCAGGCATGAGAAGCTCCTGCATAAGATTGACATGGAGCTGTAAAAAAACTGGCTTCATAGCTTCCACCGTCTTAATCCCCAAGTCCACAGACTTATCCACACCGATATTGGTCGCAAGGTCTAAGTCTGGAAACTCTTGACGATAGTCAAAGGATTCTGGTGCCTCTCCTTTTAGAGCAGCACTGTAGGAACCCGTCACCATGAGAATACCTGTTCGGCTGGCTACCTCAGCTAGTTTTCGATTGACTGCACCACCTTTGGCAGAACCACCTGTCATGGCATTGATATAAAAAGGAAATTTCCAATCTCGTCCTGCAAAATGTGTGGACAAGTCAATCTGATCTAAATCATAAGTTGGTAGAGACTTGTGGATAAGTTCCATATCGTCAAAACTATTGTAGGGCGACTCGTACTTGAGGGCATAATGGATGTGATCGTCTTTACGATTTGTCATAGGCTACTTCTTTACTTTCTTGCGTGATTATATCTACTAAGCTGACCCTAAATCTCATACAAGAGCTCTATGCCTGCCTGTTTCCAGCGCTCAACTAGAGCATCTCGGCTAGCTTGGTCAAAGGCAAAAGCGATACCACAGTCACCACCTCCAGCTCCAGAGGATTTAGCGATAACATCAAGCCCTTGTTCAGCTTCTTTGAGTTTTTTCAGCTTGTCCACATAAATATTTGGACTCAATGATTCTAGCTGGTCACTGACAGTTTGAAGGCTGTTCTTAAGCAAATTCTTATTTCCTGTTTCCAGTGCCTTGATGGCATCTTGGACGGCAATTTCTGTTTCACTTAGATACTTGCTTGATATACGAGATTTGGCCATCTTAACCATGTCTTTTGAGATAGCAGCTTGCTTGGTCCACCCCACCAAAAAATGAGCTTTGAGGGCTGGCACTACAGGTATGATACAATATCCCCAGTCTTTCTCCAAAAGCTCTGATAGAGTCATTTGGTCTATAAGCTCTGCTATTTTTGCACGGTCAAAAGAGCGATAGGAAACCAGGTCCTCGTATACGATACAAGCTAGATCCCCCATAGAACCGTTGTCTCCCTGTTTGAGGAGGGTGTAACTAGCTAATTTAAAGAGACTGTCTTTGGATAAATCTTTCTGAAGGGCTGCTGCCAAGGCCTTGAGGGTCAATACCACAACTGAACCAGATGAGCCAATGCCAAATTTAACCCCATCTCGTTCCAACTTTCCAGTGATTGAAAGGTCCAGAGCGGGCAAGTTCTCACCACAATAGGCTTCAAAAGTATTCAAGGACTCTTGAATGAGGGCATAATTTTCGTCTGGCTCACGACCCACACTGTAGTCAAACATGTCTGAGTTCAGCTGGGTAGTTTGGGCTTTCTTGACCTCTGCTGTCATGAAGATAGGGATAAACTGAATGAAGGCTGTCTGTCCATGTGTTAAGACAGAATATTCTCCAGCAATGTAGAGTTTTCCACCGGTTTTTACTCTGGCCTGATTGACCGACTGCTTAAGCATCTGGCAACTCCTTGGTGCGTGAAACGATGACCTGATAGTCCTTACGGAAGTGGTCTGCCAGACGGTCCAGGTCTTCTTCCAGACAGAGCACCTTAACATTTGGTCCTGCATCCATAGTGAAGTAACATTGCTCACCAGAGGCTCGGAGAGCCTTAACCTTATCCATAGCCTGATAGGAAGCATCCGTCAGATATGAAAATGGAGGGTTGGCCGTACTTGTGGTTTGGTGCATACGAAGGGCATTGGCTTCAGTGAGCTCACCGACCGCTTGGAAATCATTAGCCTTGAGGTAGCCTAACATATCCTTGTAATCCTGCTCGGACTGTTTAATCCACTCTGGGAAGGATGTCGATGTTTCGGTACACAACTTCATACCATCACGACTTGATACGGGTTTCTTTTGATCTGTCAAAACCAGCATAATCATGGCTAATTTGAGGTCTGTTTCAACTTGATAAACCTCACCACTATCCTTGTCCCAAGCTGCCAATGGACCAAAGAAAGACCGTGATGATGAGCCTGAGGCAAACTTGGCAATTTGAGCTAATTCAGACTGCGTTTTTCCTACTTGGAAGAGTTCGTTAGACGCCTTAACTAGGGCAGAAAGACCTGAGGAACTTGATGATAAACCTGCAGCTGTTGGCATGTTGTTCCAAGTTTCAATCTTGACATGTTGGTTTGGATTGGTACGGAAGAGATCTAAGACCTTACTGGCCTTGGTTGTTTCTTTTTCCCCTTGGAGCTCATCATCGATATACATGACATCACTAGTCGCATCCTCAGGCAGAAAAGACAACTTGGTTTCCGTATACATATTTTCCAAAGTCAATGAAATACTACTAGTTGAAGGAATCATACGCTTGGCATCTGCCTTACCCCAGTATTTGACAATAGCAATATTTGCGTACGATTTGACGCTTACAGGCTTTCTATCCACGTGTTTACCGCTCCTTTTTCTTGAAGTTTTTTAGCAATCGTTTGGGCTTGATTCTTAGTACTTGTTAGGGCAATAATACAGCCACCCAGTCCTCCACCTGACATCTTGGCCCCGAGCGCACCCTGTTCCAGAGCAGTTGCTACTAGAAGGTCCGACAAATCACAGGACACCCCTAAAGATTTAAGATGATTATGGGCTTGCGACATAAGCTGACCAAGAAGCTCTTGATCCTTGGCCTTGAGGGCTCCTTCCGCCCTCTGACTTAATTCGCCTAGCTGATTTAGGTCTGATAAAGCATCTAGTCCGATAGCCTCAACCTTTTCCACGGCCTCACGGGTGTTTCCATGAATGCCCGTGTCTGCGATAACTAGATAGGCACCTAGATCAACCTCGATTCCCTTGAAGCCAATATTACGGGTGAAGCTGATGGCTCGGTCACTCAAGCAGGTCTTGGCATCTAAACCACTAGGTTTACTATGGGCAATGGTCTCCGCCTGATGGACCAGCATTTCCAAGGTCTCCTGGCTAAGCTCCTGGTCGAAATAATCAAAAACCGCACGAATAGCCGCAATGGCAACCGCTGCAGACGACCCCATGCCACGCTTTTCAGGGACGCTAGACGAAATATCATAGCTGATAGGCTGATTCTTGATTTCCAGATAATTAAGCGCTGAAAAAATCGCTGTCGTCAAGGGATCCTGAGCCTTGAGCGTCAAAGGAGTATCAGCCGCCTGAATCTGACAGACAACCTCAATATCCTTAAGAGGGAGAGCAAGGGCAGGATGGCCATAAACAACCGAGTGTTCCCCCATCAAAATAATCTTACTGTGGGCCTTGCCCACTCCTACTTTCTTAGTCATAAGTTACACACACTCACAGACCAACTGGCCAGCGAGTGTCTTTCTATGTTTTTCATACAGTTTCTAGCGGTTGCTCAAGGTCTATCAACCTCCCTGAGTGGATTAAGAGCACCAATCTAAAGAATTTTCTTATAGCACTTCTATCTTATCATCAAAGCGCAAAAAAAGCGACATCTAACCTAGAGTGTCGCTTTGCATTTGAGATATGGTACTAAATTGATATTTCTTTCTTAAACTAGTACAATGCCAATGAGGTTTTAAAATGTATGATGTCAAAAAACTAATTAAACAGAACTCCGAACTAATGGCACTATTAAAGATTATTCACTCTTTCCAACTTAATGACTGTTGGCTTTGTGCTGGAACTATACGCAATTATATTTGGGACTACTTAAGTACTGGAAATACATCTTCAAATATCAATTTCTCAGATATCGATGTCATTTTCTTTGATAAAAACATATCATATGAGCAAACTGTTGAAATAGAAAATCAAATAAAGAGAAGATATCCTAAATACAATTGGGAAATAAAAAATCAGTATTATATGAATATACATAGCCCTAATACTGAAAAATATATCAGCTCTACAGATGCTGTTTCAAAATTTCCCGAAAAATGTACTGCCATAGCTGCTAGACTAAATGACAATCAGGAACTAGAGGTATTTATTCCTTATGGAACAAACGATTTGATTAACTTCAGAATCTCACCCACACCACATTACTTTTCAGACAAGGACCGACAAAAGGTCTATAACGAGAGAGTAAAGAAGAAAAAGTGGAACACAATCTGGCCAAACATTTCTATAGAATTTATCGAATAGATTATCCTATGATTTGAGATCTACTTTTTATAAGACTTTCCGCCGTGGGAAAAGTGCCTGAGGTAATTTCAAGCACTCGGAATTTTTGAGAGTAAAACAGCTCGGGGAACTGTTTTAGCCTGAGCCTAGAAATTAAAAAGTGAAGGGGCTCAAAAATTAGTCATGAAACTTCTAAGAAGGTCGCTGACGACCGAACTCGCCTAAGGAAAGTCTTAAAAAAATTTTGCTACGTTAAAAAAGAGCCTCTCGGCTCTTTTCATTTTAAATCGCAAACAAATCGTTTAGGTTCTCAGCCATAGTTGGGTGAGTAAAGATTTGTTTAGCCAAATCTGTGTATGGAATATGATGGTTCATAGCAAGGGTAATTAGATTAATAATTTCATGAGATTCTTGACCAAAGAGGGTCACACCCAAGATTTCCTTAGTTTCAGGATTTACCACAGCTTTGAAGGCACCACGCAAATCGCCATTAACATGGCCACGAGGCATGCCAGCAACTGGAAGTTCCTTGACAGCAACCGGTCCACCTGCTAATCTGGCTTGATCTTCAGTAAGACCAACTTGAGCCAAAGGTGGGTTGAGGAACATAGCAGTTGGAACAGCTCCACGTGTTTCAAGGTTATAGCTGCCATCACCAGTTAGGTAATTAAAGACAATACGGAAATCATCTAGTGAGATGTAGGTAAATTGAAGACCACCATTAACATCACCCACTGCAAAGACACCAGGAACACTTGTTTCCAAATGTTTATTGACTTGGATACCACCGCGCTCAGTCAAGGCAATATCAGTATTTTCCAAGTGAAGAGGTTCGATATTAGGCTTGCGTCCTGTCGCATAGAGGAGTGCATCAAAACGGAACTCACCTTTGTCAGTAACAACGACAACTTCATCACCGTCATTTTTCACTTCGGAAGTTTTAACACCTTGCTCAAAGACAATGCCGTCCTCTTCCATGTATTCCTTGGCCAACTTAGCAATAGATGGCTCCACACGTGGCAAGAAGCTAGTCGCTGCATCTAAAACAGTCACTTGGCTTCCCAAACGGTTATAAAGGCCAGCAAATTCAAGACCGATATTACCACCACCTAAGACACCCAAACGTTTTGGCAAGGCTTCAAGGGTCTGAATACCAGTTGAATCGTAGACATGCTTAGTTGTTGTCAAGCCAGGAATAGGCAAGACATTAGACACAGCACCTGTATTAATGACAATAGTCTCAGCTGTAAGCTCTTGACGGTCATCACCAGCCACCACTTCGATAACCTTATTTGACACGAAATGTGCTTCTGCATCAATGACATCAACGCCATTGTCTGCCAACATTTTATAATTCTTAGCATTAAGACGACCAGTCACTGCACCACGTTCTTTCATGGTATCGTCAAATGACCAGCCCTTCTCAGCCGCAACAATCATAGTCTTGGTTGGAATACACGCAATATTGATGCAAGTACCACCATACATAGCTTTACTGCGCTCGATGACAGCAACTTTCTTACCAGCCGCATTCATCTTAGCAGCCAAAGTTTTACCGGCTTTACCAAAACCGATAACAATCAAATCATAGTTTAACATTTCTGTATCCTCCTATCTACTGCCATTCTATCATTTAATTTTTCAGACTGCACATATCTGAACTGGAAATAAAAAAAAGCTACAGCTTTTGCCATAACCGTTTTCATATCTTATGTTAATGGAGATATAAGCACCCTTTGAAAATTAGTTTTCTAACAAACTTATTACAGAAATTCTAATAAAAGTTTGTTGAATCATCTACTTCCAACATAAGCTGCGTGCACCAGCCCATCAAATTTATAATAGGAAGCACGGGGAATGTTGTTGGCAAGTTCTCTCGCACCATCCACTCATAGAACCAGATCTTTTTTTAGCTCCCATAATAAGAGTCGGACAAGCGATTGCGTTTTTCTTTACTCACAGACTTTAAAAGTAACCTATTAATCAGATATCATTTCTTTAAAACGGGATTTGACATGATGGCGCTTTCATTTTATCTAAAAAGCTCAAAAATAGCAAGTTAAAAATCTTCCCTCCTTTTTAAATCCTGAAATCTCGCTCCTAAAATACGACAAAAGAACCCAACCAAGCGGCTGGGTTCTTAAGTGTAAACTAAATGATCAAAAGAATATTTTTACTTAAGCACATCCTCCTTTTTATTTTCAAAAGCAGCACCAATTTAAAATCCTTAAGCTTTATGAAAGACTCTTAACAAAATAATCTAAGAGGCCTTGATCTGCTAATTGCTTATGCCCCAAGAGAAACTCTGGATGATTGGACTTCCTTCCGCAACAGCTTTTTCATTACTGGTAATACCAATTAAGGGAATAGTCATTTTTCTTGTTCCTTAAAATAATCAAGTAAGAAAAGAGCGTTTTCCACATAGTAATTGACAGCTACAGGCAAGGCTTCATCTTTCACAAGGAAATCATCATGATGCCAGTCTGGGGCATTTTCTTCACCATTTGAGCCGACAAAGGCAAAGACTCCTGGTATTTCCTTTTGATAAGCCGCAAAGTCTTCTCCACCTGTTGATGGCAAGGTTTCAATCACTTCTGCGAAGGCCTTAGAATTTTCAAATATGAAAGGTGTGAGCGTCTGGTCATTGTAGGTCACGTAAGGTGAATTGCCCCAAGTAATGTCAACTTGAGCACCGAACTGGTCTGCTGTCGCCTGAACAACCTTTTCAAAACGTGAAATGACATCTTCACGAACCTTAGGCTCAAAGGTACGAATCGTTCCTTCGAAAAAGCCGGCTGCCGGAAGGACATTCCAGGTATTTCCAACTTCGATATGAGTAACTGACAATACTGCTGATTCAAAGGGCGATACCGTACGAGCTACAATCTGCTGTAAATTGTTGATGATAGTCGTAGTGACCAAGACCGTATCTACGCCCAAATCAGGACGGGCAGCATGGGAAGAAACTCCCTTAACATCAACCCTAAACTGCTCCACACCAGCCATGATAGCCCCCGAACGAAGACCAATCTGACCAGGTTTCAAGTGAGGATTATTGTGATAACCGATGATAGCTGACACACCCACAAGACCACCCGCTTCGATGACCTGATAGGCCCCTTGGAAATTTTCCTCGGCTGGTTGGAAAATCAATCGAACGGTCCCCTTAAGCTCTGCTTCTCTTTCTTTTAAAAGCTGAGCAGCTCCAAGAAGAGAGGTCTGGTGAAAGTCATGACCACAGGCATGCATAGCCCCATTGTCGCTGGCATAAGGAAGTCCTGTCTTTTCCTTAATGGGTAGGGCATCAATATCAGCACGCAAAGCAATAATCGGATGACCTGACCCAATCTCAGCGATGAGTCCCGTCTTCAAGGGATAATTTAAAGGCTCAATACCTAGATTTTTCAAATAACCTTTCAAAAAGACTGTCGTCTCATGCTCCTCCTCAGAAACCTCTGGATGTTGGTGAATCTGATGACGCGTCTTTGCTAAATGATCATAAAATGCTTCTGTCATAATGAACCTCCCTCTCTGATTAGACCTGCTCATTGCTCCTAACTTGCTTAAGCTCTCAACCGAATTGATACCATCATACCACCAGAAACAAGGCTTGAGAAATTAAAAAAACTTATAGAATGTCATAAGTTTTACTTATACCCCTAGAAAAGACCGTCGTTATGGGCCTTAAAGTATTAAGCCTAGTGATAGGATGGACCTATCAGGAGATTGAAAGTTCCTATCATACTTTAGTAGGAAGAAATGACTAGCCCAGATAAGTACGCAAAATCACTTTTTCTGTTTCCGTTAACGCTCGGTAGGATCCTACTGCTATCCCTTCATCAAGCTTAAACGCTCCAAAAGAAATCCGCTTAAGATAGGTCACCTTGACCCCATAAGCCAAGAACATCTTTTTCACTTGATGAAATTTCCCTTCCGAAATCGTAATGTGAGCACAACTCTTGTCGCTCGCAGAACTTAGAATTGCTAGCTGAGCTGATTTACAAATAGTACCATCCTCAAAGACAACACCTGACTCAAAAAATGCAGGTGCATCAGGCCCAAGAATATCGTTGACCTCAACATAATAAGTCTTAGCCACATGATAGCGGGGGTGAAGCATGGCAAAGCCCAGAGGCCCATTGTTAGTAATCAGTACCAAACCCTCCGTGTCTCTATCCAATCGGCCCACAGGATAAAGACCGTCTCGCTGATCTTCAGGCTTAATCAAATCAATGACTGTCTGGTGCTCCTTGTCACTTCGAGCTGATACTACCCCTACTGGCTTATTCATGAGATAATAAACTTCTGGCGTATGCTCCAGTTCCTTACCAGAAACCGTGATAGTTTGAAGACTAGCATCCACATTAAGATTATCTCGATCCGCCAAGATACCATCCACATAAACTTGACGACTACGAATGAGCTTCTTAACCTGATTTCGAGAACCATAGCCTGCCTGTCCTAATAATTTGTCTAAACGCATAACCTTATTGTACCACGGATAAGCGTCGTCTAGCAGACTAAAACGAGAAGAAAGGTCTCAAAAGAATTCTGGATAAAACAAAAAGTCTACCTCAAAAGATAGACTTTTTCCATTATTAACACTTACACATTCACATGGAAAACATGACCGACCAAGAAAGTCACAAGCATAGTCAAGAGTCCTACTGTCAAGTTACGCAACATCGCTTGTTTTACAGGTGCTTTTCCAAGCTTAGCACTGATATAACCTGTCAAGAGCAAAGTAAGGGCAACCACGACCACTGTTACAGGAATACGGTAAGGCTCTGGAAAAAGCATGATGGCTAGTGTTGGTGGCAAGGAACCTACTGAAAAAGCAAAGAAACTAGAGATGGCAGCATGCCATGGATTGGTAATTTCATCCAAGTCCACCCCATATTTTTCTTCAACTAAGACCTTGATAGGATTCTTACTAAAGGCTTGATTAACCTTTACTTCGGCCGCCGTTTCGCAATCCCCCTGACTGAGGAAGGTTTGATACAAACTCTCTCTAGCTACCTCAGGAGAACGGTCCAAGAGGGCTTGTTCTTTAGCGATAGCAGCTTCTTCGGTATCTTTTTGCGTTGACACACTGACATATTCACCACCTGCCATCGAAAAGGCACCGGCAAAAATAGCTGACAAGGCAGAAATCAAAATAAACCAGATGTTAGATGTCGCACTGGCCACACCGATAACCACTCCCGCAATGGAAATAATACCATCATTGGCCCCCAAAACACCGGCTCTCAAAATATTCAAACGTTCTGCAAAATTCTTATCTTCCAATTCTCTTGCTCCTTATTTAGAATGATTCTAAAAAGTATTATATCAGTTATTTAGAATGATTACAAATAAGAAGTTTGAAAAAGCCGAGATTTCTCTCAGCTTCTTCACTATTTAAACTTAAGCAGGTGTTACATCCAAGCTTTCACCAATTGCCGCAAGACGTTCGACAACTTCTTCTTGGCTCAAACCATTTTCAGAGACATAACGGTTGCGTGGGTGAACACGGCATTCATGTGAGCAGCCACGGAGGTATTTATCTTCATTCTCCTCTGAAGCAAGGATACGACGGTTACAGAATGGGTTACCGCAATTGACATAGCGTTCGCAAGGCGTCCCATCGAACCAATCCTTACCGACAACGACAGGATCTACATGGTTGATGTCAACGGCAATACGCTCGTCAAAGACATACATCTTACCATCCCAAAGCTCCCCTTGAACCTCTGGATCTTTTCCGTAAGTTGCGATACCACCGTGCAATTGGCCAACATCTTTGTAGCCTTCACGAACCATCCACCCTGAGAATTTCTCACAGCGGACACCACCAGTACAGTAAACAACCACGCGCTTGTCCATGAACTCTTCTTTATGGTCGCGGACCCATTGTGGCAATTCACGAAAGTTGCGAATGTCTGGACGAATGGCTCCACGGAAGTGACCAAGGTCATATTCATAGTCGTTACGTGTGTCGAGGACAACAGTGTCCTCATCTAAGAGGGCGTCTTTAAACTCTTTTGGTGACAAGTAAGCACCCGTTGTTTCAAGTGGATTGATGTCGCTGTCAAAGTTATCATCCTCTAATCCAAGGTGAACGATTTCCTTCTTGTAGCGAACAAACATCTTCTTGAAAGCTTGCTCTTCTTCCTCATCAATCTTGAACCAAAGGTCCTCCATCCCTGGAAGGCTGTGAACATAGTCCATGTATTTTTGAGTGGTTTCATAGTCCCCAGAAACCGTTCCATTGATTCCCTCGTCAGCGACCAAGATGCGTCCTTTCAGACCGATTGACTTACAGAAAGCCAAGTGGTCTGCCGCAAATTGCTCAGCGTTTTCGATGGGAAGGTATTTATAATAAAGCAATACTCGAATAGGTTTTGCCATTGTATGTCCTCTTTCTTTATGAAATATCTATATCTGTTGTTTGATAGTCAAAGTCAACTTAACTATTATAGCGCTATCAAAGAGGGCTAGGCAATTGATTTGCTTGGAAGTGACTTTTCACAAAAGAAAAAGGCTGAGTGACAAATGACTCAACCTCTGTTTCGTGTGATTGTTTTTCCACAAGATAGTATTACAATTTCGCAGCAGCTGCCTCATCCAAGATAAGAGTCACATCTGGATGATTTTGTAGGACACTAGCTGGTACTTCCTCTGTTACTGGACCCTTGACCATCTTGAAGATAGCATCTGCCTTCTTGTCGCCATAGGCAAATAAAATAATCTTTTTGGCAGCCATAATGGAAGCAATCCCCATCGAAATAGCCTTCGTAGGAACTTGATCACGACTGGCAAAGAAACGGCTATTGGCTTCAATGGT
This sequence comes from uncultured Streptococcus sp., assembly GCF_902463925.1. GTDB lineage: Bacteria > Bacillota > Bacilli > Lactobacillales > Streptococcaceae > Streptococcus. The sequence continues at coordinate 46,899 of NZ_CABQHE010000001.1, read as the reverse complement.
GCTATCCGTCAAGTCGACCACATGAGTTTGACTATCAAAAGGCGTACCTGGCTCATTAAAACCAATATGCCCATTACTTCCGATGCCTAGGATTTGCAGGTCAATGATATGGTGTGCCAAGACATCATCGTAATCCTTAGCCGCCTGCTCCAAGTCCTCAGCCATGCCGTCAGGCAAGAAACTTTCCTTAAATGGCTTGGCATCAAAGAGTTGGGCCTTCATAAAGGCATGGTAGCTCTGCTCATGGTCTGGTGTTAGTCCGACATACTCATCTAAATTGACGCTGTAAAGTTCCGAAAAATCCACGTCACTCTCAACCATCTCTTGGTAAAGGGCGATAGGGGAACTACCTGTCGCCAATCCCAATGTCTGAGCACCCGCTGCAAGGCTCTCTTTTAGAAGTTCAAAGGCAACTTGGCCTCCCTCAACTTGATTCTTAACTAAAATCTTTTTCATTCTATTCACCTCGATATTGGTATATACCATTTTCTTTATTATCTCCTTTTTTATCTTTTTTGTCAAGCGCTTTCACTCAACTCCTTTAATGACTGTCATCCTATATCGTGCTATAATAAAAAGGCTGAAAATTTTTAAACGAGGAAAGAAATGAATACAAACGATTTTGATTTTGAACTACCAGAAGAACTGATTGCCCAAACCCCATTGGAACAACGTGACGCCTCTAAACTCTTGGTCATTGATCCTGTAACCAAGGAAATGACTGATACCCACTTCGACCACATCATTGACCAGCTTAACCCTGGCGATGCCTTGGTCATGAACAATACGCGCGTGCTTCCTGCCCGTCTCTACGGTGAAAAACCTGATACCCACGGCCATGTGGAATTTCTCCTTTTGAAAAATACACATGGTGATCAATGGGAAGTTTTAGCTAAGCCAGCCAAACGCCTTAAAGTAGGCGCTAAAGTCAGTTTTGGGGATGGACGCTTGGTTGCCACTGTCACTGAGGAACTAGATCACGGTGGACGAATCGTAGAATTTAGCTACGACGGTATCTTCCTTGAGGTTTTGGAAAGCTTAGGTGAGATGCCATTGCCACCTTATATCCATGAAAAATTGGAAGACCGCGACCGTTACCAAACGGTCTATGCCAAGGAAAATGGCTCTGCCGCTGCTCCAACAGCTGGCCTCCATTTCACACCTGAGTTACTTCAAAAAATTGAAGCTAAAGGCGTAAAATTGGTCTACCTCACCCTCCACGTTGGACTGGGAACCTTCCGACCTGTTTCTGTCGATAATGTCGACGAACATGAGATGCACTCAGAATTTTACACCCTCAGCCAAGACGCTGCCGATACACTCAATAGTGTCAAAGCCACTGGAGGACGCATTGTTGCAGTGGGAACAACTTCTATCCGAACTCTGGAAACAATCGGCAATAAATATGATGGCCAACTCCAAGCCGACTCAGGCTGGACCAATATCTTTATCAAACCAGGTTATCAATTCACAGTCGTAGACGCCTTCTCAACTAACTTCCACCTTCCAAAATCAACCTTGGTGATGTTGGTTTCAGCCTTTGCTGGTCGTGAATTTGTCCTTGATGCCTATAAACACGCCGTCCAAGAACGCTACCGCTTCTTCAGTTTCGGAGATGCCATGTTTGTCACACGACGTGCTGAGAAATAATATTGATTTTGAGACTTCTCTTTCCGGAGAAGTCTCTTTTATTGCTCGTCACATTCAGAAAAAATCCACCAGTTGTGAACCGATGGATTATTTTGTTTATTTCTCTGCAAACTGGCTATTGTACAAGTCGTAATAGAAACCTTTATCTGCAAGGAGGGATTCATGGTCCCCTTGTTCGATGATTTGACCATCTTTAAGGACCAAAATCTTGTCTGCTTCTTGAATAGTCGACAGACGGTGAGCAATGACAAAGCTTGTTCGACCTTGCATGAGGGTCTTCATAGCTTTTTGAATCAAGAGTTCCAGACGGGTATCAACCGATGAGGTCGCCTCGTCCAAAATCAAGATTTTAGGATCAGCCAAAAGCGCACGGGCAATGGTCAAAAGTTGCTTTTGTCCCAGTGAAATGTTACTTGATTCCTGGTTCATTTCCATGTTGTAACCACCAGGTTGTGTACGGATAAAGTGATCCACATTGGCTGCCTTAGCAGCTTCAACAATTTCTTCATCAGTCGCATCAAGATTACCAAAACGAAGATTTTCCTTGATAGTTCCTTCAAAGAGCCAAGCATCCTGAAGCACCATACCAAACTGTTTACGATAATCCTGACGAGACAGATTACGGATATCGTGACCATCAACTGAAATAGAACCAGCAGTCACATCATAGAAACGCATGAGGAGGTTGATAATAGTTGATTTTCCGGCACCGGTAGGACCGACAATGGCCACCATTTCACCAGGATTAACCTCAAGATTAAAGTCACGAATCAAAGGTTTATCAGCCACATACTGGAAGTCCACATGCTTGAAACTAACTTGGCCAGTCAAATCTCCCTCTAGCACTTCAGTAGCATCATTAGCCTCGTCTGGTTCATCCATCAGTTGGAAAATACGGTCCAAGGAAGATTTAGCACTCTGCAATTGCCCAGCCAACTGAGTCAAGTTCTGAATGGGTTGGTTAATCTGCCAAACATACTGAACAAAGGCCTGCATATTACCAATCGTCAAGCGACCAGCCAAAACTTGCAAACCACCTAGAACAGCAACAATGAGATAGGTCAAGTCAGATAAACCGTTAAGAACCGGCATCATGAGTCCTGAAATGAAATTAGCCTTAAAACCTACCTTCTGAAGGTCTTCTGTGATTTCTTTAAAATCATCCAAGGATCTATCCTCACGGCCAAATAGCTTAAGCACATTGAAGCCAGTCAGATTTTCCTGAACAAAACCATTAAGAGTACCTAGGGCATCAGCCTGTTGTTTAAAGTAAGGCTGAGACTTACTCATGATAAAGCGGGCACCAAAGAAAGTAACCGGAATAGTGATGACAACTATAGCTCCTAATTGAAGATTAAGGTAAAGCACTGTTCCAATAACCAAGGCTAGAGTAAAAACGGCATTAACAACCTGCAAGAATGACTGCTGCAAGGCATTAGATACTGTCTCGACGTCACTGGTAAAGCGTCCCAAGAGGTCCCCAAACTGGTGCTTATCAAAGTATGACACTGAAGTACGATTGATTTTCTCAGTCATCTCATTTCGCATATCTTGAACTGTTGCTTGCACGGCATTGGTCATAAAATAGTTGGAATAATAAGCAGCCAACTCATAAATGAGACCACGCAAGAGATAAAAGATCAGAACTACACCAACATAGGAAACGTTGATATGGGCACCTTCCACACCCTTGAACATGTCCAGTGTATTTTTAGTCAGTTCCGTAATGGCTAAACCAATGACCACAGGTTCGAGAACGCTCATGACGACACTAACAATTTTCAGGAAAATGGCTAGGTAAAGTGGCAAACGATAGGCCTGCAAGTAGGACCAAAGGCGGCCAAAACTTGAGGAATGATTTGTTTTCATTTTATTGTTCTTCATTTCGACCTCCTTCTAGTCTTCTGTAAGACACTTTTGATTTAGTTGAGAATTGGCAATTTCACGGTAAATCTCATTGGTTTCCATAAGCTCTTCGTGACGGCCACGACCAACGATTTCACCCTTTTCAAGAACGATAATCTGATCGGCATCCATGATAGTCCCCACACGTTGGGCCACAATCAAGACTGTCGCGTCCTGGGTCACTTCTTTCAGACGACGGCGCAAGGTCGCATCAGTCTTGTAGTCCAAGGCAGAGAAGGAATCATCAAAGATGTAAAGGGCAGGACGTTTGACCACCGCACGAGCAATTGACAAACGCTGCTTCTGTCCCCCAGAAAGATTGCTACCACCCTCAGCCAAGTGAGAATCATAGCGTTCTTCCTTACTTTCGATAAATTCCTTGGCTTGAGCGACATCCGTAGCTTGATTCAATTCTTCATGACTGGCATTTTCCTTACCATAACGGATATTTTCACCGATAGTTCCAGTAAAGAGCAGGGCTTTTTGTGGAATAAAGCCAATCTTACGACGCAGAGCCTTAAGATTATAGTCACGGACATCCACACCATCTACAAGAATGCGTCCAAGTGTTACATCATAAAAACGTGGAATCAACTGCACAAGTGATGATTTTCCTGAGCCCGTAGACCCAATAAAAGCAATGGTTTCACCAGGTTTAGCCTTGAAGGAAATATTGTGTAGAACAGGACTCTCAGTTTCACCAGGATAGGCAAAGGTCACATTGTCAAACTCCAAATATCCCTTAGTCTCGGTTTCTGTCACCCCATCTTCATTTGGATTGATAGAAATAGGCATATCCATAATTTCCTGCAGACGTTCACTAGATACCGCCGTACGAGGATACATGGTAAAGAGGTTGGCTAGGAAAAGGAAAGACAATAGCGCATGGAAACTGTACTCAATAAAGGCAACCAAATCCCCGATTGCCAACGTCCCAGAACCTAGTGGCTCAAGGGCAAACCAAACAATAGCCACAATCATGGCAATGATGATTTGCACAAAAAGTGGCTCGGTCAAACCAGTCAATTTAAAGAGCTTGCTTGAATTATCCGCATAGACAGCATTTTCAGAAGCAAACTTCTTCTCTTGGAAATCTTCTCTAGTAAAAGCACGAATGACACGAAGTCCAGTCAGATTTTCACGAGCATACTGGTTAATCTTGTCGAGAGTTGCCTGTTGCTTCTCAGAAAGCGGACGCGTTTTTACCGCCACATACCAGACAACTACGGCTAGGAAAGGCAAGGAAATTGCCACAATCCAAGCCAGAGATGGACTTGTCGTCAAAATCAAAAAGATACTGGAAACCATCATCAAAGGAGTGATAACACCCAACTTGAGAACTTGATCTGCAAACTGCATGAGAACAAAAGCATCCGACGTGATACGAGTCACCAAAGAAGATACCCCAATTTGTTCGTACTCATGGTGTGAATACTCCTGAAGCTTAGCATAAATGTCATTACGCATGACCTGCACCATAGTAGTCGTCAACTTACCAACCGCATAGGCCAGAAGCACACGACCAACAATACCAGTTAAGACCACACCAAACATGACCCAAGCATAGGTATAAAGCTTGTCCGCATCCCCACGGTTAATTCCCTCATCAATCATTCTGGCAAGTACCGTCGGCAAACCCAAGTTAGCAATAACAAATAAAATGGCTGCCGTAAAATTCATTGCTAACCACTTAGGATAACGTCTGAGATAAGACCAAATATAAGCCATAAATTTCTCCTTTTCTTTTTAGCATTTACCATGCCTTTAGGATTTTTATAGTTATTGACAACCACTAAAGCTGAAAAAGACACAGAAAAAGGGCGTGACAAGCACGCACATTACCTACATTCTAACAAATGAGAATATTAAAAGCAATAGGAAAAACCAGAGCTTTTGCCCTGGTTTCTTTATTAAGCGACTTGAGTCGTTACCTTATTATTTAAGAGTAACTGAAGCAGGTTTATGCTAACTACTGATATTATCTAGTTTATTTAGTTGATTTACATTTGGGCAGTTTTTTTGGCAGGATACTAAAAAATTTTTGATTGTAAAATATTCTGAGTGATTTTGTCAGAAATCCCGATTACATCATTATGATACCAATGACTGTAAACATTTAAAGTCGTTGATCTATCAGCATGACCTAGTCTATGTGAAACATACAGGGGATATATCTTAAGAACATTAAGAAGATAAGATGAATGACTATGACTCAAGCCTTTTCCAGTAATCCTGGGAACATCCACAATCTCAGCCTGTCGTTTAATAATACGGCAAATAATTGATTTAAATAACGGATTGCCAAATCGAGCTAAAACATAATCATCTTCGTCATTTTCCACTTGCACTCACGCCAATTAGTTAATACTTCTAAAGTTACATCGTCTAAATCAATTTTACGCAATCCAACAACCATCTTTGCTGGCTACTTAGAATACTAATTTTCATATTCAACTTTTTAAAGTGTTTCATGGGCGTTGAGAAGCTGTTTATAAGGACGGATTTCGTCCTTTCGAAAACTTAGCTTTTCGTCACCCACTATAGTTGACAAAGAGATCAAAAAACTGATGAATCATTCGATTCATCAGTTTTAAGGAAGATATGTTCATTGCAAACAAATCGTATCAATTAGAAAGATTAGTCTTCTTTCTTCTTACGAGCTACAAGACCAAATCCACTCAATACTCCGAGAAGTCCAAGTGCTGCTAGGCTAGCATTGTCTTCTGTACCTGTATTTGGCAACTCTTTTTGACCTTCAATATATTTTGGTGTTGCTGGTTTAGCAGCTGTATCAGTTGCTACTGTTGCACTTGCTTGAGTTTGTGGAGTTGGTTTGTAGTTGCTACCACCATTGTTCTGTTGTGAATCAGAATCACGTTTAGGTGTAACTTTTACTGGTACTTCTAGTTCAACTACTTCTCCAGTTGGTAATTTCACCTTAACTTTAACAGCTGTTTTATCACCTGGTGTTTCTGTTGTTGGAATTTCTCCAACTTCAACAATTTCCCATCCTGATTCATTAGGAATATCAACGTGTTTCTTAACATCATCTGGTGTAATTGTTGTTCCTTGAGGTACAACGATTGGTGTTCCAGTTGGGGTAGCAATTACTGGTACTTGTACTTTCATTGTTTTACCATTTGGCAATTTAACTGTAACTGTTGCTGATGGTCTTACACCTGCAGGGAATGTTTCAGGAAGTTCTGGTTCCCCTACGATTTCCCATCCATCTACTCCTGGAATTTCGATGTGTTTTTGTACATCTTCCTTAGTAAGTTTAGTTCTTTCTGGAACGATAATTGGTGTAACTTTTGGTTCTACCACATTTACTACTACAGGAACTCGTACAATTTCGTTACCATCTTTATCTTTAACGATGACAACAGCTTCTTTTTTACCTGGTTTAGAAGTATCTACTGGTGTATCGTATTCGAATGTAGCTCCTTCTGGGTAATCTCCTGGTGTAATGTTATCTTTTGGATCTGGAGTATCACCTTTTGGTACAAGTTGTTCTTTACCTTCAACAACTGTTACTGGTACCTTAACTGTTGTTTTGTACTCTTTACCATTGACAGTGTAAATAACTGGTACTTCTACTTCTCCAGCTTTTCCTGGTGTTGAAGTTTTCGGTAATGTAACATTTGTTAAATCAACTTTAACAGTTGCTCCTTCAGGAAGTTTCTTCTTAAATTCTTCGTTGTTGATTGCATTTTCTGCATCTTTACCAACTTTATCTTTCAATTCTTTCTCTGAAAGGTCTTTTGGTACAATAACTGAATCTGCTGTTGGTTTTGGTAATACTGTTACTGGAACTTTAACGTTTTCTTTGAATTTACCATTTTCGTAAGTTACTGGCACTTCAACTTCAACGTCTTTGTCCCCTGCTTTTCCTACTGTAGATGGAACGTTTGTAGGATCTCCTACTGTTCCACCTTCACCTGGTGTAATACCTTTCTTAACGTCTTCAGAATTTGGTGTATCACCTTCAAATACTACTACTTCTGGTGGAGTTGAAGATACAACATTTACTGGTACTTCAATCACTTTAGTGATTTTGTTTCCATCTTTATCTTTATATTCAACTATTACAGTTGCTGGCGTTTGTACACCTGTTTTATCAGTTCCAGGAGTTGTTTCAACACTTGTTACTGTAACTGTTACACCGTCTGGAAGTCCTTCAAGTTTTTTAGCTGCTTCTTCTGCTTTTTCTTTAACAACTTTTGCTAATTCAGTCTTATCAGCATCTTTTGGTACTACAACACCTTCTGGTTTAACTTTTGGTAATACTGTTACTGGGACTGTTACTTTTTCTTCAACGTTGTTAGGATATGTTACTTTTGTCGTAACAGTAACATCGCTTGATCCAACTTTTCCTTCAGTTGTTGGGATAGCATTGTTGATGTCATCCTCAGTTACAGGTGTTGTAGTTCCATCTGTATCAGGAGTGATTGATTTATTGACATCATCAGCTGTTGGTTTGTCGCCTTCTACAACGTATACAGGTTTAACATCTGAAGCTTTAACATTTACTGTTACTGGGATTGTAGTTGTGTAGTCTTTTCCATCAACTGTGTATGTTACTGGTACATTAACAGTTCCTGTGTTTGTACCTTTATCAGCTGTTAATTTAGCTAATACTTCTTCAGTTACATCACCAACAGTTACTGTTGCACCTTTTGGTAATTTAGATGTGAAGTCTGTTGCTTGAACTGCTTCTTTAGCTTTATCTTTTGCTAATTCTTTCAGTTTATCTGGAGTAGTATTTTTAGCTACTGTTACTTCACCTTTTGCTACTGGTAATACTGTTACTGGTACTTTAACTGTTTCAGTTACTTTTCCATTATCGTAAGTTACTGGTACATCCACTGATACATCTGTAGCTCCAGCTTTATCTTTTGTAGATGGAACTGATGTTGGTTCTCCAACTGTTCCACCTTCACCTGGTGTCACTGAATCTTTGTCTAATTTTGGTGTTTCACCTTCAAACACTACTACTGGTTTAGGTGTTGAGCTTACTACTTTAACTGGTACTTTAATTGTATCTTCACCAACTACATTACCTTTAGCATCTTTATATAATACTTTTACAGGAACTTCATCTTTGTCCCCATTTGAATCTGTTTTTGGTAATGTGTAAGAAGTTTCTGTCTCATCTAGTGAAGCAGTAATTCCATCTGGTAAGTTTGTTAATTTACTTACTGCTTCATTTGCTTTTTCTTTTACAGCGTTTGTTAGAGCTGTATCATCAGTATCTTTCAATACTGTCACACCTGTTGGTGTTGCTTTTGGTAATACTTTCACTGGAACATCTACAGTTTCATCACCTGTTGGATATTTAACAGTTGCTTTAACAGTTAAATCAGTTGCTCCTACTTTAACTTTATCTGCAGGAACATCTTTATTGATGTCAGCTTCAGTTACAGGAGTTAAATCTCCACCTTTATCAGGTGTAATTGCTTCATTAACATCTTCAGGTTTTGGTTGATTTCCTTCCACAACGTATACAGGTTTCACTTCTGAACCTTTTACGTTAACTGTTACTGGAATGTATGAAGTATAAGTGTCACCTTCTGGAGATGTAAATGTTACTGGAACTTTTACAACTACTGGTTCACCGTTTTTACTTGCTACATCTTTTGGTAATTCTGGAATCTCACCTACAGTAACTTTATATCCTGCCGGTACTTCTGCAGGGAAGTCAGGAGTTTCAATTAACTTTTCTGCTTTAGCTTTTAGAGTATCTTTAACTTTGTCTGGAGTAGTTCCTTTTGGTACTTCAACTTCTCCGCTTGTTCTAGGAAGAACAATAACTGGTACTGTTACATTTTCTGTAACTTCAGTTCCGTCTACATTGTGAGTAACTGTTGTTGGAATAGTTAATCCTGTTTGACCTGCTTTTCCATCAGTTTTGAAGATATCACTTGCTTTTGGTTCATTTGCTGTACCATTAGTAGTAGCTGGTACTACTTTTTCTTTAACGCTAGCTGGTGTAATTTCATCACCTTCAAATACTACAATTGGTTTAGTCTTAGATTTAACAACGTTTACTTCGATGTCAACTGTTGTTTCATAAGTTTTACCATCTACTGTATAAGTTACAGGTACTTTAACAACCCCACGATTATCTTCAGCAACTTTTGTAATTGCGATGTCATCTCTATTAACAAAAGTTGAACCATTAGTGTCACCTAATGTAGCTGTACCAGTAACGTCGTTTAATAATTTAGTAAACTCTGGAGATTTAATAGCTTCTTGAGCTTTTGCATAAGCAATTGCTTTTAATTGTTCATCAGTTGTGTTAATTGGTACTGTAATAACTGAGTCAGTTTGTAAACTATTAATAAAGATTACTTTACCATATTTGTAGTCAGGATCATCTGAATTTGCTAAACCATTACGGTTAAATTCATTTTCATAAGCTGGTTTTGGTCCATTGGCAGTATAAGAGTACAGTCTGTTACCTTCTGCATCTGTATCTCCAAATCCACTTTTAACCGTTACTTTAAAGTCAGCTGGTCCTACGAAGTTATCTGCCGCTGTAAATGGAATACTTGTTGTACGAGAGTTTGTCTCTGCAGCAGCCATACGGTTTCCTGCTGGTACGTTATAAGTTAATTTTCCACCTTTTGAGTTATCACTTGGATCGTTTGGAACCCATTTGATCGTATTTGCCCAAACATTTCCTAACCAGTTTGATCCACCATTTGCATTGTAGATTTTATCTTCTAATACTACACCTTTAGGAACTTCTACTGTTACTTCAACATTTGATGCAGCATAGTAGTCAATATTCATCCCACCAGTGTCTTTAATTGTAATGTCGAAATTACCTTTTTGACCTTTTTTGTAGATAGTATCTTTTGTATAACCATATTCACCAGTTCTGTTTTCTGAACGAACATTTGTAATAACTTCTGCCGCTGGTGCAGTTGCAATACCAATACCACCGATTAAGTAACCATCTTTAATATTGATCTTGTTATCATTAATTAAAGTATTTGTTCCTTGACTTCCTGCTTCAATTAACACTTTAATTTTAGTTGTTTCCGCTGGAATATCATAAATACGGTCTAGGTGGTTCCATCCATTAGCAGCTAAAGCCGGTTGTTCAGTTGCTAATGGACCATTTGTACCTTCAACTGGTTTAATCTCTTTACCAGTGAACGCATCAACAATTGTTAATTTGACTCTTTCACCTGCAGAAGTAGATGTACTACCACCATACGCTGCACTGTGAATTAAGTTAACGTTTAGACGAGAATTTCCATTTACATCGAATTCTTTAGAAAGTGTTGTACCTTTGCTTCCTAATTCAAGGTAGTAATCACGGTTTTTAACTTCACCAAACGCATTTGTTCTCATTACGTCAATAGTAGGAGTTACTGAAGGAACAACACCACTACCATTAACATAACTATTTTCACCTGATGTTTGGTATTTTTTCAATTCTCCATCGTTTGAATAGATTTTTGATTTTGGAACTTCACGTGTACTTGGTTGTCCATCTTTATCTGTAACATTAGTTACATCAAGAGGTTTAACCGCATTAACTTTGTCCCCTTTTTCAATTTTCCAGCCATTCAACATACCAGCTTCTGCATCAGCTTTTGTGATAGTTTTTTCTTGCCAGTTGTATGTTGCACTACCGATTGGATCTTTTGCGTCCGGTTTGTTATTTACTTTATTAGTAATGTCACGTCCATTTTCATATTGAGTGGCAATTGTTTCTGATTTTTTATCAGCATCAGTGAAAGTAACTTTATCTCCAAAACCTTCTTTTAAGCTTTCGAATACACCATTCTTAGGGTTGTTACCATAAGCAACGTGGTTTTCACTGACAGGAGCGCCTAATTCAGTTTTTCCTGCTAAGTAGAAAGCTAATAAGTCGCGTTCAGATTTAACTGCTTCTGCTTGTTGGCTCATTGCTTGAGCTGATGTTGCATCCGCAGCATTTGCAGTTGTAATAACATTTTCTGCTTTTTGTTTAATACCTTTTAAAACATCAATTTTAAATTGATCTTTTTTATTCGCAGGTAGCGCTTCTTGTTTTGCTATTTCAGCTTGAATTTTATCAATATTTGCTTGTAATTCAGGTAAAGCTTTATCTCTTTCACCTTTATATTTAGTTGCTTCTTCTGCTGAGTTAGCTGCACTTGTATCTACTGCTCTAAATCCACTTTCACCTTGTCCAGGAATCGCTTTACCATTACGAGGATCTTGGTTTTTGTTTTCTTTCTTATTAGTAGATGCTTTTGGCATGCTTTCTAACACGAAAGCTCTGTTTTTCAATGAACTTGTTGAATAATCAACTTCTAATTGTTTTTCTTTGTCGGTTAACAGAAGAGCTTGAGCCTTAGCAAGTTCTGCTTTTGCTGCTTCAATGGCTGAGGCAGTCTTTTCAGTTAGACCTGCTTTCTTAAGAGCTGCTTCCATACGAGTAATAGCTGCTTCCAACTTACTTGTATCAGCCTTTGCAGATGGTGCTTCTGCTGGTGCTGTTGGTTGTTCTACAGCTTTTGGTGCTTCTGCTGGTGCTGTTGGTTGCTCTACAGCTTTTGGTGCTTCTGCAGCTTTTGGTGCTTCTGCAGCTTTTGGTGCTTCTGCAGCCTTTGGTGCTTCTGCAGCTTTTGGTGTTTCTGCAGCTTTTGGTGCTTCTGCTGGTGCTGTTGGTTGCTCTGCAGCTTTTGGTGTTTCTGTAGCTTTTGGTGCTTCTGCTGGTGCTGTTGGTTGCTCTACAGCTTTTGGTGTTTCTGCTGGTGCTGTTGGTTGCTCAGTTGTTGGTGTAGCACTAGTTGATGACACTTGAGCATCCGCCTGAACAGTTGCTGCTCCGCCAAGCATCATATAGGCTGCTACAGCTACTGATGCTGCACCAAAACTATACTTACGGATTGAAAAGCGTTGAACCTTTTGTCCGTGGTACTTATCCATTCTTGAATACATATTATCTCCTTTTTAAACAAATGTTAATTGCGGAATTACGCCCAAGCAACTGAAAAATAGCATCCCTAACCTAATTTATAAATTAAAACGCTTACACTTAGGTGCTTAACTCCAATAATAATTATAACATTATTTACATTATAGTGTCTACTATTACATGCGTAATATGTAGTTATATATATATTAATCTGTATTTTGGGTAATATCATCCAAAAAAATAAAGCTCTTTAATATTTGTAGTGGGTAAAATTCTATAGATCTTATGGACCCTATTTGCTTGTAGGAAAAAGTCCCATAAGAACTATAATGAAAAGCGACAAAAACACCCATTAGACAGAATCATATGAAAGAATTACACTTTATCACAAAACCACTCGATATTTAAGACTCTAATATCCAGATTATAGACATCATCAAGAAGGATACACACAAGGAGATCATCGTTTAACTGGACTACGGCGCCCCATCTTGTCCTGATTGCGAAAGTCAAATGAAGAAATAGGATTTTCAAAAACCGTCTAAGATTCCTTACCTTGAAATGACTGCTATGCCCACTAGAATTCTGCTGAAAAAAGCGTCGTTTTAAGTGCTACTATTGTTCGAAAATGATGGTCGCTGAGACATCTTTCATCAAAAAAATCACCAAATTCCTCGTATCATCAATCAAAATATTGCCCAAAAGTTAATTGAAAAGAATTCTATGACCGATATTGCACATCAGCTTCTTAACTTTTCGTCACCCACTACAGTTGACATAGAGACCAAAAAACTGATGAATCATTCGATTCATCAGTTTTAAGGAAGATATGTTCATTGCAAACAAATCGTATCAATTAGAAAGATTAGTCTTCTTTCTTCTTACGAGCTACAAGACCAAATCCACTCAATACTCCGAGAAGTCCAAGTGCTGCTAGGCTAGCATTGTCTTCTGTACCTGTATTTGGAAGTTCACGTTGGCCATCCATATATTGAGGTGTAGAAGCTGCTGGTTGAGCTGGAGTTGTTGGAGTTCCATTATTATTTCCGTTGTTATCTCCATTATCTGTAGGTGTTACAGGTTGTGGAGTTTCTGGTTTTGGTTCCGGCTTAGGCTCTGGTTTAGGAGTTGGTGCTGGAGTTGGTTTTGGCGCTGGTTGTGGTACTGGAACGTAGTTGATAGGTGTGTCCTTAGTTGGATCGTTCGGCACGTTTGGTACTTCATATCCTTTAGTTGGATCATTTGGATCAACTGGTTTCAGTGGGTTTCCGTTTGGATCTACCGGAGTGAATCCTGGTACATAAGGTACATGTGGTTTATCACTTCCTGGTTTTGTCGGATCTTGTGGATCGTTTGGATATGGAATTGGATCTGTTGGTGTTCCTGGGATATTTGGTACCCATGAACCTAACTTATCGTAAACAACTGTTTCGTTGATATCTTTGATTGTATCAGGTGTTACTTTAACATCTTTAGTTGATGATTCTAGATCACCAGCTTTAGCAATGTATCCTTTAACTACTGGTACTGGATATCCGTTGAAGATATCGTCATTACGATCTGTTGTCCATTCTCCATATGTGATTTCTCCTGTTACTAAGTTAACTTTAGCATCACGAGTGAATTTGATTGTTTCTGTACGAGTTTCAGATACTTCTTTTCCGTTACGATCTACATACTTGATAGTACGTGTAGATGATTTCTCAGTTACAAGATCTTTCACAGTATTTGGCCATACTGGACTGTTTGGATCGTTAGGGAATACTGGTTTACCTGGTTCTGGTGTAGATGGTGTTACTGGAGTTCCATCTGGGTTCTTCGGTAAGTTTGGATCATTTGGATCTACTGGTTTACCTGGTGTAACTGGAATAATTCTTTCAGCTACTGTTACATTGAAGATTTGATCTACAGATTTATCTTTGTCAAATACTCTGTCTGTATCTTTAGATGGGAACTCGTTCTTAACTACTCTGTATCCAGCTTTTTCAAGTTTTTCAATAGTCTTAGTTACTTCATCAACTTTAGACTTAGTGAAGTTAGCTCCTGAATCACCTTCATCTACTACTGGAGTTGATACTACTTTACCAGTTTCAGTTACGAAGTTTGTGATAGCTTTTTGTTTATCAGTTACGTAAGTGATTGGTGTATCTGTACTTGGGTCTGTTGGTACCGGTGGTACTTCATATCCTTTAGTTGGATCATTTGGATCAACTGGTGTTAATGGAACTAGTGGGTTAGTATTTGGATCAACTGGTTTAGTTGGATCTTTTGGTACCACTGGTGTAGTCCCTGGTACGTAAGGAACGATTGGTCTATCATTTCCTGGTTTAGTTGGATCGTTCGGATCGTTTGGATATGGGATTGGATCGATTGGTGTTTCACCTTTCGGTACATTTGGTACCCATGAACCAAGTTTAGTGTATACAACTTCGATGTTTTCATCTTTAGAATCTGCAGTTAAGTTTTCTGTAGCTGCTACTTCTTTTTGTTGAGCATCTTTCAGGATGTAGCCTTTAACGACTGGTGATTCAACTTTATCGAATGTTGTATCTCCATCTTTAGCTGTCCAGTTACCGTAAGTGATTTCACCTGTTACAGAATTGATCTTAGCTTCACGAGTGAATGTAACTTTATCTGTTACTTTCTTAGCTACTTCCTCACCTTTTTCGTTAACGTATGTGATTGTACGGTTCACGTGGCGAGTTGTATCAATCTTCTTAATTAGATCTTCAGTCCATTTTGGTCCATCAGGGTTCTTAGGATCGATTGGATCACCTGGTTTTGGTTTATTTGGATCATTTGGATTTTCTGGATCTACTGGGTTGATTGGCTCAACGTGTGGTTTAACCGTTACTACGAAGCTTTGATCTACTGTCGTATCTTTATCGTAGTTCTTATCTGTAGCTGTTGTGAATCCGTCAGTTACTAGATCATACCCTAGAGCTTTAAGTTCAGCAAGTTTAGCTACTGTACTGTACTCGATTGGTTCTCCAGATTTACCTTCTAGGTTATCTGTATGAAGTACAGTTCCAGTTCCTTCTACCACATAAGTTACTTTCGCTTTTTGAGTATCTTTCTCATAAGTGATTTCAGTATCTTCTGTTGGGTTTTCAGGTGTTGGTGGAACATATCCTTTAGTTGGATCATTTGGATCTACTGGTTTCAGTGGGTTTCCATTTGGATCTTTTGGCGTTGTTCCTGGAACGTGAGGAATCACTGTTGTTGGTGTTCCTGGTTTTGTTGGATCTGTTGGATCGTTTGGATATTGAGGTTTGTCAAGTTTTGGCTCTTCAAATCCTTCTGGTACTTTTGGTACATATTTTCCAAGTGGTGAGTAAACTACGTTTACTACTGAGTCAGCCGCATCGTGAGCAACGTTCTCTACTTTTTCAGCTGCTTTAATATCTGCAACATATCCTTCGATTACTGGAGATGTTACTTCAGCTAATGTTTGTGGTTCTGTCCAATCAGAAGTATAAGTGATTTCACCTGTTACTTTGTTTAGATCACCTTTACGAGAGTAACGAAGTTTTTGTTCTACAGTAGCTGCAGCTTCTTGACCACGTTTAGCTTCTTCTACTTTATCAGTATTAGCGTATCTGTAGTTGATTGTACGATTTACTTCATCTAATAATCCAAGTTGTTCGTAAGTACGTTGTTTTGGATCTCCAGGTACTTTGTCTCCTGGTTTTGGAGTTGTGTTTGGATTGTTTGGATCTAGCGGTTTATCTGGATCGATTGGTGTAACACCTTCTTTAACGATCACATAGTAAACTTGGCTAACTCCACTTTCACCTTTATCATCTTTATCATCGTATGTACGGTTTGCATCAGCGTAGAATGCTACACGTTCTGCTGTATAAGCTGGATCAGTTGGTGCAACAACTTCATAACCTTTAGCTTCTAATTCAGCTTTAACGTTATCAATGTTTGTTGTCTTGATTGCTTTACCTGTGTCTCCTGCTTCCGCAACTGATACGTGAACTGCCGTTCCATCCTCTTTAATGAAGTGAACTAGAGCTACTTGAGAACCATCTTTAACATACGTAATTGTAGTGTTTTGAGTTGGGTCTTCTGGTACTTTCGGTACTTCATATCCTTTCGTTGGATCGTTTGGATCTTTCGGAGTTAATGGTTTACCGTCTGGCCCTACTGGTGTTGTTCCAGGGATGTATGGTACTACTGGAGTTTCAGTAGGTGTTCCTGGTTTTGTTGGATCTTCATTAGTTGGGTTTTCATATGGTTTTGGTGTGAGATCAGTTCCTTCTGGAGGTGTCACTCCTTCTGGAATTACCGGTACATATGAACCAAGTTTACGGTAGATAATTGTTTCTTCACTATCTTTATCCGTAGCTTTAACATTTTCACGAGCTGTAGATGTCGCAGCTGAAGCTACATATCCCGCTTTGTTTGGTGTTGTTACAGCATCGATTGTTGTATCATCACCTTTAGCTTTCCAGTCAGAGAAGTTAGAGATTGCTCCTGTTACAGGATCTAGGTCAGCTGTACGAGTGAACGTTAATGTTTGTACATTATCAGGGATACCTGCATCTGATCCGTCAGCTAGTTTGTAGTGAACTGTATGCGTTACTTCTTCGATTAATCCTAATTCTTTGTAAGTACGTCCTTTTGGATCGTTTGGTACTTTATCATCAGGTTTTGGAGTAACATCTGGTGTGTTTGGATCAACTGGCTTATTTGGATCAACATTCGTTGGTTTTGTAGTATAGATTACTGTTTCATTAATGTCTTCAGCAGTTGCTGTTACTTCTGCCGCTGGTACAGACTCTTTATCTGGAGTGAAGTTTGTAACTTTTGGTGAAGTTACAGCTTCAAATGTTTGAGCTGGTGACCAGTCTCCGAATGTAATCTTACCAGTTACTGGGTTGATTGTTGCTGAACGTTTGAATTCTTTAGTTTCTTGAACTGTATCAGCAGCTTTTGATCCATCTGCGTAAATATACTTGATGGTACGTTTAACTTCTTCTTTACGTCCATCTTCTAACTCTTTGATTAACTCTGGAGTCCATTTTGGTCCTGTTGGATTATTTGGATCGATTGGTTGATCTTTAGTTGGAGTTGGATCGTTTGGATTTACAGTAATTGGCTTAGCAGTTACTAAAACTTTGTATACTTGGTTAGTCTTAGCGTCTGCATCAAATTTACCATCTGTTGGATAGTTATTTTCAACAACTGTGTATCCTTTAGCTTTAAGTGCTTCAATTGTTGATGTTACATCAGCAGCCTTAGTGAATGCTTTACCTGTATCACCTGTATCTACTACTGATTCTGCTACTGCACCTTTTTCAGTCTTATCAGTTTCACTGTTTACTTCGATGAAGTGTGTAACAGCTACTTGTGATCCATCTTTAACATAGGTAATTGTAGTGTTTTGAGTTGGATCTGTTGGTAAGTCTGGTACTTCATATCCTTTAGTTGGATCGTTAGGATCTTTCGGTGTTAATGGTTTTCCGTTTGGTCCTACTGGTGTTGTTCCAGGGATATATGGTACTACTGGTTTTTCAGTAGGAGTTCCTGGTTTTGTAGGATCTGCTGGAGTTGTATTTGGATATGGTTTTGGATTTAGATCAGCATCTGCTGGAGGTGTGATTCCTTCTGGTACTACTGGTACATATGATCCAAGTTTACGGTAGATAATTGTTTCTTCACTATCTTTATCCGTAGCCACTACATTTGTACGTTCTGTAGATGTTTTCGCTGAAGCCACATATCCATCTTTATTTGGTGTTGTTACAGCATCAATTGTTGTGTCTCCACCTTTAGCTTTCCATGTACCGTAGTTAGAGATTGCTCCTGTTACTAGATCTACTTCTGCAGTACGTGTGAATGTTAATGTTTGTACATTATCAGCGATACCTGCATCTGATCCATCTTCAAGTTTGTAGTGAACTGTGTGTGTTACTTCCTCAATTAATCCTAATTCTCTGTAAGTACGTCCTTTTGGATCGTTAGGTACTACATCATCAGGTTGTGGAGTAACATTTGGATTTGTTGGATCTGTTGGTTTGTTAGGGTCTACAGTTGTTGGTTTTGTAGAGTAGATTACTGTCTCTTCAAAGTCTTTATCTGTAGCCGCTACAGTTTTCGCTGGTACATCTGCAACTGTTGGAGTTACACCTGCAACTACAGCAGTGTATTTCTCAAGTGTTGGAGAAGTTACAGCTTCGAATGATTGATCAGCTGACCAGTCTCCGTATGTGATTTCTCCTGTCGCTACATTAATCTTACCAGAACGAGTGAATTTAAGTGTTTTTACTTTCTTATCAGCTACACTTGTTAAATCAGATTCTGCTACTGGAGTACCATCTTCGTATACATACTTAATTGTACGTGTTACTTCTTCTTGTACTTTTACAGCATTGATTAATGCTTCAGTCCATTTTGGTCCATCCGGATTATTTGGATCGATTGGCGTTACACCTGGAGTTGGTTTTGGATTATCGTTGCTTGATGGTTTAGTTGGATCGAATGATGGAATATCAACTACTTTAGCTTTGAATTTCACAACATATTCTTGATCAACTGCAGCATCTTTATCGAATTTATCTGTTGATACAAATCCGTTATTTACAAGTTCATAACCTTTCTTAACAAGCTCAGCAATCTTATCAGTTACTGAAGTTGCTGTTGTAGCTGGGTAAGCTGCTTCTGATTTACCTGTTACTGTGATTGGATCTGCAAGACCTGGAGTAATGACTTTATCTGTATTAGTAGGATCTACTTCTACGAATTTAACTACAGCTTTTTGAGCAACTGGAGTGTAAAGTACTGTAATCTTGTAGTCATCTGCTTCTG
Source organism: uncultured Streptococcus sp. (assembly GCF_902463925.1). Classification (GTDB taxonomy): domain Bacteria; phylum Bacillota; class Bacilli; order Lactobacillales; family Streptococcaceae; genus Streptococcus. Next base: position 27,608 of record NZ_CABQHE010000001.1, on the reverse strand, counting down.
CATCGATTGCTGCAGTCGCTTCTACAGTAGCGTTATCTGGAGTGTATCCAGTCACTTCTGGAGAGTTAACAAGGTTGAATTTATCATCTTTTGCTTTTTCTGCATCAGATAATGTAATTGCATCGTTAGATGTTCCACCTAATGGAGTCCATGGTCCAAATGTAACGATTGCTTTTTGAGCAGCTGTTGCATCTGCTGCAATTGCTTTGTTTGTGATGTGATCGTAGTAAACTGTACGAGCTTTGTACTCTTCAGGAGAATCATATCCGCTCTTATCTAACACTGCTTTATAAGTAGCGTATTCTGTTGGATATTCTTTAGCTGCTAATGTGTAGTCAATTGTACGGTCACGTTCAAAGTGAAGTGTTTCAGTCACTGTTGGTGCCGCTGTTGTTCCACGTTTATCTGCTGGTACATCATCTGTACTTGCATATTTGTACTCAATTGTACGTGTTACTTCTTGAGTATCTTTAATTTGACGAATAACTTTCTTGTGACGTAGGTAAACATTGAATGCTTGGTCTACTTCTTTATCATCATCAAACTTACGTCCACCTTCTATAGCTGTACCTTGAGAAGTATTTGTATAGTCGTCTGTTACTAGTTCATACCCTTGGTCTTCATATTTCTTGATTGTTTCAGCTGTTAAGTAAGGAATCGTCGTATGAGATTTACCTTGAAGTGTTGTAACCCCGTAAGTTGTTTTCGCATCCGCACCTGTTGTAGGAGCAGTTGCTGCCGTTTGAACTTCAAGAATACGAGCATCACCTGTAGCGTCTAAGTCAATGTATGTGACTTTAGCTTTTTGAGTATCAGCTTTGTAAACAACATACATATCGAAGTCATCTTTATCGTCTGAACGAACTTCTGATACTAATGGTTCGTATGCACCAACATCTCTAGTATTGTCAGCTACTGGAGTATACAATCCAACAGGTTGTTTACCATTTAGGATGTGTCCCATCTTACCGTCAGTACCAGGACTTGTGAAGTCAGCTGTCACTACTTCAGCAGTGTATCCTTTAACTGTAGGTGAGATAATTTCTTTGAATTTAGAATTTTCATCACTTGAAGCTGTCCATTTACCGATGATAATTGAACCTTGATTGAACTTAGTTCCTGCCGGGATAGTATCTCCAACTTTATAAACATGTCCTGAGGCATCTGTAACTTGGTTGGTAGTTACCATTTCTTTATCAGTCGTACCGGCTTCAGAGAAAATCTTATAATCACGAGTATAATCAATCGTTTGTGTACGAGTAACTGGCGTATTATCGATTGCTAGGATTGGATTATTATCTTTATAAGAATCTTGACTTGATGGATTGTCATTATCGTTTTCGTATACATAATGAATGGTACGAGTGATTGAAGCTTTTGATTGAGGTTTTACGATTGGTGTATACGTTGCTTTACCGTAATCTGTACCATATTTACTTGTTACAGAATCCCCTGCTACTTTATCGTTATAGTCGACATCCGGTTGTTGTTTTGTTACACCTGTACCTGTTCCTACGAACTTAGGATCTGGTGTGAATGTAATTTCACCAGTATCTTGGTTTAATGTGTAGGTACCTTCATTTTCAATGACGATTTCTGTGTCAGTTACTTTAGTATAACGACGAGGAACACTTGTCACTTCTCCTGTTTGTGGATCTATATGAACTGCATTTGGAAGAGTTACATTCATTAAATCTTCATATGTCGAAGCAGTACGAGTTCCTTTTGGAATCACATCATTATTTGCGGTGTAAGTTGTTCCATTAAGTGTAATACTTTCACCTTTTGGAACTAACTGATCTGCAGAAGTTTCATTTACAACTGATGCTTCAAATCTTGCTTGAGTCCCTGCTGGAATAGTATCTCCCTTAGCAAAAGTTGTTTTCCAAGTTGTGACTTGGGCTCCACCTGCTATTTTAAGCGGTGTAACAAGCTCATCTCCTACTTGAAGTTTACTTCCTGCTGGTACAACTACAGTAGCCCCATTACGAATTACTGTTGTATCCTCTGTTGCTGTTGGCTGGGCTCCTTCTAATACTGAACCTGCTGGTACTGAACCACTTGTAAATCTTGCATTACTTACAGTCACGTTTCCTGTACCATTTACAGTAATTGGTGATGAAACATTCCCTAACTTAGTTCCTGCTGGAATCTTATCTGCTGGTTTATAAGTAACAGTTGTTCCATCTGTTAATGTTAGAGTTGTTTCTTTATCAACTGTTGTATCTTCTGTATATAATTTTCCAGGAGTTTCTTTTCTTGTTGCAAAAGTTGGCTTCTTCGTTTTATCTAGTATTACATAGTCAGCTGTATATCTGACATCTTCAACTTTGTCATTTGTTGCTGTTTCTACAGTACCATAAACAGGGATTGTTGGATTAGATTTTTGTGTAGCACCTTGAACGTCCTCTGTAATAGTATCTTCTCCTACAGGTCGTACATCGATGACTGTTGGAATGTATACGGCATCCATAGTACGATTACCATTATATTCCTTATTAACATTTTCTGTTAATTTATCCTTATCGGCTAGTCGATCTGATGCTAATGCTTCTTTAAGAGTTGCATCTGTCAAGTCCCAACCAGTTGAGTTACGGTTTTGGTCCCAACCACGAATAACAGCCCCACGTGCAGTACCTACATAACCTGGCTCTGGATGGAAATCAACTGTTGTTCTATAATTACCGGTAGCATCTTTAATATTTTGGCCATTCTGACCATTTTTATTTAAAGTATATTCCCCTACTTTGTTTCCAGCTGTATCATACTCTGCATATTGAGACAAGTAGTACTCAGTTTTACCTGTTGCAGGGTTAACTACTTTAACCGCTGTTCCTAGAGTATTACCTCTTTTATCTTTTACTACTACTTCTGCTCCTTTATAAACAGTTGTTCCTTCTGGATCGGTAACATTAACAGTTGTATTAGCTGTTGGTTCTTCACTAGCAACTATTGAATCTGTTAATACAAACTTTGGAGCTACAGTAGGTTCCATTTGGTTCCATGCTGAATATTTAGATGACTCTGTTTTACCTGTTGCAGTAAATAACTCAGTGGTTCGGATATCTAATTTTTGATCTCTTCCTTGGAAGTCTTTAGATTCATTTCTTGTTCCACGAGGTGGATGAATTACGTGCGTTTGGAAGTCTTCTACTTCCCCAGATGCTGCAACACCTGTTGGTAAATCAAGATCTCCTTTATCTAGCGCAATACGTAAACGTACACCCAAACTATCTACAGACGTATCTAATAATTGAGGTGTATTTTTCCATTTCAAAGTGTAAGTTCCTTCTTTTGAAACTTCTACTAATTCAGAAGCTTCATAAAGGTCAAATTTACCATTATTATTAAAATCAACCCATCCACGAACATAAGCCTTCTCATTGTTTGTTCCTGGATTTGCACGAACTCCCTTCAATTCATATTCGTTTGCACCACCTTGTCGTAATGAATAACTCGTCGCTACAGCCGGATCTAGTAGTTGGCCTTCTCCTTCATCGGCTAATACACCAACACCAATAACGCCTTCAGCTTTGTTGAAAATACCCTTGATTGGTAAATGTGAAGTAGGATCCGAAATAGTTAAAATATCATCTTGGCGAAGAGCCACGGTTGTTCCATCTGTTTTACGGATAACAGTATTACCATTCTTTTGAACTTCGTAAATACCTGTGTCACCTTTTTCATTTGTAACAGTAGAAGTGCCACTCTTAAGTTCAACCTTTTCGTATTTATCTGTATTGACTAAATCATCTAATACCCAAGCACCACTTGGCTCTTTTTCAGTAGTACGGAAGTCAGGGTCACCTTTTTGTGAACCTAAATATGGTTGAGTAGCTACTGTACTACTTCCGTCAGAATTCGTTCTCACAAGATTTCCAATGAAGTGTTGAGCTGAACCATATGAAGCTGGAGCATCCCCACCGTCATAAATAACAAAACCTATCGTACCAGCTTGAGAACCTTGAGTATTCATATAAATAGATAAATTAGAAACATTTTGACTTAACCCTACCGGCAAATCATTTCCACTATTAATAGTAGTCCATGCTGGACCAAATAATTTTGTTCCATACATAGAAACATTTCCGTTTTTATCTGTACTTAACCATTCATTTCTCTTATATCCAGGTTTCTCAAATGAATTACTATTTCTTCCTAATAATTCTGAATTAATTGGTACAACACCATTTCCACCTTTAGGGTTTTTATTCAATGTTAAAAATTGTTCCCAATTTGTTCCATCCGTTTCAAATTGAAGTACTTCAATTTCCCCAGCTTCCTCAGCATCTACCGCAATTGCATTTACTGCAACAGGACGGCTATTGTATGTAGCCGAAAGGGAGAAATTCACCCCTACATTAGCACTATCATATGCTGCTGTGAAAGCAGTCATCTGAGGAGTTCCATCTGCATTATCAGTAGATAGACCCACATGCTTCATATGAGAATAATTTTTATCTTGATAGGCCAAGACAACATCAACGGGATCACCAGCTTTTCTACCTGTAGCTGATTGATCTTGATTCATTACGTTATAAGCTTTACCATTTGAATCTTTGAATGGATTTGTTGCTACATTTTTAGGTGCTAATGATGTTACAGTAGCTGTTAATTCGTACCCTTCTACTGAAGTTTTAACTGTAAACTTCATTCCTTCTTGAAGAGCTTCAAAAAATTCTCCCTTAGAGCTATCAACACGTCCATCCCTACTCTGTGCATTACCACCACTATAGAAGTGTTTTGAATAACGAGCTGGACCATTCGCTAACCATTCATCATCTAAAGTTGTTCCTTTACGACCATCAGGATATGTTACTTCTCGATAGTATGTAAACACCCCTGTTTGAGCAACTCCATAACGGTCTTTAACTACTTTAGTAACTGGCGAAGATAAGTGTTTAACCTCACCTACTTTAGTCCCATCCGGATATGTAATTTTAGATGAGCCAAAGTCAAACCAGTTAATAGATTTCTTCAATTGTTCAGTATTACGATTAGCTGTATACCCTTTAATTACTTCTGATGTTGGAAATGTAAATTTTTGACCATTTGCCAGAGTAACTGTTGTTTCTCCAACTAAGTTACCATTAACATTTACTTGAATTTTATCAGCATCTGTCAAATCAGGGTTCGCAATACGGAATTGACGGATGATTTCTGCTATTTCTTCTTCTGTAACATGTTTATAATTTGCTACTGGCGTAACTTGAGCAGGTTTAACGACTAATTTGTTATTATTTGCAGCAACATCATCTAATACTGCCTCAACTTTACCTACGTGTCCTGCACGTTTCATCTCTGCGTAGACTGCTTCGATGGCAGATGAAATACGTTGGACTTGGGCATCCAATTCCTCTTTAGTGATTTCTCCTGCTAATAAAGCTATCTTAGAAGCTTTGATTTGAACCTTAGCTGAAGCTACTGCACTTGCGATAGCTTCCTTTCCAGCTTTTTCTTCTACTTTTTTATCCGCAAAATTTGAGGCTGTTGTGTTCAACACTTCTGCTTCAGATGTCAACTGTTCAAGGACAGTTTTAGTTGCAGCAACTGGATCTTCTGCTTTCTTTTCATCCTCTTTGGCAGCTTTTTCATCAACTGCTTTATCAGCTTTTTTGTCTGTTGAAGGAGTAGTTAGTGTTGATTTTTCTTTGTCAGCTGCTTCTGTTTTTTCAGTTGTAGCTGGTTTAGATGCTTTTTCATCTTTCTTAGATGCTTCAGCAGCTAATTTTGCAATTTCATCATCACTCAAGGTTGGCTTTTCTACTACAGTAGCTTCTGTCGTAGCAGAAAGGGCTGGTGTCGTCACATTTGCGACATTCTTATTAGTCTTATCATCTTTTGGAGTAGTTGCAACAGCTTCTGTTTTATTTTCAGCTGTTACTTCTTCTGCTTTAGCAGTCGTTTGGGCAGCACCCACAATCAAGGCTGTCCCCAACAACACACTCGTAGCACCAAAATGATACTTACGAATAGAGAAACGTTGGCTTAAGCCATACCAATTGAAAGACTTCCTATGTTTAGGTCTTTGTTGTCTCGTCATACAATCCACCTTTTAACTTTTTTTCTCATTATATCAAATATATTGATGAGGTCAAATAAAAATGTACTTTTTTAACTCAATTATTTATATTATTTTTGTTCTCTAGATACTTATGATATAAACAGTTTTCACCCAAATTAATCGAATTTTTATGCAATATATATATATATATATTGCATAAAAATTCAAAAAAGGGCGGACTTCCTCCTTTCGAAAACTTAGCTTTTCTTCAACCCACTACAGTTGACAAAGAGCCCATAGAAACCAAAAAAACTGATGAATCATTCGATTCATCAGTTTTAAGGAAGATATGTTCATTGCAAACAAATCGTATCAATTAGAAAGATTAGTCTTCTTTCTTCTTACGAGCTACAAGACCAAATCCACTCAATACTCCGAGAAGTCCAAGTGCTGCTAGGCTAGCATTGTCTTCTGTACCTGTATTTGGAAGTTCACGTTGGCCATCCATATATTGAGGTGTAGAAGCTGCTGGTTGAGCTGGAGTTGTTGGAGTTCCATTATTATTTCCGTTGTTATCTCCATTATCTGTAGGTGTTACAGGTTGTGGAGTTTCTGGTTTTGGTTCCGGCTTAGGCTCTGGTTTAGGAGTTGGTTGTTCTGGAATCTTAAGTTCTGGTTTTTCCACAGTTGGCGGATCCAACGGAACTACTCCACCATCAAATTCTGGGACTTCCACTTTTGGAGCATCAATTTGCATTACATATTGGTAAACAATAGTGGTAACACCTTCTTTAACCAATCCTTTTTCTTCCACAGTATTTTTAAACTTATCTCCTGCTGGAAGAACACGTTTTAATCTAAATGTCACTCCATCCACTTCAATCGTTTCTGGTGGTGTAACAGCATACTCTTCTCCAGTAGCTTTGTAAGTCGTTTCTTCTTTATCACCAGTAATTGTAGTTGTTGCTTCAGCTACAATGACATTGTTCTTAGCAATTACATCATCCGCAAGGAAGTTTTCATTAATATCTACAAATTTAACGATAACTGTTCCTTTTTTATCTTTTGCGTAATCACGTTCGCTTACTGAAGAAACTTGAGAATACTTAACAACAACCGCTGAATCTTTTGATTCATGTGTTACGGCTAACTCATCTACTTTAGCTTTGTCTACAGTGTAGTCTTTTATTTCTGGTGATACTACTTCGGCAAGTTTTTGTTCTGGAGTCCAGTCACTTGTGTACGTCACTTCACCAGTTCTAGAGTTGATTTCAGCAGTTCTTGTAAAGCGTGCTTTTTGTTCAACTGGTGCACTTGCTTCTTGCCCTGCTTTTGGTCCATTTTCATAAACATAAGTAATGTTACGTTTCACTTCTGTTAGTAGACCTAGGTCTTTGTAGGTACGACCTTTTGGATCGTTAGGGATTTTATCTTCTGGTTTTGGAGGATTTTGATCACCATCGTTAGGTTTAGTTGGATCTACTGGAATTAAGTAGTCGTATTGATATACTACCGTCGTAGTTCCTTCTTTCACCTTACCTGTTTCTTCTAGTACGTTGTTGTATTTATCAGAAACTTCGTATACACCACTGTATTTATATTTCTTACCACTAACTTCGATAACATCTTTACGACTTGCTACAGTGCTGTATTCTTCATTTGTCGCTGTATAAGTAGTTTCTTCACGATCAGCGTAGACTTTTGTTGTAGCTTTTTCTACTACTACATTATCTTTAACCGTAACTGCTGTATCGATTTCATTTCCTTGACCATCAACATACTTAACAACTACAGACCCTTTTTTGTCTTTCGCTGCATCATGTTCGATAATTTCAGGATTTTCACGATATTTAACAACTTCACTACTGTCTGTAGATTCATGTGTTACTGGTAATTCAGCTACTTTCTCTTTATCAACTACATATTTATCGATTTTCGGTGATACTACTTCGGCAAGTGTTTGCTCTTTAGTCCAGTCACTTGTGTACGTCACTTCACCAGTTCTAGAGTTGATTTCAGCAGTTCTTGTAAAGCGTGCTTTTTGTTCAACTGGTGCACTTGCTTCTTGCCCTGCCTTTGGTCCATTTTCGTATACATAAGTGATGTTACGTTTAACTTCTGTTAAGAGACCTAAATCTTTGTATGTACGACCTTTTGGATCGTTAGGGATTTTATCCTCTGGTTTTGGAGGATTTTGTTCTCCTTCGTTAGGTTTAGTTGGATCTACTGGGATAACGTAGTCGTATTGGTAAACAACTGTTGTAGTTCCTTCTTTGACCTTACCTGTTTCTTCAATTGTATTGTTGAATTTGTCCGAAACTGCATACACACCACGGAAGGCATATTTCTTACCATCTTTAGTGATTGTATCAACTTTCTTCTCAGCAGCATTATAGTTTACATCATTTTCCGTTACTTCATCACGTGTTGATAAAACAACATCACCTGATTTTGTAGCGTATGTTTTCGTTGTTTTGACAACCGCATCTGTTATTACATTTTCTGCGTCTTTGATTTCATTACCGTCAGCATCAACGTACTTAACAACTACTGAACCTTTTGTTTCAACTACTTTGGACGGTGTTGTTTCCTCTTGTTTATCCAGAGTATAGCTGTAGATAACGTGTTTTTCACCTTCAGTTACGTCACCTGTTGCTGGAGCTGAATCAGATGTTTGCCCTACATATTTATAAACTAAACCTGTAGCTTCGTCTTTTAGAGTTGGGTATTGTTTATCAGTAGTGTCGTATTTTTCTGTAACGGTACGTTTTTCTTTACGTTCAGATACTTTTACACCTTTTGAGTAAGTTACGTACGTATCTTCATACTCTAGAGGAACATTGTTCTTCACTACTTCTGTTTCTTTTAATGTTTTTAACGTTCCATCTTCGTTGATCACAACGTGTTTCACATCAACAGAACCTGTTTTCGTCACTTCTGATTTAGACGGTGTTTTCTCTTCTTCACTTACTAGACGGTATTCATAAACAACTTCTGTTGTTCCTTCTACTACTTTACCACTAGCTGCTGGAGAACCTTGTTTTAGACCTACATACTCATATGTAAATCCAGTATCAGTATCTACTAATGTTGGATATTGTTTTGGAGTTGTATCATAGTTTTGTTCTACAGTCGCGATATCTGTACGTTCATCAACTTTTGTTTCTCCTGAATACAAGCTTACGATAGTTTTTGTTTCAAGTGTTACGTTGTCTTTATCAGTTTCTGATTTTAATTGTTTTCCATCAGTTGTGACGTACTTAATAACGACGCTACCTTGTTTAGTAGCTGTTGCAGTACCAGCTTCTTCTTTTGTGATTTTTAAGTTGTAGTAATGGGTTACAACTGGTTTTTCTTCACCCATTACTTTGTAAGCACGGATTGGCGTGATGATTTCTTTTTTAGTTACTGTAGCAGTATCCGTTGTTGTTTCATCAGAAGCTTCCCATTCATTTACTTCACGTTTAGATTTAGTCAACGTAGCTTGTGATTTATCATCTGATACTGTAACACCCCATGTTCCATTAGTTGTCACATTCGAAATATTAATTTTTTCTTCTGTATTTACCGGGTATTTATTCCAAATGACATCATGTCCATCATTTCTATCATACTTAGTATTTGTTGTTACTACTAAACCACCTACAGTTGTAAATTCATAAGTTTCAATAACATCTTTAGAAACAGGAAACAAATCACCGTCAACTGCTCCGTATTTTTGAGCTTCTTCTTTTGAAGCAACACCAGAAGTTTTTACTTTATCAATAATAGGTAAAGCATCTAAAACCGTACTTACTTCTCTAACTTTTGTTTCAAATTGATCTAGTTTAGATGAGTCATTGTCAGCTGAAGCGTCATTTACATAGAACCCAACTTTATTATTAGATAAACCAACTCGAATATTATTTTCTTTCATATAATTAACGAGTTCGTCTACTTTGTTATCTAAATTAGTTTTGACGCTATTAATTGCTTCAATATCCGTAGGTTTTGACGCATTACTAGTAAAGAAATCAACAAGTCGATATCCAGTTGCAAAAACATCTTTCAATATATCTTTCACTGAAGCATTTGACGTGTTTAAATCTGGTGTTTTTTGAAGATATTTAGAATATTTATCCTCTCTTCCTGACACATCGAAAACATCCATTGATTTTCTTGTTTGCGTACCATTCGAAGTTGCATTTCTTTCATTATCATCAGCAGTACCAAAGACGTTATCATCCCCTATATCTTTAATAGCTGTATAATTCTCTCTAAGAATTGCATAGGTCATACCCCAAATATCAGTAGAAGTTCCGTCATAAATATTTTCTTTTACGGCAACATAAGTGACAGGTGTTCCTGTTTTTTTACTTTTTCTTTCTACAGCATCTGTGATCGCATACGTATCTTTATCAAGGACAAGGACTGTATCTCCTTCTTGAAGTGTTACATTAGCTTTAGTGAAATCTTTAGCTGTAGCTTGACCAGCCTTCCATTTTGTTACTGCATCTTCATCACTAGTTACCCCACTCGCTTCTACGAATTTACCATATTGTCCATCGGCTGTTTCTTCTACTAGATAAACTTTACCTGTTGTTTTTGTATAGTCGATTTCTCCTAGTTTATTGTGCATTCCTTCTGGAGATACTGGAGCTTCGATATCATTGAAATGTGTTTTGTCATAAGTTGGTTTGTCAGTACCTTCAACTTCTGAACGTACATATTCATAAACTTTATTATTCGCTTCTACTGTATCTTTTTTCCCAGTAGCTTCACTAATAGCATCTCCAGTTTTAGCCACTGTTGATTCACGGTAGTCTTTACCATCTGTGTCATAAGCAAGACCTTTTTTATCATAAGGTGTTGTAACCGTACCTTTTCCAGCTTCTACTGTTTCTGTTTTTAGTAATGACTTATCAGAATCCAGTTTGTAATTTACAGTTGCTTCTGATTTGAAGTTCACTGTGTCATCACCGTCTTTATCACCAGTGTTGATATTAGCTTTTGTTGGCTCAGTTGCTCCTCCATCTAAAACTGCATCAACTTTGAAAGTTTTAGATGTATCTTTATCATCTGTAAAAGTTGTAGCCTTTGCAGATTCAACTTTAGATGTGTCGGTCACTACTGTAGGTTCATTTGTACCATTAGACACAACATCAGCTGACACAGTATTGATACCTGCCATTGATAAAATACCTGCTGCCAAAATCGTTGCCCCAATTAACTTAGAATCAGTTCGACCATCCTTGTACTTACGAAGTGAAAATTTCTCTTGTCGATCAGTATGAAACATAAAACATTACCTTCCTAAAACTTCTTTGTTGTTTATATTTTGAATCTATAAAATTTGCGATAAGAACTATAAAACTAGGACTGTTCTATACCTTCAATTATATCATTGTTCTAAGGATAATACATCCTTATACACTTTAATTGTTTCTTTTTTTTGATAAGCCTTAGCAAAGGTTGCAGATGCGTAACGGCCTTCTTTGTGATAAGTATTAAGCCACAAGATTAACTCTCCAATATCACCAAATGTTGTGACTCCTTTGGATTGGCTCTTATAGTACCTATGAGCTAAATCTGTATCAGACAAGAGACAGACCAAGCCCTTAGCAGATGCTTCCACGGCCGCATTGGCAAAGCATTCACTCATAGAACAAGAGAGATAGCCTTGGTGCTTCTCATAAGGAACCTCTTCTAGAAAGCCTGCATAGTGGACATTTGACGGCAAGTCTTTCTGGCTATAACCATCTGGCAAATTGCCATAAATCGTCAACTGACTATCTGACACTTGTCGAAAAGCCTCAATCGCCCAGGCACACCGTTTGATCATCGTCATATTGCCAACGATACACCAATCGGTAACTCTTGCATATTCTTTTTCCAAAACGCCATCCACAAACATTGGAGGTAAAAAGCGAACCTTATCTTTCCCTATTAGTTGTTCCAAAACTGGACTTGCAACGATATTTTGACACCACCCTTGTAAGACAAACTTCATCATCGGATCTAAGATATTGTAATGGGTATAAGCAAATAGCTTTCTTCCCGTATTTTGGAAAAACTTTCTCAATTGAAGAGGATATTCATTGACCATATCAATGATAAAGCAATCTTCCACTGTAGACTTGTTCGCTAGATAGAGACTAACCAGCTGCCATTGAGTGTAGGTTTCCCCACTTCTTAGATTTTGGTAAGAATGGTAATTTTCACTCACATCACCCTTCAGCAACTCCCCTTTACTGTCAAAAAGAGTAAAGAGATTTTCTTGATATTGGAAACGATACAGTAATTGAGAGGTATAGCATTCTACATCCCCATTTTGATAATGAACGAGACCTACATATCCCTCTTTTGTGTACTCGACTTCACTGACATGATCTAGTTCTTGAATAAATTTTTTGTCTACACTCGGCTTTTGTCTAGCCAGATCTGACTGGTCAAAAATAACATGATAGAAGTTTTCAAAACCAAGTTTTTCTAAGGTTTCTACAAAATTCGGTACAAAATTATCCAGATTTGTTATAACGAGTTTCTGTTCTAGGGATAGACTTTTAAAAATTTCTTGACGTGCCAATTGACTTCTTTCAAAGCCATAAGTGCTTACAGGAACGCCTTCCTTTATTGTAAATACTTTCACCATAGTTTAGTCCAATACATCTTCCAATCTTAATCCACGACTTCTTGCTAGTCTTGCTCGGAAAACCATCTGTCGTTTATAACGCTCCGATAAGCGATAGTAAGTTGTCATAACATTCAATACTAAAGCATTATCCTTTGTGACCATGCGAGACCACAAATGCCAATCTTCAAACCCATCACACTTAGCATCATAACCTCCTGCTTCATCATAGGCAGAGCGTTTAAAGATAACAGTTGAATGGTTAAATACATTTTGATAAGCAAGCTCTAACCACAATTTTTCTCCTGATAAATGATGAGATTGATTCCGTTTAATTTTATCTGTTACGGCATCTTCTTCTGCGACAACTCTAGCCCCGATAAGGTCTAATTGAGGATTTTTCTCTAACTCCTGCAAGAGAAAATCAAGATGCCAAGGCATCCATACATCATCTGCATCTTGTCTGGCTACATAAGCCGTTTGAGACAAACTAACTCCACGATTTAACGTTTCTGAAATACCTTTATGGCCTTCCCTGATATACTGTACTCGTTTGTCTACTAGATATGGCTTACAAACTTCCTCTGTATTATCTGTTGAACCATCATCCACAATTAGCAGTCGAAAAGATTGGTGGGTCTGATTTAAAACAGAGTCAATCGTTTGGCTAATGGTTTCAGCGCCATTATAGACAGGCATGACAATATCAACAGGTGTGTCCGATTGGGACACATTTTGATAGGGCACACCTCGTTTTGCAAAAACATTTGATTCATGAGTTGTTAAAAAAGTCCGATACCCCTGAACTGACACGCCCTCTATATTTTTGACCAACAAAAGCGAAGTTGAGTAAAAACCATGTACCTCAACAAACTCATATTCTTCTAACAAAAGATAAATTTCTTCTTCAAAGCAAAATCTAGTTTCTTTTAATTTATCTTGATAAGGATTCAAAGGTACTCTAGGATGGGGATAGTAGTAATCAATCTTCTGTTCATCTAAAACTTTAGCAGTCAATTTTTGAGTAAGTTCCAAATCTTCCTGATAAAGGAGAGAGCCTAGAAATTGCCCCAGAAAAACGCTTATTTTCTTACCATTTTTAGCCCTATGAAAATGACTTGGTTCAAGATGAAGCCTTAGAAAAACTTGCTTCTCCTTTGGGAAAAGAAGGCAGTCCTCAAATACCGTATAATGTCTATTTGACAAAGACATAACCTCTCTTAAGGTAAAGTTTGTATACGGAATGCCCCTCTCAAGATTTTGTGTATAGAGATTAAGAGGTACAATGGAAGTACTACCATCATCAAAGGTGTACAAATTCATTGTACTTGGATTGAAGATACTAAGAGCTACAGGATTGTCCAAGCTGGCTAAATAGAGATTGCGAATTGACTTGTCTTTCAAAACCTCCTGAATATCATTGAAGACTGTCTTTCCTTCTAAAACAAGGACTTCCTTACAAAATTCCTCCATCCGTTCAGCATAGTAATTCTGTCTCGCATCATTTGACATCTTTAGATAAATCCCGATAAAGTCTGCTGAAACAGTCCGAATAATCTCTCTAGCAACCAAGACCTGGAAGGGAGATGAACAAAAAATTATATTCTCCACATTTAGCTCCTCATAATATTCTTACAAACTCTTACTTAGCATCTTACTTTTGCGTAATCATCTCTTGCCACCAATCTTCATGTTCTTGATACCAATGAATAACTTTTTTACTCCCTTATCAAAATCCACGTAGAGAGGTGTAAAACCTAGCTCAGTATATAACTTACTAGCGTCTATTCCATAACGAAGATCGTGTCCTGGTCTATCTGCTATATACTTAAAATCCTACTGAGATTTTCCTAACTGTGGCAAAATTTTTTGTAGAAGTTCAATATTCGTTCGCTTATTTAACACATGTTACTCAAAGCCAGTACGATCAACACTTACAACTTCCCATTCTCTTGTATCCGCAATTTGTTTTCCATTTTGTTCAAGTAGAGTATTAAAATCCGGAACAAACACTGTTACAAAAGGTTTTGTTAATCTTAAAATATAGCCTACCCAGTAACAATAGGTCGAATTGGGACAAATAAAATACTTGTTGCAGCTATATAATTGTAAAAAGTTATCTTGAATATCCTGCTCCTCAACTATAATCGGGTTTTCAAAATGATACTGAGACTGTAGAAAAGGTACTAATTCTTTCTGACACCAGTCAACATCGTCTGAAGTAATTCGGATGGTCAAATGTTGAAAATCAGCCCCTTCAATGTCTGCTATCTTGTCTAAACAAGAACCGATATACAACTGAGAGTTATAGCCGTAATTTTTTCTATTTCGTTCATTGAGAAAATCCGTTCTTCTAATGGCAATTGTCACATTTTTCTCTTCAAATCGAGCGGAAGCTGCTACTACTGGTTCAATCAAATATTCTCTACAAAAAGAGTCCAATTCTTCTGAAGAATAGTCAACACCTGCCTCTTGAAAATAACCAAAATCTTCTAATTCAATACCATTTGCTTTTGAAAATAAGACAGTAGTTTTTGGAAAAAAGGTCTGGGCAAACTGAAAATATCCTGTTCGTAAGACATAACTTTCCTCATAACCCATCATTCGATCTCTGTGAGCCTGTAGTAGAAGATAAAGCAAATTTCCTAGTTGAAAACCTCTATTATTTTCATAAATTTTCAAGATTAAAATCTCCTTTTTGCTTTTTAAAGTATTGCCCTAAAGTAGAATTGTCTGGTGTTTTTAATAAATCCTTGATTTGTTTACCTGTAAAAATTTCAGACTGATTAATACCCAGTTTCACTCCATCGATTCTATTTAAATTCGCCACCAGATGACCAACTAAATCATTTATTGCTGTTACTTGATAGCACATCTCATCAGGATAAATATCAGAAATTGGTTCTAAAGCCCTCAACAATTCATCTGTAAGAGGCTCTACTAAAACCCACAACTGGTTATTTACTTTTTTATAATATTTTTCTAACTCAGGATTATCCAAAACAATATCATTTGAAATATAAGTCCATTGTCTAGAAAGTAAATCGTTGATAAAGCCCTTTTTCAGTGTTTTTCCATATAAGGTGTCCATAATATAAATAGTGTTCTTATTTTGATGATTTTCAATCACGCTATTATAAATCTTTTGATGAATAGTGCTATATCTGGTACCACTTTCAAATACAGATTTAGTAGACACTAAAATCATATGATTTGTCTGAATGTTTTTTAGGACATTTAATAATTCCTCTATTTCCGAGTCATCGTTTTTCAAACCTAAATTAGTTAATAATTTTTCTGATGACGGAGCAGTACAAATAACCACATCATAAACATCTTTCAAAGCTTCTTCAACATTATTTCTATTGAAACAACTTAAATCAATATCAGATAGCTTCCTTAATTTATCACATAAAACTTTTCCAACTGCACCCGTCGAGCCGATTAAGGCAACTTTCTTCTTGCTTGATTCAATTAGTTCAAGAACTTCCTTGAAAGTTTTAGAAGCTTGGTCTTTTTCAGAAATGATTGGTTTTAAAAGAGAATTCCACGACAAATTAGCGTCCTTGTCTAGGGGTGTCATTCCTAGATAGTTTTTGTGTGGATCATAATAATCAGTAACCAGGTAATTCAATATCCCATTGTTAACTAGCGACTGTGCTCCATTAGCTACTCCACCAGGAACAAAAACAGCCCTACCAGGTTTGACATCTATCACATCCACAGATTTGTAAGTTGGAGAATCTATCCGTAAATCGATAAAAATCATTTTGAAGGTACCATAGGCTACTGTCATAAATTTTTCATAGCCCTGACAATGCATCCCTCTGATAACTCCCTGATTTGAGACAGACACATTATTCTGAAGTTTGTGGTGAAAGAATGAATCTGGTACTCCATTTGCAACTAAATCTTTTTTTCGCCAATTCTCTAAAAAATAGCCACGCTCATCATGATGAAGAGGGCTTTCAAAAACCAATAAACCTTGAATCCGTACTGAAATAGTTCTATCTATATCCATCTTTTCCCCTCCATCATTTATACAAAAAACCATTAACTCAGCCAAACTAAAGTAAGATCATTATGTTTCTTAAATTATAACACTATATGAGATCTCTAACCAGATGAAGTTAATTCTTTTTAAACATCCATATCTACAAAAAACATTTTTATTAGCACAAAAGAAAAACGGAGCTATGATATTTGTAATGGATAAAAACTTATAGATATTATGAAGCTATTTGCTTGTAGAAAAAAGTCCCATAATATCTATAATGAAAAGCGACAAAACAACTCATTAGAAAAAATCATAATGATTGCTCAGAAGCTGATTGAAAAGACTTCTACGCCAGACATTGCTCATCAACTAGCCATTTCACATTCTCAAGCGCAATGACTTCAACTTTAAGCATGATTGTTCTCGTCTTCCTAAGATTATGTCCTGGGACGTTTAGACAGTCAGGGAAGTGACTGTTTAAATTGAGAGATGAAGATGAGTTTCATTGATCAAGATTTTGATCTATTCAGAAGACTTGAAACACCACTATTATCTCTATCAACTTTTGCTTTGCCACTTTCAGAATTAAGAGTCTGACAATTTTTAGGACTCTTTAAGGACAATCTATAGCAGCTTCATCCGCTTGTTTAGACTGTCTTTAAAGCCTTTCTCAAAGGCAGAAACAATTGTCAACACCCTTCAGTTACCCTATTCTAATGCAAAATTAGAAGTAACAAATAATCTCATCAAACTTTATTAAACACAATGCCTTTGGTTTTCGGAACTTTGAAAACCTCAAAAAACAGATTGTCACCTCTCTAAACATCAAAATACCTCTTAAGTAGATTTTAGGTATTTACCTTGTCTACTTAAGAGGTATCATATCAGAACGGGTGGCTTGCTCTTCGGCTTTAGGCCTCTGCTACCGGCCGATGTCTATAGGTCTACCGAATGGTTTCCCTTCAGCACCACCTTTACTAGCTGACCCGTCTAGCGGGTCTCTTTAAGATTACTTTCTTTTATTCTTCTCACCTGTAAACGGATCATACTCCTCAAATAGACTTAGCTGATCTGCTATCACGTCTTCTTGTAATTGATTACGAATATATTCTTCAATTCGCTTCTGATTTCGCCCAACCGTATCAACATAAAAGCCTCGACACCAAAATTTGCGATCCCCATATTTATACTTTAAATTAGCGTGTCGGTCAAATACCATTAAGCTACTCTCACCCCTTAAATATCCAATAAATGAAGAAATAGCTAATTTAAGTGGTATACTCACCAACATGTGAATATGATTTTAGAAAACATCTGCTTAATGTATTTAAACACCTTTTCTTTCACATAATAAACGTAAGATTTGACCAATACTTGCTTTGTATTTCCCATAAATTATCTGACGTCAATATTTGGGTGCGAAAACAATATGATACATAGAATTCCATGTAGTATGTGCTAAACTATTATTCTGTCTCATCAGGGGTCCTCCTTTTGTATATTAATTAGTGGTCGGGAAACCTTATCTAATAAAACACTTTAGGGGGACTTTTTTGATATATCGCTAAAAGCTTTTCGGAACCACTAGCATAGCTAGTGGTTTTCGTGATACAAAAAGAAAGGAAGAATTTCGTCCTTTCGAAATCCTAGCTTTTCTTCAATCCACTACAGTTGACATAGAAACCAAAAAAACTGATGAATCATTCGATTCATCAGTTTTAAGGAAGATATGTTCATTGCAAACAAATCGTATCAATTAGAAAGATTAGTCTTCTTTCTTCTTACGAGCTACAAGACCAAATCCACTCAATACTCCGAGAAGTCCAAGTGCTGCTAGGCTAGCATTGTCTTCTGTACCTGTATTTGGCAACTCTTTTTGACCTTCAACATATTTTGGTGTTGCTGGTTGACTTGATTCAACTGGTCTTGGAGTTGGCATCTCAACTTTCTTGAAGATATGTCTGATATTTCCATTTGGATCAGTCACAGTCTTCACATATTCGTAACCTGAAACCGTTCCCGGTTCTTTAGAACCTGACTCAGTTGGTTTCAATGGATTTCCATTTTCATCAGTCCAAGTAGTTGTATTTTGCTTACCTGGAGTTGGTTGAGGAACAGGTGAAGGTGTTGGAGCTGGTGTTGAAACTTTCTCATATACGTGCTCTACATCGCCATTTGGAAGAGTCTTAGTTTCTACGAAGCGGTAACCTGGAATATCTTTCTTAGGAGTTGTACCTTCTTCAGTAGTTGTTCCTGGGATGACATTTCCATCTTTGTCTTTAAACACTGTTGTTACTTTTTCGTAGATGTATTCTGTGTCTCCGTTTGGAAGTTTCTTAGTATCTACTAGTTTGTATCCTGGAACCTCTTTTGGAGTTTTAGCTGAAGTTGTTCCTTCTTCTGTTTCTGTTCCTGGAATTGGGTTACCGTTTTTATCTAAGTGTTTTGTAGTTACTGGTTCGTAAACGTGTTCTGTGTCTCCATTATCTAGAGTCTTAGTTTCTACGAATTTGTATCCTGGGATATCTTTCTTAGGTGTTGTACCCTCTTCTGTTGAAGTTCCTGGGATTGTGCGTCCTTGTGAATCTACGAATGATGTCGTTACTTTTTCGTATACATATTCTGTATCTCCATTTGGAAGTTTCTTAGTATCTACTACTTTGTATCCTGGAATGTTCTTAGGATCTTTTGTTCCTTCTTCTGTTGTTGTTCCTGGGATTAGGTTACCATTCTTATCTACGTGTTTAGTTGTTACTGGTTCGTAGATGTGTTTAGTATTACCCTTTTCATCAGTTTCGGTCTTAACAAGCTTGTATCCTGGAATAGTTTCTGATGGGTTCTTACCATCTTTAGATGGAACTAACTCTTTACCATTCTTATCAACAAATACTGTGTCAGGACGAACTGTTGGTGTGTAAGAAGCTTTGATTGTCTTACCGTTCTTATCTTTACGTACAACTTCTACTGGAGTAGCAGTTCCTACGAAGTCTTTTTCTGGAGTAAATGTTACTTTACCATCTTTATCGATAGTGTAAGTTCCTTCTCCTGGTACTTCTTTAGTAGTTGTTCCATCCGCGAATGTTGGAGCTACTGTTGTGTCTACATCACCTTTGAATACTGGAGTATTAGATTGTGGTTGGTTCTTAGCACCTTCAGAAACTACGTTTTCTGTAGATGTTTTACCTAATACTGTTGGTGTGTATTTAGCTGTTACTGGTGTTCCGTTTTCGTCAACACGTTTAACTGTTACACCTTTAGCTGTTCCTACGAAGTCTGGTTCTGGAGTAAATGTTACTTTACCGTTCTTATCGACTGTGTAAGTTCCTTCTCCTGGTACTTCTTTAGTAGTTGTTCCATCTTCGAATGTTGGAGCTACTGTTTCATCGATTGGCACTGTTACAGTTTTACCGTTTACTTTAGTAGTTCCAGCTGTGAATACTGGTGTTTCTGATTGAGGTTGTCCTTTTTCACCGATTGATGTTACGTCTTTACCTGTTGGAGTTACTGGTAATACTACTGGAGTGTACTTAGCTGTTACTGGTGTTCCGTTTTTATCTTCACGTTTAACCGTTACACCTGTCGCTTGACCAGTGAAATCTTTATTTGGAGTAAATGTTACAGTTCCATCTGGAGCAACTGTGTAAGTTCCTTCTCCTTCGATAGTTACAGAATCAACTGGATCTCCTGTTTTCGGATCTACTAGTTTAGCTGGTTTATCAGATAATTCTACAGTTTTTTCTACACCGTTAACTGTTGTTTTACCTGCTTCAAAGGCTGGTTTACCTTTTTGAGTTGCACCTTGTACATCAGTAGTTACTTCATCATCTGATGTTGGTGTTACTGGTTTAACTGTTGGTGTGTATTTAGCTGCTACTTCTGTACCGTTTTTGTCAACACGTTTAACTGTTACACCGCTAGCTTTACCAGTGAATTGTGGGTCTGGAGTGAATGTTACTGCACCATTTTCATCGATTGTGTAAGTTCCTTCTCCTGGTACTACCACTTTACCTTCTTCATCAGCACCTTCTAATGTTGGTTTAACTGTTTCGTCGATTTCTACAGTTACTTCTTTACCGTTAACTGTTGTTTTACCTGGTGTGAATACTGGCGTTCCAGTTTGTTTAGCACCTTGAATATCTTCAGATACTACGTCATCTGATGTTGGTGTTACTGGTTTAACTGTTGGTGTGTATTTAGCTGTTGCTGGAGTTCCGTTTGTATCTTTACGTTGAACTTCAACACCTTCAGCTTTACCTGTGAAGTTTGGTTCTGGTTTGAATGTTACTTCGCCAGTTTCTGGATTGATTGTGTAAGTTCCTTCTCCTGGTACTGTTACTGAAGTTTCATCAGTTGGTTCACCAGTTTCTGGATCGATTAATTTAGCTGGTACAGTTGGATCGATTGGAGCTTTTTCGTGTCCTTCAGTGAATGTTGGAGTTCCACTTTGCTCTTGACCTTGTGCACCTTCAGAAGTAGCTGATTTCGCAGTTGGTTTAACAGGCGTGATATTTGGAGTGTAAGTTGTTGTTACAGCTATTCCATTTGTATCTTTCGCTTGAACTGTTACTGGTTGAACTTCTCCTGTGTAAGATTTGTCCGTTGGAGTGAATACTGCAACTGGATCTTTACCATCTTCTTTAACAAGAGTGTATTCACCGATTACATTACCTTTTGGATCTTTAGCTGGTACTTTATCAACTGGTTGTCCGTTTTCATCTAATAATGTGTAAGTTGTTGGATCGATTGCTACAACTTCTTCAGTCTTAACTTTAGTCATTGGGTCTTCAACTTCAACTACCCCACCTTTGAATTTAACTGGTTGGCTTTGAGTTTGACCTTGAATGTCTGAAGTTACTGATGGTTCTGCAGTTGGTTTAACACCGATTACTACTGCTGAGTATTTACCAAGTGCTGGAGTACCATTTTTATCAACACGTTTAACTGTTAATTCAGTACCTTTACCTTTGAATTGTGGGTCTGGAGTGAATGTTACAGTTCCATCTTCAGCAACTGTGTAAGTTCCTTCTCCTGGAATTGTTACAGTTGTTACTTCTTGACCTGTCTTAGGATCAATTAGTTTCGCTGGTACAGCTTCATCGATATCTACAGTTTTTTCAACTCCGCCAATTGTTACTTTACCACCGATGAAGTTTGGTTTACCACTTTGTACTTTACCTTGAACACCTGCAGTTTCAACTTCTGTTCCTTCTGGAGATGCTGGGTGTACAACTGCTGTGTATTCTGCAGTTACTGGAGTTCCGTTTTGGTCTTTACGAACAACTGTCATTGTTGTTCCTTTACCTTTGAATTGTGGGTCTGGAGTGAAGTGTACTGTTCCATCAGGATCGACTGTGTACGTTCCTTCTCCTGGAATTGTCTTAGTAGTCGTTCCATCTTCAAACGTTGCTGGTACTTTATCATCCATTGGTACTTCTACTTCTTCACCGTTGATTGTAGTTTTACCAGGTTTGAATTCTGGTTTACCGCTTTGTGGTGCACCTTGAATATCTTCAGTAAATGTATTAACACCTACTGGAGTAACTGGTTTAACAGTCGGAGTGTAAGTAGCTGTTGTTGGAGTTCCATTCGCATCTTTCGCTTGAACTGTTGCTGGTACTGGAGTACCTACGAAGTCTTTGTTTGGTGTGAATGTTACTTTACCTGTTGTTGGATCGATTGTGTATGTTCCAACTTCTTTTCCGTTAGCGTCTTTCGCTGGGATTGTTGTTGCGTCAGTTGGTTGTCCAGTAGCTGGATCGATTAATTTAGCTGGTTGAGTAGCATCGATCTTCATAGGAACTTTAGCGTCACCTTGAGTGAATGTTGGAGTTCCTTCTTGTGGTTGTCCTTGAGCACCTTCAGATGTTACAGGTTTTCCTGTTGGTTCTACTGGTATGATGTTTGGAGTGTAAGTTGTAGTTACTGGAGTTCCATTTGTATCTTTAGCTTGGATAGTAACTGGTTGTACTTCACCTGCATATGTCTTATCAGTTGGTGTAAATACCGCAGTTGCTTTACCGTCTACTACTTTAAGTGTGTATGTACCGATAACATCTCCTGCTGGGTTTTTAGCTGGTACTGATGTAGCTGGTTGTCCATTTTCATCTAATAATTTGTATGAAGTAGTGTCAATTGGCACTTCTTTTTCAACACCGTTGATTGTTGCTTTACCAGGTTTGAATGTTACTTCTTTAGATTGTTCAACACCTTGTACGTCTGTTGTTTCAGCTGGTTCTGCAGTTGGTGTTACACCTACGATTGTTGGAGTGTAAGTTGTTTTAACTTTAGTTCCGTTTTCATCTTCTGCTTGAACGTTAGCTGGTTGTACTTTACCTTTGTAAGCTTTGTTAGTTGGTGTGAATGTTACTTTGTTAGTAGCTGGGTCAATTGTGTATTCCCCTACTTTGTTTCCTTCTGGATCTAAAGCATCTACTGGAGTACCTGCCGCTACTGGGTTACCTTGTTTATCAAGAAGAACCGCTGAGTTAGCTTTGATTGGTACTGATTTTTTAACACCTTCGATTGTTGTATCACCAGGTGCAAATGACACAGTTCCTTCTTGAACTTCACCTTGGATACCTGAAGATTCCGCTGGTGTAGCCGTTGGTGTGACACCTACGATGTGTGGAGTGTAAGTAGTGTTTACTTTCGTTCCGTTTTTGTCTTCTGCTTGAACTTTAGCTGGAGTTACTTTACCAGTGTAAGTTTTGTCAGTTGGTGTGAATGTTACTTCACCTGTTGCTGGATCGATTGAGTAAGTACCTACTGGAGTTACTCCGTCTTCAGCGTATGCTGGAGTTGTTTGTCCAGGTTGAACTTCATTTCCTTCTTTATCTAGAAGTTTGTGAGAGTTTTCTTTAATTGGTACTTCTGCATTTCCTGCTGTGAATGTTGGTGTTCCTTTTTGAGTTTCACCTTGTACTCCTGCAGAGTCTGCTGGTTTAGCTGTTGGTTCTACAGCTGTTACTGTTGGAGTGTATTTTGTAGTAGCTGTAGCTGTTACATCTTGTCCATCTTTATTTTGACCTACTGGTGCTGTTAATGTTACGTCAACACCTGTTGCAGTTCCTTTGAATGTTGGAAGTGGTTGGAATGTTACTTCACCTGTTGTTGGGTTGATTGTGTAAGTTCCTTCTCCGTCTACTGTTACAGAGTCAACTTTAGCTCCAGTTTTTGGATCTACTAGTTTAGCTGGGTACTGTGCACTTGGTGTTACAGGGTCTGGTGTTGTACCATTACCATCTTTATCTACATCAATTGTGAATTTAGGTGTTTTCTTCTGTTCTTTACCTTGAATATCTGTTGATGTTTCAGGTGTTCCAACGATTTCTTTTGGAGTTACGTTTGGTACATAAACTGCATCCATAGTTTTTGTAGTAGTTGTATGTGTACCATCATTAACATTAGCAAGTTTATTTTGATCTGTTAATGCAGTCCATCCAGTTGATTGACCATTAGTATCTACAGCACGAAGTACGATACCATCAGCTTTACCTACGAAGTTAGCTTCTGGAGTAAATGTAATTCCAGTGTCAGTTACTTCATAAGTACCTTGACCCGCTTTAGTATATGATTTAACTAGATTTCCATTAGGATCTACGATCATAACACCTTCAGTTTGAACTTTCTTAGTTGATGCTAAACTAATTGAGTTACGTTGTTCAGTGTAATTAATTTTACCATACGCGTTGAATGTAGTTTTACCATTGTTAGAACCTAATTCAGCTGCATCAGCTTCTACACGGTTAATAAATTCAATACCGATATTTTGTTTTTCACCTTGTTTACCAGTAGTTTCTTCATAGTCTCCACGTGGTGGATGAGAAATTTGAATTTGGTTATCTTCAACTTCTCCTGAATAAGCAATTCCTGTTGGATTTACGATTTGGTCTTTATCTTTAGCGATACGAACACGGAAGTTAGCAACGTCTTTACTTGTATCGATTATTTGAGTATTTGAGAATGTTAACTCTACTTCTTGACCGTTTCCTGTTACTTCTGCAATAGTTGATTCTTCACCTTTATCAAATTTACCATTTCCATTAAAGTCGATAAATCCACGGACATATGCAGTTTCAAGAGTTCCAGTATATCTGTCGTTACCATTAGCAGAAGCAATAACTTTCACTTTATAAGTATTATCTGGACCTTTAATTAAATGAACTTCTGGTTCACCAGTATCTTTATTATTTACTACATTATCAGGTGCAATAAGTTGATCAACACCCTCATCTGCATTATCAGTTGCATCATCCGAACCTTTACCACGAACACGTTCTCCATTAACCGCTTCAGGGTCGGCTTTTACTTTACCTAAGTATGGTTGTTGAATTTGTTCAATTCCATTTGTTTTATAGTTCACTGTTTCAGTTCTAAGAAAGTGTTCTGCAGTACCATATGACGCTGGAAGATCTCCAAAATCAGATAACTTAATACCGATCATAGATGATTGGGCACCACCAGAAATCATGAACATACCTACTTCTGTTGCACCTGCTGTCGATACAATTGGAGTCGCACGTGGTGTACGCTGTCCATTACTATCTTGATACCCTCCGAACACTTGTGAACCAAGACCTGCTGTAGCAGCATCTGGTGTTGCAAATAATTTATTAGCTAATGCTTTTTGTAACCCAGCACTTGCTTGTGAGAATGATTGTGGACTTGTAACATTATCCATTCTACTTTTAGTAATTGGATCATATGGATTTACTTCATCTTCCTTACCTACCATGGCAACTAAATCCCATGGAGTACCATTTGTTGTATAAATCTCAGATTCTTTTTCTCCAATATCTTCCCCTGTAGTCATTACGATACCAGGTTTTGTTTCTTTACCATTATATGTAGCTTCTACAGTAAATACAACCCCACCGATAGTTCCTACTTTTTGATTTGCTTTGTCATCTGTTCCTGCAATAGTTGTTTTATGTGGAGTTGAGTCTAGTCCAGCATTTTTAATGTGTGACCATGTTGTTTGAGCAGATCCACCGATACCATTTGCTTGTCCATCTTTAAATACGTTTTGTGCAGCCGCATCATAAGTATCTTCATTTGCAGTTCCTGCCACACGATTTTTATAAACTTCTGTTGCGTGGAATGGTTTCAACTCCTTAACAGTCATTTTAACGATATAACCAGGTATTAGTTGTTTTGTAAATACAGAACCTACTTGTAATTGACCATTAGATTTTAAATTAGTCCATGCTGCTGTATCAGAGAAATCAAGCCATTGAATTTGTTTCCCTAAGTTACTTATAGCTTTATCATCTTTACCTTTGTTTAGAATTGGAATATCTCTTAATGAAGAATATCCATGGTCTTCTAACCATTTTTGACCTGTTTCAGTACTTGCATCTTTAAGTGCTGTTGTTTGTGCATCTGCCAAGTTAACTGAAAACTTCCCGTCACGGCCAATTCCTGCATTTTTTAACTCATTGTAAACTGCAAGGATTGACTCGTTAAGGCGTTCCAATTGAGCATCTACTTGCTCTTTTGTCACACTCTCATCAGCTAGAAGAGTCTTAGATTTAGCAAGAACTTCTTTGTTTTTAGCGACTGCTTCTGTAACTGCTGCCTTGTTTTCTTCTTTGACATCAGCCTTAGCTAGTTCAGTCTCAGCCAATTTGTTAGTTACTTCAGCTTCTGATGATACTTGTGTTAAAGTTGTTTTTGCTACTGAAAGTTCTTTTTCAGCTGGAGTAGCTTTCTTTTCAGCTTCAGCTTTTGCTACTTCTTCTTCAGCCGCTTGTTTCTTATCGAAACCAGCAGTATTCGACTCAGTTACAACTGTGCTCAATGCTGATACAGTTTCTGCTTGTGCATCTACATCTGCTTGGCTAGCATCTCCCTTAGCTAGAGTTGCTTTAGCTGTTGCCAACACTTCCTTAGCTGAGTTTACTACTGTAGCATCTGCGTATTTAGCAGTTGAAAGTTTAGACTCCAAAGTAGCAATACTTGCTTCAAGGATAGCTTTGTTTACTTTCTTAGTTTCTACAGTTTTTCAGTTTCTGATTTTGTTTCTACAGCTTTTTCAGTTTCTGGTTTTGCAGTTTCTACTGTTTTTTCAGTTTCTGATTTTGCAGTTTCTACTGTTTCAGCTTTTTCCTTCTCCTTATCATCTTGACTAGGAGCAACCGCTGAGATAGCTGTTTCAGCTGATTGTACTTCAGTCGCTGATACCGAACCGTTACCAAGGAACATCAAACCAGCCGCAATCGCTACTGATGCTGCACCAAAGCTATACTTACGAATACCGTAACGAATGTACTTCTCCGTTCGAAAATCTTGTTGTTTATTGTTCATTTAGAATGAAATCCTCCTCATTTTTTGTCTGCTCCAATTTAATTGATAGTAAAGCTTCTTACAAAAATAAATTTATTAATATAAGAAATAATCTATATCAAAAAAATGTTTTCGACAGTCAAATTAATAGTACCATTTTCATCTTCTTAAATCAATTAAAGTGACTATTTATTTGGATCTATAATTTCTGTAGTGGATAAAACCACCGTAGAGATTATAGAGCTTTTTAAGTGTACACAAAAAGTCCCATAAAGTCTATAAATAAAAGCGACAAAACAACTCATTAGAAAGAATTACACTTTATCACAAAACCACTCGATATTTAAGACTCTAATATCCAGATTCTAGACATCATCAAGAAGGATACACACAAGGAGATCATCGTTTAACTGGACTACGACGCCCCATCTTGTCCTGATTGCGAAAGTCAAATGAAGAAATAGTATTTTCAAAAAGAGTCTAAGATTCCTTACCTTGAAATGACTGATATGCCTACTAGAATTCTTCTGAAAAAGCATCGTTTTAAGTGCTACTATCATTCGAAAATGGTGGTCGCTGAGACATCTTTCATCAAGAAAAATCACCAAATTCCTCGTATCATCAATCAAAATATTGCTCAAAAGTTAATTGAAAAGACTTCTATGACCGATATTGCACATCAGCTTCTTAACTTTTCGTCACCCACTACAGTT